>JBBRTH010000023.1:0-75499 GCA_038244615.1 Mycobacteriales bacterium | reverse complement strand
GCACCTGCCCACCCTGCGTGCCGCACTCGAACGCCAGATCGCCGAGAACGTCGTACCCGTCGTGCACAATGATGAAGTGAGCGCAGCTTGATGCTCACCGGGCCGCCACCGAAGTTCCACGAAACTCGGGACATCCTCCCGGCCCCGTCCACTACGACATTGCCAACACGGTCAATCATCGCGGTGACCTGAGCAGCGCGATGTCCGCAGTCATTGACGATGCGGGCAGAACCGTTGTCGTCGATCTGGAAAACCCACTTGTACGGGACATCGTCCTGGCTGACCCGCAACGCCCGCTCGGCGATCGCATTCGAGTCGCCAGCGAGTTGGTTCGCCTCTTCCGCAATGCCGTTTGCTTCCTGGGCCTGCCGAAGGGCATCCGCGGCGGTGCCGTTGGCGGTTTGAGCGAGGCCGTTGCTCCGCTGCGCGATTTGATTTGCGTGGATCGCGACGGCCAAGGCGACCGCGGCGACAATCGCGGCAACAATGCCAGCGACTGCACCAACTAGCTCAGCCATGCCAGCATTCGATAGGGCGGTGAACGCTCATGAGCGCCGCCGCAGCCCGCACACGTCTAGCTCCCCTTCGGCTACGGGGAGATTGGCTTTGACGCGAGAGAAACGGCCTGCTGGGGCTTTAGTCACTCGGACCCGCAAACCCGGAAATAGGCCATGTCGCGCCGTTTAGAGTGATAAACAAATCGATCCAACCCGCTTCGCGGTTTGATTGTCCCCAAGGAGAGTTGACAACCTCTTTTTCACTCGAGCGAATCGCTGCAAACGTGGCTTACGAAAAATTTTCAAATCCGAACGTCACAGGTGCGTGTGCCGTCGATCTTGGGACGTTACCCGGAACACCAGGTGGAGCAGTGGTTGCCTCGGTGGGTCCCGCACTTCCGGACTGATGGACTACGGCGCCAGAGGTATCCCGGACACCGACGATGTCCAGCCAACCGGCCGGAAACCCGCCATCGAAAGCGGGATCGGATTGAGCCGACTGGAGTCGCGCGATCTCAAAGGTGACACCGGGCAATGTGTCGAATTTGAAGGACGCATGGGAGACGTCGTCTCGGAACTTGTCGAGTACCAACGGCTTGCCCACGTAGTCGCCGGCCACGAACATGTCGATGCTTCCCATTTCTGGGTTCACCGTCGACTGTGGTACCTGACGCCCGCTCCGCCGCAAGGTCAAGAGCAACTCTTCGGCAATGGTCCGTACGGAGGCATAGATAGGAGTCGGAATCGGAATTGATTCCGTCGGCATACCTGGAATAACCGGCACGCTGGTGCTGACAAAGCCTGCGCTGTTGGAGTGGACGAAGGCGTGGATCGCTTCGTTCAAACGGTCGATGTGGGCTCCGCCGTCCTTGTTCGCCAGCGCGAGAACAAGGTCCCTCCTGCTGAATTCAGCACCATTGGCATCGACTATGACCGGACGCTCCCACCAGTCGACGAATGGCACGTACCGAGTTGTGGTCGACTGCTCGATTTGCTCGGAATACCTTGCCCTAAAGATCATTCCGTTCGCCCCCATGCCCATGGTCGTTAGACCCGGGCTGCGGGCGACTGTGTTCGGATCACGATCAATCACAGGGGCGCTGTCCGCCCATGCGAGGCCGTCCTTGATATTGAGTTGGGCTAGCAGACTGTGACTGTTACCGGTGTCGTGCACCAATACCCGGATGACTAAGGCAACTCGCTTCGACTCAGACAGTTGGCCTTGGTCGAAGGAGGAAGCCGAGCTGGTGAGGAACTGGAGTTGTTCGGCCAGGTCGCTCTCGAGATCGCGGTCGCGGGGATGTGGGCTCACAGCTAATTGATAACGCACGTGAGCGTGATGCCGTGGGATTGCCGCGCTGTTTTGCGACTTGCTCAGAAAATTCGATCCTGCAACGTCAGGGGAAGCCCTCTCGATCGCATCCCGTATGACAGTTTCGATGCAGGTGGCCGTCCACCTGGCCGTCGTCCGCGTCGTCGGAACGCGATCAAGGATTTCCTCATCGAAGCTCTGGGTCTCCATGGCTATTTGTCCAGGCCGTCTGCTCAGCGGCAGCGGGCGCGCAGGCTGTGTCTAAAACGACCAGAAAAGCAGCAGCCGTTGGAGGTGCGCGGCGACCTGCGTAAATACAGCGTCGGTGTGTCCCACAAATATGTCCCAGCAAGCCTCTACCGTGGACACGGTTAAAAACACACTCGGAAAGGTGACCATCCGATGGCGCTGCTGGGGTACGCCCGGGTTTCCACCCTGCATCGATCGCCAGAGATGCAAGTCAATGCACTCAAAAATGCTGGGGCAGAACATATTTGGACAGATCGAATGTCAGGGATACGTGACGATCGGCCCGAGTTGACCAACCTACTGGAATACGCCCGGTGTGGCGACGTCCTTATGGTGTGGCGGCTCGACCGCCTCGGCCGCTCTTTGACCCACCTGCTCACCATCGCCCGTGATCTACAGAACCGCGGTGTCGAGCTGCGTTCACTCACCGAGTCGGTAGACACCACCACCCCGGGTGGGCGGCTGATCTTCCACGTCTTCGGTGCCGTTGCGGAGTTTGAGCGTGCTGTGGCCGCCGAGCGAACCGCGGCCGGGGTGGCTACCGCCCGCGCCGCCGGCCGCCACCCCGGCCGGCCCGGCCTGAGCGAGGACACCATCGCCGCGACTCGCGCCCTGGACCAAGCCGGAACACCCCGAGCTCAGATCGCCGCACCCTGGGCATCTCCCGGTCCAGCGTGTATCGCTGTCTGGAGCTGGCGCAGTGACCAAGCCTCGGCCGCTATCGACTGCGATCCGCACGGAGGTCCTCACGGCGTGCCGCACCGCTTTGCACTACCGCGGTGACCTGAAGTCCCTCATGCTCGGCGCGGGAGTCCCGGCGCCGCTTTACAACCGCTACGACCAACTTGAGAACACCAAGGTCAAGATCGCCCGCAGCATCCTCGACGAGCTGCATGCGCTGGGACCCAACGGATGGGCGGTCCAGCGCCAGATCGTCACCGAACTGTGTGGCATGCAGCGACCCGCCAACGGAGTCGAAGATACCGCCGCCGGCCGCCGGGCCCTCGACGCATTACGCCGCGCCGCGGCCAATGAAGGCGTCATCGTCGACACCGAACAGGCTGCTCGCAACGACCGGGCCACGCGGGCCGCTAAGCGTCAACAGCACTTCACCGAACAGCAACAGGCGCTCGATAAGCTTCGTACGGAATTTTCGACCTTGGCCAGCAGCAAGCCGAAGACGAACGGCGAACGCCAGGCCCGCGGCTATCGACTGGAAAAGCTCCTTGCAGATCTCTTCCGGGCCAACGAGCTGGAGTACACCGGATCGACCCGGCAGCTCCGTGAGCAGGTGGATGGCTCCTTCCACTTCCGTGGCTTCACCTATCTTGTCGAAGCGCGGTGGCGTAACCAGCCGCCTGACAAAGAAGACCTCGCCGGATTCAAAATGAAGGTCGATGGAAAGCTCGAAAGCACCCGCGGTCTGTTCATTTCCATGGCGGGCTTTGACGAAGATGTGCTGCAGTACTTCGCCAAACGTCAGCGGAAAACGCAACGTCATCTACATGACCGGCCAAGACCTCGCAATCGTCTTCGAGGGAACCATCGGCCTCGAAGACGCACTCCTCCGCAAGATCGACGCCGCAGAGAAGGATGGCCGCTACCTCATCAACCTGCTCGACTGAGCGTCGCCGTCCCAAGCCGGTGCGGCAGTAGCCGATCTTCCTTTTGGGACACGCCGTGTCGCCGAAAAACCCGCCATCGCAGCAGATTCACCGCCACTGTTTTAGGCCGTCGTGCACACGGACCGCGGCGTCCAGTTCCTCGACGACGGCGAGTGGGCGCGGGAGAACGGGCGGTAGGGGCCCTGGGCGATGGCCACACGGTGAGCGAAGGCGTCCGCCTAGCCGCCGCGCCTGGGTGTAAACAGGCTGACCACAGCAGTGAACACTGACACAGCGGTTTCCCAGTCCGTGAAATGGCCAGTCGCAACGCAGCAGGCGGCGGCCAACACGAGTATGACGGTGGGCTTCGGTGAGGTGCCTGCTGGCTCTGGGTGTTCACCGTTGACGTCGGGTTCTATTCTCATTTGGTTCCTAAGTTCGCGAGACGATGGGGACAACTGGCTGCCTCGCACTGCTGCAACGGTGCGGGGCAGCTCTAGTTATAACGGAGTGCTCCGACATTTTTTGGCAACACTTAAATCGATTTTGAGCTATGCTGCGGTCGTGTCTCGCGGCCTTGGATCACTCCAGCGGAAAGTTCTCGATGCGCTAGTCGACCGCCGTGATAACGACACCTACGACGCCGCAGACGTCAGTGAACTCATAGACCCCGACGACACGCCGCTTATTCGTGCCCGCTGGCGGTGGTACACGGTGGACTTGCTCGACCTAACAGAGGTCACGGCACCGAGACCCGACCGCGTCAGCCTGCATCGCGCGATACGCAGCCTTCACCAAACGGGCCAAGTTGAGATTGCGACGGCCTGCCCCTACCCCACGATATTGGGCGGATGCCGCAATGACTACGGACATCGGGTGGGCGGTCTGTACGTCCCAAAATTGAGTTACCACATCGACATCGGGGTGAGGTATCGCGTCGACGCGCGGTGGCCGTATACGCAGGGAAGACGCTTGTGGTTCCGCCTCCCGCCGCCGACAAGCCGGAACGACATACCCGCCGATGACCAGATCGCAGTCATCGACTGCCTCCACACCAATAATCCCAAGGAATTTCAAGATTTCACAGAAAAATTGAGAACACGTAAGGAGGACGAGGCGTGGACATCTGCGATTGGCCGCTTTGTTAGCTGGTTGTTCTGCGGTTCTCCGGCATAGCCACCACCCCGCATGGGCGAGCCGGTTGTCGGCGTGAAGAAACCGACCCAGAGCTCTTTGGCGCAGTTACACGCCTCACCGGACGATCGCTCTATGGGGCTTGGCGGCATCACACATACGGAGATCCAAGATCACCGAACGACGCGTGGCCCAGGTTTATGGACCATGTAGGCGACATTGGTTGGCTCTACGTCCAACAGCGCATCGCCGACACTTGCGCGTCGATAGTTCTTCAGAAACGCGCCGAGCTCATCGCCGGTAGGTTCAGCCGCCAAGATGATGGCGGCGAGTAGCTCACGGCGCGTAGTTCTTTCGCCAGCGTCTATCGCCCGGGACATAAGCGCATCAAGGCGTTGGTCGATCGCCAGGGGTAACCGAAGGCCAACCTGCTTGTCGCGACTCGCGACAAGCCGTTCGGCTCGATCAACTCGATCGTCAGACATGCTGCCTTCCCCAGCTTTGTCGGTGGCATCGAATAACATAGAAATATGTTTTTGATAGATATGTCCATGCTGATTGGCATCATTCTGTCACACGACGAGCAGGCTTCTCTCGACGTTCGAGAACACTGGCCATTACACGCGGCTCTTCGCGAGTTGCACCGTTCATTGCAGGCAGATCGGGACTTATCCGATCGGTGGAGCGCTGCAGGTCTCCCACAGCTTCGCCTCCAACCGGACCCCGAAGTCGGGATGCGCACAAGCGGCGTAACGGCAGCCTTGTGGCGCCTTGCCGAATCCGGGGGGCTCGTGCTGTCAGACGATGGCGGCAAAGTGCGGTTCAAGGCGGGGCCGGATTACTACACGCAAGGGCGCCGGCACCTTATGCGACTCGACCCCGTACTTGCTGGTGCGGTTCAGCGAACGGGCCAGCGTTTCGCCGCCAACTTGGCTGCGTCATCGAAGTATTGACGCACCCTTCGGCCATCTGTCGGTGAGATGCGGACCGCGCTTCCGGGTTCCATCTTCCATGGCTGGTCTTCGGCTGCACGGTAGTGAGTTGTCATGTGGTACAGGCCCTTTGAAGGGCCGGCTTTAACAACACGCTGGCGGACACTTATCCACCGAGGCAGACCCCTAGGAAACCAGATCCCGATCCACTCATCCTGGTGCGAAGTCCAATCGATGGCTGCGATTCTTGACAGATCGGCAAGAACTTCGGCGGCCGTCCGCGGACGACGATCTGGGTTCGAATGAGTCAGTCGCGCAAGTAGTTTCACGACTGGAGTCGGGACTGTGGGTGGCAGTGATTTGAACCAGCGGTCGGCGATGGCTCGCCGGCCCTGCTGCACACGCTTTTCGATGTCTAATGGGTCGAACTCGTCGTACGGGAGCAGTCCCCCAAATAGTTCGAGGAGGGTCATGCCGGCACTGTATAGATCCGCCGCAGGGGTGTAACGACCGTGCGCCAGCTCAGGCGCTCGATACAGTCGAGTTCCGCCCGGCGGCGCAGCAGACTCATCCGAGTCCATCTTCGCTGCGCTGCCGAGATCGCCCAGATACGAATGCGCGAGATTCTCGTCGAGAAAAATGTTGGCCGGTTTGATATCGCGGTGAAGAATTCGTCGGTCGGAATGAAGGTAGTGCAATGCCTGGAACAGGCCATCAGCGATCGCTAGAGCGTTGGTATAGGGGAACATCTCGTCGGCAGCGAGCGCTTCGCTCAGGCTCCCTCCTGGGTAAAACGGCATCACGAAAGTAATCAGCTTCATATCGATGCCGCCGGAAGGCGCAGGAGTCCACTGCGCCTCTCGGACCTCCACTATGTGGGGATGGCGCACCGAATCGAGTATCTGCGGTTCGCTGGCCGCCATGGCGTCGCCGAGTCCAAGGATGCTGATTGTCTTCTGCACGACGTCACGGTCGAAGATCTCATGAGCCATCTTGTAGGTCATGGCCGTGTTGCCTTCGCGCATCGTCTGGAGGAAGGCGTACGTGGGCTTATGAGGGTTCTCGCCGCTGAGCAGAAGACGTTTACTCACTCAATTTCTCCCGCGAGTGCGGCAAGCGCGGCGCAGTCGCGCTTGTTCTTCCAATGCGGACCCACAGGTGTCAGTCTCTCGGCCGCCAAGACCTCGAACTTGAGCTGACGGCCAAGGCCGAGCAGAGACCTCACCTTCTGGCGCGAGATGCGGAATGCCGGTAAGCCCAGTTTATGCGCGCCCATGAGCAACACGGACTCGATACCGATCCGGTCGACGAACCCGCTGTATGGGGCTTTGTAGGTGGTTTCGGGCTCAAGCACTACCAGCTTCTGCACCTTCCAGAGGTTCAGTTGGCGGGACACGTCTTCCTCGAACTTCGACAGACTTGCGATAGCACCGTGTACTTCCGAAGGCGCCAATGTGTAGGGCGGCGTATCGAGGGCCTGAGAGTTCTCTACGAGCGCCACAAAGGCAGTGCCGCCAGCAACGTTCGCCCCCATCGTCACTACCACTAGTCCAACCTCCACCGGCGCCGTATGCAGGTAGTACGCTACTCGCCCTCATAGCGGACAACAGGAAAACCGCCCATCTAGCGACGCTCCCGACAGTCGAATTCTGGACTTCACACCGGCGAACGGTGGTGCCTCTGAGGCCACGACCAGTCTTCCAAACAACGCTCCGGCAGATCATGCGGAGATTGGGCACCGCATCAGCACCAGCTGTAAAGCCCCCGCTAAGACGCTCAATCCAAGGGTTTGAGACGCCGAGCGACCACCCGGGCGTGCCATGTATCCAGAACAAACTCTGCGACTGTGACAGTTGCATTCAGCGCCAATCGCGCGTGCCTTGCAAGCGCAACGCTCCGAGTCGATTGTCCGTGGCCGATGCCTAGCTCGTTGCGCAGCTCGGCCAGCGACTGGATCGTGGTGACGAGCGTGCGCAAGATCTGTTGCGCGGATTCGCTTCCTTTCGCACTGTCGGGAACCGAATCTGCTTTCAGCTCGAGTAGATCGGCGACATGTCGATAGAGCTGAGGGATGTCCTCCCGCTGCCCGTATGCCACTCCTGAGCTGTCGAGAATGATCCTGAACAAGCTCTCGACCAGGTTCTTCGAAGAAGAGATCGCCGCAGGCGGATCGGAAGCCAGGCTGTCACGAATGCGTACAAGATGCTCTTCCAGTACCACCGGGTCGGTCAGGAGCTCGCGTTCGCGGAGCCGAAGTTCCGGACTTGCGCCGTGAAACGAGTCCCGGCGTCGCCATCCGTACACGGCATGGCCACTGATCCAGTCGGCTGGGTACAGCTCGTAGCCGTCTCTGGCAAGGGCTTCGTTGAAGGATTTGAGAAGTCTGCCGACCTCCTCCTCATCGGGTCTCACCAGCGGGTGCAGCATTTCAGCAAGGAATTGCAGAACGAGTTCGTCATCACCGTGCTGCAGTCCGAAGCGGCTGTCGGTAAACACCCAGTCGTCTGGCCAGTCTTCAGGGTTGTTCACGCGATGCTGCCGGATATCGCCAACTGCGGACTTGTACCTCGAATCAGTGCTTGGCATTGAGTCCAAGTCGTAGATGCGCGCCAAGAAGTCGGGCTCTTCCAACCGCCCCTCCCACAGCATCTGCGACAGAGTGATCATGTCGAAGATCCTGCGGCGCGTGACCGGGGTGATGAGCTTCGTCGGCACGACCACAACTCCTTAAGCCTGGACCCGACCCGCCATGTGTGGATTAGTGCGGTTGCACGTTTACGGGGATTTGCGCGGCAAAGTCCCCGAGGGCGCTCGAAGTCGTACCTACGGCCGACCTCGCAAAAACACAAAGGTCACGACCTCTTTCGAGTTCGTGACCTAGGTGCCGTTCTTACGTTGAACCGCTCATTGTGGGCGAAGGGGGACTTGAACCCCCACGTCCCGAAGGACACTGGCACCTGAAGCCAGCGCGTCTGCCATTCCGCCACTCGCCCGAACAACCGGGAGAGACTATCACGCACTCGGCCGCACTCCCCAACGGCGCAGTTGGGCCCCTGCGCGACGAAGTCGACCGCCCTGACCTGCCGTGATCGGATTCTCAGAGAACTGTTGGTGACGTTTGGACGTACGTGGCCGATACCATGCATACAGGCATCGGGGCCCGCGACACGCAGGCTCCAGGGCTGTGTCGAGCGCGACCCACTACGACGAACAGCGAGGCAGGCGGTGATATGGGACTCGTCAACCGCTTCGAGCGCAAGCTCGAGTCGACCGTCGGTGACACATTCGCCCGAGTGTTCGGTGGCTCCATCGTTCCGCAGGAAGTCGAGGGGATCCTCCAGCGCGAAGCGGACGCCGGTGCACGCGACGTTGGCGGCGGCCGTATTTTGGCCCCCAACGACTACGTCATTACCCTCAGTGCATCCGACTTTCACAAGGTCCGCGCGGACCCCGACCTCACACCGACGACTTTTGCCCGATACCTGGAGGGATACGTCCGTGACCAAGGGTGGCAAACGTATGGTGATGTGGTCGTTGGATTCGAAGCGTCGCAGCAATTGCACACCGGCCAGTTTCGCACCCGTGGAACGGTCAACCCAGACTCGACCAGCGGCGGAAGCGCCCCTGCACCCCCCGACCGTGCTCGCCCCGCAGAACCAGGAGTTGCACCGATGACCGACAATCCGAGCTACCGCGGCGGCGGCCAGGGACCAGCGCAGCCAGGCGACGACTACTACGACTACGGCCGCCAGGGCGAGGAGCCCCGTGCCCCGTATCCGCCGCCGGCGCCCGAGGGTGGCTATCCGCCCGCCCCGGCCCCGGGTCAACCTCCGCAGCCCGCGGGCGGCTACCCGGAGCACGGTGGCTACCCCGAACGTGGCGGTTATCCCGACCAGGGCTACCCGCCGCCCACGTACGACCAGCGGCCCCCCGCCGGATACGGCCCACCCGCGGCCGCCGGCTACCCCGACCACGGCTACCGCCAGCCACCGCCCGGATACGGCCCGCCGGCGGGCGCACCGGCTGGCTACGGCGAACCCGGCGGCTACGACTACGGCCGTCCGGCGGCACCGCCGCGCGGTGAGGAGTACCGCCCGGAGTCTCGGCCCGAGCCGCCGCGACCGGCGTACCCCGATCAAGGCGGGTACCCGGATCAGGGTGGCTACCCCGATCAGGGTGGCTACGGCGGCCAGGCTTACGGCCGGCCCGACTACGGCCAGCCCGACTACGGCCGCTACGGCGATCCGGCGGCCCCGCAGGGCTACGCCGACCACGGTTACGGTCAGCCCGCCGACGCGGGCTACGGCCAGCCCGCCGGCTACGACTACGGTCAACCGCCTGCTGCGGCGCCCGCCTCCGGATACGGCGCCACAGGCGGATACGGCGCAGCCGGTGCCAACGTCACCCTGCAGCTGGACGACGGCAGCGGCCGTACCTACCAGCTGCGCGAGGGCGCCAACGTCATCGGCCGCGGCCAGGACGCCCAGTTCCGCCTCCCGGACACCGGCGTCTCGCGCCGTCACCTGGAGATCCGCTGGGACGGGCAGGTCGCCCTGTTATCGGATCTGAACTCCACCAACGGGACGACGGTCAACAACGCGCCGGTTCAGGAATGGCAGCTGGCCGACGGCGACACCATCCGCCTGGGTCACTCCGAGATCATCGTCCGCGTTCACTGAGGACTCAGCCTGGTGACGGCTGGAGGTCAAGCCGATGCTTTGACCTCACGTCCGTCACCGGCCCAAGTATCGTGACGGTGCCGACGGCGGCCGAACCAGCCGGTGGTCGGTCGCGACGCGGCCCGGGAGGCGGTGCGGTGGCGCCGACACGGCGACATCGCAACGGTGACGGAGAGGACGTCAGATGCAGGGGATAGTGCTGCAGCTGACTCGTGTCGGATTCCTGCTGCTGCTGTGGCTCTTCATCTGGTCCGTTCTGCGCATCCTGCGCACCGACATCTACGCTCCGACGGGCGCCGTCATGGTCAAGCGCGGGCTCGCGATCCGCGGCACTCTGCTACCGAGTCGCGGGGAGCGCCGCAACTCTCCGCGCCAGCTGGTGGTGATCGAGGGCGCACTGACGGGCACTCGGATTCAACTGGGCAGCCAACCCGTGCTCATCGGGCGGGCCGACGACTCGACGCTGGTGCTGACCGACGACTATTCGTCGACACGGCACGCGAGGCTCTCCCCGCGGGGGTCCGAATGGTACGTCGAGGACCTAGGATCGACGAACGGTACATACCTTGACAGGGCGAAGGTGACGACGGCGGTAAGGGTTCCGATGGGGACGCCGGTGCGAATCGGCAAGACGGTGATCGAGCTGCGCCCATGACTCTTGTCCTCCGATACGCCGCACGCAGCGACCGCGGTCTCGTTCGCGCCAACAACGAAGACTCGGTGTACGCCGGTGCGCGGTTGCTGGCGCTCGCCGACGGCATGGGCGGCCACGCCGCGGGCGAGGTTGCCTCCCAGCTGGTGATTGCGGCCCTCGCTCATCTCGACGACGACGAACCAGGCGGGGATCTCCTCAGCCAACTCGACTTCGCGGTCCACGAGGGCAATTCGGCCATCGCCGCACACGTCGAAGCCGATCCCGAACTCGAGGGCATGGGCACCACCCTCACCGCAATCCTGTTCGCGGGGAACAGACTTGGGCTGGTTCACGTCGGTGACTCACGCGGTTACCTCCTCCGCGACGGCGAGCTCACCCAGATCACCAAGGACGACACGTTCGTCCAGACGCTGGTCGACGAGGGTCGCATCACCGCCGACGAGGCGCACAGCCACCCGCAACGGTCCCTGATCATGCGGGCGTTGACCGGCCACGAGGTAGAGCCCACGCTCACCGTCCGCGAAGCGCACGCCGGCGACCGCTACCTGCTGTGCTCCGATGGGCTGTCCGATCCGGTCAGCCGCGACACCATCCTGGATGCGCTTCAGATCTCCAACGTCACCGAGAGTGCCGACCGGTTGATCGAAATGGCGCTGCGCGGCGGCGGCCCCGACAACGTGACCGTGGTGGTCGCCGACGTCGTCGCCTACGAGTACGGCCAGACACAGCCGATCCTTGCGGGCGCGGTGTCGGGAATCGACGACCACAGCGCACCGCCCAACACCGCTGCCGGCCGGGCATCTGCGTTCAACCCGAAGCGTGCCGAGGCTGCCAAACGCCCGGCCGTCGAGCCGGAACCGCCGCTGCGCAAACCGCGCTCACGCCGCCGGATGGTCATCGTCGCATTGCTCCTCCTGGTGCTGGTGCTGGCAGGACTCGCGGTCGGCCGCATGGTGATTCAGAACAACTACTACGTCGCGGAACGCGACGGTTCCGTCCACATCATGCGCGGCGTGCAGGGCGGCTTCCTGGGAATGCCTCTGCAGCAACCCTTTCAGGTCGCCTGCCTCGACGCACGCAACTCGATCACCAACATCGGCGTCACCGACGATCGATCCGGCTGCCAAGCGCTGAAGGTCGCTGATCTGCGCGAGTCCGAACGCGCACAGGTGACGGCCGGTCTCCCCGGCGGCACACTCGACGAAGCCATCCGACAGCTCAGGGAGCTGGGCCAGTCGTCGGTGCTGCCGATCTGCCTGCCGGCGGCGTCCAGAACGACGCCGACGTCCACCCCTGCACCGTCTCCGTCGAGCGCTCCCCGGGCGCCGTCGACCACATCGGCCGCAACGGAGGTGCCGACCACGGTGACGGCGCCGCCCCCGTCGCAATCTCCGTCGCCCTCGCAATCTCCGTCGCCCTCGCCTACTGGCACCGCGCTTCCGCCTCCGCCACAGAAGCCGGGCACCGACTGCCGGACGGCGTCATGAGCACGCAGCCACAGGCACCCGTGACCGTGGTCCCACCCTTGCCGAACAGGCGCAACGCCGAGCTCTTGCTGCTGGGCTTCGCTGCGTTCATCACCACCGTGGCGCTGCTCATCGTCGAGGCCAACCAGGAACAGGGCCTCAGCTGGGACCTCGCGCAGTACACGCTTGGGTTCCTGGCATTGTTCGGCGCCGCCCATCTGGCCGTCCGCCGCTTTGCGCCCTACGCCGATCCGCTGTTGCTCCCGGTGGTCGCCTTGCTAAATGGCTTGGGGCTGGTCATGATTCACCGTCTGGACCTGGCCGAGGGCCCTCTCGGTACCGGGGGCGCACGGGGTCCGAGTGCCAACCAGCAGATGCTGTGGACGCTCGTCGGCGTGCTGGCGTTCTGCCTCGTCGTCGTCTTCCTCACCGACCACCGCATGTTGGCCCGCTACGGCTATCTCTGCGGGCTCGTCGGCCTCGTCTTCCTGCTGATTCCCGCCATCCTTCCCAGCTCGATCTCCGAGGAGAACGGCGCGAAGATCTGGATTCGCTTCCACGGCTTCTCCATTCAGCCCGCCGAGATCTCCAAGATCCTGCTGCTGATCTTCTTCGCCGCCGTCCTGGTGGCCAAGCGCAGTCTGTTCACGAGCGCCGGCAAGCACTTCCTCGGCATGAACCTCCCCCGCCCGCGCGACCTGGCGCCACTGCTGGCCGCCTGGATCGCGTCCATCGGCGTGATGGTGTTCGAGAAGGATCTCGGCACCTCGCTGCTGCTGTATGCGTCATTCCTGGTGCTCGTCTACATCGCCACCGACCGTTTGAGCTGGGTTCTGTTGGGCCTCACCTTGTTCGCGGTAGGCAGCGTCATCGCGTATCACGCATTCGCACACGTCCAGACCCGCGTGCAGAACTGGCTCGATCCCTTCGCCGACCCCGACGGCGCGGGCTATCAGATGGTGCAGTCGCTGTTCAGCTTCGCCACCGGCGGCATCTTCGGCACCGGCCTCGGCAACGGCCAGCCCGGCACGGTGCCCGCAGCCTCGACGGACTTCATCATCGCCGCAATCGGTGAGGAGCTCGGTCTCGTCGGGTTCGCCGGCGTCCTCATGCTCTACACGATCCTCATCATTCGCGGCCTACGGACCGCGGTCGCGGTGCGCGACAGCTTCGGCAAGCTGCTGGCGGCCGGGCTGGCCTCCACGCTGGCCATCCAGCTGTTCATCGTGGTCGGCGGGGTCACCAAGCTGATTCCCCTGACGGGCCTCACGACACCGTGGTTGTCGTACGGCGGTTCGTCGCTGATCGCCAACTACGTGCTGCTGGCCATCCTGATCCGCATCTCGCATGTGGCCCGCCGCCCGCTGGACACGAAGGCTCCGAACGCCACCCCCATCGCCTCGGCGCACACGGAGGTGATCGGGCGCCTATGAATACCTCACTGCGACGCATCTCCATCGCGATCATGGGGCTGATCGTGCTGCTCCTCGCCAATGCCACACTGACCCAGGTCTTTCGGGCCGACGGCTTGCGCTCCGATCCACGCAATCAACGTGTGCTGCTCGACGAATACTCCCGTCAGCGCGGCCAGATCTCGGCGGGCGGCCAACTACTCGCCTACTCCACGTCGACCGATGGGCACTTCCGATACCTGCGCGTGTACCCGAACCCGCAGGCGTACGCACCTGTCACCGGCTTCTACTCCCTGCTCTACTCCAGCACGGGGCTCGAGCGCGCGGAGGACACCGTCCTCAACGGTTCCGACGAGCGGTTGTTCGGCCGTCGGTTGGCCGACTTCTTCACGGGCCGGGATCCGCGCGGCGGGAACGTCGCCACCACCATCAACCCGCAGGTGCAGCAGGCCGCCTGGGACGCCATGCAGAAGGGCTGCAACGGCGGTCCGTGCAAGGGCTCCGTGGTGGCACTCGAGCCGTCCACCGGGAAGATCCTCGGGATGGTGTCGTCTCCGTCGTATGACCCCAACCTTCTCGCCTCGCACGACGGCAACGTGCAGTCCGAAGCCTGGCAGCAATTGCGCGACGACCTGGAGAGCCCACTGGTGAACCGGGCGATCTCCGAGACCTATCCCCCTGGCTCGACGTTCAAGGTGATCACCACTGCGGCGGCGCTCGCCAACGGCGCCACTCCGGACAGCCAGGTGACCGCTGCGGCACGAATTCCCCTGCCGGACAGCACCGCAACGCTCGAGAACTACGGCGGATCGACATGTGGGAACGGCCCGACCACGACGTTGCGCACGGCGTTCGCGAAGTCGTGCAACACCGCGTTCGTCGACCTCGGGATCCGGACCGGAGCGGACGCCCTACGCAGTACCGCTGAAGCCTTCGGTCTCGACAGCGCTCCCCCGCCGATCCCGCTGCAGGTGGCGGGGTCGACCGTCGGCCCGATCGACGACGATGCGGCGCTCGGAATGTCGAGCATCGGCCAGAAGGACGTCGCCCTCACCCCGTTGCAGAACGCGATGATCGCCGCGACCGTCGCGAACGGGGGCGTCACGATGCAGCCGTATCTGGTGGAGGACCTGAAGGGCCCCGACCTTGCCAACATCAGCTCGACCAGCCCCCGCGAGCTTCGCCGTGCAGTGTCACCGCAGGTCGCCACTACACTTACGGACTTGATGATTGACGCCGAACAGGTGACCCAGCAGACGGGAACAATCGCCGGCGTACAGATCGCCTCCAAGACGGGAACGGCCGAACACGGTTCGGACCCGCGGAACACCCCGCCTCACGCCTGGTACATCGCGTTCGCGCCCGCCAAGGCACCCAAGGTCGCCATTGCGGTGTTGGTAGAGAATGGTGGTGACCGATTGTCCGCAACCGGTGGTGCCCTTGCGGCACCGATCGGCCGGGCCGCCCTTGCCGCTGCTCTGCGGGAGGGATCTTGAGCGCGCGCGTCGGAGTGACGCTGTCCGACCGCTACCGTCTTCAGCGACTCATCGCCACGGGCGGAATGGGCCAGGTCTGGGAGGGTCAGGACACGCGGCTGGGCCGCATCGTCGCCATCAAGGTGCTCAAGGCCGAGTTCTCCTCTGACCCCGAGTTCGTGGAGCGGTTCCGCGCCGAGGCCCGCATCGTGGCCATGCTGAACCATCCCGGTATCGCCAGCGTGTATGACTACGGCGAGACCGACCTCGACGACGCGGGCCGCACCGCCTACCTGGTGATGGAGATGGTGACCGGTGAGCCGCTAAACTCCGTGCTCAAGCGCACCGGGCGGCTGTCGCTGCGCCACGCGTTGGACATGCTCGAGCAGACCGGACGAGCACTGCAGGTCGCGCACACCGCCGGGCTGGTGCACCGCGACGTCAAGCCAGGCAACATCATGATCACCCCGACCGGCCAGGTGAAGCTCACCGACTTCGGCATCGCCAAGGCCGTCGATGCGGCGCCGGTGACCCAGACCGGCATGGTCATGGGCACAGCGCAGTACATCGCCCCCGAGCAGGCCCTCGGCCGGGACGCCACCGCCGCCAGCGACGTCTACTCCCTGGGAGTCGTCGGCTACGAATCGGTGGCGGGCCGCCGACCGTTCACCGGCGAAGGCGCACTGACGGTCGCGATGAAGCACATCAAGGAGCAACCTGCTCCCCTGCCCGCCGACATCCCGCCGAACGTACGCGAGCTCATCGAGATCAGCCTGCTCAAGGAACCGGGCCAGCGCTACCGCACGGGCGGCGCGTTCGCCGACGCGGTGGCCGCGGTGCGCGCGGGCCGCAGGCCTCCACGGCCCAACCACGCGCCGACCATCGGCCGGGCCACCCCGGCCGCGATCCCCTCGACCGCCCAGACCCGCGCCGTTCCCGACTACGGCCGTCCGTCGACCGCCAGCGTCCGCGCTCGGCCACCGACCGGAAGCCACCGCACCGCGCCCCCGAAGCGCACCTTCTCCCCCGGTCAACGCGCGCTGCTCTGGGCGGCCGGCGTGCTCGGCGCGCTCGCCATCATCATCGCGATCCTGATGGTCCTCAACGTGCAGGACCGCAAGGACCAGAAGCCGACTCCGTCCACCGAGACCAGCACCACGGTGGTGCCCGCAACACCCGCAACGCCCGGCGCCGTGCCCGCGCCCGTGGGGGGCGCCGGGACACTCCCACTTCTAGCCGCAGAGCAGACCTACCGATGACCACGCCCCAGCACCTGTCCGACCGCTACGAACTCGGGGAGATCCTCGGCTTCGGCGGCATGTCGGAGGTTCACATGGCACGCGACGTGCGGCTGCATCGCGACGTCGCGGTCAAGGTGCTGCGCGCGGACCTCGCCCGCGACCCGAGCTTCTATCTTCGCTTCCGTCGGGAGGCGCAGAACGCCGCCGCGCTGAACCACCCGGCGATCGTCGCGGTGTACGACACCGGGGAGGCCGAGACCGCCACCGGCCCGTTGCCGTACATCGTGATGGAGTACGTCGACGGCGTCACGCTGCGCGACATCGTGCACAACGACGGCCCCATCGAACCGCGCCGCGCGATCGAGATCATCGCCGATGCGTGCCAGGCGCTGAACTTCAGCCACCAGCACGGCACCATCCACCGCGACGTCAAGCCCGCCAACATCATGATCAGCAAGGGTGGCGCGGTGAAGGTGATGGACTTCGGCATCGCCAAGGCGCTCGCCGATGCCGCCAATCCCGTCACGCAGACCTCCGCGGTCATCGGCACCGCGCAATACCTCTCCCCCGAACAGGCCCGCGGCGAGACCGTCGACGCCCGGTCCGATGTGTACTCGCTAGGCTGCGTGCTCTACGAGGTGCTCACCGGAGAGCCGCCGTTCGTCGGGGACTCCCCCGTCGCCGTGGCGTACCAACACGTGCGCGAGGACCCGGTGCCGCCGTCGGAGCGCAATCCGGCACTCTCACCCGAGCTCGATGCCGTGGTGCTCAAGGCGCTGGCGAAGAACCCCGACAACCGCTATCAGACGGCCGCCGACATGCGGACTGACCTGATCCGGGTGCACAGCGGCGAGGCGCCGGAGGCACCCAAGGTGTTCACCGACGCCGAGCGGACGTCGCTGCTGTCGGCGACTCCGTACAACGGCCGGGGCCAGCCGACCAACCGGATGTCGGCGCATCAGGCGACCTACGTGCCCCCGAAGGAGCGCAATCCGGCAATCGGTCGCTGGTTCGCCGTCGTCGCAGTACTGGCCGTGCTGACCGTGGTCGTCACCATTCTGCTGAACTTCGTCAACAGCAATCCGCGTGACGTGCAGATACCCAACCTGCGCGGCCAGGGGTACGACGAGGCCGTCGTCGTCTTGCAGAACCTCGGCTTCAAGACGGTCCGCAACCAGCAGCCGGATCCCGAAGTCCAGGTTGGCCAGGTCATCGGCACAGACCCCGCCGCCAGCACGTCAGCAGCCCGGGACGACCAGATCACCATCAACGTGTCGACCGGTCCGCAGCAGGCCGAAGTCCCGGACTGCGCGACGAACCTCACCTATGCCGAGTGCGTGGACAAGCTCAAGAACGCCGGGTTTGAGAGATTCCAGCAGTCGGTATCGGCGTCGACACCGGAGCAGAAGGACCGCGTGCTTGCGACCAACCCGCTGGCCAGCTCGACGTCGGCCGTCACGAACGTGATCACGATCATCGTGGGTAGCGGTCCGGACACCAAACAGGTGCCCGACGTCAAGGGGCGCACCCTCGACGAGGCGACCGCGATCATCGCGGCGAGCGGGTTCACCGGCGCTCCCATCCCGATCCAGGTGGACGGCCTCAGGTCGACGCAGGGACAGGTGCAGGGAACGGTGCCACCGGCGGGCGACGTCGTCCCGGTGGACATGCCGATTCAGGTGCAGGTGTCGCGGGGCAATCAGTTCACGATGCCGGACCTGAAGTCTCAGTTCTGGGACAGCGCCCTGCCGCTGCTCCAATCGCTGGGTTGGCAGCTCAACGGCAACAACTTCGTGAAGCTTCCCCCTGCCCAGAACAGCGGCGTGCCCACCAACGGGGTCGTCACTCAGGATCCGCCGGCGGGCACCTCGATGAAGCCCACCGACACGATCACGCTGAGCTTCGCGCAGTAGCCGCGCGCACCGTATCGGACACCTCGCGTTCGAGCCGGCCGACCAGATCCTCGTCGAGGGGCTGGCCGCAGATCTCGAGCCAGTTGGCGAGCATCCGGTGGCCGCCTTCGGTCAGGATCGACTCCGGGTGGAACTGCACGCCGTGGATCGGCAGTCCAACGTGCTGCACGCCCATGACCACGCCGCCGTCGGTCTGGGCGGTGACCTGAAGCTCGGCGGGCATCGTCTCGGGCAGGATCGTCAGCGAGTGGTAGCGCGTCGCCGTGAAGGGATCTGGAAGTCCTTTCAGCACACCGATATTCGCGTGGTTCACGCTGCTGGTCTTGCCGTGCAGAAGCTCCGGCGCGCGGTCGACCGTGCCGCCGAACGCCACCCCGATGGCCTGGTGCCCGAGGCAGACGCCGAGGAGCGGAGTAGACGCCGCGGCGCAGGCGCGGACGAGGGAAATGGACGCCCCGGCGCGCTCGGGAGTACCCGGTCCCGGGCTCAGCAGGATGCCGTCGAACTCCTCGGCGGCCTTCGCGACGTCGGCGTCGGCGCTCAGCCCGGTGTCGTCGTTGCGCCACACGTCGGCGTGCACGCCCAGCTGTCCGAGGTACTGGACGAGATTGAAGACGAAGCTGTCGTAGTTGTCGACCACGAGGACGCGCATCCGGCCAGGTTAGCCGACCCCTCCCGCGTGATTTTCGGCGCGCGCTGATCCGCGGTGTGAGCGCGGATGCGCGCGCCCCAGTCACCGTCGTCGAGCGGTCAGTACCCCAGTGGACCCGCGGGCTTTGCGTACCGCATCCGCACCGCGGGGGGATGGGCGACGACGTCGACCTCGACCTTGCGTTCCTCCGTGTAGCCCAGCCCGAAGCGCAACACGTAGCGCTTGTACAACTCGACCATGGGGGAGGCCGCCAACGCCGACTGCATCGCGGGGACGTCGCCGATCGCGGTGATCACGTAGGGCGGGCTGTACGTGCGGCCGTTGAGCAGCAGTGTGTTGCCGACGCACAGGGGCGCGGAGGTGGCGATGATCCGCTGATCCTGCATCTGGATGGCCTCTGCCCCCGCGCTCCACATCGCGTTCAGGACCGCCTGGATGTCCTGCTGGTGGACCACCAGATCGTCCGCGGACGCGTCTCCGGGAAAGCGGCCCTCGGCATCGCGCTGAGCGTCGTTGAGGGTGACGACGAGACCGGGCCCGCGCATGGCCTCGAGCCCGGCGTCGACTGCCAACGCGTCGGCACGATGGGTGATCGCCGCCAGGGCGGCCGCGGCCGACGGGGTGCCGCCGTGATGGTTGTCGACCTGGCCCACGAGCGTCTCGCGCTGCGTGGACAGCCGGTCGACCGAGGCCTGCGCCTCGCGCACCAGGTCGAGCAGTCGGGGGGCATCGCTACGACGGATCTCGCTGCCGCCGGACACCGTGTGGGTGGTGGCCAGCAGCAGCCCGGCGCACAGGCAGGCGATGGGCACCCCGAGTCGCCAGGGGGACCGGCCTGCACGAGCCATGGGTTTTCTCCTCCCCGCCACATGCTGCGTTAGGCTCTGGGTTGCATCCGCTCCATCGTCGCACCGCTTCGTCGGTATGGCGCCGACTGTCCGAAGGTACCCATGCCCAAGTCCAAGGTTCGCAAGAAGAACGACTTCACGATCAGCTCGGTGAGCCGGATCCCGGTCAAGGTCAAGGCCGGCCCGTCGAGTATGTGGTTCGTGGTGTTGTTCGTCGGCCTGATGCTGCTCGGCTTGCTGTGGTTGCTGGTCTTTCAGCTCGCCGCGACCAATCCCGTTGACGCTCCCAGCTTCCTCACCTGGATGGCGAATCTGGCGCAGTGGAACTATGCGATCGCATTTGCCTTAATGATCACCGGACTGTTGCTCACAATGCGGTGGCGATGAGCGTTCTCCGCACCAGAATGAATGCAACTTCGTTCAGACGCGTTCGGTTTTTGGCAACCTCTTCGACACCCAATCACACGGTTGTGATTCATCCCCATTGGGGATAGCACCTGTGGATAACTCGATCAGACACGCGTAGAGGGTGCTCAGACCCGATGCAGCAAACTGAGTGGGGCCCTCCGACCGGGGGAATCGTGGCATGCGGCGTCTTCGGTCTGGCGATGGCTATCGCGGCTGTGACCGTAGTCACAGACGTCCCCGGGCGTGCCCTGGCCGCCATTGCCTCGGTGGGTTTACTAGCGTTTGCAAGCATCTCCTGGCGGGCGCGGCCAAAACTGGCAATCACGGGCGACGGATTGGTCGTTCGGGGCTGGTTCGGCACGCATGTGCTCGGCCGTCAGGACGTCGCGAAGATTCGAATCACTGAGTTCCGGCGGATCGGGCGCAAGGTTCGTCTGCTGGAGATCGACACGACCCTCGACGACCGTCTGCTGGTGTTCACCCGGTGGGATCTCGGCACCGATCCGCTCGACGTTCTGGATGCGCTGACCGAAGCCGGTTACGCGCGAAGCTAGCCGCTGCGGTTCATCACGTTGCAGACGTCGGGCGTCGCTCGAGAGTTCGCAGGCGTTCGCCGATGGTTCAGATGCACTATCCAACGGCGCACAGCCAGGCGCCGACCTGCTGGATCTCGAGCACCACGCCCGTGATCTGATCAACGCCCGGCGGCGCGACGTCGTGCTACTGGAATTACGCGCCGTCATTCGGCCGCGGCCCATTCCGCAATGCCATCTGCCTATCGGTCAACGATGCCGTGTTGATGGAATGCCGCGTCACTGCTTGCTGCGGGATGGCGACGTCTTGAGCATGGGCTTCGCGGTGTCGATCGATGGTGGGGCAGCCGACTCCGCGGTGACGATCATCGTGGGGCAGAGTGCCGTCGAAGCTGACACTGCGCTGATCGAGTCGACGTGGGCATCTCTGCGGCCATCGGCGAGGTCGCCGACGAAGTCCGATACCGGGTCAACGCCGAGTTCGGCGGTCAGAAATAGGTCGCACCATGCACGAAGACCCTCACATCCCGAATCGCGGGCGGCGTGGTCGCAGACTGGTGCTGAGGCAAGGCATGACCCTTGCGCAGGAACCGTGGTGTCTCGGGACAGCGATCGTCTCGTCACTCCGCGCACACCATCGCCATCACCGAGGACGGGCCGCGCGTACTCACTTGTGCATGAAAGGCTTTCACTGCAACCGGATCGCACACAGAGCACGTACTCGGCTCACCACCCACGGTCACCGGAAACGAGCGCACCGCCGTCAAGGGGCTACGAAATGGTAATCGAATCGATGACGACCGGCTCGGCCGGCCGGTCGCTGCGATCAGTCGCCGTGGCGCCGATGGCGTCGACGACCTTCTGCGACTCCGGATCCACGACCTCGCCGAAGATGGTGTGCTTGCGGTTCAGGTGCGGCGTCTTGCCGACGGTGATGAAGAACTGTGAGCCGTTGGTGCCGGGCCCGGCATTGGCCATGGCCAGCAGGTAGGGCTTGTCGAAGACGAGCTCGGGGTGGAACTCGTCGCCGAACTGGTATCCGGGGCCGCCGCGACCGGTGCCGGTCGGGTCGCCACCTTGGAGCATGAATCCGGGGATGACGCGGTGGAACACCGCACCGTCGTAGAACGGACCATCGGTGCCGCCCGACGCGTTCTCGGTGCTGTAGTCCTTGGTGCCCTGAGCCAGGCCGACGAAGTTCGCAACGGTCTTGGGGGCGTGGTTTCCGAAGAGCGCGATCTTGATGTCACCACGGTTGGTGTGCAGGGTCGCGGTCGCTGTCTGTTTGGGACTCGTCACGGGAAGCCAGTGTGCCATTTCGTGTTTCACGAGGCTGCTCCGACCCCACCGAATAGGGTGGTCGCCGGAAGTCCCCGCGCAGAAAGGCTGAGCCATGAGCTCCACGACGAGCACCGCCCGTTTGACCCCGGCGGAACGCATCGCCCGCGGTCTGAAGTACTCGACGGTGGGACCCGTCGACGTCACCAGGGGAGCTCTCGGCGTCGGGTTCAACTCCACGCGGTCATCGGTCGCATGGGTGGCCAACCGCTACCGGCGCGGCCGGATCAAGAGCCAGCTGACCAAGGACCTGGCCGCCGCGCGGGAGGCCATTGCCAACGAACTCGCCGCCGCACAGGACGTCGTCGCCGACATCCCGCAGGCGCTGCAGCAGGCACGCAAGACGAGGCGCCGTCCGAAGCCGCTGGTACTGATAGGCGCCGGTGTGGCCGTGCTGGCCGTCGGCGCCGTGTCGTTCTCGATCATCAGGCGGTCGACACAACCCGAGCCCTCGCCGCTGCCGCCGAGCGTGGACGTCGCGCCCAAGCCCTGAGTTCGATGGGGCTGGTTCGGCGGACGGTCGTCGTCTTCGGCGGAATTCTGCCGCACTTTTGCTTGTGGAGCCTAGGGGATTCGAACCCCTGACATCTGCCTTGCAAAGGCAGCGCTCTACCAACTGAGCTAAGGCCCCTCGGTGATCAGCTCGGCTGATCAGCGGCCACGTGCCAAACCTCGACGCGGTTATGCGATCTGACGATGAGCGCACCCGCGATGAGAAACGCGAGCACTAGGAAAACCCTCACAGTGCATCCTTCTCGGTAGGGCAAACCGTGGGCCTGGGAGGACTCGAACCTCCGACCTCTTCGTTATCAGCGAAGCGCTCTAACCACCTGAGCTACAGGCCCGTAATCACATACGGCCGAGGGACGAGGTTACCGTAACGACCGCCGTCGTCCCAAACCGCGGCGGTCAGTCACGGTCGGCGAGGGTGACCTCGATGCCGCCGACGAGGTCGGTGGTCAGGTTGTAGATGAAGGCACCGCATGTCGCCATCGCCGTGAGCAGCACGATGTTGACCAAGCCGACGAGCGCGGCGCCGCCGAAGATGGTGCCGCTCGAGACGAGTTCGCCGCCGCTGCCACTGGCGCTGGTGAGCAGATCTCCGACGTTGCTGTTCAACTTGCTCCACACGCCCATGCCGCCCAACACCAGATAGAGGAAGGCAACGGCGATCATCCAGACGAAGAACAGCGCGACGCTGAGCACCAGCGACACCTTCAGCACGCTCCAGGGATCGAAGCGCCGGATCTGCATGCTCGCGCGCACCGGCCCCTGCGAACGACTCGCGGCCTGGGCGCGGGTGGCGGGTGCTGCCGGGCGGGCCGACGGTTCCCCGGCAGTGCGCTCGCCCCCGGGCTTGCGGGGTCCGCGCGGTGCGGGCCCCGACAGATCGGGCAGCTCGCTGGCGAAGGTCTCCAAACGGCCGCCATCGGTGCGCTCGGACCGATTGGGCGGTGCCGCATCCGGCTCCCTGGCCGGCGCGGGCTCGCGCGCGGGAGCGTGTTCGCGGACCGGGGCGGCATCGCGCGCCGGAGCCGACGCCGGTCCCGCCGCCGGTCCACCCGCGATGAAGCGGTTGAGCCGGGCATCCGCACCCGGAGAGTTACCGGGGGAGTGCCCGGCCGCAGCGCCCGCGCGTGGCCCGTCCTGGGGCCTCGGCCGCGCCGCCGTCCCGCGCTGCCACGGAGGCACGTCGCCGGACGGCGGGCCTCCGCTCACGGGGCCGCTGTCGTGGGCGCCGTTCGCGCCATTGGCGCTGCCCGTCCCATCGCCGGTGCGCGGTGGTCCAGGTTCGTTCGGTGAACCCACCTACGGCTCCTTAGCTCGGGTCAGTCTCTGCGTCGTCGTCGGCGTCCTCGTCGGCGTTGCGGGCGACGGCAATCAGTGTGTCGCCATCACCGAGGTTCATCAAGCGCACGCCTTTGGTTTGTCGCCCGGCCTTGCGCACTTGACGTGCCACGGTCCGGATGACGCCCCCACCCGAGGTGATGGCGTACAGCTCAGTGTCCTCGTCGACGATCAACGCTCCGACCAGAGTGCCACGTCGGCGGTCATACTGGATCGTCAGGATGCCCTTGCCGCCACGGCCCTGGGGGGTGTACTCCTCGATGGCCGTGCGCTTGGAGTAGCCGCCGGAGGTCGCCACCAGCAGGTACGTGCCTTCCCGCACCACGTTGAGCGACAGCAGTCGGTCCTCTTCGTTGAACCGCATACCCTGCACGCCGGATGTGGCGCGGCCCATCGGACGCAGCGCCTCGTCGGTCGCCGAGAAGCGAATCGACTGGCCCTTCGCCGACACGAGGAGCAGGTCCTCGTCGGCCGAGCACAGCACGGCGCCGACCAGCTCGTCTCCGTCACGAAGGTTGACCGCGACGATGCCGCCCGAGCGGTTGGAGTCGAAGTCGGTCAACTTGGACTTCTTCACCAGGCCGTTACGGGTGGCCAGCAC
Organism: Mycobacteriales bacterium; assembly: GCA_038244615.1. Classification (GTDB taxonomy): domain Bacteria; phylum Actinomycetota; class Actinomycetes; order Mycobacteriales; family Mycobacteriaceae; genus Mycobacterium. Next base: position 50,702 of record JBBRTH010000023.1, on the reverse strand, counting down.
CAGGTACGGCGCATCCTCGTAGCTCTTGATCTGGATGACTTGGGCGATGCGTTCCTCGGGCTGGAAGGCCAATAGGTTCGCGACGTGCTGTCCGCGGGCCGTCCTCGAAGCCTCCGGCAGCTCGTAGGCCTTGGCCCGGTACACGCGCCCCTGGGTGGTGAAGAACAGAATCCAGTCGTGGGTGGAACCGACGAAGAAGTGCCGAACGATGTCGTCCTGCTTCAGCCCGGCGCCCTGCACGCCCTTGCCGCCGCGCTTCTGGCTTCGGTAGAGATCGGACTTGGTGCGCTTCGCGTAACCGGTCTCGGTGATCGTGACGACCACCTCTTCGCGGGCGATGAGGTCCTCGTCGGCGACGTCGCCGTCGGCCGGGATGATGCGGGTCCGCCGGTCGTCGCCGTACTTGGCGACGAGCTCCGCGAGCTCGTCGTGGACGATCGCGCGCTGACGTTCCTGCTTCGCCAGGATGTCCTCCAGGTCGGCGATCTCCGCCTCGATCCTGGCCAGGTCGTCGACGATGCGCTGACGCTCCAGAGCGGCAAGGCGCCGCAACTGCATGTCGAGGATGGCTTGGGCCTGGATGTCGTCGACGTCGAGCAACTCGATCAGGCCGGCGCGGGCGACGTCGACGTTCGCCGACGCCCGGATCAGCGCGATGACCTCGTCCAAGGCGTCGAGCGCCTTGACCAGACCGCGCAAGATGTGGGCTCGTTCGTTGGCCTTGCGCAAGCGGTGGATGGTCCGGCGGACGATGACGTCCAGCTGGTGGACGACGTACAGGCGGATCAGCTGATCGATCCGCAACGTGCGAGGCACGCCGTCGACGATCGACAGCATGTTCGCGCCGAAGCTGGTCTGCAGCTGGGTGTGCTTGTAGAGGTTGTTCAGCACCACCTTAGCCACGGCATCGCGCTTGACCTCGACGACGATGCGCATGCCAACCCGGTCGCTGCCCTGGTCCTCGATGTTGGAAATGCCTGCGAGCTTGCCATCGCGGACCTGATCGGCGATCGAGGTGATGAAGTTGTCGTGGTTGACCTGATAGGGGAGTTCGGTGATGACCAGAAGGGTCCGCCCCTTGGAGTCCTCCTCGACCTCGACGACGCCACGCATGCGGATCGAACCGCGGCCGGTGGTGTACGTGTCGTGGATGCCCTGGGATCCGACGATCAGCCCGTAGGTCGGGAAGTCGGGACCCTTGACCCGCTCCGTGACCGCGGCCAGGGTGGCCTCTTCGTCGGCCTCGAAGTTGTCCAGGCACCAGAACACCGCTTCCGACAGCTCGCGCAGGTTGTGCGGCGGCATGTTGGTGGCCATGCCAACGGCAATGCCGCCCGAGCCGTTGGCCAACAAGTTGGGGAAGCGGCTGGGCAGGACGGTGGGCTCCTGCACCCGTCCGTCGTAGTTGGGGATGAAATCGACTGTCTCCTCGTCGATTTCACGGAGCATCTCCATCGCCAACGGCGTGAGACGCGCCTCGGTGTTGTGGCTGACGAATCCGTTCGTGATGAAGCTGTGATCGTCTGTGTCCACCCGCAAGCTGTAGACCGGTTGGGTGCCGGCGTCCATCACACTGGCTACGCGGGCGTAGTAGAACCGGCCGTCGGTCAGCTCGCTCGCGATGGTCCGGGCGTCGGGATCATCGCCGTGACGCTGGAGGAAGCTTGCCAGTCCGGGGACGTCGACTGTGGGGCTTGTCGTCGGGTTCTTGGCTGAACGACGACGGGAATCCACACACTCGGCGCGCACAGCCACGACGTCGCCCCGGCGCAGCTCTTCAATCAGCTGCCATAGCAGTGTCGGGACGCCTGCGACGTCGACGAGGCACAGTAGCGGATGGTTCGCCGTACCCGTGACCGTCTCGCCGCCCGCAGTCGTGACCGTATAGGTCCGGTGTTCGCCGGAGTGGAAGAGCCGGTTTGCGACGACCGGGTTTCCGTGTCGGTCAAGCACTTTCAGCTCAATGGCGTTGTCGCTGTTGGGCTTCGCGCCAGGTACGACATCACCGATCCGGATCGACTGCCCTTCGGGCAAGCTCACCAAAGCATCACCGGTCACGCAATACCGCATCGCCGCCGGGGGATCATTGCCCGGCGAACCGAAGTTGCCCTGGCCGTCGACGAGGGGATAGCGCAACGACCACGGCTGGGCCATCCGGACCAGGGTGTCGTAGATCGACGAGTCGCCGTGTGGGTGGTAGTTGCCCATCGTCTCGGCAACGGAGCGTGCGGATTTCGCGTGACCGCGGTCCGGCCGGAAGCCAGAGTCATACATGGCGTAGAGCACGCGGCGGTGCACGGGCTTGAGGCCGTCACGGACCTCGGGAAGCGCACGCCCCACGATGACGCTCATCGCGTAGTCGATGTAGCTGCGCTGCATCTCCTGCTGGATGTCGACCGGTTCTATGTGGTCCGTGGTGGGACCGTCGTCTCCGGGAGGCAGGGTGGTGTCTGTCATGTGCTCCTCGCTCGTCTATGAGCAGCTAGGGATTGGTTCGAAGGGTCAAACGGCGTCAGACATCCAAGAAGCGGACGTCTCTCGCGTTGCGAGTGATGAAGCTGCGACGGGCTTCGACGTCCTCGCCCATCAGGATGGAGAACAATTCGTCGGCCGCGGCGGCATCGTCGAGGGTGATCCGACGAAGAACCCGGGCGCTGGGGTCCATGGTGGTCTCCCACAGCTCCTTGGCGTCCATCTCGCCGAGACCCTTGTAACGCTGAATACCGTCCTCGGTATTGATCCTTCGGCCGGCGGCGCGACCCGTCTCGAGCAGCCCGTCCCGCTCGCGGTCGGAGTAGGCGAACTCGGGCTCACTGCGCTGCCACTTCAGCTTGTACAGCGGCGGTTGCGCGAGGAAGACATGCCCATTCTCGATGAGCGGCTTCATGAATCGGAAAAGCAGTGTCAAGAGCAGCGTCGAGATGTGCTGGCCGTCGACGTCGGCGTCAGCCATCAGCACGATCTTGTGGTAGCGCAGCTTCGCGAGGTCGAACTCGTCGTGAATACCCGTGCCAAGTGCGGTGATGATCGCCTGGACTTCGGTGTTCTTCAGCACCCGGTCGATACGCGCCTTCTCGACGTTGATGATCTTGCCACGCAGCGGGAGGATGGCCTGGTACATCGAGTCGCGGCCGCTCTTCGCCGAGCCACCGGCCGAATCACCCTCCACCACATAGACTTCCGATAACCGGGGGTCGGTGGATCGGCAGTCGGCCAGCTTGCCTGGCAACCCGCCGATGTCGGTGGCACTCTTGCGGCGCACCAGTTCTCGCGCCTTGCGCGCCGCCATCCGGGCCTGTGCGGAAGACACCGCCTTGTTGATTACCGTCTTCGCCTCGGCCGGATTCGCCTCGAACCAGTGGCTCAGTTGCTCATTGCAGATCTTCTGCACGAACGACTTGACCTCGGTGTTGCCGAGTTTCGTCTTCGTCTGACCCTCGAACTGTGGCTCGGCGACCTTGACCGAGATGACTGCGGCCAACCCCTCCCGGATGTCGTCGCCAGTGAGGTTGGTGTCCTTCTCCTTGAGGAACTTCTTGTCCTTGGCGTACTTGTTCACCACCGTCGTCAGGGCGCTGCGGAAACCCTCTTCGTGGGTACCACCCTCATGGGTGTTGATGGTGTTCGCGAAGGTGTGTACGGACTCCGAATAACCTGCGTTCCATTGCATTGCGATCTCGACCTCATGGCCGGGACCCTTGCCGTCGAAGTCGATGATGCTCTGCTGAATCGGGGTCTTCGTGCGGTTGATGTGCTTGACGTAGTCGACCAATCCACCCGGATAGTGGAAGGTCCGGTGCTTGACCTTGTGCGGTGCCTTGGACTCCGCCTCCTTTTCATCAGCAGTCTTCGGTGCCTCGGCGGTACCGCTGACAACGTCGTCGACGACGTCGTCAGCGGTCACGCGCTCGTCGACGAGGTCGATGGTCAACCCCTTGTTGAGGAAGGCCATCTCCTGAAGACGCCGCGCCACGGTCTCGAAGTCGTACACGGTGGTCTCGAAGATGTCGGGGTCGGCCCAAAACCGAATCGTGGTGCCCGTCTTCCTCGACGTGCCGCCTTTCCTCAAGGTGCCGGGGACGGATCGGTCGTAGTACTGGAACCATTCGTGGCCGTCACGAAGAACCGTGGCCTCGAGCCGGGTGGACAGCGCGTTGACGACGGACACACCCACGCCGTGCAGACCACCGCTCACGGTGTATCCACTGTCCTCGCCACCGAACTTGCCGCCAGCGTGTAGCTGTGTCATGACGACGTCGATGGTCGGAACGCCGGTGGCGTGCATGGCGACGGGAATACCGCGGCCGTCATCGGTGACCTGAACGCTGCCGTCGCCGAGAATCTTGACGTCGACCCGACTGGCGTAACCAGCCATGGCTTCGTCGATCGCGTTGTCCACCACCTCCCAGACGAGGTGGTGCAGGCCCCGTTCACCGGTGGATCCGATGTACATGCCCGGACGTTTGCGGACTGCCTCGAGACCCTCGAGAATGGTGATCGATTCGGCGCCGTACTCCTTGGGAGCATTCTTCTTCTGGGCAGGCACGTTGAACGCGTCTCCTTGGTCTTGAGGCTGGGTAAGCCAGCGAGGGCGATCGAGCGCCCTGCGAGTGTTCGATCAGTCTACCGTTACGCACTGTCAGGACTGACTCTGAGGCGGCGTTTCTACACACCTAAATGACCCGTGCACGGAATTTCTCGCTCACAGATGCGTCCCGGCGACCCATCAGCCACATCGGGCCGTTGTCGGCGCTCTCAGATCCCGCCCGAAAACCGTTATCCGTAGGTGTCCCGGGGACCTCTGCCCGGAACGTTGTACCTACCCTTGCGCCACGTGGGTCCAGCCGGGCCGACGATCTTCAGGCTGGTGACGACGCCCTCACCGACTGCAGCTGCGATCTTGGCCAGGAGCTGCGCCTGAACGAGTCGCAACTGCGTCGCCCACGCCGTCGACTCGGCTTCCACGGTCAAGACCCCGTCGCGCAACGCAGCCGGGTTGGCGTGTTCGGCGATCTGATCGCCGACCACCGTCGCCCACTGGCCGAACACCGACCCCTCTGCCACGCGAGGTGACCACCCGCGGCTCTTGGCGAGCTCGGACGTCGCCTTGCCCAGAGGCTGCGGATCACGGGAGTCGGGTCCTGGCCCGGACCACCGTCTGCGCGCCCCGCGGGCCGGAACCTTCTTCTCCGACGAGGTCCGGCCGCGCCCTACGTCCTTGCCCTGACTTCGTGCCGCGCCCCGCGCCTCTTCCAGGGTTCGCCTGACGAGATCCATGCCCTTTAGATGAGCAAGGTGCGCCGGTGGTTCCACCTCTTCGTCATCCGAATCCGTCACGCGGTCACCTCAGACAGTCGACCAGAATCATCGTCACGCATACCGATCACCATTCGGCGCGCATCCCAATCCTGGGGGATGTCTTCCGCTACCGCGGCCGTCACCAGAACCTGCTCGGCGGATTCTGCCACCTCGACGAGTGCTCGCCGCCTGGAGTTGTCGAGCTCTGCGAAGACGTCGTCGAGTAGCAGCACGGGATCGGTCCCCTCGGACCGAAGTAGTTCATAGGCAGCCAGTCTCAAGGACAGGGCCATCGACCACGACTCACCATGGCTCGCAAAGCCCTTCGCTGGCTGGTCACCAAGCCTCAATTCGAGATCGTCGCGATGGGGGCCGACGAGACACATCCCGCGTTCAAGTTCGGCCGACCGCTTTCGCGCAAGCTCTTCGAGCAGTCCGACTTCGAACACCTCGGTGCTGGCCGCGCCGTTAGCCGCTTCCAGTTCGACGGCCTCCACCGCACTGCGATACCGAACCGACGCCGGTCGGGATGCCGGCGCCAACAACTGATAGGCCTTCTCGATTTCTGGGGCGAGCAGATTTGTCAGATCGACCCGGGCGGCGATGAGTTTGGCACCGTGCAGCGCCAAGTGCCCATCCCAGACGTCCAACGTCTCTAGCGCCCCTGAGTCACCACGAACGCGCGCTCCTGCCGCGATTTTCAACAAGGCAGCTCGCTGCCTGAGCACCTTGTCATAGTCCGCACGCAGGCCGGCGACGATTGGGCGTCGCGTGGTGGCGAGCTCGTCGAGATAACGGCGACGCTCACCCGGCTCGCCCCTGACCAACGCAAGATCCTCCGGGGCGAACAACACCGCGCGCAGCGCGCCGAGGATTTCCCGCGCGCTGCGCACGGGTGATCGATTCAACCGCGCCTTGTTGGCGCGGCCCGCGGTGATCTCCAGGTCGACCGCCAACTCTCGTCCTTCGTTGACCACGATCGTCGACACGATCGCACGCTCCGCGCAGGCACGTATCAGCGGTGCATCCGTGCCGACCCGATGCGAACCGAGAGTGGACGAATACCATAGAGCCTCAACGATATTCGTCTTACCGGAACCGTTGGGGCCCACGAACACGGTACGGCCCGGCTCCAGGTCCAACTCGAGTCGTGACCAGGAACGGAAATCGGTCAGGCCAAGGTGCCGTACGTACACCTACTCTCCCCGAGTCACGCCATCATCCAGCCCTGGATCAACCAGACTCACTGATCCTCTGAACCGCATGACCGCCGAACTGGCTGCGAAGCGCCGCGACCGCCTTCATCGTCGGCGAGTCTTCTTGTCGCGAAAGGAATCTGGCGAACAACGCCGCTGCTATCGCCGGCACGGGGACGCGCAGGCGAATGGCCTCCTCGACGGTCCAACGGCCTTCACCCGAATCGTCGGTGTAGCCACGGATCTCCGCGAGCTGAGGATCTTCCTTGAGCGCCTTGGCAAGCAGCTGCTGCAGCCACGACCGGACAACGGTGCCGTTGGTCCACGCCTGGTAGACCGCCTGCGGGCTCGTGATGAGATCCTCGGCGGCCAACATCTCGTAACCCTCGCCGTAGGCGGTCATCATGGCGTACTCGACACCGTTGTGAACCATCTTGGCGAAGTGACCGGCACCCACCGGGCCGGCATGAACGAATCCGTCTTCTTGAGGTCCCGGCGGACGCAGCGTGTCGAAGATCGGCATCACCTTCGCGACGTCGGCGTCACTGCCACCGACCATGAGACCGTAGCCCTCGGTGAGACCCCAGATTCCACCGGACACGCCGGCGTCGATGAACCCTATTCCCTTCTCCACCAACAGCCTTGCGTGAGGTGCGTCCTCGGTGTACCGCGAGTTGCCGCCATCGATCACCAGATCTCCCGCGCCAAGCACCTTCGAGAGGCCGACGATGGTGGTGTCGGTCACCTCTCCCGAGGGGACCATGACCCAGACGACGCGGGGCTCGGTTAGCGCCACAGCAAGACCGGCCAGGTCGGGGACGTCCGTCACCTCGGGCCGGGGGTCGTATCCGATGACTTCGTGTCCACCCGTGCGAAGGCGTTCACGCATGTTGAAGCCCATTTTGCCGAGACCGACCAGCCCGAGTTGCATGTGTGCTTCTTTCGTGGCGATAAGGCCGGTCAGCCCGGAAGCCGCACCGGCATCAACAGATAGACATAGTCGGTCTGGGCGGCCAGGAAGGGACCGCTGGCACCGACGTACGCGTCATCATCATCACCTGCCGGCCGCAACACCGCGGGACGACTGGATGTCGTAAAGCCGAACGTCACCTTCGGCGAGTGCAAGGAACCGAGACCGTCGGTCAGGTATGTGGGGTTGAAGGCGATGGTGAGGGGATCGCCGGAGAACTCCACCGGCAGGTCTTCCTCGGCACGGCCGACAGCGTCTTCGCCACCTGCCGACAGCCGCAGCGAATCCTCGGAGAACTCCATCCGCACCTGCGCGCCTCGGTCGGCGACCAGGGCGACGCGCTTGATGGCCTCGGTGAGTTCCGCGACCCCGACGGTGGCCACCGCGGTGTGCTCGGCCGGCAGAAGTTGACGGAACTTGGGGAACTCGGCGTCCAGCAACCGGCTCGTCGTGCGCTTGCCGTTACTGCGAATTCCCAACAGCCCGTCCTTGCCGACGGCAGCCCCGGCGCCGAGCGACACATGCACGTCGGCCCCGTCGGTGCCTGCCCGCGCCGCTTCGGCGAGCGTCTTCGCCGGTACGAGGACGGCGGCTTCGATATCCGCGGAATCCGTCGACCAGGTTAGTTCGCGTACCGCGAGACGGAACCTGTCGGTCGCCGCCAGAACCACCGTCTCACCGGAGATCTCCACACGAATACCCGTCAGCATCGGCAACGTGTCGTCACGTCCAGCGGCGACGGCCACCTGTCCGATGGCTTGGGCGAACAGATCGGAGCCTACGACGCCCGTCTCCTCGGGCAGCGACGGCAGTGTCGGGTAGTCCTCGACAGCCATCGTGGGTAGCGAGAATCGGGCGCTACCGCAGGTCAGCGATACGCGGGTGCCCTCGACACTCACATCCACCGGCTTGGCAGGCAGTGATTTGGTGATGTCGGACAACAAGCGACCCGACACGAGAACACTTCCAGGAGAAGCGATTTCAGCTGCCACGCGGACCTCGGCCGACACCTCGTAGTCGTAGCCGGAGATGGTCAAACCGTCGTCTGAGCCGGTCAGGAGCACACCGGAGAGAACCGGCACGGTGGGCCGGGCCGGCAGAATACGAGCAACCCACGCCACGGCGTCGGCGAAGTCTTCGCGCACCAGGCGAAACTTCAGGTCGGTACAAAGCGTCGTCGTCGCTACGTCCACAAACGTCCCCTTCGGTGAAACCCCAGCTATAAGCACTAGCAGCGGATCGACGGGTGTCTCACGGACGTGTCACCACGCTGCGGTTCGACGACCGTTCCGGTTGTCGAAGACCCACCGTAGAGCCTTCGGCGTCAAGTTGAAAGCTAATCGATCGGAGTGACAAACGTCCCGCGAGGCTGGCACCCCGGACGCCCAACAGGGCGCGTTCCCCAGGTGCTTCTTTTAGAGGAGATCCTTGATGAATAGATGAGTAACAGTAGTAGGTGCTGTGGAAGCTGTGGATGGAAGGCCAGTTTGGCTGGTCGGATGTGGTGCAACCTCGTGGGTTACTCGTGGACTGGTGATGCGTGTATTCCGGGGAGCTGTGTACGGCTGTCGGGTGTGTGTACGGACGTGGCGGTGACGAGTGATTCGTCCTCGGATTGTGCACGAGTAGTCCACGAGGCCTCGGTGTGACTGGTGATACGGCAGGGTCAGAAGATTCTCGGAAATCTGCGCAGAACCGCACCGCTCGTGGACGGTGTAGACGTGCTGCGGGGAGATTTCGGTCAGCGCTTGGAGCGCTGGCGGATCCGCGTGGTGAGTTCTTTGACGTGATCGAAGATCTCGCGCCGCTGGGCCATCTCGCCACGGATCTTCCGTTCGGCGTACATCACGGTGGTGTGATCGCGGCCGAACGCTTGACCGATCTTGGGAAGTGACAGATCTGTAAGCTCGCGGCACAGATACATGGCGATCTGGCGGGACTGAGCCAACGCGCGCGTCTTCCCAGGGCCGCGAAGCTCCTCGATGGTGATCTCGAAGTACTCCGCTGTCGCCGCCATGATCGTGGCGATGCTGATCTGCATCGAGCTCGCATCGGATATGAGGTCGCGCAACACGATCTCGGCAAGCGTCTTGTCGATCGCGGCCTTGTTCAGCGACGCGAATGCCGTCACGCGGATGAGAGCGCCTTCGAGTTCACGGATGTTGCGCTCGATGCTGCTCGCGATGAGTTCGAGGACGTCGTCTGGGACGTCGAGCCGGTCCATCTGTGCCTTCTTGCGCAGGATGGCGATGCGGGTCTCGAGCTCCGGTGGCTGAACGTCGGTGATGAGACCCCACTCGAACCTGGTGCGCAGCCGGTCTTCGAGGGTGGCGAGTTGCTTGGGCGGACGATCGGAGGAGATGACTATCTGCTTGTTCGCGTTGTGCAGCGTGTTGAAGGTGTGAAAGAACTCCTCCTGGATGCCTTCCTTGCCTTCGATGAACTGGATGTCATCGACCAACAGCACGTCGATGTCCCGGTAGCTCCGCTTGAACGAGGCCTTGCGATCATCGCGCAGGGAGTTGATGAAGTCGTTGGTGAACTCTTCGGTCGAGACGTACTTGACCCTCATGCCTGGGAACAGTCGCTGCGCGTAGTTTCCGGCGGCGTGGAGAAGGTGGGTCTTGCCGAGACCGGATTCGCCCCAGATGAACAGAGGGTTGTACGCGCGCGCCGGTGCCTCGGCGATGGCAAGCGTGGCGGCATGGGCGAAGCGATTGGAGGCGCCGATCACGAACGTGTCGAACGTGTACCGACGGTTGAGGCTGACGTCGTTGGTGTGGGAGTTCTGCGACCGGTTCGTGAAGTAGGTCGGCCAACTCTCCTCAGCACTGGCCAGTGCTTCCTCGTCGTCGTCGACTTCATCCGGGTCGGCTAGCGAGCCGGCTCGACTCTCGTCGTCGCGGGCGGACTCCGGATCGGGGGTGGCAATGCGCACGCCCAGCTCGACGCGCTGTCCGAGCCGGCGGCTGAGACTGGAGATGATCGGCTCGCGAAGGTGTCGTTCGATCTCGTTCTGGACGAACGGCGTGGGAACCGACAAAAGGGCAAACCCCTCGGCGATCACCAGGGGCTTGACCAGCTTCAACCACGCTCTTTGCTGAGGGGTGAGAATCGGGAGGGTGAAACCTGGGGCGACGTCTGTGGCTCCGTCGGGAAGCATGTCACCGTTGAGCTCCGTAACGACGTCGTTCCAGATTGCAACGAACGGCGGGTCGGCGTCTGCTGTCAACGGAGAAGTTCCCCTTCGTGGCCAGGCAGGGTTGGCCGAATAGACAAGTACCGGATGTCCACATGGTTATCCACAGATTGTGGATAACCGACACCGGTCGTTGTGTCGTTGCGTACTGGCCGGGAGGCAGCGGTCCCGGAGCTCGTCACAGTGCTCAAGTGCACCGTGGGCTCGCGGTCGCGCGGCCATCCTCACTTCTTCGTCCAGCGCCTTCTCGTCTGAGATGGCCTTGGCAGAAGCTAACAGTTTTATTGCCGGGTGCCAACAGTTCTGCAACATTGAAGGGGTCTTCCGGGGGTTCCCGTGTTCAATGGTGACGGGTGTGAAGAAAGTGGCGGATTCGTCACCGCGAGAAGCAGGTTTGACCTAGGGAAATCTCGTCAGTACCCTCGAATCGTCGCCCGAAAGCGGTGACACGGCTGCGACTCGGATCTTCGGGCTCACGCGCCGGGGCTAGCAAGCGAGACGATCGAAGCGTACGTACCGCGACTGCTTCCAGATGCACGTGAACGTCATGTGCGCGACGGAGGTGGACGCAATTATTGAGGAGAAACAGCCGTGGCCAAGGGCAAGCGGACCTTTCAGCCGAACAACCGGCGTCGTGCCAAGGTGCACGGTTTTCGCCTGCGGATGCGGACGCGCGCAGGTCGCGCCATCGTGTCGGGCCGGCGCAGCAAGGGCCGCCGCTCTCTCACTGCGTGATTCTGCTCGGTGTGAGCAGGGTGTAGACCGGTGCTTCCGGCTCAGTACCGGATGACGCGATCGACTGACTTCGGACTCACCGTCAATCGCGGTGTTCGGGCAGTGCAACCCGACCTCGTCGTTCATGCGCTTAAGTCATCCGATGGTGGATCCGATGGTCCCAAGATCGGTCTCGTCGTTTCCACATCGGTCGGCACGGCAGTGCAACGCCATCGAGTCTCGCGGATGCTGCGTCATGTCGCGCGCTGTGTGCTTGACGATTTGGGGCCAGGTGACAAAGTGGTGATTCGGGCCCTTCCCAGCAGCAGCCATGCAATCTCCGCTCGTCTTGAGCAGGAACTGCGGACCGCGCTGCGGCGGGTCGACGCCAAGGCCGGAGGGCAGCGATGAGACGCGGTCGGTTCGCAAGCCTGCTGGCGCGAGGCGTCATCTATGTCATTGAGCTGTACCGCACGATGATCTCCCCGCTGAGGCCGCCGTCATGCCGCTTCACGCCGACGTGTAGCCAGTACGCCGTCGACGCGCTTCGAGAGTTCGGGTTCGTGCGGGGGAGCTGGTTGTCCTTGGTGCGGTTGGCGAAGTGTGGCCCCTGGCACCGAGGTGGATGGGACCCGATTCCGGAGCGACGTGAGAGGGAATGCCGTTGGCGGGCGGACGACGGCAGGGTTGTGGATAGCGTGACGCTGAGGAGCGATTCGTTTGTTTAATTGGTTCAGTCTCGACGTCATCTACTACCCGGTCTCGGCGATCATGTGGGTTTGGTACAAGGCGTTTGCCTTCCTCCTCGGCCCGGACAACTTCTTCGCATGGGGTCTGACGGTGATGTTCCTCGTCTTCACCCTGCGGGCAATTCTGTACAAGCCGTTCGTCCGTCAGATCCGGACGACGCGCCAGATGCAGGAACTGCAACCACAGATCAAGGCACTGCAGAAGAAATACGGCAAGGACCGCCAGCGCATGGCGCTCGAGATGCAGAAGTTGCAGAAGGAACACGGCTTCAACCCGATCCTCGGCTGCCTCCCGATGCTGGCGCAGATTCCGGTGTTCATCGGTCTCTATCACGTGTTGAACTCCTTCAACCGGACCCAGACCGGCTTCGGTCGCCTGGGGTTGACCGTCGAGGAGAATCGGTCGCTGGGCAACTACGTGTTCAGTGCTACCGACGTCGGGCACTTCCTCGACGCCAACCTGTTCGGCGCCCCGCTGGGTGCGTCGATGATCCAAACCGTCGGTTTGGGCGCCTTTGAGGACTTCAACCGGACTGCGGTCATCGCAGCCGGCGTGCCGTTGATGATCCTGGCTGGTGTCGCTACCTACTTCAACAGCCGTGCGTCGGTGGCCCGTCAGAGCATCGAAGCCGCCGCCAACCCTCAGACCGCGATGATGAATAAGCTTGCGCTGTACGTCTTCCCGCTGGGCGTGGTCGTCGGCGGACCCTTCCTTCCGCTCGCAGTCATCCTGTACTGGGTGGCGAACAACATCTGGACCTACGGACAGCAGCACTACGTGTTCGGCAGGATCGAAAAGGAAGAGGAACTGAAGAAGGAGGAGGAGCTGGCGCGGCGAGCGTCGAATGCTCCGGTGCCCGGCTCCAAGCCCAAGGTGAAACGCAAGCGGCCACCGACGAACGGCTCGGGCAGCGTGGAGAAGTCCCCACCCGCCGCCGAGCAGACGGAACACGCTGGCCGCGAAGACGACGTCAGTACGGAGACCGCGTCGATGCCCGTCACCGATTCGAGTTCCACACCGACGTCGAATGGCAAGCCCGCCGCGTCGAAGGCCGGCAGCGGAGTGAACCGTGCGCCGCGTCGCACCAACAATCGCCCCAAGAAGCGACGGCCCTGAGAAGTCCCCGATTCATGTCGGCCCTGCGTGGCCGTTTATGGCTGAGAAGGCAAGGAAGTAAGGACGAAGATGACTGACGCCGATACGACTGAACGGACCGAAATCGAGGGCGATGCGCCCAAGACGGAGGACCTGGAAGACCGATTGGTTGCCGAAGGTGAGGTCGCCGGCGACTACCTCGAGGAACTCCTCGACCTCCTGGACTTCGATGGAGACATTGACCTGGACGTCGAAGGTGACCGCGCGGTGGTGAGCATCGACGGCGGAAGCGACTTGGCGAAGCTCGTCGGCCGCAAGGGTGAGGTGCTCGACGCACTGCAGGAGTTGACCCGGCTCGCCGTTCACCAGAAGACCGGTGAGCGCAGCCGGTTGATGCTGGACGTCGCTCACTGGCGGCGGGGCCGTCGCGACGAACTGGCGGCATTGGGCGACAAGATCGCCCGGCGCGTGGTGGCGAGCGGTGAGCGGGAAGAGCTTGCACCGATGACTCCGTTCGAACGGAAGATTGTTCACGATGCGGTTTCCGCGGTCGAGGGTGTCCGTAGTGAGAGTGAAGGCGCGGAGCCTTCGCGGCGCGTCGTCGTCCTTCCTGCCTGATGTCTCGAGTTACAACCATGTAGTTCGGGCGCCCTGTGGCAGCGGATTCGGAGGATGTTTCACGTGAAACATGGCGAAGCGCCCCCTGCGCCGCCAGCCGCGGCCGCACTCTTCGGCGACCGCCTGGAGATCGCCGTGCAGTACGCAGCGATCTTGTCTGGCGCCGGCATCGAGCGTGGGCTGATCGGCCCCGGTGAGGTCGCCCGGTTGTGGGACCGCCACATCCTGAATAGCGGTGCGGTCGGTGAATTGCTCGAGACCGGTCATCGCATCGCCGACGTCGGTAGCGGCGCCGGTCTGCCCGGTATCCCCTTGGCGATCGCCCGCCTGGACGTGAGTGTCACCTTGGTCGAACCGCTTCTCCGCCGCGCAGACTTCCTTGCCGAAGCCGTCGACCTTCTCGGTCTACCCATCACGGTGATCCGTGGCCGTGCCGAAGAACGGTCGGTTCGGGACGCGGCGGGGGAGATTGACGTGGTTACGTCCCGGGCCGTCGCCTCACTCGATAAATTGACGCGATGGTGCCTGCCACTGCTCCGGCCCGGCGGGCGAATGCTCGCCATGAAAGGCGAGCGGGCGGGCGCCGAGATCGAGGAACACGGTCGGGTGATGAGCTCGTTGGGTGCCGTCGACGTGAAGGTGATGGAATGTGGCGTGAACTACTTGACTCCGCCCGTAACCGTGGTCGTAGCGGTACGGGGGAGTCACCCGGGGGGCGAAGCCGGCCAGCCCGAGCCGCTGCAGCGGAAGCTCGGCCGGAGCCAGGATCGACGATCACCACGGCCCAACGGGCCGACGAGGAGGAGCAAGTGACGCCACCGCCGACCGGCGAGGGGACCGCTCCCGAGCCTCCGCCGCCAACCCCAGCCCCTCATGTTTCACGTGAAACATGGCAGCCGCCCGCTGATGAAGCCTGGAAGAATCCGGCAGTCGCCGACACTCCGATTGGTGCCGAGGCCGAACGTGCCGTGCGTCTACTGCACAACGCTAAGGGCCGACAGCTTCCGCGGCCGCCGCACCAACGAGTGTTCACGATCGCCAACCAGAAGGGTGGCGTCGGGAAGACGACCACTGCAGTGAACGTCGCGGCCGCGCTAGCGCTGCAAGGACTCCGCGCACTCGTCATCGACCTCGACCCCCAGGGCAACGCCAGCACGGCGCTGGGTATCGAGCACCGCCCCGGCACGCCCTCGTCGTACGAGGTACTGATTGGGGAGATCACGCTCGAGGAGGCACTGCAGCAGAGCGCGTACAACGAACGGCTCTACTGCGTGCCGGCGACGATCGATCTCGCCGGAGCGGAGATCGAACTCGTCAGCATGGTGGCCCGGGAGGGTCGGCTACGGAACGCCCTCGCAAGTCTGCAGGAGTACGACTTCGACTACGTCTTCATCGACTGTCCACCGTCTCTCGGCCTGCTCACGATCAATGCGCTCGTCGCGGCACCCGAGGTACTCATCCCGATCCAGTGCGAGTACTACGCGCTCGAGGGAGTGGGTCAATTGCTCCGCAACATCGAGATGGTGAAGTCACACCTCAATCCGAACCTCGATGTCACCACCGTCATCCTCACGATGTACGACGGACGGACGAAGCTCGCAGATCAAGTCGCCGACGATGTCCGCAAACACTTCGGTGCCAAGGTCCTGCGAACGGTGATCCCGCGAAGCGTCAAGGTGTCCGAAGCGCCCGGGTACGGCATGACGATCTTGGAGTACGACCCAGGATCACGGGGCGCGATGAGCTATCTCGACGCCAGCCGCGAGATTGCGGAACGCGCGGCAACTGGAACGAAGGGACAACAAGCATGACTCCGCCCCCGAAGCGAACTGGCCTCGGCCGTGGACTTGCTTCACTGATCCCCACCGGCCCGAGCGATGGCGCGAGCAGTATGAGTCCGGCCATGGGCGACGCAGCCGCCGACGTGATGTACGGCGGTGCGCCGAAGGCAGCGCGCGAACCGGTCGGCGATTTAGGTGCGGTCTACCTAGAGATCGACCCCTCCGCCATTGAGCCGAACCCGAAGCAACCGCGGCAGGTCTTCGACGGGGAGGCGCTCTCCGAACTCGTTCACTCGATCCGCGAGTTCGGGCTGATGCAGCCCATCGTCGTGCGTGCGCTCGACGTGGCCGGCGGGAAGCCTCGCTACCAACTCGTCATGGGGGAGAGGCGTTGGCGGGCTGCACAGGAGGCCGGCCTGACGGCGATCCCGGCGATCGTCCGCGAGACGGCCGACGAGAGCATGCTCCGCGATGCACTCCTGGAGAACATCCACCGTGCCCAGCTGAACCCACTGGAAGAGGCGGCGGCATACCAGCAACTGCTGGACGAGTTCGGGGTGACGCACGAGGAGCTCGCAGCGCGGATCGGGCGGTCGCGTCCGGTGATTACCAACATGATCCGGTTGATGCGATTGCCGATCGCCGTTCAGCGTCGCGTCGCGGCGGGGGTGCTGTCCGCCGGCCATGCTCGCGCGCTGTTGGCACTCGAGAGCGGGCCCGACAAGCAGGATGAATTGGCGGCCCGGATCGTGGCGGAGGGCCTCTCGGTCCGGGCGACGGAGGAGGCCGTCACACTGGCCAACCGGGACGGTGTTCACGACTCGTCTCCCTCGCAACGCCGCAAGCCGATTCAGATGCCGGGGCTCCAGGACGTTGCTGAGCGGCTGTCTTCAGCGTTCGATACCCGGGTGACGGTCAGTCTCGGCAAACGCAAGGGCAAGATCGTGGTCGAGTTCGGGTCCGTCGACGACCTCCAACGCATAGTCGACCTTATGAATGCGTCGAAGGCATGACCGGTCCATCGACGTAATTACGTCACTGTGACACATCGATGCACCCAGCCCGGTGCCGTCGCGACCCGGAGGAGCTAAGCCCTTGTGCAGCAACGTAATTCGATTGAGGCCGGAGCCGGCGTGATGTTTCGGGGCGAATTCGAGCCGCGCACGGCGCATCCTCCTATCCTGGAGTGGCGGCTACGGTCGCCGGGCCCATCAGAAACGCGGGGAGTCTAGTGTCAGCACGAATCGCGCCGCTGCGCCTCGAAGGCTTCGAGCAGTTGCCCAAGCACGCGCGGCGATGCGTCTTCTGGGAGGTGGACCCGTCGACCTTGCAAGGCCCAGACTCAAGGCAAGGTCACCTGGCAGACCCGGAGTTCGAGAAGGAAGCCTGGTTGTCCATGGTCATGCTGGAGTGGGGGTCGTGTGGGCAGATGGCCGTCGCGTGCCGACCCGATCAAGCCGGCTTCGCCGCTTCGACATCCAGCGGTGACGAGGCCTGTCTTGGGTTCGCGTTCTACGCGCCGCCCCGTGCGGTGCCCCGAGCCGCACTCTTTCCGACCGGACCCGTCAGCGCCGACGCGGTGTTGTTGACGACGGTCGGTGTGGAACCGGGAGATGACGGCGACGGGCTCACCCGGGCCTTGATGGCGGCGGTGGTGGGAGACCTGGTGCGACGCGGTGTCCGCGCGTTGGAAGCCTTCGGGAGGACGGCCGAGGTGGCCGAACTCGCTGACCCCCAACTTCTCTCGCCCGACCTGCACGCAGCGGTCGCGACGCTCGGCGACTGCTCGGTCGAGCAGTGCGTCGTCGACGCGGACTTCCTCGGGGACATCGGATTCAAGATCGTCGCCCCGCATCGGTACTTCCCGCGGATGCGGCTCGAACTCGCACAGGGCCTGGGTTGGAAGGCCGATGTCGAGGCGGCTCTGGAGCGGCTATTGGTGAGTGCCCAACTGCAACTGCCAGTGGGGGCGGGCGTCGGACCGTGCGTCTGAGGTGGGTCAGCCTTGCGCAGCGCGCCCGACAGCCTGCTCGACCGACCGTTCGTGAGCGAGAAGTTCGGCGAACGTGAAGGTGCCCGTCGGCCGGTCGTTCTTGCCGAGCAGGTAAAGACGCTTCACGGCGGCGAGGATTCCCTCGGAGAGTGAGTCGCGGGCCTGAGCCGACAACAGCAGATCGCGGTCGTGGGAATTGGTGATGTAGCCGACGTCCACCTGGACGGTCGGCATCCGCGTCAGGCGCAGCAGATCCCAGGTGCGGCCGTGGGAGCGACAGTCACGTAATCCGGTTCGCGCCACCAGTTCTCGTTGAATGAAGTCGGCCAGGTTGCGGCCGATGGTCGACACCGAGCCGTGCGAGTTGCCGAAGTGGAAGGACGCGATGCCGTTGGCAGGGGAGTCGGGAAGCGCGGCACACCTCAGGCTGATCATGAGATCGGCGCCAACGGTATTGGCCGTTGCAGCGCGTTCGGCATCCGAGGGGCTACGCCCCACCGGCCGCGACAAGAACGTCTCCATGCCGATGGCGGTCATCCGGCCCTCGAGACGACTTGCCAAGTCCCACAGGATGTCTGCCTCGCTGATGGGCCCCGCCGGTCCACTCATGATCGGCCCGTGGTCGTCGGCTCCGCGGCCCGGATCGATGATGATTCGCTTGCCCGACAGTCGCGGGCCCGAGCGGCGAACCAACTCCTCCTCGCGAATGGCGTGGAGTGAACCACCGGTCACCCGGGAACCGAGAAAGTACAAGGAGCGCAACGTTTCTGGGCCGCAGATACCGTCGGGGTAGAGGCCATACTCGCGCTGATAGGACATCAGACCGTTGTATGTCTGCAACCCGAAGTGTCCGTCGACCAGATCGGTGTAGAAACCGAGATCCTGTAGCCGTGCCTGCAGGGTTGCGACGTCGTCGCCGAACATCGGCGCACCGAATTGGTGGGCCAGCGTGCGCGCACCGAGACGGTAGGAAGCTTCCTTGAGCGCGCGGTAGGTGGCCTCACCCACGGCACCGTCGACGAGGAGTCCGCGATGCTGCTGAAAGGCACGGACGGCCTGATCGAGGTCGTCGTCGAACGCATCGAAGGCAACGTGCTTGCCGGTGGTCAGGTCGTCGTCGGGGCTGCCTAGCAGGCCCAACGCCGCCAGCGCCAACCGAATCTCGACGACCGGGGCTCCCCGGTCCCCGCGGCGCAGACTAGACATAGCAAGAATTGTCGCAGACGAAGCCAATATTGCAGAAACCTCCAGGCCATTCGGAGACCGCTCGGTTCCGATCGGGAGGGGACGGTCAGACGACGTCAGACAGTTCGCGCAGCAGCGCGGCCTTGCCCTTCGTACCGACGATCCGCTTCACCGGCTGGCCGTCCTTGAACAGGATCAACGTCGGAATGGACACAACCTGGAAGTCGCGGGCCGTTCCGGGGTTTGCGTCCACGTCGAGCTTCGCGATGGTCAGCGCGCCGGCCTTCTCGGCCGCGATCTCCTCCAGCACGGGGGCGATCATCTTGCAGGGGCCGCACCACGCCGCCCAGAAGTCCACCAGCACTGGCGTACTGCTGGCCAGAACGTCGCTGGAAAACGAGTCGTCGGTGACGGCAACGGTGGCGCTGGTGGCTTCGCTCATGTGATGCTCCTCGGCTTCGGGTGGGTTGGGGTCGTCTTGAGGTGATCGTTGTCGCGGGTGGGTCAATCGTGGTCGGCGAGCCAGCGTTCGGTGTCGATCGCGGCGGCGCAGCCACTGCCTGCGGCGGTGATGGCCTGCCGATAGGTGTGGTCGACGAGGTCGCCCGCTGCGAACACTCCGTCGATCGAGGTGATGGTCGAGCGGTCTTTGACCTGGACGTAGCCTTCGTCGTCCAGCTCGATCTGACCGCTTACGAGGGCCGAGCGGGGGTCGTGGCCGACCGCCACGAACACGCCCGTCACAGCCAACTTCGACTCTTCGCCGGTGACGATGTCCTTCAGTCGCAGACCCGTCACCTTCGGCTCGCCCTCCACCTCGGTGACCGCGGTGTTGGTGAGGAAGGTGATCTTCGGATTGGCCTTGGCCCGCTCCAGCATGATCTTCGAGGCGCGGAACTCGTTGCGACGGTGGATCAGGGTGACGCTGCGGGCGAACCGGGTGAGGAAGGTGGCCTCCTCCATCGCGGAGTCGCCGCCGCCGACGACGGCGATGTCCTGGTCGCGGAAGAAGAAGCCGTCGCACGTCGCACACGTGCTGACGCCCGTGCCGATGCGCTCCATTTCACCGGGCACGCCGAGCTGCCGCGCCGCCGCGCCCATCGCCAGGATGACGGAGCGGGCCTGAAACGTCTCGTCGCCGACGGTGACCGTCTTGACCGGGCCGTCGAGCGAGACCTCGTCGACGTCCTCCATGCGAAGGTCGGCGCCGAATCGCAGGGCCTGCTCACGCATCTGTTCCATCAGCTCGGGGCCGGTGATGCCCTCCTTGAACCCCGGATAGTTCTCCACCTCGGTGGTGGTCATCAGGGCGCCGCCGAATTGGACGCCTTCGAACACCAACGGCTTGAGCTGGGCACGCGCGGCGTACACAGCCGCCGTGTAACCAGCGGGGCCGGAGCCGATGATGATGACGTCGTGGACGGTGTTCGAGGAAGTCATGGCCGCCTTTCTGTGTACGCCTATAACACCAGCGTAGGCCCGCCTGTTCCATGAGCGCTCCCGGGACGCGTCATGGATGGTCGATGATCCTGCTGGCACGCAATCCCGTGTCGACGGAGCTGCAGTTCGGCGCCACCACGACGGCGTTGATCCGTCTCGGCGTGTCGGCGGGTAGCAGGATCAGCACCTCGGTCGTGCCGTTCACGTCCACGGAGCGGGCACCAAGCACGGACATCGATGCCGGTAATCCAAGGCCACCTAGGCACGACGCTCGACGCCGGGGGTCGGCGAGGGCGCCCAGGTCGGGGGGCCGGTTCAGGAGGTCGATGATCTGCTCGTCCGACAGCGGCAATCCGACAGGTGCGCGGGACGCGGCGACCGGCCGCTCGGTGTCCGGTTCCCCGGTTGACCCGTGTCGAAGCAGCGTGATGGTGCCCACCGCGGCCGCAGCGACGGCCGCTGCCACACCCGCCGCCGCGGTGACGCGACGAAGCCGGAACGACGAACCCCGTGTCGGGTGAGTGGCTCCTGCCGAGGGCTGGGCGCGGAGTGCATCGCCGATCCGTGCCGTGACCACCGCCGGGATGTCCGGCGCCGACGCCGCGTCGGTGCCGAGTTCAGCCACGCCGCGGCGGACGCGGTCCAACCCAGCGAGTTGACGGGCGATGGCGGGTTCGGTGCGGGCCCTCCGTCGAAGGCGGGCCGCCGTCTGATCGTCGAGAAGACCGGCCTGGAGATCGGCGAGCAGGTCGACGGTCACGAGGCCCTCGGAATCGCTTGCCTCTCCGTCCACTGGGCTAGTGTCGCACCGGCCACCGTCGGGAATTCCTGGGAATGTCCCTTTGTCGTCCTGGCTGTAGAGGATGCTTGGCCTATACGGCCTTCCACTTGCGATGAGACGAACTGACGAATGAGGCCCACAACATGCGCAATCTTCATCGAATGCTCGTCATCGGTGCCTTCGGGATCGTGTCGGCCTCGGGGCTGGTGGCCGTGGACGTCGCCACCACGCCGCAGTCTGATTCCCTGGCCTGTGACATGAATGTGGTGCCCTACGATCCGTACCACCAGACCTGCGGCATTCCGAACCAGATTCCGACTGCGCCCGGCCAAGCGCCGGGGGCGGGGGCGATCATCGCGTGTCGCAACATTCCGGGATGCCTGTCGCAGGCCGTCAACGGGCCACAGCTGGTGAAGGTGCCTCAGCCTGATACCAGGGTCCGACAGAGCCCCTAGCCGATCAGCGGGGCTCAGGCCTGACGGTTCGCAGGTCGTCCTCGAAGTACTCCAACGTCTTTGCCAGTTTCGCGCGCGCGCGGGAACAGCGACTCTTGACGGTGCCCTCGGGAATACCGAGCAGGTGCGCGGTCTCGGCCACCGAGTAACCCTGCATGTCGACCGCCACCACGACGGCCCGCTGCTCGAGGGGGAGCCGCAACAGCGCACGCTCGACGACGAGCGCCGTGTCGACGCGTGGCGTGGGATCGCCGAGCTGGTAAGCGTCGTCCTCGAGCGGTGTCACGGCGTGAATCTTGTTGCGGCGCAGGCGGTCGAGGCAGGCGTTGACCACAATGCGGTACAGCCAACTGCTGACCGATGCGTCGTGCCGGAATGCCGGCGCACTGCGGTGCGCGGACAGCATCGCGTCCTGGAGCGCATCCGCCGCGTCGTCGGGATTGCGGCTGGTGATTTGAGCGAGCCGGTACAACTGCCGATGGTGGCGGTAGAAGAGTTCCTCGAAGGCATACCGATCACCGGCGACGTGCGCGACGAGCAACTCTGCGTCCGTCCGCTCTGGATCGGCGATGCCCCCGAAGCTCCCCACAAACGAACACTAATCAACCCCGCACACCGTTCTCGACACTTCTTCGTGGGGCTCCCAAACTGGAGGCCAGAATCAGGGCACCGACCTGCACGAACGGGTGCCGAGCCGAGTGCTCGGCCTGGGGATGAATCGGGTAGGCGGCGTCAGGAGGCGGGGTTGAGGGTGATGTTCGAGATGGCCGTCTCGCTCTTGCCGTCGACGCTGCCGAGCGTGGTGATCCACACCAGCACATTCGACACGGGCTGCGGGTTGTCGATGTTGATCGTGTTCGACCCGGTCTTCATCGGTGTCGGCGGGCTGACTTCGGTGGTGTCGTCGAGCGTGGCGGGAGTCGCCGACTGGGCAGAGCGGATCTGAATGGACGTGCCCGTGCTGTTCACGTCGAGGGACACGGAACCGATCGCCGTCGGTTTCGGCAACTGGAGGATCAACCCGACGCCGTTCTTGAAGTTGGGGAACGGAACCGGGTCGCTGTAGGTGTCCGTCTTCCATACCGTCGTCGGGCTGCCGTCAATCGCATTCCCGGCATCAGCGGGGTTGTCGGCTTCACCGCCCGGCGAGAACACCGTCGCCCGAACGGGTTTCACGGTGCCCGCGTTCGAGCTGTTGGTGTTGCTGCTCGACGGTGCGTTGAGGCCCAGCTCGTCCTTGTCCAGTGGTCCGCCGACGTCACTGAACACCCCTCGCAAGACGGTCGCCAGCACGATCAGGGCGACGACGAGAATGGATCCGGCGACCGCGGCACCGATCACGACGCCCTTCTTGCGGCGGGCTTTGGCCTCGGGATCGTCCTCGCTGCGTTGGCGAGGGCGCGGAGCCTCGTGTTCGTCGATCGGTGAGATCAGCTCGGTGCGGTCGGCCCCCGCGGTGGCCTGTTGAAGCAGGTTGAGCATTGTCGGTGCGGACTTGATCCCACCGTTCTCCTGGACTGCCCGAACGGCTGCCGCCGAGATCTGGAAGGGGATGGCACGGTCCATCGCGCGAGGCTCCACCGGTTCGCCTGCGGCATCGACGTCGGCTGGTTCCATGCCACTGCGCACGCCGGGTTCCGGCAGCGGCCACCGGTTGACCAGAAGCGCGTACAGCGCCGCACCGATGCCGCGAATGTCATCCTCGGGGGTCGCGGAGGGCAACGTGGCCGGGAAGGCCAGCGCGACGTCGCCCTCGATGCTGACGCGGACGCGGCCCGGGTGGTCGATCGACAGCGCCACGCCGGCGCGGTGCGCGGCCTGGGCCGCTGCGGCGAGCGACTGGATGGCCCTGGCGCCGCCGATGGCCGACGGGGCCGTCTCGGCAACCTCTGCCAACGATCCGCCCCGGATCCACTCCGACACGACCAGCCCTCCCGAGCCGGTGTGTGCGACGTCTAGCACGCGGGCGATGCCCGGGACGTCGAGGGCGCTCAGCCGCATCGTGCGGGTCAGGATCTCCGCCAGCTCGTCATCCGGCAGCACGGCTTCGGGATCGATGAACGTCAGCGCCACCTGGCGGTCGAGGATCGTGTCCATGGCATGCCAGAACTGCAGGTGCGGCGGACCGCCGTGAAACACCAGCAGGCGGTAGCGTCCGCCGGCGATGGTCGCGCCGGGAACGAGGTGCACGTCGTCGTCCGCGGTGGCGGCTTCGATGGCCGGTTCGTTCGGCATGCCGAAGGCCAGGGGTTCCCGGGTGGGGTCGCCGCCGTAATCGGCGGGTGGGCGGCCCGACGGTGGTAGATGCGACTCGACGGGCACGTCCGGTTGGAAGTCGTCGACGTTATGTCGGGGGATGCGGGTCGTGGCAACTGCGTCGGGCGTGGAACTGCCTGCGGGGTCGGTGGTCACCGCCATTCCTCTCCGTGGCCCGACTCCGGCAACTCTTGCCGGAGGTCCGCCGCCGCTGGCCGGGTCATCTTGACGCGGCCGTAACGGAAGCGAATCGCTCCGGTCAGCGTACGTGAGCGGCCTGCCCCGACGTGGTCGGTCGTGAACCCTGATCGGGGGTTCCGCCGGAGGTTTGGGTCCGCCGCGACCGAGCCGCCGCCGGATCGCCCCCGCCGCCGCCTGCGCATCGGGAACCCGGGCCATCAGCAACACGGTCGCGATGATCGGCACCATGATGAGCCCGAGGATCACCAGCCGCAGGATCGAACCGGCCCCACCTGCCTTCTCGGTGAGGGACTCCAGACCCAGCAGTCGATCGGCGGCGTGCGCGACCACACCGGCCGACAACGACGCGGCGATCGTGACGAGAATCGTCCGCATCACCTCGAGCGCGATCAGCCTGCCGCCGGGCGGCTTCAGGTTGGCCCGCAGCATCACGTGGCCGACGGTGGCACCGGCCAGGAACCCGAGACCGTTGGCGAGGCCGAGGTAGCCGGCGATGAGTTCGGGGTCGTCGGTCACGAACGGCGTCGCGAGCGAGGCGATGATCTTGACCGCCGTGATCACGATGATCAACAGGATCGGGGTCCACGGTTGCTCTCGCGCGTAGAACACGCGTAGCTGCAGGAGCACCATCGAGTACGGAATCAGCGTGAAGGCCGACAAGGTGATGGCCATGCCCAGATACCCGGCGTCGACGTCGCCAAAGTTGCCGTACGCGAAGAGCGCGCTGCCGATGGCGGGGCCCGCGACGGTCATGAACGCGACGACGGGAATGAGCGTCACCATGGTCAGCCGCGTCGCGAACGAGAGGTCGGCAAGCACGGCAGGCTGATCGTCGGCGGCGGCGTTGCGCGACAGCCGCGGCATCACCACCGTGAGCACGGTGACGCCGATCATGCCGAACGGCAACATGAGCACGAGCCAGGTGTAGTTGTAGATCGCCGGTCCGGAAGCGGCTGCGGTGCTTGCGATCTGGTTGCCGACGATGAGACCGGCCTGACTGATCAGGACGTAGAGCACCATGGCGCCCGCCATCGTCCCGAATTTCTTGATCCTGGCGTCGAGGCCCCACAACGGGCGGAGGCTGACCCGCTCCCGCCGGATGGCGACGAAGAGCACGGCGGTCTGGGCGACGACGCCGAGGGTGGTGCCGACGCCGAGGACGAGCAGCTTGCCGTTGCCCATCTCGACCGGATCCAACGAAAGTTCGCCCGGTACCAGGAGATACAGGCCGAGCGTGCCGATCGCGACGACGTTGTTCACGACGGGTGCCCAAGCCGGTGGCCCAAAGACGTTGCGGGTGTTGAGAATTGCCATGAAGACCGACGACAGGCCGTAGAAGATGATCTGCGGCAGCAGCAGGTAGGCGAAGGCGGTGGTGAGTGACCGGTCGACCTGCGGGTCGTCACCGAGCATCAGGTGGACCAGGAGGGGTGCGGCCACGACCGATATCACCGTGGCAAGGAGCAACAAAGTCGTCGCCAAGGTCAGGAGCCGTCGCACGAAGGCGGTGCCCCCGTCGGCATCGTCACGCTCGGCGCGGGCCAGTACCGGCACGAAGATCGCGGTGAACGTCGCCTCGAGTACCAGCGCGGCGATCATGTTGGGCAACTGGTTGGCCACCGAGAAGGAGCTCGACAGTGCCGCGCCGAGGATCGCGGCGAGCAGCACGATGCGGAAGAACCCGGTGATGCGGCTGACCAACGTCGCCAGCGCCATGCCCCACGACCGCGAGACCACCGCCGCGTCCGTCAGCTCTGGCTTGCCTGCGCGCCGACGGGGCGCTGGACCCCGGGGGATCCGCTGTGGCGTGCGCGGGGGCAATCGTGGTGGTCGAGGCGGCTGCGGCGCCGTCGCCGGCGGCCCCGGCCGCCGGATGGTGCTCACTTCTCGTCCGGGGTATGCGCGAGCGCGACGTCGAGTGGATCCGGTCGGGGCCGGCCGTCGCGACGCGTGGGGCGGTCGAGGTCCGCACGGTCGGGCTGACCTCGGAACCGGTGCCACAACCGTCGACCCGCCAGCAGCACCAGCACGGCGCCGGCGGACAGCGTGATGAAGAACAGCACCTTGCCGTAGGCGTTGGAATGCACCGAGAGCCGCACCGGCTCGCCGAGGGGAAGTCCATCGGTGGTCTGCAGGGCGATGTCGACGGCGACGCGCTGCGTGAAGTGCACCTCGATTGGCACGCGCAGCGGGAGGTAGCCCGGCGGCAACTCGATCTCGCCCATGTCCGTCACCGTCATCCCCGGCGGGGCGTCGACGTTGAGCTTCACGCGGATGGGCACGGGGAGGTCATTGCGCAATGCCAGCGGCAGCGGACTGCGTTCGGTGGCGAGAGTGTAGGAGCCGCCCGGGTTGACGATCGAAACCGCACGCAGCAGATCGCCGACGGTGTCGTCGACGACGCCGACCCGCTGTGCTGCCATGCCGTTGCGGGCATCGGGCGGTACGGACTGGCTGAGCGCCCGCAGCATGTCCTCCCGCAACGGCGCGGTGTACTGCGTGCCGGTCAGACCGGTGCGGGGATCGACGGTCAGCGCCGCGGTCAGTCCCCACAGCCTGCCGGTGCCGTTGGCGATGCCTGCCGAGACGCCTGCGTCGATGAACGCACGCGGATTGCCGAGGGTGTCCGGGGGCAGCGGCTGCACGTCGGAAGCGGGAACCGCGTTGCTCTCCGCGAGCACGGCGGTCAGCGGTCGCGGTACGGCCAGACCGGAGCGGATCGCCGAGGCGAGAGTGGAGAGGATCGACTGCGCCTCCTCGGGCGGCAGATTCCAGGCCAACGGTGGGACGAGGAGCTCGGTGCGGGGCTCGGTCTGCGGCTGCAGCGCGCGCCACAACACGGCGGCCAGGGCATCCTCGCGGCGCGCGATGGGAGAGTCGTGCGACAGGGGAACCCCGAGGGAAGCGTCCAGATAGGAGGGGGTGACGGGCACCGTGCCCGCGCCGGCGAGCGCCGCTCCGACGGCCGGGTCGAACGGAGCGGCGACCACGTTCGGGTCGTACCGGCGCGGAGTAAGATCGACGGTCGAGGCCGCGCCGTTCGTCGAGTCCTGCGGGACGGATTCGCCTGCGGCTATAGCCACCGTCGGGCCCTGCGCGGACAACAGC
Source organism: Mycobacteriales bacterium (assembly GCA_038244615.1). GTDB lineage: Bacteria > Actinomycetota > Actinomycetes > Mycobacteriales > Mycobacteriaceae > Mycobacterium. The sequence continues at coordinate 23,662 of JBBRTH010000023.1, read as the reverse complement.
CGTACGGCGGGCCCGGTCAGGGGTCCGTCGCCGACGACGGTCGCGCCGCGCAGCGAGGCGACGCCAAGGATCTGGTCGACGATGTCGCTTGCGCCGCTGGTAGCGGTCGTGGCCAGGCCGGCGTCGCCGACTCGCGCCAGCGCCCCGAGGTCGGCTTGCGCGTAGACCGTCGGCGTGACGCACGACCGCTGAGCAAGCGCCCTGAGCCTGCCCAGCCAGTTGACGGCGGCGTCCTGACCGCTTCCGGGATGCGTCGCCGAATTGAGTCCGCCGGCGGGATCGTCGTTGACGACGTAGCCCGCCGCCATCGCGTTCACGGTGATCAGCAGGTCGGGGTCGACGGCGAGACATAACGCGCTGCGCGTCTGCCCGCCGGGGTCGACTGCGGGACTGGTCGCGAAGTCTGCCGCCATCAGCAGCGTGTCGAGACGACCACCGGCGGTCAGCGACGTGGCCAGTTCGTCGTCGATGAGCCGGACCGGGGTGCTGCCACCCGGCACCCCCGCCGCCAGCCGCGGCTTGTCCGCCAGCGGCCACAGCATCGTGACCCGCACGGGCCTCGACGTATCCGGGGCGACGACGGCGGATACCGAGTCATTGGTCGGCGCCGTTGGGTCGACGGGCACGCCGAGAACGGGCAGCAAAAACCGAGCGTCGTCGAGGCGGGCGGGCGCACCGTAGTCGGGGGTCCCGTTGACGTTGACCAGGGCGGGATAGATGCCGGGCTGGTCGATCCGCAGCGAGGGCAGTTCCGTCGAGCGCACCGGGTAGGTCAGCGTGAACGGCACGTGTTGGCCCTGCACGAGTTCCGGCGCAACGGTGATGAAGTCCGCGACGGCCTCGTACTGCTCGACGCCACCGGTCAGGTCGGTCCGGAGCCCCGTCGACGACGTGACGGCCGGCGCGTGCTCCAGGCGCACCATGATGTCGCGCACGGGTCGGTCGCCGACGTTCGTCACGGTGCCCGCCACGGTGACCACGGGCTCACTGGTGGTGGTGACCGTGTCCGGGGTGATCGTGTCGATGTGCAACTGCAGGAAGGGCCGTTCTCCGGGCTCGCCCGCCGCGGCGCGCGGCACGACAGCGGGTACGACGATCAACGTCACCAATGCGAGCACACCCAGCAGGCGGGCCAGCAAGCGCGACCCGGCGATCCACGCCGCCGGGCGTGTCATGGGCCTTGGCCGTAGCCGTTCGCCCGCCGGCCGGGTTGCGGTTCCGTGGACTCTTCACCTCGACGGTTGCGAGTGTGCGAGTGCGTCTGCGGGCGGCGGCGCGGTGAGCTCTGCGGCAATGGAGGAAGCGAGCCGGGGCCGTCGGCGTGGAGCTTGTCGATCAGCCGGCCTGCGACCTCGGCGAGTTTGCGTTCGTCGGCGTAGGCCAGTCGGGACGGAAGGTCCGCCAACGGCACCCAGGCCACCTCGGTCACTTCGACGTCCTCGTCGGACAGCTCGCCGTCGAGGAATCTCATGAGGTAATGGTGCACGGTCTTGTGGACGCGGCGACCTTCTGTCACGAACCAGTAGTCGATGCTGCCGAGCGCGGCGAGCACACTGCCCTGGATGCCGGTCTCCTCGGCGACTTCGCGGATGGCGGTCTGCTCCGCGGTCTCGCCCTGTTCGATGTGGCCCTTGGGCAGGGACCACAGCATGCGGCCGCGCCGGTCGACGCGGCCGATGAGCGCGGCGACTTGGCCGTCCTTCGGTCCGTCGATGCCGTCGATGACCAGACCGCCCGCGGAGGTCTCGCGGACGGTGCGCATCCGGTCGGGAGAGCGACGGCCCGGACGGCCCTGAGGGGTCTGCGCGGAGGTGTCGACGCGGTGGCCGGGAGAGGGGCCGGGAAGGGGTGCGGCGGCCGGGCTGACGGCGCTCGGAGTGCCGGCTTCCGGCGGACCCGCAGAGCGTCGGCCGCGGCGCCGTCCTCGGCGCCGTCGTGGTTTGGCCCGCTCGCCCTCCGACACCCAAGCGATAGTAGCTGCCACTTGGTTTCCGGCTCCTACGCACTCGACGTCGTGGTCGGCTTGTCGCCGGGTCGTTACGGACCCGTGAGCGCCCACTAGGCTCATCGAACGTGCCGAACGATCCCTCCGCCAGCCCGTCTGACCCAGACGAACTGTTGACCGCCGCCAAGGCGCTGCATCAGCACACGCCGGTGCTTTGCGAGCTGGGTCAGTTGTTCGCTGACGCCGGCCATGAGCTGTATCTAGTCGGCGGCAGCGTTCGGGACGCGCTCCTCGACCGCCCCATGACCGATCTGGACTTCACCACCGACGCCCGACCGGACCGCGTACAGCAGGTGGTCCGGCGCTGGGCCGACGGGTTGTGGGACACCGGCATCGAGTTCGGCACCGTCGGCGTCGGAAAGGGCGCGGGCAACGCGATGGAGCGGCTCGAGATCACCACGTTCCGAGCGGATGCCTACGACCGGGTGACGCGGAACCCGGAGGTCCGGTTCGGTGACCGGCTGGAAGACGACCTGGTGCGCCGCGACTTCACCGCGAACGCGATGGCGGTGCGCATCACCCCGGCGGGGCTCGGCGAATTCCACGATCCCCTAGGCGGATTGGCCGCTATCCGGGACCGCATGCTCGACACGCCCTCGGGTCCGGAGGTGTCCTTCGGCGACGACCCGCTGCGGATGCTGCGGGCGGCGCGGTTCGTCTCGCAGCTCGGGTTCGACGTCGCGCCACGGGTCCGCGAGGCGATGACGCGGATGGCGCCCGAACTTGGGCGCATCACCGTCGAACGGGTGGCGGCCGAACTGGACAAGATGATCCTGGGCGACGATCCGGTTGCCGGCATCGATCTGATGGTGAAGACCGGCCTGGGTGACGTGGTGCTGCCCGAGGTGGGCGGCATGCGGATGGCCATCGACGAACACCACCAGCACAAGGACGTGTATCAACATTCGCTGACGGTGCTGCGGCAGGCGATCGAATTGGAGGAGCCCTCGAGTCCTCCCGACCTGGTGCTGCGGTGGGCGGCTCTGCTCCACGACGTCGGCAAGCCGTCCACCCGCAAGCACGAGAGCGACGGCGGCGTCAGCTTCCACCATCACGAGGTGGTCGGCGCGAAGATGACGCGCAGGCGCATGCGGGCCCTCAAGTACTCCAAGCAGATGGTCGACGACGTGTCGCAGCTGGTGTATCTGCACCTGCGGTTCCACGGCTACGCGGATGCCAATGGGGCTGGGAAGTGGACCGACTCCGCGGTCCGGCGCTACGTCACCGACGCCGGGCCACTGGTCGGCAGGCTGCACAAATTGGTGCGCGCCGACTGCACGACCCGCAACAAGCGCCGCGCCGCGCGTCTGCAGGCCAACTACGACGACCTCGAGAACCGGATCGCGGAACTGGAGGCCAAGGAGGATCTGCAGCGGGTCCGCCCCGATCTCGACGGCAACGAGATCATGCGGATCCTCGGCATCCCGGCGGGCCCGCAGGTCGGCCAGGCCTGGAAGTACCTCAAGGAGCTGCGGCTGGACCGCGGGCCGCTCGATCACGACGAGGCGGTCGGGGAACTTCAGAAGTGGTGGAACGCCAGGCAGTAGGCGCACGTCTGACTTAGGTGGAGGGCGAGCGAAGCGACGGGGGGAAGCCGTGGACTACTGCCTGGGTGATGGTGACGGGTCGGCGTCGATCTGGTCGGCGACGATGAACGTCGACACCGACGACGACGGGGTGTTCGACGCGCTGGGTCTGGACTTCGACGCCGACGGGCGATTCGACGACGCGCTGGCCGATCTGGACGGTGACGGGACCGCCGATCACCTGCTGCTCGATCTGGACGACGACGGGCGGGCCGAGGCGTCGTTCACCGACGACGGCTCCGGCACGTGGGCGATCGGCGTCGATGGCCGCTCCGGTCAGGTCCGCTGGCTGGGCCTCGACGGGGTCGAGCTGACGGGCGGCCCTCTGGTGGACTTCGACGGCGACGGCCAGCTCGATGACCGCCTCCTCGACGTCAACCGGGACGGCCTCGCGGATCGCGCGCTCGTCGGGGACGACGCCTACGTAGACACCGATGCCGACGGGCGTTGGGACGTGAAGCTGTCCGACGTCGACGGTGATGGCGCCGCGGACGCGGCGACACAGTTGTAGCCGGGGCGCTGACTGTGGGTGTTGTCGTCGAAGTTCACCGAGTTCATCGACGAGAAGCCGCACGGTCGAGACGGCGCGGACCCGACTCAGTCGCGCCCGGCTCCCGGCGGGCCCGCGAATGCCTGCGCGATCGTCAGCCAGGCCGCCGCGTCGTCGCCGACGGCCGTCACGTCGAGTTCCGCGGGCGGGCGGCGCTGCGTCACCAGCATGCAGAAGTCCTCGGCCGACCCCGTCACCCGCTGGTCGGCATCGGCGGCCCCCCACGACCACGTCGAACCGTCGGGGGCGCGCAGCTCGACCAGGAAGGGCTCCGTCGGCGCCGGCAACCCGTGCACCGTGAAGGCGAAGTCCCTGGTGCGGACCCCGATGTGGGCGATCGAGCGCAGCCGGGCCGTAGCGGGTCTGTTGACTCCCAGTGCGTCGGCGACGTCGAGTCCGTGCGCCCAGGTCTCCATCAGGCGCGCGGTGGCCATCGAGGCGGCGCTCATCGGCGGCCCGAACCACGGCAGCTTCCTGCCGTCGACCACCGCAAGCAGCTCGTCGTGCAGACGCGACCGCGTGCGCCGCCAGTCGACGAGCATCTCGGCGGGTGGCGTCGTCGCGAGACGTTCTGCCCCCGCGTCGACGAAGCTCGCCGGGTTGGTCGATGCCTGCTTCAGAACCTCGGCAAAGCCGGCTTCGTCGGTGACGGCGACGACCGAGACGCGGTCGGTCCACCACAGATGGGCGATCTGGTGGGCGATGGTCCAACCGGGCGACGGAGTCGCGAGGAGCCAACCGTCGTCGTCTAGGGGGGCGACGAGTTCGTCGAGTGCGTCGCTCTCGGCGCGCAGGTCCGCGATGACGGCATCGGCTCCGGCCATGGCGTCACCCTAGTCCGACTGCGTTGCGCCCCTGCCGATCGCGGCGTGTGCCGCCAACCCGAGCAGATAGACGACGGACCCGACGATCACCAGGCCCGGCGCGTCACCGTCGGCGGGGATGACGGCCGCACTTGCCGTGACCGCGACGACGAACGACACCCAGAACATCGAATCCTGAAGTGTGAAGACGTGACCGCGCAACGCGTCGTCGACGTCGAGCTGTATTGCCGAGTCGGCGCACAGCTTGACCATCTGACCGGCGGCGCCGACGAGGAACCCGCAGGTGAGCATGACGGGAAGCTGGAGTCCGGCCGCTCCGAGTTGGATGACGGCAGACAAAGCGAGCGCGACGTTCGCGGTCTTGTACCGACCCCAGCGACGCACCGCGGCGGGGGCGAGGAAGTTCGCCAGAAACGCGCCGATTCCAGCGCTGGCGGCGAAGAGTGCGGCGACGCCGAGGCCCGCGACGCTGGCCGAGCCGGTATGCCGGACGAGCACCAGAATCAGTAGCGTGTTGATGCCGAAGACGATGCGGTGCGCGACGACGCCGGACAACGTCGCGGCCACGCTTCGCACGCCGAGTACCGTCCGCAGCCCGTAGCCCCAGCCGGTGGCCACCGCGTAGGCCACCGACCCGTGCACGGCCCGCGCCGTGCCTCGCGGCCCGAGCACCCCGGGTGCGAACCGCACGGAGAGGAACAGCGCCAGCGCCACTGGCGCTGCGGCCAGGAAGATGACTGCAGCAGAACCACTGTCGCCTGCCCCGAACAGCCATCGCGGCACCAGCATGAAGACGGCCCCGACGAACAGTGCCGCCGCCCCGGTGGCGTTCTGCACCGAGTTCATGGCTACCACCTGCTCGCGGGGCACCACGTCCGGCAGTGCCGCCGAGAGTCCGGACGACACGAATCGCGTGAACCCGTTGACTACCAACGCCCCGAGCAGGATCCACCCGTCTCCCGCGCCGAACTCCAGCACGAGCGCCACCGTCACCATCAACAGCAGTCGGGACAGGTTGGCGCCGATCAGTACCCCACGACGATCCCACCTGTCGAGGAGTGCTCCGGCGAAGGGACCGAGAAGCGAGTACGGCAGGAAGAGCACGGCGAAGTCACCCGCGATCTCCCAGGGACTGGTAGCACGCTCGGGGTTGAAGAGCAGTGCGCCCACCAGGCCGCCCTGGAACAGTCCGTCGCCAAGCGAACTCACGGCGCGAAGTTCCAGGAGTCTGCGAAACTCGGGAAGCGCACGGATCGACCGCCACAGGGCGACGTGTGCGCGCGGGCCAGCCACGTGTATTCCGATCTGGTTGCTCGGTGTTCGGTCGTTCTCGGGAACCCAAACCACCCTACAAAGATTCGCACATCCAACCGGCGTGGCAGCGCCCGATCCACACCGTATGCCCACGCTGGTGTCATGATGGACGGGTGGCACAGTCAGAGGATCCGGAGGACCACATCGCTCCTGCCACCCACCGGGTCCGAGCCGGAACGTTGCTGCTCGCCAACACCGATCTCATGGAGCCCACGTTCCGCCGCAGCGTGGTCTACGTCGTCGAGCACAACGACGGCGGCACCCTCGGCGTGGTGCTGAACAGGCCGAGTGAGACCGCCGTGTTCAACGTGCTGCCGCAGTGGACCAAACTCGCCACGAAACCCAAGACGATGTTCGTCGGTGGTCCGGTGAAGCGCGACGCGGCACTGTGCCTGGCGACCTTGCGGGCCGGCCTGCAACCCGGCGACGTGCCCGGTTTGCGGCACGTGCAGGGGCGCATCGTGATGGTCGATCTCGACGCCGATCCGGACACCATTGCGCCCGCGGTGGAGGGCGTCCGGATCTATGCCGGGTACTCCGGGTGGACGATCGGGCAGCTCGAAGGCGAGATCGAACGAGAAGACTGGATCGTGTTGTCGGCGTTGCCTTCCGACGTGCTCGTCGAGCCGCGGGTCGATCTGTGGGGGCGGGTGTTGCGGCGTCAACCGATGCCGTTGTCTCTCTTGGCAAGCCATCCGATCGACGTCAGCCGCAATTAGACGCGTCCGCGAAAGGCGCTCAGCCGCAGCGGGATCTACTGATGGTCAGTGGCACGACAGCGTGCACGACGCGCAAGAGCCCGCGCAGCCCGCGTCGACTGTGCTCGCTTCCCGGCGAGCCACCGCCTTGGCGCTCTGGTAGCACCCCGCTGCGACGGTGCCCACCGCGCCCACGACGCACACCACCAGCGCCACCACGCCGGCCTGCTGCGGCGCCACGAGTGCGACGACCCCGCCTGCCCCCAGCATCACCGCGGCCGCGAGTTGGGTGGGAACTACGGCCCGCAGGACCTGGTGGACGGCGTCGGATGAATGCGGTCGAGCCATCGACCACAGGCTCGTGGCGGCCGTTGCCACGCCAGCGCACAGGCACAGCACGGCGGCGATCAGCATGGCCCCACAATACGAGGCCCGTCGGCCGTGCGCGGTCCGGGGCTAGCGCGGCAGGCCGAGCGGCTGGGCCGCCGCAGGCAGCGCGGCCGGCCCGGCGGGTACGGGCGCTGCGGAAACTCCCGGCAGCGCGCCCGCCGGCACGGGAGGCGGCGCGTCGGGTGAGCTGACCTTGAACCCGTTGACGATGGCGTCGGTCGCCGAACCCGCGGCGACGGAGACCTGGGCGCTGGTGGTGACCGACATGGACACCAGATATCTGTCCGGGCCCGACGTCGCGATGGTGTGACGACGCGAGGTGTTCAGCGTCATGTTGTTCTGTCGGTAGGTGCCCTCGATGAGGCCTGACGGGGTGCCGCCGAAGTCACCGAGCGACCCGTCGGTGGCCCGCCAGGCGGGTAGCTGCTGGGTGTCGATGAGACCGTGGCTGATGGCCTCCTTCGAATCGAAGTCACCGACCAGCTTGTAGACCTGGACCGCGGCGTTGGAGGTGTAGAGCCCGTCGCCGCCGACCCGGTCGGCGATCACCGCGAATGCGTCGGGAACGTTGGGATCGGGCACCTGGGTCCAGCCCGTGGGCATCGGCAGCACGATGTTGAGCGCCTTGAAGTCGGCAGCCTTCTGCGGTTCCATCGCGACGTTCTTCTCCCTGAAGAAGTCGGCGAGGGTCCCCGATGCGGCCGGCACGATGGCCGAGACTGGTGCGGCGGGAGCGGCGGGGCTCGGGCCAGGGGCCGGGGGGCTACCCGCGACGGGCGAGGCGATCAGCTGGTTGGGGCCGACGGCGGCCGCGGCGGGCACCCCGGGCTGCACGGTTACGGTCTGCGTCACGGTGGCGGGCACGGGCACGGGCACGGGCACCGCAGGCAGCGGCAGCGCGGGCTCGGCGGAGGCGGTGGTGCCTGCGAGGCCGACGACGCACGCCGCGCCAGCGGCGAACGCTCCTGCCAGAAGTCCCCAACGACGGGCATTCTCGAACATCTAACGTCCGTCCTTCCGGATCATGCGGGTCCGGCGCCGGGCGGGTGCCCGTGGCCAGGCGCCGACTGTATCCACGCGGCAGCGTGTGCCACCAGGCCCGGAATCGACCTGCAACCATGCCCTGACCCCTCCGCAACGGAACCGATACCAAGCCGTTGCCTGCGGCCCCCAGGACCTGCGATGCGGGCCCGATGCGCGGCGTTGACTACCCTGTTCTCGTGATTGAAGGGGAAGGCGGCTCGGACGCCTCGGGCACCCCGCGGCACCGCTACGACGCGGCGCTCGCTGGGGACATCGAACGCGCGTGGCAGGAGACGTGGGCTCGGCTGGGTACGTTCCACGTGCCCAACCCGGTCGGATCGCTCGCGCCTGTCGACGGGGCGCCCGTTCCCGCGGACAAGATGTTCGTCCAGGACATGTTCCCCTATCCGTCGGGTGACGGCCTGCACGTTGGGCACCCGCTCGGCTACATCTCCACCGACGTCTACGCGCGTTACTTCCGCATGACCGGCCGTAATGTCCTGCACGCCTTGGGCTTCGATGCGTTCGGCCTTCCTGCCGAGCAGCACGCTGTGCAGACGGGCACGCATCCGCGGACCCGCACCGAGGCCAACATCGTCAACTTCCGTCGTCAGCTCGGCCGGCTCGGACTGGGCCACGATGCCCGGCGCAGCTTCTCGACCACCGACACCGACTTCTACAAGTGGACGCAGTGGATCTTCCTGCAGATCTTCGACTCGTGGTTCGACGCGGTAGCCAATGGGGCACGCCCGATCAGCGAACTGGTCGCCGAATTCGAGTCCGGTGCCCGCACCCCGGATTCCGGTGGCGAGTGGTCGACGATGTCGGCGGGGGAGCGTGCGGACGTCGTCGACTCCCATCGCCTGGTGTATCGGGCCGACTCGGTCGTGAACTGGTGCCCCGGGCTGGGCACGGTCTTGGCCAACGAAGAGGTGACCTCCGACGGCCGCAGCGATCGCGGAAACTTTCCCGTATTCCGGAAGCGGTTGCGGCAGTGGATGATGCGCATCACGGCGTACTCCGATCGGCTGCTCGACGATCTCGACGTGCTGGACTGGCCAGACAAGGTCAAGGCGATGCAGCGCAACTGGATCGGCCGGTCGACGGGCGCCGAGGTGCGGTTCGGCACCGACGTGGGCGACATCGAGGTCTTCACCACCCGGCCGGACACGTTGTTCGGTACGACCTACCTGGTGTTGGCGCCCGAGCATGGTCTGGTCGACGAACTGGTCGCCTCAGCGTGGCCGGCGGGCAGCGATGAGCGGTGGACGTTCAGCGCTGCGACGCCAGCCCACGCCGTGGCGTCCTACCGTGCGACCGTGGCGGCCAAGTCCGAGCTGGAGCGTCTGGAGAACAAGTCGAAGACCGGCGTCTTCATCGGCGCGTATGCGACGAATCCCGTTGATGGACAGCGGGTTCCGATCTTCATTGCGGACTACGTGCTGGCCGGTTACGGCTCGGGCGCCATCATGGCGGTGCCCGGGCACGATCAGCGCGACTGGGAGTTCGCCACCGCGTTCGGTCTGCCCATCGCGGAGGTCATCAGCGGCGGTGACGTCTCGGCGGCCGCCTACACCGGCGACGGTCAACTGGTGAACTCCGGCTACCTCGACGGGTTGAGCGTCGAGTCCGCCAAGGAGGCCGTCACGGCCCACCTGGTCGCCGATGGACACGGTCGGGCGCGGATCGAGTACAAGCTGCGTGACTGGCTCTTCGCCCGCCAGCGGTACTGGGGTGAGCCGTTCCCGATCGTCTATGACGCGGACGGTCGGGCGCGCGGTCTGCCGGAATCGGCGTTGCCCGTCGAGCTGCCCGACATTCCGAACTACGCGCCGGTCCAGTTCGATGCCGATGACGCCGACAGCGAGCCGTCACCGCCGTTGGGGAAGGCGACCGAGTGGGTTCACGTCGAGCTTGACCTCGGTGACGGACTCCAGCCTTACACCCGGGACACCAACGTCATGCCGCAGTGGGCGGGCAGTTCGTGGTATGAGCTTCGCTATGCCGATCCGCGCAACTCGGAAACGTTCTGCGCCAAGGAGAACGAGGCGTACTGGATGGGGCCGCGACCGGCGGAGCACGGTCCCGCGGACCCGGGCGGTGTCGATCTGTACGTCGGCGGTGTCGAGCACGCCGTGCTGCACCTGTTGTATTCCCGGTTCTGGCACAAGGTTCTCTACGACCTCGGCCACGTGACTTCCCGCGAGCCCTACCGGCGGCTGGTGAACCAGGGCTATATCCAGGCATTCGCCTACACGGACTCGCGCGGATCGTATGTTCCCGCAGCGGAAGTCGTAGAGCGCGACGCGAAGTTCTACTGGCCGGGCGACGGCGGCCAGGTCGCCGAAGAAGTAGAGGTCAACCGCGAGTTCGGCAAGATCGGCAAGAGCCTGAAGAACTCGGTGTCACCCGACGAGATCTGTGAGGAGTACGGCGCCGACACCCTGCGCGTCTATGAGATGTCGATGGGGCCGCTCGAGGCATCCCGGCCGTGGTCCACGAAGGACGTCGTGGGCGCCTACCGGTTCCTGCAACGCGTGTGGCGCGTGGTCGTCGACGAGAGCACGGGCATCGAGCGGGTCGCCGAGCACGAGCAACTGACCGAGGCGACGCTGCGGTTGCTGCACAAGACGATTGCCGGTGTCGCGGAAGACTATGCGGGGCTTCGCAACAACACCGCGGCCGCCAAGCTCATCGAGTACACCAACCATCTGACGAAGGAGGACGTCACGGCTCGCGCCGCCGTCGAACCACTGGTGCTGATGGTCGCGCCGTTGGCGCCGCACCTGGCTGAGGAATTGTGGCGTCGCCTCGGCCACGACTCGTCGCTCGCGCACGGACCCTTCCCGGAGGCCGATCCGGCGTACCTGCTGGAGGACACCGTCGAGTACCCGGTGCAGGTCAATGGAAAGGTCCGCGGGCGGATCACCGTGGCAGCGGACGCCACCGCCGACGCGGTGGAGGCTGCCGCGCTGGTCGACGAGAAAGTGGTGGCCTTCATGGCCGGCGCGACGCCGAAGAAGGTCATAGTGGTCGCGGGCAAGCTGGTCAACGTCGTCATCTGACCGGTTCGCTCGTGATTTGTGTGCATCGACCGGCGCTCTCTCACCGCCGGTCAGACTCCACACATCACTCGGCGGTGAGGGGCGGCGTGCGGGGTGGCGACGTGCGCCGGTCACCCGTCGCCTCCAGCGCGGCGGCGTACCGCAGCAGCGCGACGTCGTCGTAGGCCCGGCCTGCGAACGTTAGGCCCACCGGCATGCCGATGTCTGTCATCGTGCCCATCGGCACCGTCACGGTCGGGATGCCGAGATGCCGAATCGCCAAGTTACCGTTCGCCACCCACACACCGTTTCGCCAGCCGAGGTCGGCAGACGCGGGATTGACGTCCATGTCGGAGGGTCCGACGTCCGCGACCGCAGGGAAGATCACGGCGTCCAGCCGCAAGCCGTCCATCCACTCCTCGAGGTCGATCTGCCGTGTGCGCTCCAGGGCGTGCACACCCTCGGGGAGGGTCGAGATGGCGAGGAAGGAGCCGATCGGGTTGTTCCGGATGAATGCCGGATACTCCGCGATGTCGTCGTCGAAGCCGTCGTACCGGTCTGGCTGGGCACCGTCCGGCGGCGGAAAGATCCGGCTGCCATCGACGTCGGCGAGCCGGTTGAGTGCCGGATCGCCGTTGGCGCCCAGGAAGTCGTCCCACGCCCACGCCGACAGATCGATGATCTCGCGCCGCAGGTACTCGGGGCTGACCAATCCTCTGGTGGCGATGGTCGGGGCGCCGACCCGGTCACCTTCGTAATTGCTGACGACAGGAAAGTCGACGTCGACCACTTCGGCGCCCGCGGCGAGCAGATCGCGTCGCACCGCGTCGAATAGTTCCACGACGGATTGGCGAGTCTCGATGCGTCGTCCGGTGGGTCCGCCGATACCGGTCGCCCCGATACCCGCGTCGGGATCGGCGTTGACGTACATCCGTGGCGCGCCGAAGCGCCGTCCGGTCAGGTCGCGGCGGGCGCGGTCGGGATCTGTCCCCGTCAGCGATCGGTACGACGGCGGCCGCACCTCCGCGACGCGGGGGATCGGCACCCACGGCTGCAACCGCCAGAAGTCGCCGCGGGCGTCGGGGTCCTGAGCGACGACGACGTCGAGCACCTCCAGCAGGTCGGCCATCGAACGGGTATGGGGCACCACCACATCCATGGTCGGCACCAGCGGCCAGCCCCCGCGCGTGGAGATGACGCCGCGTGACGGGGTGTAGGCGCACAAGGCATTGTTCGACGCGGGGCCGCGGCCCGAGGACCAGGTCTCCTCGCCGATTCCGAAGGCGCAGAACGACGCCGCCGTTGCGGTGCCGGAACCGTTCGAAGAACCGGAGGCGAAGGGCGCGGTGAGATAGGCGGCGTTGTAGGGGCTTTCGGCCCGGCCGTACACCCCGCGTTGCATCCCGCCGTTGGCCATCGGCGGCATGTTGGTCAATCCGATCAGGATCGCTCCCGCCGCGCGGAGGCGTTCGACGACGAACGAATCGCGGTGGGCCACCAACTCCGCGAACGCCGGGCTGCCCGCGGCCACGGTCAGACCGCGGGCGCGGTAACTGTCCTTGACCGTGTACGGGATGCCGTCCAGCGGACCGCAGGTGCGGCCGGCCGCCCGGCGAGCGTCGGAGGCCTCGGCCTCGGCGCGGGCTTCGGCGTTGGGTACCACGACGGCGTTCAGCTCGCCGTCGAAGGCGGTGATGCGGGCCAGGTAGCACTCGAGTAGCCCGACCGCGGTCACGCGGCCACTCTCCATCCCGGCGCGCAGCGCGGCGATCGACGCCTCGTGAACATCGAACGCCCTTGTCACGGCCAGGCTTACCGGGGCCGGACGATGATCTCGTGCACGTGGGCATCGGCCGCGGTGTTGACCGCCTGCGCGACCACCGCCGCCACCGTCTCCGGCGACAGGAATTGCTCGGGCACGTAGTCCCGCTCCTCGTAGGCGATCAGGTCGCGCTGCATCTCGGTGTCGATTCGCCCCGCGTGTACCGACGTGACCCGCAGAGTGGGCTCGTCAGTGCGTAGCGAGTCCGCGAACGCCCGCAGCGCGAACTTGCTCGCCGAGTACGACGCCAGCCCGGGCGAGGCGTTGATCCCCGCGCCCGAGTTGATGAAGACGACCTGTCCGCATGCGCTTCGAAGGGCGGGGAGCAGCGCCAGGGTCAGCGCGACCGCACCGACGACGTTGACCTCGAAGGTCGCCCGCCACTCGTCGGCGCTGGACTCGGCCACCCGGCCGGGGTAGGCGACCCCGGCGTTGTGGATCAGCACGTCGAGGTCGGTCAGCACTTCCGCGGCGGATTCGATGGAATCGGCGTCGGCGAGGTCGAGCGGCCAGGTCGGAGCGCCGAGACGGGCGGCAACCGCGTCGAGGCGTTCGGACGGGCGGCCCGCCAACAGTAGCGTGTGGGTGGGGGCCAAGGCGTCGGCGATGGCTGAACCAAGCCCGCCGCCGGCGCCCGTGATCATGGCTGATCTTCTCTTCGCGCGAGTGCTCGTCGCGGCATCAGGGCTCTTCTCTTCGCGCGAGCGCTCATCGAAAGGCACACATCAACCCTACCGACCTGCGCGCTTGCCTCCGGCGTCGCATGATTGATGCGATGCCACCCGATTCGAGCTTCGCGCCCACTCAGCTGGCGGCCCGCGCCGCTTACCTGCTGCGTGGCAATGACCTCGGCGTGATGACCACCGCCGCCCCCCTGCTGTACCCGCACATGTGGAGTTGGGATGCGGCCTTCGTGTCGATCGGCCTCGCCCCGTTGAGCGTCGAACGGGCCGTCGTCGAGCTGGACACGCTGCTGTCGGCGCAGTGGGGCAACGGGATGATCCCGCACATCGTCTTCGCCAACGGAGTGGACGGATACTTCCCGGGGCCCGCGCGGTGGGCGACCTCGGCGCTGGCGGCCAACGCGCCGCGCAGCCGGCACACGTCGGGGATCACACAGCCGCCGGTGCACGCCATCGCCGTCCAACGCATCCTCGATCACGCCCGCACGCGGGGCCGTTCCACACGGGCGGTGGCGGAGGCGTTCCTCGACCGCCGCTGGGGGGATCTGGTCCGTTGGCACCGCTGGTTGGCAGAAGCGCGTGACCCGGATTCACGTGGCCGCATCACGATGTATCACGGCTGGGAGTCCGGCATGGACAACTCGCCGCGGTGGGACGCCGCATACGGAAACGTGGTTCCCGGTGTCGTACCGGAGTATCAACGCGAGGACAACACCATCGTCACCGACGCGTCGCAGCGACCGTCGGACCTCGAGTACGACCGATACATGTGGCTGGTCGAGGAGATGAAGTCGGTCCACTACGACGACCAGTTACTGCCCAAGGTGATGAGCTTCGCCGTGGAGGACGTGTTCGTCTCCGCGATCCTCTCGGTGGCGTGCACCGTGCTGGCCGAGATCGGCGAGGACTACAAACGTCCGCACGCCGACGTCCGGAACCTCTACGCCTGGGCCGAGAGGTTCCGCAAGGGTGTCGTCGAGACGTCGGACGAACGCACAGGTGCAGCAAGGGATTACGATCTTCGCGGCCAGAAGTGGATCGCCGCCGAGACGGTTGCGCAGTTCTCGCCATTGCTGTGCGGCGGCCTGCCACACGACAGGGAACGCGCACTGTTGCGACTCCTCGAGGGTCCACGGTTCTGCGGACACCCCGACCTCAAGTACTCCCTGATCCCCTCGACGTCGCCGGTGTCACGCGACTTCCGGGCCCGCGAGTACTGGCGCGGCCCGGTCTGGCCGGTGGTGACGTGGCTGTTCTCCTGGTGCTTCGCGCGCCGCGGCTGGGCGGAGCGGTCGTCGAACCTTCGACGTGAAGGACTGCGGCAGGCCAGCGACGGCACGTTCGCCGAGTATTACGAACCGTTCACCGGGGAGCCGCTGGGCAGCATGCAGCAGTCGTGGACCGCCGCGGCGGTCCTGGACTGGTTGGGCTGACCGGCTAGCCGCCCTGTTCGGCCAACCGCGTCAGCGGCGCAAGGGCTTTGGCCAGCGTCTCGCGCTCGTCGGCGCTGAGCTTGCTCAGCATCGTGGCGATCTGCGCGCGCCGAGTGGCGAGTGC
Source organism: Mycobacteriales bacterium (assembly GCA_038244615.1). Classification (GTDB taxonomy): domain Bacteria; phylum Actinomycetota; class Actinomycetes; order Mycobacteriales; family Mycobacteriaceae; genus Mycobacterium. The sequence continues at coordinate 8,166 of JBBRTH010000023.1, read as the reverse complement.
CTCGCGGTGCTGAACGAGTCCGCGGGGAGTGACGTCGACCAGGACGGCACGTAGATCGGAGGGATCACGCGACCGCTTGACCAGTCCCAGCTTCTCGAGGCGACGGATCGCGACGGTGGTCGTCGGCGTGCGCACGCGTTCGTGCGCCGCGAGCTCGGTCATCCTGATCGGACCGAGGTCGAGCAGTGTCAAGAGGATCGACAGCTGCGCGAGGGTCAGGTCGGCGCCGCCCTCGGGGACGCTGCGATCGCCCCGACGCAGGACGGAGAAGAGCTTGGAGAGCACCTGCTGCAGCTCTCCGGCCAGCTCAGTGACCTGCGGTTCGGTCTCTACCATAATTCGCTAGTCTAACCTGTCACCGTCTGTCAGAAGCTCGACATGCGGTGATTTCGCCGAACTGACGGGGATCGACACCTGTCGGACTCCGCCAGTTCATTGCCCGCGATCGCCCGTCCCGCCCCGCTAAAGCACCTGCGACAGAAACTGGCGCAGCCGGCCGGTCTCGGCGTTCTCGAAAAGCCGCTCGGGCGTTCCGGTTTCGACGACCTTGCCGTGATCCATGAATACGACCGCGTTCGCGGCGGATCGCGCGAACTCCATCTCGTGGGTGACGACCACCATCGTCATCCCGTCCTCTCCGAGATCGGCGATCAGTGCCAGGATCCCCTTGACCAGTTCGGGGTCGAGCGCCGAGGTGGCCTCGTCGAAGAACATCACCTGAGGTGCCATCGCCATGGCGCGCGCGATCGCGACCCGCTGTTGCTGGCCGCCGGACAGGGTGGCCGGTCGGACATAGGCCTTGTGCCGCAACCCCACTCGTTCCAGCTGCGCGAGGCCGAGTTCGCGGGCAACCTCCGCGTCGAGCTTCTTGAGCATGCGGGGCGCCAGCGTGACGTTGTCCAACACGGTTCGGTGGGGGAACAGGTTGAACTGCTGGAACACCATGCCGATGCGCTGGCGCAGCTCGTCGGGATTGTCCTTCAACACCGACCGGCCGTCGAGCAGAACGTCGCCACGGTCGGGCTCGTACAGCCTGTTCAACGCGCGCAACAGGGTTGACTTGCCGGATCCCGACGGGCCGATCACTGCCGTGGTGGTGCCGGCAGGTACGTCGAGGTCGACTCCGCGCAGTACGGCGTTCGGGCCGAATGCCAGATGAATGTCGTTGGCTGCCAGTGAGACCGGCTCGAACTTGGTGGGGGCGCTCACACCATCTCCTGGGTTGAGGCGGGGTTGGCAGGGCTGGCCGGATCCGCGGAATCGGCTACGGGTCTGCCCCGCCGCAAGCGGTTGTCGATGTAGTTGACCAGGTGTGTGAGCGGGATGGTCAGAGCGAGGTAGAACAGCCCGGCCGCGACCAGCGGTGACAGGTTGCCGGTCTGCGCATTGAGGTCGCGGCCCACCTGAAACAGCTCGCGCTGGCTGGCGATCAGGCCGAGGAAGTACACCAGCGACGAAGCCTTCAGCAGCGAGATGAACTGGTTGACCAGAGCGGGTAGCACCCGGCGGATGCCTTGTGGCACAACGACCAACCGCATCGACAGCGTGTAGCTCAACCCCAGTGCACGCGACGCCTCCAACTGTCCTGCCTCCACGCTCTGGATGCCCGAGCGGAGGATCTCGCCGATGTAGGCCGCTGCCATGAGCCCGAGCGCGGCGATGCCGAGCGGGTAGGGGTTGTTACCGGTCAGCCCGCCCACGATCGGTCCGACGCCCAGTCCGATGATCAGGATGATCACGACCTCGGGCAACCCGCGGAACACGTCGGTGTACACCCTCGCCGGCCACCGCAGCCACCGTGCCCGGGAGATGCCCGCGACCGCCAGGCCCATCCCGAGCACCAGCCCGATCACACTGGCGCAGACCGTCAGAATCAGGGTGTTCGGCAAGCCGGTCTTGAACAGGTCGGGTATCGCCTTCTGGTATAACCCCCAGTCGAGGAAGGAGTCCTTGAGCTGTTGCAGAACCGATTTCGGAGCGACGCGGGAATTGTCGGCGGCGGGCTCCTTGCTCGCCGCGATGGCGGCGAAGTCGGGCAGCTGCGGGGTGGGCGCCGCCGTGGAGCCGGGCTTCCAGCCGGGCGGCAGGGCGCGTGGTACCCAGTCGGAGTACAGCTTCGACCACGTGCCGTCGGCGATCACGGCGTCGAGCCCGGCGTTGAGCGCATCGATCAGCGGCTTGTTCTCCGTGGCCACCGCCCACGCCACGAAGTTGTCCAGGCTGAAGGTGTTCTCGACGATGACCGCGGGATCGCCAGCCTGCACGGTGCCGGCCGCCTGCTGCGACGGCGCGACCCAGGCGTCGATCTGCCGGGTCTTGAGGCTGGCGTAGAGGGTGTTGTAGTCGGGGAACTTGACCGGATCCAGGCCCAGGGTGTCGACGACGTAGGCCTCCTGCACGGTGCCCTGCACGACGCCGATGCGTTGCCCGGCGGCCAGCTTCTCGAAGCCGGTGATGGGTGAGCCCGGCGCCACCACCAGGGAGAAGTACCCGAAGTCGTAGCCGTTGGTGAACCCGACGGTCTGCCTGCGGGCATCGGTGGTCGTGATCGACGATGAACCGACGTCGAAGCGCCCCGACGCTACCTGTGCGAGCAGGCCGGAGAAGTCGGTGCCCACGAAGGTGACCTTCAGGCCCAGCTTGTCCGCGACGGCGCGCAGCAGCTCGTTGTCGAAACCGGTGAACTGGCCTGCGGCATTGATGCAAATGCTGGGCGGTGCGTCGGACAGGGTTCCGACGGTCAACACCCCGGGAGTGCCGAGTCCCAGGGCGTCGACGTTCACCGGGAGCGGCTCGACGTTTGGCGTCGTGTACTTGTCCTCGCCAGCCCCCTTGGCTGCGGAGGCCAGGTTGGTGGGTAGCGCGCTTGCGCTCTCGATCCCGGGTGGTGCGCACTGGTCGGTGTCGGCGCTCGCCGCCGGTGCCGGCCCCATCGTTGCGACGAAGAGAGCGGCCAGTGCGACCACGACACCCGTGTACATTCGCTCGCCGGTCATCATCGAAACCTAACGTTCGCGGCTCCGGATGCGGGCAGTTGGGCTCATTCAGAACACAAGAGGGGCCCCAGCACCCGGCGCCGGATCAACTCCCCGAGCATGATCCGGCCCATGACCTCGGCCCGGTCGATGCAGGCGGCTCGCGCCGCATCGGGGTCTCCGTCGCCGATCGCGGCGGTCTCCGTGACGTAGAAGGGAAGCAGTTGGTCGTGGCTGCCCAGATACGCGGTCCAGAAGGTCCGCGGCATCAGCGTCGCGGAGGCGCGGATCGCGGCCTTCAGGCGGGGCCCGGCGTACACGGCGTTGATCGTCCCGCGGTAGCGCCACGTGTGCTCGTGAAACGCTCGAGACTCCTCGCTGGTGTGCAACGCCTCCAGAGTGGCCCGCACTTCGTCGACGATCTTCGGTCGGTGATCGTGGGCTGCCCTGGCGGAGGCGATGCCGTTGAGCACCCCGTAGATCTCGTGATGCTCGCGGACCACGCCTTCGTCGAAGCGTTCGACGAACGCTCCGCGGTGGTATCGCGTCGAGACCACACGCCGATGTGCTCCAGTTCGCCCACCGCTTCTTGCACGGGAGCCCGACTGAGCCCCAGTTGATCGGCAATTTCGTTGCGGTCCAACCGATCTCCGGACCGCAGCTTGCCAGTAAGGACCAGGTTCACGACGTGCGAGACGACCAGGTCCTTCTCTTTGACCCCGTACTTCTTGGGCATGGCTAGTCAGCTTCCCACGGCCCAACGGGTGCGGGACGTGTTCGGTCGCTTTGGCTCAGGCCAGGGAGTCACGCCACCGGCACAGAGCCTCAGCGGTGCTGAGGTCGTAGTGGGGGCCGTTCACGCCGACGGTCAGCAGGCTGACCCCGAGTCCGACGAGCGCCTCGGCGTTGGCGATCAGGGAGTCGGACCCCTCGCCGCGCGTGACGCCGCTGTTGTCCTCGACGCCCGCCGACCGCTCGATGCTCGAAGCGTCGCGACCGAGTTCGGCACAGTGGCGATCGAGGACCGCGGCCTTGCCGGGGTAGGTCTCGGCGGTGGTGAACCCGTGCCACATGTGGGCGTACTCGGCGACCAGGCGCAGGGTCTTCTTCTCGCCTTGCCCGCCTATGAGGATCGGAATGTCGCGCAGGGGTGCGGGATTGAGCTTGCCAAGCCGTGACGTGATGCGCGGCATCGCTGACGCGAGGTCGTCGAGGCGACCACCCACCGTGCCGAAGTCGTAGCCGTACTCGTCGTAGTCCTTTTGCTTCCAGCCCGAGCCGATCCCGAGGATCAGCCGGCCGTCGGAGATGTTGTCGACGGTCCGCGCCATGTCGGCCAGTAGCTCGGGGTTGCGGTAGGAGTTGCAGCTCACCAGGGCGCCGATCTCGATGCGCGACGTCTGCTCGGCCCACGCGCCGAGCATGGTCCAACATTCGTAGTGCGCACCGTCGGGATCACCGTAGAGCGGGTAGAAGTGGTCCCAGTTGAAGGCGACGTCGACGCCCATGTCCTCGCAGCGCATGACCGCGTCGCGCAGATGACCGTAATTGGGGGAGTGCTGTGGCTGAAGTTGGACGCCGATGCGGGTGGGGAAGTTGGGTGAGGTGGTCACGCAACCACCGTATCCCGGCGCGCTCAGACCCCGATGTTGCCGTCGGTCCGCCACACCGCGACCACCGAAGGCCGCGCCGTACCGTTGTCACCCTCGGGCCACCGCGACAGCGGGTCGTCGAGGCTGTTGTCGTCACTCTCGCCGGGATGCTGGACGCAGACCGTCACCAGATCGTCGGTGACGACCGGGCCGCACGTCTCGGCACCGAGCGGCACGGTCAGGAACTGCTTGGTCTCGCCGCGGTTGGGGCCGTCGAGGGTGACGGCGAACAGCCCGTCATTGGAGTCGAGCGCGTTGCCGTCAGTGGCGATCCACAGGTTGCCGTGGCTGTCGAATGCCAGGTTGTCTGGACAGGAGATGGGGCTGACCTTGGTCTTGTCGAAGCCCCCGTAGTAGGTGTCTGCCGCCGCCGGATCTCCGCACACCAGAAGGAGATTCCATGTGAACGTGGTGCCCGCGTGTTGGTCGGTGAGTTCCAGGATCTGGCCGCTCTTGTTGTCGTTGCGGGGGTTGGCGGCGTCCGGCCGCGCCTCGCCGGGGACGCCGCGCTCGTCATTGTTGGTCAGCGCGACGTATACCTTGCCGGTCCTCGGGTTGGCTTCGAAGTCCTCAGGCCGATCCATCTTGGTGGCACCCGCCTTGTCGGCGGCGAACCGGGTGAACACGGCGACCTCCTGCGGCGTCATGCCCGCGACGAGGGACTCACCGATGCCGTTGGGGCCGGATCGCAACAGCGGAAGCCAGGTGCCGCTGCCTGCGAATGCCCCGGTGGTGGGCAGCGTGCCGGAGCCGTCGATCTCGCCTGCCGGAATGTCGCTGGTGAGCTTGGCGACGTAGAGCGTGCCCTCGTCGAGCACGGTGAGGTTGTGCGCCATCGCCGCGGCGTCGGGTCCATCTCCCGTCGCTCCGCTCGCCCAGCCGCCGGGCTGGATCTTCTTGCCGGACACGAACTTGTACATGTAGTCGAAGCGTTCGTCGTCGCCGGTGTACGAGACCACCGTGCCGTCATCCGTGACGTAGATGGTGGCGCCCTCGTGCTTGAGCCTGCCCATCGCCGTGTGCTTCACCGGCGTCGATGCGGGGTCCCACGGGTTGAGCTCCACGACGTAGCCGAACCGGTTGACCTCGTTGGGTGTCTTGGCCACGTCGAAGCGCGGGTCGAAGGTCTCCCACTTGCGTTCCGAGGCTTTGGGTTTGATGCCGTAGCGCTTGAACTGGTCGCTGATGACCGGGCTGGGGGCGGGGGCGCCTTCAGCGGTGCCGAAGTAGCCGTTGAAGTTCTCCTCGCCGGAGAGCACCGTGCCCCACGGCGTGACGCCGCCGGCACAGTTGGCGAACGTGCCTGCCACCGTGCGACCGGTGGGGTCGGCAGCGGTCTTGAGGAAGTCGGTGCCTGCGCCGGGGCCGGTGAGGGCGAAGGGGGTGTCGGCGGTGATCCGGCGGTTGTAGCGACCCATGACCGGCTTCAGCCCGTCTGGCGTGCGCTCGACCTCGACGACGGTCAGGCCGTGCGCGGCGACGGCGATGTCGAACTGCTCGCGTGTCGGCCGATCGGCGTCGTAGCCGGGGTGCATGAACTGTTCCGTCGTGTACTCGTGGTTGACGACCAGCAGGAAGCGGCCGGTGGTGCCTTCGATCGGCAGCAGTCCGGCGAAGTCGTTGTTGAACCCGAACTGTCCGCGTTGCGCCGCAGCGGTCTGTTTGGTCACGTCGAACGTCGGTGTCCCGGGCAGGATGGGGTCTCCCCAGCTGATGACCACCGACTGCTGGTATCCCTCGGGGATGACGACGACGTCTTCCGTGTTCGGCGGGACCGCCGCGAAGTTCATCCCGGGTGTGGCGGCCGGTGTGGCGTCCGCGGAAGTCGTTGTGGCCGTGGTTGATTCATCGCGAGAGCAGGCGGCGAGGGCGGAACCCGCACCGACGGCCAGTACCGTCACCGCGCCGGCTCGTAGGGCCGCGCGGCGTGACACCGCCTGTCGCACCACGTCGCCGAAGTACTCGTTGGCGCTGGTGTTCGGAGCGGGATGCGAGCACGCGTCGGCGCACTTGTAGCGGCAGGTCACGCGTTGCCGGTACGACCGACCGTCATGAGACACGAACAGGTTCAATGGCAGAAGAGCCATGCAGGGTGGATCCTTCCAACGACGATCCGGCCGGGCTGTGGCGAGATCGTCCAAAACTTACGGAATCCTGGTGATCAGCTGTCAAGCACGAGGTGAACGGAGTCTTACGGAGTCAACCTCGCCAACACCGCGCGCAGGATGGTGACCAGTGCAGCGGGCTGATCGCCCTGCACGGAGTGTCCGGCGTCGGCGACGACGTGGGTGCGTTGGAAGCCGGGCGCGCCCGTTGCGAACGCCTCCGCGTCCTCGTCGTTGACGAAGTGGGAGTTGGCCCCTCGCACCAGCGTGGTCGGCATCGCAATAGACGGTACGTCGTCCCACAGCCCCTCGAAGCCAGCAAGAAGGGGCCCCTTGCGGAAGGAGTCATAACGCCACGTCCAGGTGCCATCCTCGAGCTGCTTGCTGTTGTGGAAGACGCCGCGGCGCAAAGAGTTCCGATCGCGGTGCGGGGCGGCAGCGACCGTCACGTCGAGCATGGCCGCGAAGCTGGGAAAGGTGCGGTCGCCGCGGACAAGCGCGACGGTGCCCAGCTGCGCCTGCGTCATCTGCTCGTGCCGCTCGGGCGCTGACGGCGTGACGTCGACGAGCACCAGCTCGGGCACCAGCGTCGGCTCGGTGGCGGCAATGCGCAGGGCGGTCAGCCCGCCGAGCGACATGCCGACCACCAGGCGCGGCGTGGGCGCCCAGTCGCGCAGGATCGGCCGCAGCGTCTCGGCATTGAGCTTGGGCCCGTAGTCGCCGTCCTCGCGCCACGCGGAGCGGCCGTGGCCGGGCAGGTCGATCGCCAGCGCGGGCACGTCGAGTCCGAGGATGACGGTGTCCCAGGTGTGGGCGTTCTGGCCGCCGCCGTGCAGGAAGACGACCTGCGGGTCCGCGCCACCCCACTTCACGGCGCTGATGGGGCCGGACTCGATGCGCTCGACGCACGGTAGCGGACCCGTCGCGCCGATCTGTTCAGCGTTCTCGGGCAGCAGGGCGAATTCGTCGAGGTTCAGCAATTCGTCGTCGTTGACCACGAGTCATTTCTACTCGATTCGTGCACCCGTACCCGCGCTCACCGCGGTCGCGGGTGCACAAATCGCGAGTTCGTCAGCCCTCGATGAAGGTTTCGAGCTCGGCGCGCGCGATGTCGTCGGGCATCTGCTTGGGCGGGCTCTTCATCAGGTACGCCGACGCGGCCTCGACGGGTCCGCCGATGCCACGGTCCAAGGCGATCTTCGCTGCCCGCACCGCGTCGATGATGACGCCTGCGGAGTTCGGCGAGTCCCACACCTCGAGCTTGTACTCCAGGTTCAGCGGCACGTCACCGAAGGCGCGGCCTTCGAGGCGGACGTAGGCCCACTTGCGGTCGTCGAGCCAGCCGACGTGATCGGACGGGCCGATGTGGACGTCCTTGGCGTTGAACTCGCGTTGCAGATTGGAGGTGACGGCTTGGGTCTTGGAGATCTTCTT
>JBBRTH010000022.1:0-75533 GCA_038244615.1 Mycobacteriales bacterium | reverse complement strand
GCCGTCGCACGCCCACAGCAAGCCTTTTGCCTGGATCACCTGCCGATGCGGTAGCGACGTCGAGGTCGCCATCCGCTCCAACTCCGCGCGCTGTTCCAGCGTCGCGGTCAACGCAGCAGCCACCATAGGCAAATTCTACCAGCAAATAACCAGATCATTTCACCGACACACCACTAGGCGCTATTTCACCTCATCGGTGCGGACCGTGAAGCTCGTCAGGGCGTTGGGGCCAAAGGCGTTGCTCAGAGCGACGTCGGCGGCGTCGCGGCCCCGCGCGATGAGCACCCTGCCGATGCGCGGCGTGTTGTTTCGCGCATCGAAGGTATGCCACTGCCCGCCCAGGAACACCTCGAACCACGCCGCGAAGTCCATCGGACCATAGGGCGGCGGCATGCCAATGTCACCGAGGTAGCCGGTGCAGTACCGCGCCGGGATGTTCATGCAGCGGCAGAAGGCCACGGCGAGATGGGTGAAGTCGCGGCAGACACCGACCCGCTGGTTGAACGCCTCCAGCGCCGTGCGCGTGTTGTCCGCCTGCTGGTAGTCGAACGTGATGTGCCGATGCACGTAATCGCAGATCGCTTGCACGCGGGCCCATCCGGTCGGGCCCTGCCCGAAGAGATCCCACGCCGTCTGGGACAACCGATCGGTGTCGCAGTACCTGCTCCCGAGTAAGAAGACCAGCGCTTCCTCGGGTAGGTCTGGCACGGGAATCTGTTGCGCCTCTTCGACGATGACGTCGGGGAGTCCCGAGTCGTTGACGACGGCGTCGGCCCAGACTCGGATACCACCCCGGGGCGCCACGATGCGGGTGCACCAGTTACCGAAGCCGTCCCGATAGGCCTGCATCGGTACCGGAGGATCCACCAGCAGGCTGTCGCGACCGATGAGGTCGGACACACGCGTGTAGTGAACGTTGAGGGTGAAGATCATCGGGGTGGGCTGCGGGCAGTCGAAGATCATCTCGAAACCGACGTGAATCTTCATCCTTGGCCTCTATCCCTCGTGAAGGCGGTCACCAGCGCAAGTCCGGCAAATCGCGAAAAACCTGGCGTGTCCCCTCGCCCCAGTCGCGACTGAGCGCCGTGAAGTAGGGATCTCCCTCGTCGAACTTGCGTCGCAAGGACACTGCCAGACTGTCTCGTTCGTAGCACAACAGGTCGATCGGCACGCCCACCGACAGGTTGCTGCGCATGGTCGAATCGAACGACACCAGCACGCACTTCGCGGCATCCGCCAGCGGAGTGTGACGCGTAATCACGCGATCGAGAATCGGCTTGCCGTACTTGGTTTCACCGGTCTGGAAGTAGGCCGTCTCAGAGCCCGCCTCGATGAAGTTCGTCTCGGCGTAGATCCGGAACAGCCGCATGGGCTCACCATCGATCTGACCGCCGACGATGAACGAGGCATTGAAGCGGACGTCGTTCTCCGCGAGATAGCCGGCGTCGCGTTTCTCGATGTCACGCATCGCGTCCGCGACCAACCGCACGACGTCGAACATCGTGCGCGCACCCATGACGTTGGTGACCGCGTCGCCGTCCGCGCAGCGCTGCCTCAACACGCTGATGACAGCCTGCGTGCCGGCCAGGTTCCCCGAACTCAACAGCACGATGACGCGGTTGCCTCGGCGCTCGAAAACCGTCATCTTGCAGAATTTGAGCACGTTGTCCATGCCGGCATTGGTGCGCGAATCCGAGGCGAAGATGATTCCCTCGTCCAGCATGACGCCGATGCAATAGGTCAAGAGGTGTGCCTTCATGGGCGATCGACGTCGCCGTTCAGGCGGATGTCTCGGCGGGATGCCCGGCGGGGAGCGATTGCTCGGCGAGGGCAGCGGCGGACAGCAGCCTCGTCCCGGACTGGTTGACGATCTCAACGGACCTGACGCTACACCGGGTGGCAGCTGACGGCCACGCGTCACGCGACGCCCGTAGGCCGGTATGATTGGTGCCCGCAGGCCCGTATGATAGGTAACAGTGCACTTCTAGCGGTCGTTGGCGCCGCGGGCAGTCGCTGAGTCCCGTCTGACACCGGAACCCAGCCTTGAGCAGGGCAGGTCGATCGATGAACGAGTTGGATCCCGAGTCAGACCGCCTGGCGTTGACCGCCGAGCAGGAGACTGCGGATGAGGCGGACTTGCAAACCAGTCTCGTCGATCTCGCCGGCTTGGTGAGCGGCAGTTCTGGGCTTCAGGGCCTCCTGCAGAAAGTCGCAGTCTTTGCTGCGCATGCCATTCCAGGCGCGGATGGTGCCGGGGTGACGTTGTTGCGGTTCGACGGGTCCGAGGGTCGGGTCGAAGCGTTGGCGGCCAGTCACCCATTCGTCTCGGAGATCGATCGGATCCAGTACGTCGCCGTCAAGGAAGGACCGTGCATCACGGCAGCGCTCGAGCGTCGAACGGTCCGCTCGGGATCGCTGGGCGGCGAAAGCATGTGGCCCCATTTTGGCCCGCGAGTCGGGCGCCTCGGGGTGCACAGTGCGTTGTCGCTGCCTCTGATACTGCCGAACCAGACCGTCGGCGCCATCAACGTCTATGCGCACGCCAAGAACGTCTTCGACGACCACGCGGCCGAACTCGGCGAATTGTTCGCCGCACCCGCGACCGTCGCGGTCCACAACGCCCAGTTGCTTGCTCAAGCCGTCACGCTCGCGGAGCAACTCCAAACCGCCTTGTCGACCCGCCCCGTCATCGACCAGGCGATCGGTCTGCTGCGCGGGCGCAGCGGGGGCACCGCGGCCGAAGCATTCAACCGGCTCCGCGTGATCAGTCAACGCGACCACGTCAAGTTGGCCGACGTCGCGCAACAGATCGTCGACGACGCGGTGCGAAGGGCTCGCGCGCGCCACAGCCAGGGCGACTAGCGCGACGGGAAGGCGGCGGCCGTCTCGCCACTTCGCCATCTGGGGCGCGAGGGGGCTACGGTAAATGGGGGTCACGTCAGGAGCCGGTCCTCAACCGGTTTCGAGTTACCCACCGCGCATCGCGACCTGCCGTGCTCGGCGCCTGGCTGAAGGCCGCGCTCGGGAGCGCCAGCGGAGCACATTCTCGTGGATGAACTCGCGTGGGAACTGACGGCGTCGTTGGCGCTACTCACGGCCGCCCTCGACGTACCCGAAATCGACGTCGCCGCCGAAGTGATAGCGCTAGCTGCTCAGGCCCGCACCGTAGTCCAGTCCCACCTTGGACTGACGATCACCATCGTCGGTGATCCGCCCGCCACCCTCACGACGTTGCAGAACGGGCAGCAGACGGACATTCGCGCCTCGCTTCGAATACCATTGCTTGCCAGGGGGATTGACGGTGTCGGCGTCGACCTCATCCTCTACGCGGGACAGCCGGGCGCATTCGTCGACCTCGCGGCGGATCTGGCGTGGATGACTGGTTGCGAGCCGGCCGAGTTCGACATCGACGAGCATCTGCATCCGCCCGTTCCGTCCGGACGCGCCGAGACGCTCCGTGCCACGTCGCTCGTCAACCAGGCGGTCGGAGTGCTGATCGGCCGCGGCAGCACGCCCGCCGCGGCGATCCGTGAACTCGATTCCTACGCGGCCAGCAATGCGATCGCACGCGTCGACGCCGCCTCGCACATGCTGGCGGAGGTGACCCTCGTCGTCGGTGGAACGACATCCCCATGACACGGCATGGGTCCCTCAACCCTTGAGCGCAGCCAGTAACTCGGGCAGGGCCACCGTCGCCATGCCGATCGCCGCGTCGCTGATGCCGTAGGGGAGCACGAGCGTGCCACCGTGGAGCATTGCGCCACAGGAGTACACGACGTTCGGCACGTAGCCGTTCCGTTCATCGCGCCCCGGAGTCAGCAAGGGCTTGCGCAGCCTGCCCAGGATCCGAGTCGGATCGTCGAGGTCCAGCAGTAGCGCTCCGATGCTGTAGGTGCGCATCGGCCCGACACCGTGGGTGAGCACCAGCCAACCAGCATCGGTTTCGATGGGTGGGCCGCAGTTGCCCAGCTGCACGGCCTCCCAGGCCTCGACCGGCTGCTGGCACGGCAAGGAATCCGTCCAGACGCACATCTCGTCGGTGAAGGCGACCGTGTTCGACTCGCGATCTGATCTCGACATCGCCGCAAATCGGCCGTTGATCCGCCGCGGAAACAGGGCCAGGCCCTTGTTCGCTGCCGCGCGGCCGACGAGCGGCATGGAGGTGAACGAGCAGAAGTCAGTGGTTCTGAGGAGCTGCTGGCTGATGCTAGATCCGCGGTAAGCGGTGTACGTGGCGTAGAAGGCGACCGAGCCGTCGTCGTCGACGAAGCGGACGAAACGCGCGTCCTCGACGCCCGCGTCCTCGGCAACCGTCGCCGGCCAGAGGACACGTTCCTGCAGCGGGACATCCTCGGGAAAGTCGACGGCATAGGTCCTGTCGGCGATGGCCTGGAAGTCGGCGATGGTGTCCGCCACGTGGAAACGGGTTACCGCCCTGTTGCGAAGCTCCTCGAGTCGTTGATCCAAGTCCGCGCGCGTGAAGCGGGCACCGAGCGAATCGAGGACGAAGTCGGCAGCCTCACCTGCGTCATCGAGACGGGTCAGCTCGCTACGGAAGATCGCTGCTTGCAGCAGCGTCGGGCTGACGTCGCCGACGGTGGCGAACGAGGGCGGGTCATCGAGCAACACCGTCCCGGCCGAATCCACCACACCCGTCCGGAAGCCTATCGAGGACTTGTGCCCCTCTCCGATGCCACGGACGCTCATCACGAATCGCACACTGCCAGAGTCGATTCCAGCCTGATCCGGATGGGCCACCATACTCGGGTTGCACAGTGCCGCGCCTTCGATGGCGTACTCGCTCGTTAACGCCGCGCCCAGCAGCAGTTGTCGCGCGTCAGACAGTCCACGATCGGGATCGAGGCGGTCGGCGAGTTCGCGAGCGTGCCGACGCAACGTCGCGTCGACGTCGCGATGGCGTCCCTCGAAGCGTGCCAGGATGTCGTTCAGAGACGACTGCACGTCGTCGTCACTGAGCTCCAAGATTCGCACCAAGACGGCTCCCGCGCGGGAATCCCGTCGCTCGAAACCCTCCTGTCCGGGTACGAACAGTCGAGTGATCACCCGCGACGGGTCAGCCACCAGCCGTCGCGGGCTGCGGGTGACGAGCCCGTCGTGCACGGAACTCACTGCGGCACAATGGAGAACCGCTGAGCGCCTTGTAACGTCGACAGCAGGGCCAGCGTAGATTCGGCGCCCTGGTTGAGGTTGACCCCGTCGACGAGAAGACCATCGAAGCCGCCGCCGGTCTCCTGATCCCACATCACACGTCCCGAGTCGTTGACGCCCATGAACCACGCCGCAGCCTTCAGCACGCCGTCGGGCCAGATCGGGTTGTCGTCGATGACCGCCGCCCGTGCGCACGCGTCGGCGAGCGTGGACACTTCGATCGGCTGTTGGTCGAACGCCGGTCGGCTGTCCCCGAACCCGGTCCCCGTAGCCGGGCTGGGCGACAGCCGATCAGCTGTCGTATGGTCCTCGAGCAGCCACGCCAAGAGCGCGAGACCATGGTCGAGGAGGCCTGGGCGGCCCAGCGCGACGCCGGCAGCGATCCTCGCCTCGGCGAGCACGGCGTTGGCGTAGGTGAGTCGCGGCTCGGGCCACGGCCACGAGGGATCCCCCGTCGGTCCGGCGACGTGGTCGGCGTAGTCGGTGATGAGATCGATCGCCGCGCCATTGCCGGGACTGACGGCCAGCACTTCGGCGGCGCCCACCACCGCGAAGGCCATCGCTCGCGCATCGATCGAGCGCTGGCGCGCGGCCTTCTCGAACTGCGCAACGGCCGCAAGCCGAATCCCCTCGACGTCGCTGTGGGCAGCGGCCGTTCCCAAGGCCCAGACGCTTCGTCCCCAGCAATCCTCGGTGGTCGGCTCGTCCGTCCACACTCCTGCGGCGTTCATCCGGTTGCTGAAGGCGCCTGAGTCATCCTGCGCCTCGGTCAGGAAGCGGAGGGCGAGGCTCGCGAGACGTCGCACCTCCGGTGTCGGCAGGTGCTCTCGGGTGGCGACGACGAGAACGCGGGCCATGTCGTCGGTGCAGTAGCCGTGTTCGGGCCGCGGTTCGGCGAAGCGGGCGTGCTCGAAGGTGCCGCGATGGTCGGTCATCTTCAGCAGGTGGTCGAACACCGGCAGCGGGGTGCTCATGAGGCCAAGGACTGGTGCTCGGTCAGGAGCGCGTTGGCAAGCCCGACGTAAGCTTTGGCCACGACCGGCCAGGCCATCGTCGGTGCCAGCCGCGACGCTTCCAACTCCATCGCCGCGACAGTGTGGGGTTCGGTGAGCACCCGATGCAGGGCAGACAACAGTGCGTCGGGATCGTCGTGGTCGACGACGATGCCCGCGCCGCTGGCCAGCATTTCGACGGCGTGCGGGAAGGCGGTCGCGATCACCGGCTTGCCGCTCGCTAGCGAATCGACCAGCACCCCGGAGGTGACCTGATCCGTTGAGTCGTAGGGCAACACGACGACGGACGCGGACTGCACCATGGCCATTAGCGATCCCACGTCGCGATAGTCGGAGTCGAACGACACCGATGCGGCGACACCGAGCCGCCGGGCCGAGTCGATGAGCCCATTTCGATAGGAATCACCTTGAGAGGCAAGCACCTTCGGGTGCGTTCGACCGGCGATCCGATAATGCGGGTGGACGCCGAGCTGGCGCAGCGAGCCCATGGCGTCGATGACCCGCTCGATGCCCTTGCCCGGCCCCAGCAGGCCCCAGGTCAACAACGTCGGCCGGACCGGGAGCGTCTGCACCGAGGACGGTCGTGGAACGGTTGCACCGTGGGGGATGGTGACGATCTTCCGTGCGTCGACGTCGAATCCGCGGCTCAGACGTTGCCGTGCCGCGTCGGACATCACCACGATCCGGTCTGCCATGGACGCGATCTCGACGAGCACCGACCGCTGGTGCGGGGTGGGGTCGGTGAGGATCGTATGGGCGACGACGATCGAGGGGACCTGTAGTCCGGCGATGACGTCCACCACCTCGTCTCCGTCTGCGCCGCCGTAGATGCCGTACTCGTGTTGGACGATGGCGACGTCGCTGCGATTCAGCACCTCTGAGCTCGCCCTTGCAGAAGTGGGCAGGCCGTTGACCAGTTGACCGACGACCCGCGCGTCGGATGCGACCGATTCGTCTGCGACCCGAACCACGCTGACGTCACTGCCATGAACCGCCAGGCCGCTTGCCAGGGCCGCGCTGAAGGTTGCCAACCCGCAGGCGGTCGGCGGATAGGTGCTGAGGATCCCGAACGTCGGTGTAGCGCCAATTCCACGATCGGGAATCGCCGAGGACGGAAGGACGGAGGAAAAAGGAGATACAAGAGTCACCGGAGCATTCAAAAGTGGTTCCCAACGGCATCGAGGACGGGCACGGAGCGAGCTGACGCTCGGCAAGGCAGGCGGCGGACGGCCTACCTCATCCCGAACCGGCTGGATTCCCAACACCCCTGAGGTTACACCCAACGTCCGCAATTCACCGTGTTGAGCTGATGGGCGCCAGACCGCTACCGCGTGCCCCGCGCCCCCTGAACGGTGGAAGTGCTTGACGTGACGATGGTTTCGGCACGGATTCGCATTACCGCCGCCACCACGGGCACCGGGGTCACGGCCGGTTCCTCACGGCGTCTACTGTCGACCCATGCGCATAGTCGTCCTGGGTCTCGGTGTCGTCGTCGCCTGTTTCGGCGTGCTGTGGGCGCTGCAGGGCTTCGGCGTCGTCGGAGGCAGTCCGATGTCCAACACCACCACGTGGTCGGTCATCGGCCCCATCACCGCGCTGATCGGCATTGCCGTCGCCGGCTTCGGCGCGCGGATGCGAAAGTAGCTCGCCCTCAGGGCAATTGCAGCTCATCGGCCCGCGGGTCAGCGCGATTCCGACCGGGATGGCGACCACACACGTGAGCAGCGTCGCGGCCACCGCCACTACGCAGAGCAGCGGCTGCAGGAACCACCGCAACCGGCCCGGCGTTGCGTCGGCAGCCCACGACCCTTCCAGCTCGACGTCGATCTCCGGTACGGCGGACGTCACGACGCCGGCTCCACCGGTGCCGGTGCGCCGCGCAGTTCGCTCATCGCATCCATGATCGTTTCGACCCGGATGACGCCCTGGTACACATTGCGGCGTCCGGTCACGACCACCACGCCGTGGCGACGACGTCAGCATGCTGTCCAGCGCATCGTTCAGGGTGGATGCCAGACTCACCACCTCGAGGTTCTCGTTGCGCGGCGCGGTTGTCAGCCACCTCGGATCGGCCAGTTCGTCGAGCGACAGCCAGCGCTGCGGGCGATCCTGGTCGTCGAGGACGATCACGTGCTCCGGGTGGAACGCTCGTGCCGCGCACGGCCTCCGCGGGATCACCGTCGACCCGCGCCACGGCCGCCTCGTCGAGCTCGACGTCGCGGACCCGGGTCGGGGTCAGCTGCTTGAGTGCCGCGCCGTGACCGACGAAACCGCGGACGAGTCGTCGGCCGGGTTGGCGAGGATCTCCTCGGGCGTGTCGTCCTGCACGATCCGCGAACCCTGCTGCAGGATCGCGATCTCGTCGCCGAGCTTCACCGCCTCGTCGAAGTCATGGGTGACGAACACGATCGTCTTGCGCAGTTCGTCCTGCCGACGCAACAACTCGTCCTGCAGCCGCTGCACGACGAGGCTCATGTGATTTCCAGCGCCGGTTGACCCGGGGTTTGCCAAGAAGCAACCCCGGGGAGCCGCGAATGGCGGCTCCCCGGGGCTCTGAGGGGTCGGAGAGCTGAACCTAGATGGCGATCGGACCCGCGTCGGGGGCGGGCGGAAGTTCCGGTCCCGGAAGCGGCAACTCTGGGCCGGGCGGCGGCGGCAACTCGGCGCTCAGGCCGCCCACCGCCGGGAGGTCGGCGGGCCCGGGTGCCGGGGGCGCCGCCGCGAACGGGTCGAAGGGCGGAGGCGGTGCCATCGGATCCTCGGCCTGGACGTCCTGGGCCACCGGAAGGTACATGTGCCGGGTGAACTGGGGCTGGAAGGCGCCACCGCCACCAACCCTGACGCCGCGGCCGCTCTCGCCGGATGACACGGGCGTGCCGTCGGGCAGAGTGACGGCCGTGTGGCCGGAGTTCCAGCCGATGTTCAGGGTGCCTGGCTGCGTGCCGTACTGGAAGCCGCGTGCCAGGAGTGCCTGCTCCTCGTTCCCGGTGTGGAAACGATCGCCATAAACCGGGCGGCCGGTGGCCGCATTGGCTACCCATGACGCCAGTCCTGAGCAGTCCGTGCCGGAAGCCGAATCGCCACCCGTGCGGTACGGCGTCCCCGAAACCTGATTGACCAGAGTCAAGAGGGCTGTAGTCGCAATAGCATCGATCATGAAGACGGACGCTAGCAACGGGATGTGCTCATCGCCAAAATCTGTGGCCGCCATCACGTTTCAAGATCACGATGGCGTGTGTCTCAAATACCCCTGCCGGAGAACTCTTCTCGACAAGAATCACGTGTCGGAGAATGTTCCTCACTGCGCTGGAATCGAATTCGTCCTGCGCTCCGCCGACTCTACGAAAGACCATGTCAAAGCGCAAATCTGGAGTCCATCGAGCGACGGTGAGCTCAGTCTCAGCCCTCTTCGTCTGCGACGTTCTCGTCGTTGCCGGAGTGCACTGTCGCAGCCGTCGGCCAGGGGCCGCTGAATCGGTCAAGCAAGGGATACCGTTCCGTTACTGAGTGTTTGGTGTCAACACGGCTTTGCGCCTTTACCACGGGCTACACCGCCTGCACGATGCACAACGCCAACGGTGGACCGACGTCGAACACCAGGTCGTAGTCCCCGGAAGTGATTCCCGCCAACGCCTTTGACTCAATGGTGAGGATCATTCGGGGACAGGCGGGACCACGCAGATCGGCCACCGTTGGATCCAAATCCCAACCTGCCGAATGGAACTCGGCGATCGATGCAGCGAGATCGCCAGCCCTCTTGGTCGATCAGCAGCACGGAGGCGCCACGTTGCCGGAGTGCGCCAGCGATGCCCTTTGGCCACGCACTGCGCCGCACCCGTCACGGTGAGCACCTGGTCGCCTAGCAGGCCCTATCGGCGCGGACCTCACGAACGGGTACGTTTGCCTCGTGGCACGGAGCGGAACGTGGTGGCTCACCAGCAGCGAGCACATCGTCTCCGACGAGGTGCACGCCGCGCCCGCCGACGTCCGCGACTTCTACTGCGATCTGCACAACATCACCACACTGCACCCGCTGGTCGTCTCGGTGGAGACGATGAGCCGCGAGGAGACTGCCGACTCCTACACGCAAATCTATCGAGTCCGTGACCGCATCCCCTTGGGTCGCTTCAGCCTGGGGGTCACGTACTCCGCCCGCCTCCTCGTCCCTACCAAGGGTGACGTCCTCACCGAGGCGCGGCAATTCCCCCGAGTCCGGCTGTCCGGGACAGTGTCGTTCGACCAGGTAGACGGCGGTACGCGCGTCACGGAGCGGTTGCGCATCGAGGCCCCGCGCCTGCTGGCGGCCATCACCGTGAAGGAAGCCGTCAAGGCGCACACCGAGATGCTCGCGGGCATCCGTCGATGTTTCCCCTGAGCGTGACGTGGGCACCTTTCCACGGCACGTGTAGCTACCGTACTTAGCATTGTTGCGGCGGCTTTGCGGAGAGCGACGCCCGCGAGGCGCAGACGATGAGGAGGCGCCATGAGCGCCAAGAACCAGAAGCAGGACCTGAAACCGCACTTCGGCGACATCCAGGCCCATGACGACCTGTCTGACGAGTTCTTTCGATTGTTCCTCGACGAGACTCAGACCTACAGCTGCGCCTTCTTCGAGCGCGACGACATGACGCTCCACGAGGCGCAACTCGCCAAGATCGACCTGACACTGGGCAAACTCAACCTCGAGCCCGGCATGACGCTGAGCCGCAACCAGGCCGCGCACGTCGAGAAGGTGCTGTCAGACTTGCCCAGGTGATTGCAGCAGTCGCGTGGCACTGATGGGGTAGGAGGAGTTCAACGGTTCCGTCGACCGCATCGTGTCCATCGGCGCCTTCGAGCACTTTGGCCACGACCGATACGGCCGCTTCTTCGAAATGGCGCACCAGGTGATGCCCGACGACGGCATCATGCTGCTGCACACCATCACCCGCGCGGACCCCGTGGAACGCGAGGGACTGAACCTCCCGGTGACCATGTCGCTGATGCGGTTCACCAAGTTCATCGGAGACGAGATCTTCCCCGGCGGCCAGATTCCCGTCATCGCCGAGGTCGAGAAGTTCTCCACCGAGGCGGGCTTCACCATCTACCGGATCCACAAGCTCAGGGAGCACTACGCGAAGACTCTCGACGTCTGGTCGGCGACGCTGGAGGCCAAGCACGACGAGGCCGTCGATCATCCGCAACATGTCGACTACCGACGCGTGGAAGGTGGCGACCTCCTCGGGCCACACGTTGTCCGGGTAGTCCGCCGGTGGCAGGTCCAGCCCCGGATGGTCATCGGCCTGGCTTCCGACGTTGAACGCCTCGAAGAGGTCGGCCGCGCTGACCAGACCGAGACTGTTCGCCAAGACCTCCGACTTCGGTGGGGTGTAGCCGCGGTTGACCTCCGGTGGGCACCCATAGGTTGCCTTGGTGTCGCCGTCCAGGCCGAAGAACGCGTCGGTTGCTTCGGTGAACGCGGCGAGCGTGGCGAGCGTGGCGGGGAGATGCCATGGCCGACGATCTGCATGAACCCGACCGTGCGGGCCGCGGCGTCGACGTCGGCGGCGACGCGGTCCCGTTGGGCCGCAGTCGCATTGGCTTCGCGGGACGGGCTGATGTCGATCGTCGGAACGGTCAGTCGTCCGTCGACCGTGTGGACGGATGACAGGGGTCCTTTCTACACCGCGCGAGCGGCTCGGGCGACCGCTGCGCCTGGCGACAAGATCGTCGCTTTACAGATCCGCCAGAAAATGTCACGCTCAAAGCTGATACCACGATAGGCTCTACGAACCGCACACAAATAGCTCCAGAGGTGGAATGCGATGAGCGCACCGACGTTTAGCACCCGCACCAAGATCAACACGGGCAGGCCGGGCAAATACCAGCTCGACGTCTCCGCATCCGACCTCACCGACCTGGTGCGCTCAGCCGGCGGCTGGCTCTTCGACCGATCGATGGCGGGCTGGGACGTGAATGTCGTGATCACCGGCGGCTGCGACCTGCTGCCGCTGCAGATCCTCGGCATCAACGCCGAAGCGCGGGGACCCGACGACGCCGCCGCACCGGCACGGTCGGTGGCATTCGCCGCATCCGCCGACGCGCTGCAGGCCGACCCCGAACTGCGAGCGGATGCCCTGCAGGCCATGAAGAAGGGCATCGGCGACGTTCTGGTCTGGGGCGACTCCTGGCCCGAGGGCATCGAACGCGGCCTCGAACCCGTCGAACACGAACTCAGCGCCGCCGCCCGC
This sequence comes from Mycobacteriales bacterium, assembly GCA_038244615.1. Lineage (GTDB taxonomy): Bacteria > Actinomycetota > Actinomycetes > Mycobacteriales > Mycobacteriaceae > Mycobacterium. The sequence continues at coordinate 63,121 of JBBRTH010000022.1, read as the reverse complement.
GCCTTCAAGGGCCACGCCCTGGCCGCGCTCGGGCTGTCCGAGCCCGTCGGCCCGACGGAGACCTTCCGGGGCCGGGCCAGCGTCCGCGCCGCCTACTCCGACCTGACGCCCTCGGTCGCCACGTCCTTGGCCCAGCGGTAGTCGGCCTTACCCGCGGGGGAGCGCAGCACCTTCGGCGTCCTGATGAACGCCTTCGGGATCTTGTAGCGTGCGATCGCCGTCCGGCACACCCTGACGAGCTCCTCGTCGGTCGCGTCGGCCCCGACCGCGAACTGCACCACGGCGACCACCTCGCTGCCCCAGCGCTCCGACGGCCGACCCACCACCACCACGTCGTACACGCTGGGGTGCGCGGCGATCGCCCGCTCGACCTCCTCGACGAAGATCTTCTCGCCACCGGAGTTGATGGTTACCGAGTCCCGGCCGAGCAACTGAATTCGCCCGTCGGACAACACATTCGCGCGATCTCCTGGTACCGACCAGCGCACCGCGCCGATCGTCGGGAACGTCTTGGCCGTCTTCGCCTCGTCGCCCAGGTACCCCAACGGGATCAGATCGCGACGCGCCAGCCAGCCCTGCCCCTCACCCGGCTGCAGCACCCGGTCGAGCTCCGCCGAGACGACTGCGGTGTCGGACTGCGGGGTGAAGGTCGCGGCCTGCGTCTCGGTGTCTGCCGTCGTCGCGGTGCTCATCTGCGCGCCGGACTCCGACGCGCCGACCGCATCGAGCAACATCAGGTGGGGTAACGCCGCGAGGATGCGCCCCCGCACCGTCGGGGACAGCGGCGCGCCGCCGTTGGTGATGGTGAACAGGCCGGACAGGTCGTAGTCGCCGGACTCGATCTCGTCGAGCAGCGGACGGGCGATCGCGTCGCCGACCACCGGCAGGCTCAGCACCTTCTCCTTGGCGGCCAGCCTCAGCACCTCGGCGGGCCGCATCCGCTCAACGTCGTCGGGGATGACGATCCGGCCGCCCATGGTGACGGCGTTGAAGGCGGCCCACTGGGCAGCACCGTGCATGAACGGCGGAATCATCATCATCGACATCGCCCCCGCAGACGCGCGCGCCTTTTCGGCCAGCTCGTCGTGGGAGGCGAGCGGCTGGTCGCTGCCCCAGGGCCGGCCACCCATCGACGACAGGAAGATGTCGTGCTGACGCCACAGCACGCCCTTCGGCATGCCGGTCGTGCCGCCGGTGTAGAGAATGTAGAGGTCGTCACCGGACGGCGTTGGCAGGCCCGTGGCGGGGGTCGGGGTGGCGAGGATCGTCTCGTAGTCGACGGCATCGGGCAGCAACTCGTGGCCGGAGTGGTCGGCGACCTGGATCAGCACCCGAAGGTGCGGCAGGCGGTCGCGGATCGCGGTGACCCGCGGCGCGAACTCTGCGGGGTAGACCAGCGCCTTGGACTCGGAGTCGGTGAGCAGGTAGAGCAGCTCGTCCTCGACGTAGCGGTAGCTGACGTTGAACGGAGCGACGCGGACCCGGTACGAGCCGATCATCGCCTCGAGGTACTCATTGCCGTTGCGCAGGTAGATGCCGAGGTGGTCCTGACCGGACTCGTGGCCCGCCAGCGCGTCGCGCTCGGTGTGGCAGCCGAGGCCGACCGACGTCAGGTAGTTGGCGAAGCCGTCGACCCGGCGGTCCACTTCGGCGTACGAGAACCGGCGGCCACGCCAGACCACGAACGTCTGCTCGGGGATCGCCGCGGCCACGGTGCCGAAGACATCGGACAGGTTGAAGTTAGTACCACTAGCCATAAAACATGACCATACAGGCAGTTTCCGCTCGTATGGTCTGAACTCCGTGGATCAACCGGGGAAGAACCCGTCTCCGGTCAACGTGCCCGGTTGCCAGCCCTGCGCGCCCAGGCACACCATCGGTCGACCGTCCGGCGCCTGGGCCGCCCCCTTGGGGCCATCGCACGGCGCACCGATGTCCTGGACACCCTTCAACGGATACGACGACACCCAGAAACCGGTGTAGATGGGCGGCCACTGGTTCGGGATGTAGTGACACGCCACCGTCGACCCGCCACGGCTGCGACCGAAGGTGAACAGCTGATAGCTGTCGCACGGCGCACCCAGTGCGGCCTGGTAGTTCATCCCGGGTACGTCGGTGGCGGACGTGTCGTAGTGGCTGGGATCGTCGGGAAACATCGGACCCGGGTCGGCCGCACCCGACGGCGCCAGTGCGATGGCTGCCCCGGCGATCGCGACAGCGACCGTCAGTTCGCGAATCATGATGATGAGCCTCCTCGAACACGGTCGCCGCCCGGGGCGGCTTCAGCGACGTTGCGGGCAAAGCCTAACGGGTATCGCCGCGGAGACGGGTGCTTTCGATCGAGGCGCTACCGCTTCACTCACCGTCGAGAACGCTGACCGCGATGCCGTACGGCAGGAACCGCACCTTGCGGCCCGGGTCGGTGTTGTTCTTGTTGGCGCGCAACGCGTCCAGCTCACACCTGTAGACCTCTTCGATGTGGGCGTCACCCGCGTCGTCGACCGTGTAGATCGACCACACGCCATCGCCCGTCTCACCCGTGGTCTCGGGCTCATTCTTGGGACGGGTGCCCCTGGTGAACTCGTCGAGCAGCGTCGACCAGCCCGCCTGCTTGCCCAATCGGCCCAGCGCATCCCGCAGACCGTCGCCCGCCTCCCGCATCACGCGGTCGAAGTCCTCGGGGTCGATTCCGAACGGATTCTGGCTCATGATCGGCTCCTCATCTGCGCCGACTCGAGGCCGGCGGCGCTTCCACCAGTGTGCAGGCCCACGGCGAAGTTCGCCACGACGTTCCCTCGAGAGCGTACGAAGGGGAAAGTGAGGGGCATGTCCGCCACGCAGACCGAGTCGATCTCCGCCGTCGAACGTTCGCCTCGGGACGCGGGCGCCCACGACCGCGAGGGTTGGGTCGGACTCTTCGCCGCGTTCGGGCGCATCGAGGACCCCGTCGGCTCACGGCCGCACCGCGGCGCGTGCAGATCGAACGCTTCTACGACACCTTCATCGGGCCCAGGGACATCACGTTCCATCGCGGCGCCGACGTCGTCTCCGGGTCCACCGTCATCCGCGATCTGACCCTCGAGGTGCAGATGGGCCGGTCGGTGACGATGCTGATTCCCGCGTTCCTCCGGTACGATCTCGACGATTCACTGAAGATCATTCGCCTGCAAGCCTTTTGGGAGCTTCCGGCGATGATGTGGCAATTCGCGCGCACCGGCGTCGGTGCCGTACCTGTCGGCGTGAAGCTTTCACGGGCGCTGCTGCGCAATCAGGGGCTGAGGGGCACGGCGGGATTCCTGTCCGGTCTCAACGGCGCGACCAGTCGCGGCAAGCGACACCTGGGCGGCCTGCTCGACGACGCCCGCGCGGGCGACCAGGTCGCGGTGAAGCGGCGGCTGACCGACGCCGCGCACGTCACCAGGGGAGACGTCGAGCAGATCGGCACGTCCGAACTGCTCGCGCTGCTGCGCGGCGCGCACTGGGACGGGATGATCCAAGCCGGGCACTCCGTGGTCGCGAGAGTGCAACGCGACGGCCACCGGATGGTGCTCTTCGCGGACATCGAGACACGACCGACGCGGATCCATGCGGTGCGGGTGTTCACCGACGACGAGTGGACGTGACAAGGTACGTGGACCATGTCTGACCACGAAGCCATGACGTACGAGGAATTCGGTCGCAGGTTCTTCGAGATCGCCGTGACCGAGGAACGCGTCGGTGCGGCGATCGGACAGATCGCGGGCGCCGAGTTCACCATGGGCCCGATGGCCCAGGGCCCGGGAAAGATCGCCAAGGTCACCGCGAAGGTCAAGGTCCAGGGCCCGGCGGTGACGCGGAAACTAGGCGACCAGATCACCTTCGACATCCACATCCCGCTCGAGATCGAGCTGGTCATCGACCTGCGCATCGACAAGCCGCGCTTCAAGGTCTTCGGCGAGATCGCCCTGCGGGCCACTGCGGTCGCCGCCCACCCGCTGACGCTGATCCTCGACGTCGAGAAGCCCCGCCCGTCCGACATCTCCATCCACATCACCTCCACGACGCTGCGCGCCGAGCTGGTGCGGATCGTGGGTGGCGTCGACGCCGAGATCAGGCGGTTCGTCGCCCAACACGTCGCCGGCGAGATCGACAGCCCAGAGTCCGAGAAGGCCAAGGTCATCGACATCGGCGGCCAGATCGCCGACGTGTGGACTGGCATCTGATTCGGCCGATCGCCCCGATCCGCCGTACTCTCGTCCGGGTGAACAGCACATCGATCACCGCCCGAATCGCCGTCGTGACCGGCGGAGCCATCTGCGCCGCCCTGATGGCCGCGGCACCCGCCTCTGCGGACCCGACGACCGACTTCATCGACTCGCTGGGCACCGCGGGCATCGGCATGGGCGATCCCGGTCGGGCAGCCGACCTGGGGCAGTCGGTGTGCCCGATGTTGTCGCAGCCCGGCCAGGACCTCGCGAACATCGCATCGCAGGTCGCCGACGCCGGCGGCATGTCGCTGGGACCCGCCACCATGTTCACCGGACTGGCGATCTCGGCGTTCTGCCCCGGTGCGATGGCCTCGCTGGCCAACGGAGAGTCCCCGATTCCGCTGGGGCTACTCAGCGGCTTCGGCTTCTAGCCCCGACGCCACGGGCTCCAGCCGCGGGCGCTTCGGATCGCGCCCGTTGCCGCTGGACAGCCCGCGCACGTGCCGCCAGATCCACGGCATCAGCAGATTCTGCGTCCACAGCGCCTGCGAATACATCCGCGACCGGAAGTCCGGCAAGACCACGTCCGGTTTCGAGATCGCCCAATCATGGTTGCTGCTAGGCAGTTCCAGCGCCTCGGCGGCCGCAGCCGCGAACAGCTCGTGCCCGGCCGGTGAGCCGTGCACGCGGTCGGGGCTCCAGATGTCCGGATCGCCCATCGACTCCGCCGCGTAGAGGTCGACCAGCCGGAACCCGTGCCGCGCCGCCGCCGCCCGAATCACCGCGTTGATCTGCACCACCCGGGCCCCGAGGACACGCCCCACCGGCAGGATCTGCTCCAGGTCGGGAAAGGTGGTCGTGACGACGGTGGCGCTGGTCTCGGCGAGCCGGTCGTGCAGCAGTTCGATGTCCTCGAGCGCCGTGGCGAAGGACTTGCCGGGTTTGGTGACGTCGTTCATCCCGATACAGCTGGTGATCAGGTCGGGCTGCATCGCGACGGCCGCGGGCAGCTGATTGTCGAGGACGTCGCGGATGCGGCGCCCGCGCACGGCCAGGTTCGCGTACAGGACGCCGGGCTGCAATTCCTCGAGCTGGTCGGCCAGCCGATCGGCGAAGCCCTTTACCCCGGACGTGTCGTCGCCGTCCCACAGACCTTCGGTCTGGCTGTCGCCGACGGCGACGTATCGCAGATATGACTCAGCAGCCACGAAGGCACTCTAGCGGCGTGCTCAACGCAGTGTGTCGGCAGCGCTAGACCAGACGAGGCTCAGCGGCCTGCCGACCGCGCTGAGCTGGCCGATGACGTCCTCGAGGCGCGTGCGCGGCATGTCGGCACGCCACTCGGGCAGAGTGCCGGTGAGCCGGACGATCCCCGGGGCGAAGTCGATCGACGTCAATTGCAGGCCGTGCGGCAACTCCGGGACGCGAACCCGGTACGACGGGGTGCGGGCGGGCAGACTCCACCGTCGGCGCCGCACGACGGCGCGAGGGGTGACCCAGAGCGTCGAGCCGTCCAGGCGGGCGTCGACCTCGACGTGCCCACTGCCCCGACGCTTGGCGACGTGCAGGCGGGCGATCCCGTCGGGCCCCACCACACCGGCCAGTCGCGGCACCGCCCACCGGAACATGTCGTCCAGAGCGGGGGCGGGCAGCTCGACCGTCAGCTCGACGGGCGCGGCGACCAACCCCGTCGGCAAGAGGTTCCCGCTGAAGTGCACGTTGTGCAGGGTGACATGGGCCCGGTCGAACTCGTAGTCGCGCCAGGAGATGTCCTTGGCCTCCAGTCGGACGTCGTGATGCCTGCCCGAGGCCGGCCGCGAGCTGATGCGAGTCACGGTGAGGACCAAGGTGCCAGCCTGGGGTGAGCCGACGCGGATCGACAGACGCCTGCCGACGACGAGCTGACGCAGCGTGACGAACAACGTCTTGTATGCGGCGGCCACACCGGTGTTGGCCAGCAGGTCGAGCGGATGGAACGGGTCCCATCGTCGGAGCGGCCCCGGATCCGTCACCCCCTCAGCATCCGGGAAAGCCGCCCGGGTGCCAACTCAGCCTGGTGTTGCCGCGTGCAGGCATACACCGAATCGATGACGGAGTAGGCGTTGCGATGCGAACTGGTATCACCGGCGGCATCGGGTTCGAGAGTGGGTCAGATCGACCGGTTATGGGAAGCTGAGGCATGCAAGAAGGACGAGGTGCGAACGCGGTTGCGGGTTTTCTTGACGCGCAGCGATTTACGCGCGAGCAAGTGTTCACCGAGCCGGGCCCCGTCCCGCATGCACCGGGCGCCTACGGCTGGTGGTTCCGCGCGCTGCCCGCTGCCGTCGACACCACGGGCTGCGAAGTGCGCGACGAGTTGACGCTGCTGCACGTCGGGATCAGCCCGACGCCGCCGCCTGCGAACGGGAAGCGGCCGGTGAGCCAGGATCTGCACAAGCGGATCCGCTATCACTTCGGTGGCGCGCGCGGCAACGCCGACGGTTCTTCGCTGCGCAAGACGCTCGGCGTGCTACTCGCCTCTGAGCTCGGCCTCGAACTGCGCCGCGTCGGCTCGGGTAGGCAGATGACCCTCGCCGGTGGCGAGGCCGTTCTCAATCAGTGGATGGCCGAGAATGCCCTCGTGTCGTGGGTGGTTCGGCCCGAGCCATGGCTCTTCGAGGACGAACTGACCGCCAACCTCGTTCTCCCGCTCAATCTTCAGGACACCAACCCGTTTCATCAGGAACTCAAGCGGCTCAGACGCGAGGCCGTCCTGAAGGCCAACAAGCTCCGCGTGCTCAAGGAGTGGTAGTGCCACGCAGGAGTGCCGGCCTGCTGCTGTACCGGATCGGCGCCGACGGAGTCGACGTCCTGATCGGCCACCCCGGCGGTCCGTTCTGGGCGCGCAAGGACGAGGCCGCGTGGTCAATCCCCAAGGGCGAGTACATCGATGACGAAGATCCGTGGTCGGCCGCACAACGGGAATTCGTCGAGGAGATCGGGCTTTCCGTGCCCGACGGGCCGCGGATCGCGCTGCCGCCGGTGAAGCAGTCCGGCGGCAAGATCGTCACCGCCTTCGCGGTCGAGGCCGACCTCGACGTCACCGACAGCGTGAGCAACACCTTCGAGATGGAGTGGCCGAAGAGCTCGGGGAAGATCAAGGAGTTTCCCGAAATCGACCGGGTGAGTTGGTTTTCCATCGCCGAGGCCGAGGTGAAACTGCTGAAGGGTCAGCGACCGCTGCTCGAAGCCCTCATCGCTCATCTCGAAGGCGCCTGACGGGGCGCGTCTCGATCGCGTTGATCGTCAGCCTGCGGCCGTGGATGCGCCAGCCGGCAGGCGTCCGCAGATACTCGTCGTCGTAGCGCGCATGCCACACCACGTCCATCACCTGCTCGGCGGACCGCGTCCAGTGGTGCGCGATGCACGTGATGCGGCCCAGTGCATAACCCGGCTCCGGCGCGTCGACGTAGACCTCCCCGACGATCGCGTGCTCGGTACGGTCCACGGCGCGTAGCGCCTCCATCGCCTCGCCGACGCCGGGCCAACCGCGCTTGACGATGACCGGCTCCAGCTCGCGTGGCGGATCTGGCAGACGCAATTCCGCTGTCTCGGCGAATAATTCGATTGCATCACCGAATCGGCGGTCGTCGACCGCCGCGGCGTAAAGATGCACCAGGTCGGCCACCGCAAGCCTGTCGGCCCACTGCAACGTCACGGCAGCCCGTTGCTCCGCCGGATTTCTGCGCGGCACTCCCGCCGGGTCTGACCCGTCTGTTGCATGCAGACCTGGATCGGTGTCTCCTGCTCGACGGGCAGCGGCGTCTCGGTCGGCTCGATCGTCACCGTCGGGCTCGGCACGGCGCCCTGGCTCAGCGACCAGATCGTCGCGCTGGTGCCCTGCAGCGTCGAGCAGTACGCCGTCGTCCCATCGGACGTCGTCGCCGTGCTGCCCGCCGGGGAGCAGTCCGCACCGATGACCGCAGCAGGAGGCGAGGCCACGGTGGTCGGCGTCGTGTTCGTGTCCGCGGGGTTGTCCGACGGCTGCGGCGGTTCTGGGGGCGGCGGCAGCGGGATGACCCGCGACGTGGACGCGGTCGTCATCGTGGTGGCGGAAGTGGTGGCGGCGGGCGGGGCGACGCGCCCGCTATCGGCCCGCGTCAGCTCGAACAACCCGAATCCGACGGCCGCGACCAGCAGCACGGCCAGCACCGCGGGCACCAGCACACCCGCGCGCAGAGGGGACCGGCGCTCCGAGGCTGGCGCCGCCACGGGTGCGGACAACCGCGTCTCGCCGGACTCCTCCCCGCCGAGGCGGTGCCGCAATGCACGGGCGAAGTCCGCGCAGCGCTCATACCGGTCCCGGGGATCCTTGGCCAGCGCCTTGGCGAACACCGGATCCAGCGACGCCAGTTCGGGTCGCCGATCGCCGATCGCCGGCGGCGCGCCCGAGAGGTGCTGGCTGATGACGACCGCCGGATTGGAGTGCTGGAACGGTGGAGCGCCCGTCAGCAGGTGAAACGCCGATGCGGCCAACGCGTACTGGTCGGCGCGTCCGTCCAGGTCATCGCCCATGAGCTGCTCGGGCGCGGCATACGACACCGTGCCCACGGTCATGTTCGTCGCCGTTAGCCCACTGGGATCGTCGACCCAGCGCGCAATGCCGAAGTCCGCCAACAGTATTCGACTCTCTGACGTACCGGGGTTGGCGAGCAGGATGTTGGCGGGCTTCACGTCGCGGTGCAGCAGGAGGCGCTGATGGGCGTAGTCGAGCGCGTCGGCCACGGCGGCGACGATGTCGGTGACCTGCGCGCCGGGCATCCCGTCGCGGTACTGCTCGGCGAGCAGGCGGCCGGCGTCGGTGCCGTCGACGTAGTCCATGTCGATCCAGAGCTGACCCTCGGACTCGCCTCTGTCGTGCACGCCGACGATGTGCGGATGCCACAGGGCTGAGGCGATGTCCGCCTCACGGTTGAACCGTTCGCGGTATTCACCGTCGGCCGACACCTCGGGACGCAGGACCTTCAGTGCGTCCTGACGGGGCAGTCGCGGGTGTTTGACCAGGTAGACCTCACCCATGCCACCCGAGCCGAGGCGTCGGACGATGGTGTAGCCGGCAAAGGTCGACCCCTCGTCCAACGGCATGGGCGAATAGTAGTCGGCCCGAGACGCTCAGAGGTCGAGGATCAGGTCCGCATCGTGCTGAGCGCGGGAGACGCAGATCAGCATCATCCCCGCGTCGCGTTCCGGGTCGGTGAGCAGCGTGTCGCGGTGATCCACGTCGCCCGCCAGCACCCGTGTGCGGCACGTCCCGCAGAAACCCTGCTGGCACGAGTACGGCGCGTGCACGCCTTCGCGATTCAGCGCCGTCAACAGCGTCTCGTCGGCGCCGACCCGGATCGCCCGACTCGTCGAGGCCACCGACGCCGAGAACGCGGTGCCGTCGATGACCGGAGGCGCGGCAAAGCGCTCGAAGTGCAACTCCACGTCCTCACGCCCGGCCAAGGCCGCCCGTAGCGCCGTCAGGACCGGCGCGGGCCCGCACGCGTACACCGTCGTGCCGTCGGGGCAGTCCCCGAGTAGGTCGGCCGCCGTCGGCAGACCGGCCTCATCATCGGTGCGAATCTCGATGCTGTCGCCGAAACGCGCCAGTTCCCCCAAGAACGGCAGCGTGTCACGGCTGCGGCCCGTGTAGACCATCGACCACGGCACCCCGAGGCGCTCCGCCTGCGCCAGCATCGGCAGGATCGGCGTGATGCCGATGCCGCCGGCGATGAACCGGAAGCGTTGGGTGGGAGAGCCGTAGCCGGGCACGGTCAACGGAAACGCGTTGCGCGGCCCGCTGGTGGTGATCGTCGCACCGACCGCCAGCGCGTCGTGCACCTCGAGCGACCCTCCGCCGCCACCGGGGATGCGACGCACGGCGATTCGGTAGGAGTCGGTGACACCGGGATCACCGCACAGCGAGTACTGCCGCACCCGGCCGCTGGGCAGGTGCACGTCGATGTGCGCGCCGGGATGCCAGTGCGGGAGCGTGCCGCCGTCCGGCGCGGTGAGCGTCAACGCGATCACGTCCTGATCGTGGGCAACGACCCGGCGGTCCGCCACGACGAGCGGCAAGCCACGGTCGACGCCGGACAGCGGTGCCACGTTGCGCAGCGCGCCGGACAGGTTGAACAGGCCGGTGACGATCGTGTCGGCGATGCCCAACGACAGGTCGTGACGAGACCGCCCCGACGCACTCGGTGGCGCCTGACGGAAGCGCGCGAACATCAAAGATGCGCCGCGCGGGCCGCGGGGGAGCCGGCCAGGTATGCGACGGCCTGAGCCGTGGACCCCATCTGCTCTGGCGAGAAGCTCGGGCGGAAGTACATGAAGGTGTTGGAGCCGAACAACTTTCGGTACCTGGGCAGCAGCCCCAGCTTGGAGTCCCGTATCCGCAGGCGCTGCATCCGCCACCAGCCCAGGTCGAGCGAAGGATCGTTCTTGGACAGGTACCAGGCTCCGCGCTGGAAGAACGTGAACATGAACACGACGGCCATGATCATGGCGCGGATGCGATCGACGTAGCTGTCGTGGAAGTACATCGCGACGTCGTGGGCCACCATGCGGTGCTCGACCTCCTCGCTGCCGTGCCAGCGGAACAGATCCACCATGGTCGGATCGGCCGCGTGGTCGTCCCAGGCGCAGTTCAGCGAGAAGTCGCCGAGGACGGCGGTGTAGTGCTCGATGGCGGCGATCAGCCACAGCCGGTCGCACAGGTGGTTCAGCTTGCGCCTGGGATCGGTGATGGACGGATCGGGCGCCAGCATCTTCTCGAAGACGTACTCGATCTGATCCAGGATCGGCTTGACGTCGATGCCGTGGGTGACCAGGAACTCGTGGAGCACCTTGTCGTGCACGTCGGCGTGGGTGGCCTCCTGGCCGATGAAACCGCGCATGTCCTCGGCCAGCTTCGGATCCTTCACCAGTGGCAGCGCCTCGTTGTAGGCGGCGACGAACCAGCGCTCCGCGGCGGGCAGCACGACGTTCAGCAGGCTGACGACGTTGGATGCCACCGGGTGATCGGGAATCCAGTGCAGCGGGACGTCGTCGACGTCGAAATGTACCCGGCGGGCCTGGATCTGCACCGGGCCCGGGTCGATCTCGGTGTGGAAACGCCGCGGTCGCAACATTGCTGTCCCTTCATGGCCGTGTGTCGGGAAGGGAGTCTACGGGACCCAGCGACTTACGTGGGAACGCGGGTACCGGGTAGCTGGAGTGTCAGCCGACGGGGACGGGCACCCCGATGGGGCCACCGTACGTACCCTGACCGTTACCAGGCGCCGGAGCTCCGGGCGCGGCGCTCGGAGCGGCAGGGGCGGAGTCAGTCGCGTTGTCCGCCGCCTTCTTGGTGCAGTCCAGCATCAAGATCATCTTGTTGCTGGAGTTGACCTTCTGCTGGCTGACGATGCACTGTGACTGCGGCAGGTCGCTGCCGAACGAGCCGCCGAAGGTGGGCTTGACGCCCTGGCCCTTCAAAATGCTCACCGCGCGGAAGTAGGGCTCACCGACGACGTTCAGCGCATTCATGCTGCCGGGGTCCGATGCGGCTACGCCGGGGCTGAACAAGGCCGCCGAAGCGATGGCGGCGGGAACGAAGAGCGCTGCAGCTCCCAGCCCAAGAATCTTCTTCACGTGCCCTCCGAGTGTCGCGGTGCGTTGCGAACATAGCGCAGTTCAGCCTCTTGAGAAACTTCGGTCACTCGCCGCCGAGTGTTACCTGCGCGCGCATCACCGTAGCGAGTGCCGCCGCTCTGGGGTCGGCGAACACGTCCTCCACCAGCAGTTCCCTGCCGTCCGGGCCGGTCAACTTGACCCGCCAGTTCGGATACTCGTTCGTCGTCCCAGGTTGATTCTGGGCCCGCACGTCTCCCACCGCATCAGGAAGCGACAGCGCGAGCAGCCGGGACGGCGTCCGACCCAGATATGCGTACAGTGCGCTGACGGTCTCTTGGACGCTCGGATCGTCGCCGAGCAGCCCGGCGGCCCGCAGCGTGGCCAGCCATGCGTCCTGCTCGGCCCTGTCCTCCGCCAGTTCCTCGCTGGCCGGGCGGGTCAGCAACCCCAACTCCTCACGGATCCTCACGTGCTCACCCGCCAGGTAGCCCGCCGTCGGCGGCAGATCGTGCGTCGTGACCGACGACAGGCAGTACTCCCGCCACCGGCGCGGGGGCAGCGGGCCGCCGTCGCCGTCGCGATCCAGCTCGAACCACAGGATGGAGGTGCCGAGGAGGCCGCGCTCGGCGAGGTAGCCGCGGGCCCACGGTTCGACGGTACCCAGATCCTCGCCGACGACGACCGCGCCCGCCCGTTGCGCCTCGAGCGCGACGATGCCGATCAGCGCCTCGTGGTCGTAGCGGACGTACGTGCCCTCGGTCGGAGCGGCGCCCTTCGGGATCCACCACAGCCGGAACAGCCCGATGATGTGGTCGATGCGAACACCGCCGGCATGTCGGAGCAAGGCGTTGACGAGCGCGCGGAACGGCTCGTAACCCTGCTCGAGCAGCTGATCGGGGCGCCACGGCGGTTGTGACCAGTCCTGGCCCAGCTGGTTGTACTCGTCGGGTGGCGCGCCCACGCTGACACCCAGGGCCACCGCGTCCTGCAGCGCCCACGCGTCAGCGCCGTTCGGGTCCACTCCGACCGCCAGATCGTGCATGACGCCCAATGACATACCCGCCTGCATCGCGGTGGCCTGCGCGCCCGTGAGCTGGTCGTCGAGCTGCCACTGCAGCCACCGGTGGAAGTCGACGGTGTCGGAGCGCTGTGCGGCAAAGGCGGCCACCGCCTCCCCGGCCGGATGGCGCAGCTCCTCGGGCCACTGATGCCAGTCGTTGCCGTACTTCTCGGCAAGCGCGCACCAGATCGCGAAGTCGTCGAGGCTGCGACCCTCCCGCCTCCGGTGGGCTGCGTAGGCGAGCTCGCGGCCCGCGGATCGCCGGACGCGGTAGATCGCCTTCAGCGCAGCGCGCTTGACCTTCCACGCCGAGTCGCGGTCGATGAGCTTGGAGTTCTTCGCGCGGGCCTGGGCGATCGAGCGCGCCTTGCGCAGCGCGCCACGATCCCCGACGTAGGCGAACTCCGGGATCGCCTCGACCCGCAGGTACATCGGGTTGACGAACCGGCGCGACGTCGGCAGGTACGGCGATGGCTCCATCGGCGCGGTGGGGGCGGCCGCGTGCAAAGGGTTGACCAGGATGAAGCCCGCGCCGTACTGAGCCGCCGACCACACCGCGAGATCGGTCAGATCAGTCAAATCACCGATGCCCCAGGATCTTTCGGAGCGGATGCTGTATAGCTGGGTGGCCAGACCCCAGGTGCGTCCACCGCCGAGCGAGGCCGGTAGCTTGGCGACGTCGGGGGAGACGATGAGCGCCGCGTCGGCGTCGACACCACCGGCGTTGACGTGCAACCGGTGATAACCGATGGGCAGGTCGGCGGGCAGCTCGAAGGTGGCCTCGCCGATCGAACGGCCGTCGAGTTCATGGGGAGGGGTGTTGTTCTCGAGCTGGCGCAGCCCGGTGCGCACCGTGCCGTCCTCGAGGCGGATCCACCCGCCGACGGGATCGCCGTGGGTGACGTGAACCCAGAACGACGTCGACCGACCCATCCGCGCAACGACCGTAGGGGGCAGGGTGCGACGCCAGTGCTGGTGCTCGTGGGCGAGCAGCGAGGCCTGGCGCTCATCCTCGGTGGCCGCCGAAACGCCAAGCGCCCCCAGCACCGAGACGAGCGTCGACTCCGCTACCACCCTGCGACCGCCCGTCCAGTCGTCGTAGGCGGCGGCCACGCCGTAGCGGCGGGCGAGTTCGACCAACGAGCCGGCCAGTTCAGTCATGGGCGCAATCTTGCCGGGAAAGGATTCGGCGCGCGTGCCCGGCTCTCTCCTGCCGCTGACGGGTCCCCGGTGACGTTGCCCAGTATCGTCTGCTCAGTGGTCAATGCCGGCGTTGCTCGACGCAACAGCCGGGCCCGCATCGCCGTGGCCGCGATGTTCCTCACCAACGGGGCCATCTTCGCCAACCTGGTGCCGCGCTTCCCCGAACTCAAGACCCAACTCGCCCTGTCGAACACCGCCTATGGCATCGTCGTCGCCGCCTTCCCCGTGGGGGCCCTGGTCGCCGGTCTGGCGGCGGGAGCGATCGTCCGTCGGCTCACGTCGGCGCGCACGACGTTGCTCTGCACCACCGGCATCGGCCTGCTGGTGTTCGCCGCGGGATCGTCGACGACGCCCGTGGTGTTGGCCGCCCTGCTGTTCGCCGGCGGGGCGTGCGACGCGGTCACCGACGTTGCGCAGAACGCGCATGGACTGCGGGTGCAACGGGTCTACGGCCGGTCGATCATCAACTCGCTGCATTCCGTGTGGTCGGTGGGCGCCGTACTCGGCGCCGGCATGGCCGCGGCGGCGATTGCGCTGCACATTCCGATCGCGATCCACCTCGGCGTGAGCGCTGCGGTGTTCATCGGCGTGGCCGCCGCCGCGTACCCGTTCCTGTTGAAGGGTCCCGACCAGCCCGAGCACGCGTCGGCCGACGTCCGACAGGCGGGCAGGCCGGACCGGCGCGTGTACGTCGCCTTGCTGCTGCTGGTGGTCATCGCGACCGCGGGCGCCGCGGTCGAGGAAGCCGGCAGTTCCTGGGCCGCCCTTTACCTGGGAAGCGGGCTGGGCGCGGCGGGCGCCGTCGCGGCGCTCGGCTACGTCGCCCTGCTGAGCTTCCAGTTCATCGGGCGGGTGTTGGGCGACCGCATGGTCGACCGCTTCGGTGAACGCGCGATGGCCCGTGGCGGCGGCCTGCTCGTCATGGCGGGCATGGGGTTGGCGCTGGCCTTGCCCAGCGTGCCGGGGACCATTGCCGGCTTCGCGGCGGCCGGTCTCGGCGCCGCGACCGTCATCCCGGCAGCCATGCACGGCGCCGATCGGTTGCCTGGCCTGATGCCGGGCACCGGACTGGCGGCGTTGGCGTGGCTCATGCGCGTCGGTTTCGTCGGCGCACCACCGATCGTGGGCATGATCGCCGACGCGACGAGCCTGCGCGTCGGCCTGCTCATCGTGCCCGTCGCCGGGCTGGCCATCGTCGCCACGGCCGGGGTGCTCAGTGGACGACGCCCGCCAGCTCGATCGTGAGGACGCCGCCGATGATCAACGCGATGCCGATCAGCATCTTGACGGTCAGTGGATCGCCGAACAGGTAGCGGGCGATCACCGCGACGAGTGCAACGCCGCACGCTGTCCACACCCCGTAGGCGATGCCGACGGGCATGCCCAGCGCCAACGTCAGCCACAGCAGGGAGAAGGACACCAGGTAGCCCGACACGACGGGGACGATCCACGCCTTCTTGCGGAACCCATCCGACGCTCGCAGCCCCAGCGTCGCGAAGACCTCGACACCGATCGCGATGGCCAGCACCACCCACATCATGTCGTGGGACCCGTTGGCCTTGAACCGAATTCGATGAACAACACCCCGGCGATGATGAGCGCGATGCCCAGTGCGATCGGCCATGTGAACGGGTCGCGAAAGATCGCCGCGGCCAACACCGCCGTCAACGCCGTGCCCGTCGCTCCCCAGATGCCGTACATGACGCCGACCGGGACGCCCTCGCGCAGCACCAGAGTCAGCAGGGTGAAGGCGATCGCGTAGCCGGCGACGACTGCCACGATCCAGGCGGCGTGGTCCTGGGATGCCCGCAGCGACAGCGTCGCCGTGACCTCGCTGACGATGGCTGCGGCGAGCAGCACCCACTTTCGCACCGGATCAACCTAGCTGCCGCCCGCGAGTGGCCAGTTATGTGCCGGTTTCGGCGCTGAGGCGTCGTATAACTGGCCAGTCGGCGGAGGGGTGGGTCGTTTGCTGGCGCGAGTAACCTGTTGATCACGTTGTTGAAGCTTCAGCCGAAGGAGTTCCCGTGATGGATGCTCAGCGCACTCTGATTGCCGTGCTGCTCGATCGCTCCGGCTCCATGGAGAGCATCAAGCCCGATACCGAGGGTGGGTTCAACGCCTTCATCGCCGAGCAGCGCAAGGAACCGGGCGATGCGAGGGTCACGCTCGCGCAGTTCGACACCGAGTACGAGGTGGTCTACGCGAACCGTCCCATCGCCGACGTGCCGCCGCTGCAGCTGCAGCCCCGCAGCATGACGGCCCTGTACGACGCGCTCGGCCGGTTGATCACCGACGTCGGGGCGGAGTTGGCGGCCCGGCCCGAAGCCGAGCGTCCTGGTCATGTGATCGTCGTCGTCATGACCGACGGTATGGAGAACTCGAGCGCCGAATGGACGCACGAGGCGGTCAGCGCCGCCATCAAGCGCCAGGAGAGCGAGTACTCCTGGTACTTCGTGTTCCTCGGAGCGAACATGGACGCCGTCGCAGTCGGGGCCCAGCTCGGGTTCGCGCCGGACCGGACCATGACCTACGACGCGAGCGAGCTCGGCGTGGCCTCGGCGATGGCGGCGACCACCAACTATGTATCCCGGCAGCGGCGCGCGGCGCCCATGGCGGCGGCGCCAGGCTTCTCGGATGCCGACCGGGTGGGCGCCAAGGGCAACCGACGGTGACGGCCGGGCCGAGCACGGGTCGATCGGTCGACGCGCCGATCATCGCCACCGCGTACGGACGCGTCCGCGGCGTCGACGACGGAACGGTCAAGTCGTGGCGGGGAGTTCGGTACGCGGCGCCACCCGCCGGCGAGCTGCGGTGGCGTGCCCCGCAACCGCCGGAGCGCTGGACCGACGTCGCCGATGCCACCAGGGTCGGGCCGGCCTGCCCGCAGCCGACGGACCCGCGGATCCCGATCGACCTCGGCGCACCCCAGGGCGACGACTCGCTGACGCTGAACGTGTGGGCGTCGTCGGACACCGAGGCCGGCAACGGCAAGCCGGTGATGGTGTGGGTGCACGGCGGCGCGTACGTCCTCGGTTCGTCGGCGCAGTCCCTGTACCGCGGGCGTGCGTTGGCGAGCGGCGGCGATGCCATCATCGTGACTGTGAACTACCGACTCGGGGCGTTCGGATTCCTGGACCTGTCGTCGTTCAGCACGGACCGCACCCGTTTCGAGAGCAACCTGGGTCTGCGTGACGTGCTGTTCGCGCTGCAGTGGATACGGGACAACATCGCGGCGTTCGGGGGAGACCCCGCGCGGGTGACGTTGTTCGGCGAGTCGGCAGGCGCGGGCATCGTGACGACGCTGCTGGCCAGCCCGGCGGCTGGCGGCCTGTTCTCCGCGGCCATCGCCCAGAGTTCGCCTGCCACGTCGGTCTACGACGCCAGTCGATCCCGTGGGATCGCCCAGCAGTTCCTGGACACGCTCGGCGTCGGTGCCGACGAAGTTGACCGCCTTCCCGACGCGCCGATGCGCGAGCTGCTGGCCGCTTCGAAGCGACTGTTCGACGAAGTACCGGTACGTAAGCCGGGCACGCTCGCGTACGCTCCGATCGTCGACGGCGACGTGCTGTCCGACTATCCCGTGGCCGTCGCGCGGGCGGGCGGCACACATCCGGTGCCACTGATCATCGGCACCAACAAGCACGAGGCGGCGCTGTTCCGCTTGATGAAGTCACCGCTGATGCCGATCACCCCGCCTGCCATCAAGGCCATGTTCGAGGGGATCGCCGCCGAGCAACCCGGCCTGCAACTTCCCAGCGAAACCGACCTGGGCTCGGCGTACCCGGGCCGCGGGAAGACGCGGGGCATGGGCGTCGCCCGCGACATCGGCTTCCGGATGCCGTCGATCTGGTTCGCCGAGGGGCACGCCGCGGTCGCACCGGTGTACACCTACCGATTCGACTGGGCGACGCCGATGCTGCGCCTGCTGAGACTCGGCGCCGCGCACGCCACCGAACTGCCCTACGTGTGGGGCAATCTCGTTGCCGGACCCAAGGATCCGACGTTCAAGCTGGGTGGCCTCAAGGCGGGCACCGCGCTGTCGGAACGCATCCGCACCCGGTGGCTGAACTTCGGGGCGACCGGCGAGCCCACCGGCCCGGCGAGGGAGCCACGCTGGCGGCGCTACCGCGACGAGGACCGGGCCACACTGCTCCTCGACAAGAGCGACGTGGTGGTCGAGGACCCCGACCGCCCGCTGCGTGTGGCGTGGGGGAACGACGTTCTGAGCTTCCGCTAGGGATCGTGTGGCTAGGATCGCCTCTCGGAAGGAGGTGGACGTGAACTGGTGGGACGGAATCCGTGGCTTCCTCGACGTGCTGCCGCCGCAGATGCGGGACCCGGTGCTGTTCGCGATTCCCTTCTTCCTGCTGCTGCTCATCCTCGAGTGGACCGCGGCCCGCACGCTGGACCGCCTCGACGACGATCGCGCACCCTCGGGCGCCTACCTGCGGCGCGATGCCTGGGCGAGCATCTCGATGGGTCTGGTGTCGGTCGCGACCACGGGGGCCTGGAAGCTCCTCGCATTGCTCGGCTACGCCGCGATCTACGCCTACGCCGCACCGTGGCACCTGCCGTCCACCGCCTGGTACACCTGGGTCATCGCGATCGTGGGCGTCGACCTCCTCTTCTACTCGTATCACCGCATCGCGCACCGCGTGCGACTGGTGTGGGCGACCCACCAGGCACACCACTCGAGCCAGTACTTCAACTTCGCCACCGCACTGCGACAGAAGTGGAACAACAGCGGTGAGATTCTGATCTGGATTCCGCTGCCGCTGCTGGGCATTCCGCCGTGGATGGTGTTCGCCAGCTTCTCGTTGAACCTCATCTACCAGTTCTGGGTGCACACCGAACGCATCGACAAGATGTGGCGGCCCATCGAGTACGTCTTCAACACCCCGTCGCACCACCGGGTGCACCACGGCATGGACCCCGAGTACCTCGACAAGAACTATGCAGGCATCCTGATCCTGTGGGATCGCCTCTTCGGGACCTACCAGGACGAGCTGTTCCGACCGCATTACGGGCTGACCAAACAGGTCTCCACGTACAACATCTGGAAGCTGCAGACCCACGAATACGTGGCCATTGCACGCGACGTCACGCGCGCCGACCGCCTGCGCGACCGTCTCGGTTACGTCTTCTGCCCCCCGGGGTGGGCACCGCGGCGCCTCGTCGGAACCGACCCCGCAGCCCCCGCCACCACCGGCGGCACACCGGCGCCGTCGCACTCCTAACTGCCCTCGGTAATGTCATCGGCGTGGAAACCGTCTTCGATGGCTACGTCGACCCCGCGCTGGTCGAACGGTCGCTGGCCGTCAGCGCCTTCGGATCGATGTGGCTCGACGTGGAAGAGCGCAACCGGCCCAACCATCCCAAGCTGACGAAGGCCCTCGCGTGCGACCTCCTGGTGGTCGGAGGCGGCTACGCCGGGCTGTGGACGGCACTACATGCCGCGCAGCGGGATCCGGACGAACGCATCGTGCTCATCGACGCCCACCGCATCGGATGGGCGGCGTCCGGACGCAACGGCGGATTCGTCGAGGCCAGTCTGACCCACGGCAAGGAGAACGGAACGACGCGGTGGCCCCACGAGATCGAGCAACTCGATGTCATGGGCCTGGAGAACCTCGACGGCATGCAGGCGGAGATCGAACGGCTCGGGCTCGACGTCGAATGGCAACGAAGCGGGATGCTGGGCGTAGCGACCGAACCCCACCAGGTGGACTGGCTCAGGGAGTCGGCCGCCGAGGGCGACGGCCAGTTCCTCGACGAGGCCGCCGTACGCGCCGAGGTCCATTCGCCGACGTTCCTCGCCGGGCTGCAACACGCCAGTACCTGTGCGATCGTGCACCCCGCTAAGCTGGCGCTCGAGCTGGCGCGTGCGTGCACCGAGGCAGGCGTGCGCATCTACGAGCACACCAACGCGACGTCACTGAATTCCGGCACCGCGTCGATTCAGGTCGACACCGCAGACGCCGTCATCACGGCCAAGCGGGTCGTGCTGGCAACCAACGTCTACCCGCATCTGCTGCGCCGCAACCGGTTGTACACGGTGCCGGTCTACGACTACGTGTTGGCCACCGAACCGCTGACCGACGCCCAGGTAGACAGCATCGGTTGGCGGAATCGACAGGGAATTGGCGACTCCGCCAATCAGTTTCACTACTACCGCATGACCAAGGACAACCGGATCGTGTTCGGAGGCTATGACGCGATCTACCACTTCGGCCGCAAGGTCGACGCCAACTACGAAGACCGCCCCGAGAGCTACCGCAGACTCGCGGCCCACTTCTTCATCACCTTCCCGCAACTGGAGGGCGTCCGCTTCAGCCACCGGTGGGCGGGTCCGATCGACACGAACACCCGGTTCTGTGCGCACTGGGGCCTGGCCCGCGAAGGTCGAGTCGCTTACGTCAACGGGTTCACCGGACTCGGCGTGGGTGCAGCGAGGTTTGCCGCCGACGTCTGCCTCGACCTACTCGGCGATGTGCCCACGCCGCGTACGGAGCTCGAGATGGTGCGCGAGAGGCCACTTCCCTTTCCTCCCGAACCGTTTGCCAGCGTCGGAATTCAGGCCACGCGGTGGTCGCTCGACCGTGCCGACCACTCCGCCGGCCACCGCAACGTCCTGCTGCGCACGCTCGACGCGCTCGGCCTCGGATTCGACTCCTAGGGCGTCGGCGGCACGCAACCGATTGTTCGCCAAGCGTTTTGATTGTCTGGAGCCGAACTGCCCACGAGTCTCTCCGCGGCCAGTAGGCTTCGGCCTGGCCGACGAGGAAAGGGTGCAATAACGTGGGAGACAGACTTCAAAATGGAGAGAAGCTGGAGGTCGGTCAGTCGCTTACGTCCAGTAACGGGGCGTACAAGCTGATCCTCCAGGACGACGGCAATCTCGTGCTGTACGCCGGTGAGGAGTCCGTCTGGTCGACGGGCACCAACGGGAAGAAGGTGGTCCGCGCCGAGGTTCAGACCGACGGCAACTTCGTTCTCTACACGTCGGACGATCCGGTGTGGGCCAGCCAGACCAAAGGCGCCAAGGACGTTCGGTTGATCCTCCAGGACGACCGCAATCTGGTGCTTTACGGGTTCGACGGGCCGGCATGGTCGTCCGATACGAAGACCGACGAGGTGCCCGCACCGCCGCCACCGCCTGCCGAGAGGCCCGCGGAGCCGGAGGTGGTTCCCGCCGCCGTCATCGAGGAGGCGCCGCCGGCCGAGACGCCCGCGCCGCCGCCACCCCCGCCGCCGCCGCCCGCGCCTCGGACCTATACCGTGGTGTCCGGTGACACCTTGTGGGCCATCGCGGAACGGTTCTACGGCGACGGCAACAAGTATCACGACATCGCCGCGGCGAGCGGGATCTCGAACCCCGACCTCATCCATCCCGGTCAGGTAGTCACGATTCCGTAGGCAAGCACATGAGGCGGCCCGCACCTTTTTGCTGCGGGCCGCCTTTGCCATGGGTACGCTGATCCCGCACCTACCGTTACCGATCGGAGACGACGTTGCGCCGAAAGTGTTTGCGCGCGGTCGTGCTTGCCACCGCTTCGATCGCGACCCTCAGCGCTGTGCCCGCGAACGCCGTTCCCGGCGTCGTCGTCTTTCCGGGGATGGAGATTCGCCAGGACACCAACAGGTGCACGCTCGGGTTCGTGGACGTGCGGTCGCGGACGGCGTTCACCGCCGGGCACTGCCGCGGCAGTGGGGTAGTGGGCGACAAGGACGGAAACGTCGTTGGGCATCAAACCGTCTTCAGCGACAACACACCCGACGGTGCGACCGTCGACACCAATCACTTGATCTCCGACTGGGAGGCCATCGCGCTGGCACCCGACGTGCAGATCAACGACGTCCTGCCCGGCGGCAGGGCGCTGTCCTTCGATCCGGCAGTCTTGCCGCGACAGGGGCAACGCGTCTGCCACTTCGGCGTGGTCACCGGCGAGAGCTGTGGCACTGTGGAGGCTGTCAACAACGGGTGGTTCACGATGGCCAACGGTGTCATCAGCCAGAAAGGTGACTCGGGTGGCCCCGTCTACGTGCTCACCGACGATGGACGCGCCGTCATCGTCGGGATGTTCAACAGCACCTGGGGTCAGTACCCCGCCGCCGTTTCGTGGCAGATCACCGATCAGCAGATTCGCCAAGAGGTCTTCACGGCCGCAGCAGGCACTGCCCCCGTCGCGCCCCCACTGGGAGCCCTGCCGCCGGCCTGACCGCTGATGCGTTACCGGTTGTACTCGTGGTTCTCGTGGTTCTCTTCCGGGGAGCCGTGGACGGCCCGCCGGATCATGATCGCCGTGCTGGCGTTGGTCGGCATCCTGGCGATGGTCAGCACGATCGTCGTCGGGGTCGCGACGGCCTTCCTGATGAAGGACCAGGGTGAGGTCGCTCAGCGCACCACCCCGATTCCCACGACGAGGACTCCCGCGGTGATCGGGATCCCGCTGGCGGTGCGCCCCGTCGCGGAGGTGCCGCTGGTGGCCAATCGCGAGGACTGTCCACCCGTTCCGCCGCCGACACCGCCGGACGCACCCATTCGGGTGTGTGACGTCGACAAGGCCGCGGTCTACCAGCTCGGCCCAGTTGCGTTGGCGCTGAACCTGACTGGGGCCACCGAGACGAAACTACCGACGAGCGACTTCCACACCGTTCAGATGTCGATGGATCCGGCGTCCAGTACCGCCTTCGCGCAGTACACCGCCGCGAACGTCGGCAAGCAGCTGGCCTTCGTCCGCAACGGTGTCGTGCTGGCAGCACCCGCCATCAGCCAGCCCATCGACGGGCAGTCGATTCAGATCTCCGGCCAGCTCAGCGCCGCCACCGCCGCCACGATCGCCCAGATGTTGCGCGACGGATCCTGACGGCTGGGGCGTCAGACCAACTCGAAGACCTGGATCGACGGCGCGGATCTGCGTGTCGGTCGAGTCGGGGGTCAGCCCGCCGACGTGACCCTTGACCTCACAGAACCAGCGCTTGAGGTAGAGCCTGAGGAGAGCGGGCTTGGCGTGTCAGCGACCTCGTTATCCGCACCTCGCGGCGACACGCTTTCGGACCCCGGCGACGTCTTCGACGGAAAGATCCGGTTCGTCATCGCCGCCCTCACCCTGAACTAGAACACGTTCTAGCCAGCCGTCCTCGCCGGGGATATCCTTCAGAGCGATGCATGACCAGACACCTGTCCAGATAGCCTGGGTGACGCGGGACCTCGACGCCGGAGAGAAGGCGCTGACCAGCTTGATGGGCGCCAAGAAGTGGGTGCGCATGCCCGACGTCCACTTCGGTCCGGACACCTGCACCCATCGCGGGCGGCCCGCCGACTTCGTCGCCCACGTCTCGCTGTCCTACGCGGGGGACACCCAGCTCGAGCTGATCGCGCCGGTCGGCGGCGAGAGCGTCTACGCCGAATTCCTCGACGCGTCGGGCCCCGGCCTGCACCACGTCTGCATCGAAGCCGGCGACGTCGACACCTTCGAGGCGATGCTGCGCGACGCCGAACGCGACGGTGCGCCGGTGGTGTCGCAGGGAGTTATGCCCGGCGGAATGCGCTTCGCGTACGTCTCTGCCGCGCAGGCAGGCGTCCCCTATCTCGAGATCGCCTATGTCCCGCCCGAGATCCGGGCGTTCTTCGACTACGTGAAACAGGAGCAAGCGTGAGCACGCAGATACCCGAAACCGTCGCCGCCACGGACGTTGCGGAGTGGTCCGACGACGTCGACGTCATCGTGGTCGGTTTCGGCATCGCCGGTGGCTGCGCCGCAGTCAGCGCGGCCGCCGCGGGCGCGCGCGTCGTCCTGCTGGAGCGTGCGGCTGCCGCAGGTGGCACGACGTCGATGGCCGGCGGACACTTCTACCTCGGCGGCGGCACAGAGGTGCAGAAGGCGACTGGCCACGACGACAGCGCCGACGAGATGTACAAGTACCTCGTCGCCATGTCTCGCGAACCCGAACTCGACAAGATCCGGGCCTACACAGACGGCAGCGTCGAACACTTCAACTGGTTGGAGGACTTGGGCTTTCAGTTCGAGCGCAGCTACTACCCCGGCAAGGTCGTCGTGCCCCCGGGCACTGAGGGACTGTCCTATACCGGCAACGAGAAGGTGTGGCCGTTCTTCGAGCAGGCCCGGCCCGCACCGCGCGGCCACTCCGTCCCCATGCCCGGCGAGTTGGGCGGGGCGGCGATGGTCATCGAGTTGCTGGTCAAGCGTGCCGCCGAACTCGGGGTGGACGTCCGGTACGAAACCGGCGCCACCGCAATGGTCACCGACGACGACGGCGTCATCGTCGGGGCCACGTGGAAGCACTTCGAGGATACCGGCACCATCCGCGCCAAGGCCGTCGTCATCGCGGCCGGCGGCTTCGTGATGAACCCCGAGATGGTGGCCACCTTCACGCCCAAGCTCGCCGAGAAGCCGTTCGTGCTCGGAAACACCTACGACGACGGACTCGGTATCCGGCTCGGCGAATCAGCGGGTGGGGCCACCAAGCACATGGACCAGTACTTCATCACCGCGCCGCCGTACCCACCGGCGATCCTGCTGACGGGCATCATCGTCAACAAGGACGGACAGCGGTTCGTCACCGAGGACTCCTACCACTCGCGCACGTCGGGTTTCGTCATGGAGCAACCCGACAGTGCGGCGTTCCTGATCGTCGACGCGGAACACCTCGAGCGCCCGGAGCTGCCACTGATTCCGCTGATCGACGGCTGGGAGACCGTCGAGGAGATGGAGTCGGCGCTGGGCATTCCCGAGGGCAATCTGGTCGCCACGCTCAACCGCTACAACGAATACGCCGCCAAGGGCGAAGACCCCGACTTCCACAAGCAACCGGAATTCCTTGCGGCGCAAGACAAGGGGCCGTGGGGCGCCTTCGACCTCTCGCTCGGCAAGGCGATGTATGCCGGCTTCACGATGGGTGGGCTCGCGACGACACAGGACGGGGAAGTCCTGCGGGTGGACGGCAGCATCGTTGCGGGTCTCTACGCGGCAGGCGCATGCGCGTCGAACATCGCCCAGGACTGCAAGGGGTACTGCAGCGGGACCCAACTCGGCGAGGGCTCGTTCTTCGGGCGCCTCGCCGGCCGGCACGCCGCGGCCCGCTAACCGATCGGGGCCAGCCGCCACTCACCGGCGCCGAGCAGTTCCAGCCGATCGTCGTGATGCTGCTCAACTGTGCTGCGGTGGCTCACGCTGACCACGACGCAGTCCGGCAACCTGTCACGCAGCGTCCGGTACAGCGCGAACTCCTGACCTTCGTCGAGCGCCGAGGTGGACTCGTCGAGGAACACCGCGCGCGGCGCAGTCAGCAACACTCGCGCGAACGCGGCGCGCTGCTGCTCACCGGGGGACAGCACCTTCGACCAGTCGGCCGTCTCGTTCAGCCGGGAACCGAGGTGGCCGAGCGCGACGGCGTCGAGGGCCGACCGAATCTCGTTGTCGTCGAACGAATCTCCGGTCGAGGGATAGCACACGACCGTCCGAAGGTCGCCCAACGGAGCGTAGGGCAGCTGCGGCAGGAACATCGCCCCCTCGTCAGAGGGGTAGCGGACGGTACCCGAGGCGTACGGCCACATCTGGGCGAGGCTGCGCAGCAGAGTGGTCTTGCCGGTACCCGACCGGCCCGTGATGACCAGCGAGCCGCCGGCGGCGAGACGTACCGCGAGCCCGTCGACGAGGGACTCACCGGTGGGGGAGTGCACGGCCACGTCGTCGATCTCCACCGCGCCGCCGGTGCTTACCCCCACCGCGAGTTGGTCTAGCGCCCTTGCACTTTCGTTGACTGCGAGAAGGCCGCCGAGACGGATGATCGTCGCGCGGTAGCTGGCGAACGAGTCGTACACCGCACGGAAGAACGACAACGATCCCTGTACCGATCGGAACACGCTGGATGACTGAGTGACGTCGCCCAGGTTGATCTCACCCGCGAACAGTCGCGGCGCCTGGACGATGAGCGGTAGCGGGTCCACGATCTGCGACATGGCCTTGTTCCACCCGAGGAAGGCCACCCCGCGCCACACCAGAGCCCGGTAGTTCACGATGATCCTGGCGAACCGTTCTGACAACCCGATGCGCTCGACGCGCTCGCCGCGGGAGAAGCCGACCGCTTCGGAGGCATCGCGAAGGCGCACGAGGGCGTAACGGAAGGCGGCGTTGGTCATTTCGTTGCGGAAGCTCAGCCGGATGATCGGGCGACCGATCCAGAACGACACCACCGTCGCGACGAACACGTACAGCAACAGGATCCAGAACAACGCCTTCGGCACCGTGACGCCGAAGAACGTCAGCGGGCCAGCCAGATTCCACAGGATCGGTGTGAAGGCGACGACCGAGACGATCGAGTACACCGCACCGAACAGCAGCGTGGTCGACGTGCCGACGGTCGGCGTGTTGGTCTCGGGGCCCGTTCCCGTGGTGAAGACGTCGATGTCCTGCTGGATGCGCTGATCCGGGTTGTCGATGGGAGCGTCGACGAAACGTTGCCGGTAGTAGGCCCGCCCGTCGAGCCAGTCGCTCGTCAAGTGGTCGGTCAGCCAGACCCGCCACCGAATGATGAAGAACTGCATCAGATACAGGTCCAGCAGCGTCTGGGCGAGATAGGTGGCGACGAGCATCCCGAAGACGAGGATCGAGAACCAGAAACCGCGGACGCCGGAGTCCCGCACGGCCTCGTTGCCCGCACTGGCGCCTTCGAAGGCGACCTGCAGGGCGGAGTACTGATCGTTGCCGTAGTAGCTAAACAGCACGTCCATTCGCACGGAGAACATCACCGATAGCAGCAGCAATCCGAGCAGAGCCCATACCGGAATACTTTGCCGCCCCATGAAGTACGGACCGGTGACCCGCCAGAACTGCCGGCCCCACGTGGTGAACCGGGCAAGCAGCGCCAAGACGGCCACCGTCGCCACGGCGCTGATCGCCCATGCCTTGGCGACCCAGATCAGCGACGCGACGACCTCGTTGCCCCAGTCGAGCGACGGGGTGAACATCTCCATGCGGGGAAGCTACTCCGGGCACCGGCGGGCAGCAGCGAAGCGACCGGGGAATGTTTGGGCTAGACCGGGACGGGCTCCCGCACTTCACCGAGATCGCTGAGCTGCCACTCGCCATCGCCGAGCAGGCGAAGTTCCCTGTCGTGATGTTGCTCGACGGTCTTGCGGTGACTGACGCTGACCAGGATGGTGTCCGGCAGCTCGGTACGGACCAGTCGGTACAGCGTCATCTCCAGGCCTTCGTCCAAGGCAGAGGTCGACTCGTCCAGGAAGACGGCCTTGGGTTTGGTCAGCAGGATGCGGGCGAACGCGATCCGCTGTTGCTCACCGGGGGAGAGCACCTTGGCCCAGTCCTGAAGCTCGTCGAGACGATCCCGCAGGTGTGGCAGCGCAACCCGTTCCAGGACGTCGCGCAGTTCGGAGTCCTCGAGCTGGCCCTCCTCGCAGGGATAGGACACGACGGCCCTCAGGTCACCCAGCGGAACGTACGGCATCTGAGAGAGGAACATCGTCTCGTTGGGTCCGCACGGGCGGGTCAGCGTGCCCGAGGTGAACGGCCACAGCTCCGCAAGACTGCGCAACAGCGTGGTCTTGCCGCTTCCCGACTTGCCGGTGATCACCAGGGTTTCGCCGATCTCCAGGCGCAGATCGAGCGGGTTGACGAGCTGCAGGCCGTCGGGCGTGCGGACCTCGACGCTGTCGAGTTCGACCGTGCCGTCCACGCAGGCCGCCGTCGTCACGGTGGGCAGCGCCCGACCCTCGTCGTTGGCGACGACCAGGCCGTGCAGACGGATGATCGCCGCCCGATACCCGGCGAACTGGTCGTAGGCGTTACGGAAGAAGGACAACCCGTCCTGGATGCTGCCGAACGCGGACGCAGTCTGGGTCATGTCGCCGAGCTTGATGTCGCCCGCATAGAAACGTGGGAACTGCAGCACGTAGGGCAGCGGCACGATGATCTGGCTGAGCGAGAGGTTCCAGCCGTAGAAGCCGATCATCCTGTTGATGTAGCGCTTGTAGTTGGATACGACGCGTGCGAAGCGCTGCCGGAGCCCCGTGCGCTCGGCGATCTCGCCGCGATAGAAGGCGACGGCCTCCGACGCCTCGCGCGGGCGCACCAGCGCGTAACGGAACGCGGCGTTGTACTTCTCGTTGTCGAACGCGAACCAGATGATCGGCTTGCCGATCCAGAACGCAATGACGGAGGCGAACACGACGTACCCGAGCCCGATCCAAAACATCGCTCTGGGGAGCGTGACGCCGAAGAGCGTCAACGGACCCGACAAGTTCCACAGGATCGCGGTGAAGGAGATCATCGTGACGATCGAGCTCACCGCGCCGAACAGCAGCGTCGAACCAGTAGTGTTGTTCGGGTTGTTGGGGGTCGGTCCGACACCGGTGGTGAAGATGTCGATGTCGTACTGGATGCGTTGATCGGGGTTGTCGATCGTGTCGTCGATGAAGCGGGCCCGGTAGTAGGCCTTGCCGTCGAGCCAGTCTCCGGTGAGTCGGTCGGTCAGCCAGGCCCGCCATCGCAGCATGAACCTCTGCATCAGGAACAGGTCCAGCATGATCCGGGCCACGTAGATGACGGCCATGATGCTGAAGACCGTAATCGAGAGCCAGAAGCCCTCCTTACCGGACTGCTTGATGGTGTCGTCGCCACCGCCGACGCCGGTTGCGATCACCTGGAAGCTGGTCAGCATGTCGTTGCTCTGGTAACTGAAGAGCACCGTCAGTCGTACGCCGATGATCACCGACAGGAGCAGACCCGCCAGCCAGAGCCAGACCTTGACACTCGAGCGGCCGCTGAAGTACGCGCCGGTGATGCGCCAGAACTGACGACCCCAGTTCGTGTAGCGGGCGATGAGCACCAGAACCACCATCGTGGCGACCGCGGAGATCGCCCAGGCCCGCAAGATCCACCACAGCGACGTCAGCCACTCGGCGCTCCAATCCAGCGTCGGGGTGAACATTTCCATTCGGGCAAGGTACCCCGGTCGGCTGGTGGCAGCCGGTCAGAGGGGTCAAGTCGCGGCGGATATCCGACCGACTCGCCATTGGCCGCCACCGAGCAGCTCCAGTTGCCGGTCGTGATGCTGCTCGACGGTCTCGCGATGGCTGACGCTGACGAGGATCGACTCGGGCAGCTCGTCCCGGAGCAACCGGTAGAGCATCAATTCCAAGCCCTCGTCCATCGCGGACGTCGACTCGTCGAGGAACACGACCTGCGGCTCGTTCAAAAGAATGCGGGCGAACGCGATCCGCTGCTGTTCACCTACGGACAGCACCTTGGCCCAGTCCTTGACTTCGTTGATTCGAATGATGAGGTGCGGCAGGGCCACCTCGAGCAGCGCCTGCTGAATCCGGCCCACGTCGACCTCTCCGTCCGGACGCGGGTAGGAAGTGACGGTGCGCAGGTCACCGAGCGGGATGTAGGGCAGCTGCGGGACGAACATCACCTCCCGTGCCTCGACCGGGAACCGCACCCTGCCCGAGGCGTGCGGCCACAGTCCGGCGAGGCTCTCTAGCAGCGTCGTCTTGCCGCTGCCCGACGGCCCGGTGATGACCACGCTCTCGCCGGGGGCGAGTCGCACGTCGAGGGCTTGGACCAGAAGCTGGCCGTCGGGCGTGCGCACCTCGACACCCTCCAGCTGCACCGCGCCGTCCGAGGACTGCTCGATCACCAGCTGGGGCATCACCCTGGTGCGCTCGTTCATGTCGAGCAGACCGTCGAGACGGATCAGGGCGGCTCGGTAACTGGCGAACGCGTCGTAGGCGTTGCGGAAGAACGACAGCGCGTCGTGAATGGCGTGGAAGGCAGTCGCCGACTGCATCACGTCCCCGAAGGAGATCTGCTGGGCGAAGAGTCGTTGGGCCTGAACGATGTACGGCAGCGGATTGATTGCCTGACTCACCGAGAGGTTGAAGCCCAGGAAGACCACCATGCGGTTCAGCCAGTGCCGGTAGTTGGTGATGACGGCGGCGAGGCGATTGGTGAGCTGCTGACGTTCGGCGTCCTCGCCGCGGAAGAGGCCGACGGCGCTCGCCGCCTCCTTCAACCGGATCATCGCGTAGCGGAAGCTGGCGTTGCGGAACTCGTTGAGGAAGCTCAGCCGGATCAGTGGACGGCCAATCCAGAACGCGACGACCGTCGCGACCAGCACGTAGACGATCACGATCCAGAACAGTGCCCGCGGCAACGTCACGTCGAAGACCGTCAACGGGCCCGACAGCTGCCACATGATGACGCCGAACGATGCGACGCTCAGGACGGATTCGACGGCACCGAAAAGCAGGGTGTTGCTCGAACCGTGAGCCGGCGTGTTCGGTTCGCCGGTGCCGGTGGTGACGATGTCGATGTCCTGCTGGATGCGTTGATCGGGATTGTCGATCGGCGTGGTCGTCAGCTGCCCGCGGTAGTACGCATAGCCGCCGAGCCAGTCATCGACCACGCGGTGCGTCATCCACCCGCGCCACCGAATGCTGAACCGCTGCATCAGGTAGAGGTCGAGCAGTGACCGGGCGGTGGCGACCGTCGCCAGGACGGCGAAGATACGCATCGACATCCAGAACCCGTCGATCCCGGTGCCCTTCAGGGAAACGTCCGGCGCGGCAGCCGCATTACCACTGCCCTCGAAGGCCACCTGCAACGACGAGAACAGGTCGTTGGCGTAGTAACTGAGCAGCACGCTGATCCGCACTGACAAGACGGCCGATGCGAGCAAGGCCGCCAACATGATCCACACGGTCAGCCGCGAGCCGCGGGCGGTGAAGTAGGGCCCGTTGATGCGCCAGAACTGACGGCCCCATTCGGTCAGGCGACCGAGGAGGACGAGGACCACGACGAGGCAGATGGCGGTGATGCCGAAGGTCGTCAACACCCACAGGGTCGACGCGAGGAGTTCGTTGCTCCAATCGACGGAGGGCTTGAACGCTGGAGAGTTCATCAGACTCCTCGGCGGGCGTTCGGCGACGCCGCTGAGCGGGAAGTTACCGCAGCACGAGGCGGGTGGCGAGCGTGCGCGTTGTGTCGTTTCGCCGCGGCGTGTCGGGTACGGACACGCACGCTCGCGGCAGGGAGAGTGGCCCGCGTACCGTGAATGGGTGCCAAAGATCGCGCCGAAGACGAAAGACCGCACCTCTGGTCGGCTGAGCAACCGGTTCTGGAAGCTGCTCGGCGCCAGTACCGACAAGGACCAGGCCCTGTCGATGGACCTGGTGTACGCCTCAGCTGAGTTCGACGAGAAGGCGGCTGACCTCGACGACGAGAAACTGCGCAAGGCCGCCAAGCTGCTCAACCTCGACGAGCTCGCCGAGTCGGCGGACATCCCGCAGTTCCTCGCCATCGCCCGCGACGCCTCCGAACGCGCAACGACGTTGCGGCCATTCGACGTTCAGCTGTTGGGCGCACTGCGAATGCTCGCGGGGGACGTCGTCGAAATGGCGACCGGCGAGGGCAAGACGCTTGCCGGTGCGATCGCTGCGGCAGGCTACGCGATCGCCGGCCGCAGCGTGCACGTCATCTCCGTCAACGACTACCTGGCGCGACGCGACGCCGGGTGGATGGGCCCGTTGCTCGAGGCGATGGGCCTGACCGTCGGCTGGATCACCGCCGAGTCCACCGCCGACGAGCGACGCGCCGCCTATGCGTGCGACGTGACCTACGCGTCGGTCAACGAGATCGGTTTCGACGTGCTGCGCGATCAGCTGGTGACCGACGTCGACGACCTGGTGTCGCCCGACCCCGACGTCGCCCTCATCGACGAGGCCGACTCCGTACTCGTCGACGAGGCATTGGTTCCACTCGTGCTGGCGGGCACCACGCACCGCGAGACCCCGCGGCTGGAGATCATCCGGATGGTCGGCGAGCTGTGTGCGGCAACGGCCGCCGAAAAGTACTACGACACCGACGCCGACCGTCGCAACGTCCACCTCACCGACCTGGGCGCCCGCAAGCTCGAAAAGGCGCTCGGCGGCATCGACATCTACTCCGAGGAGAACGTCAGCACCACACTGACCGAGATCAACGTGGCCCTACACGCCCACGTCCTGCTCCAGCGCGACGTGCACTACATCGTCCGCGACGACAGGGTGCAGCTGATCAACGCGTCCCGCGGCCGGATCGCACAGCTGCAGCGCTGGCCCGACGGACTGCAGGCAGCCGTCGAGGCCAAGGAGGGCATCGAGACCACCCAGACCGGCGAAGTGCTCGACACCATCACGGTCCAGGCACTGATCAACCGCTACCCGACGGTGTGCGGGATGACCGGTACCGCGCTGGCCGCCGGCGAGCAGCTCCGGCAGTTCTACAAGCTCGGGGTGTCGCCGATTCCGCCGAACACCCCCAACGTCCGCGAGGACGACGCCGACCGCGTCTACATCACCGCCGCCGCCAAGGTCGACGCCGTCATCGACCACATCAAGGCGATGCACGAGACCGGCCAGCCGGTCCTCGTCGGCACCCGCGACGTGGCCGAGTCCGAGGAACTGCACGAACGGCTCGTCAAGGCGGGTGTACCCGCCGTGGTGCTCAACGCCAAGAACGACGAGGAGGAGGCGCGCGTCATCGCCGAGGCGGGCACGCTGAACTCGGTGACCGTCTCCACCCAGATCGCGGGCCGCGGCACCGACATCCGGCTGGGTGGCTCCGACGAGGCCGGTCACGATGACGTCGCCGAACTCGGCGGGCTGCACGTCATCGGCACCGGCCGCCATCACACCGAGCGGCTGGACAACCAGCTGCGCGGCCGTGCCGGCCGGCAGGGCGACCCCGGTTCGTCGGTGTTCTTCTCGAGCTGGGAGGACGACGTCGTCGTCTCGCACCTCGACCCGGAGAAGCTCCCGATGGGGACCGACCTGGAGAACGGAGACGGCCGCATCCTTGATCCGAAGGCCGGCCAACTGCTCGAGAACGCCCAACGCATCGCCGAGGGCAGGCTGCTCGACGTGCACGCCAACACGTGGCGCTACAACCAGCTCGTCGCCCAGCAGCGCGCGATCCTAGTGGAGCGGCGAAACACGCTGTTGCGCACCGCAACCGCCCGCCAGGAACTGGCCGAGCGGTCTCCAGAACGCTACGAGGAACTGGCCAAGGAGATCGACGAGGAGCAGCTGGAGAAGATCAGCCGCCAGATCATGCTCTACCACCTGGACCGCGGCTGGGCCGACCACCAGGCCTACCTGTCCGACATCCGCGAGAGCATCCATTTGCGGGCGCTGGGCAGGCAGAACCCACTCGACGAGTTCCACCGACTCGCCGTCGACGCGTTCGCGTCCCTGGCGGCCGACGCCATCGAAGCCGCGCAGCAGACCTTCGAGACCGCCAACGTCGTCGAGGACGAGCAGGGACTCGATCTGTCGAAGCTCGCACGGCCGACCTCGACGTGGACCTACATGATTCACGACAACCCGTTGGCGGAAGACTCCATGTCTGCCCTCAGCCTGCCCGGGGTGTTCCGCTAGGTTCATCGCAGGGAGCCTCCGGAGGGCAGGAGCGAAGCGACCGGGGAATGTGCCCAGCCAGGGCTGGGGGTCCCCCCGCCTGCGGGGGGGAGCGAAGCGACCGGGGAATTGGACCCGGATCGGATTCTCACCATTCCCAACGCGCTCAGCGTGTTGCGGCTCATCCTTGTCCCCGTCTTCATCTATCTACTCGCCGTCGACGCCAACGCCTGGGCGGTCGCGGTGCTGATGTTCAGTGGTTTCTCCGACTGGGCCGACGGCAAGATCGCCCGGCTCTTCGACAACCAGTCCTCCCGGCTCGGGGCGCTGCTCGACCCCGCCGTCGACCGCATCTACATGATCGTCGTCCCGGTGGCGCTGGCGGTCTACGGCATCGTCCCGTGGTGGTTCGTCGTGGTGCTCATCGTGCGCGACGTGCTGCTCGCGCTGACCCTGCCGGTCCTGCGCAGCCGCGGGCTCACCGCCCTGACCGTCACCTACGTCGGCAAAGCCGCCACGTTCTCCTTGATGTCGGGCTTCCCCCTCGTTGTGCTGGGCCAGTGGGACGCGCTCTGGAGCCGGGCGATCCTGGCCATCGGCTGGGCGTTCCTCGGCTGGGGGATCGCCATGTACCTCTGGTCGGGCGTGGTGTACCTCATCCAGGCCACCATGGTGGTTCGGCAGATGCCCCGCCACGTGGCCGGCGGTCGGCGGAATGGCTGACGACGAGCGTGCGCTCGGCGGCTACCGCCGAGACGCCGGACGCAACGCTCACGAAGCGGGCGCACCGACGCTGATCCCGGTGCCATCACTGCTGCGGTCGCTGCTGTACGAGCACCTCGACCCCGGTTATGCCGCGGCGGCCGAGCGGCGGGCGTCACGCCAGGCGCGCGGCCGGGCCTCGAATTGGGGCTGGCAGATCCTGGCGGGGTTGCTGGTGACAGCGGTGTTCGCCGCCGCCGCCGCGCAGGCGCAGTCCGTCGCCCCGGCGACCCAGGAGACCCGGCAGGTGCTCGCCGCGGGGGTGTTGAACGCCGAGCGGACGACGAACGACGGCACGACCCGGCGCGACGCGCTCGCCGGGCAGGTCGAGTCGGAGCGGCGCAGCCGCCTGGCGGGGGACGAGCGTGGGCGCCAGTTGCTCGCCAACCTCGACGTCGCGGAGTTCGCCGCCGCGGCCACGGCCGTCCACGGGCCGGGGTTGACCGTCACCGTCACCGACCCCAGCGCCGCGCGCGATCTCAGCGACGTATCGAAACAACGCGTTGCGGGCAGCCCCCAGGTCATCCTGGACCGGGATCTGCAGCTGGTCGTCAACTCGCTGTGGGTCAGCGGTGCCGAGGCGATCGCCGTCGGCGGCGTACGCATCGGACCCAACGTCACCGTGCGGCAGGCAGGCGGCGGTCTGCTGGTCGACAACCAGCCCATCAGCAACCCGTACGTCGTGCTCGCCGTCGGCCCACCGCACGGAATGAACGACGTCTTCGACCAGAGTCCTGCCCTCCAGCGACTGCGCATGCTCGAGTCGTCGTACGGGGTCGGCGTCACCGTCATTGAAGTCGACGACGTGACCCTTCCCGCCAGCTCGGTGCGAGACGTCAACTTCGCCAAACACATTGGGCCCTGATGCACACGCGAGTCATCGGAGACAGATGGTCGGAATAGCTGCACTCGTCGTGGGCATCGTCCTCGGCCTGGTGTTTCACCCCAGCGTGCCGGAGGAAATCCAGCCGTACCTGCCGATCGCGGTCGTCGCCGCGCTGGATGCGGTGTTCGGCGGGTTGCGCGCGTACCTCGAGCGCATCTTCGACTCCAAGGTCTTCGTGGTGTCGTTCGTCTTCAACGTGGTCGTCGCGACGCTGATCGTCTTCGTCGGAGATCAGCTCGGCGTGGGCAGCCAACTCTCGACCGCGATCATCGTCGTCCTGGGCATCAGAATCTTCGGCAACGCCGCCGCCTTGCGGCGCCGACTGTTCGGCGCCTGAGAGATGACCGAACCCACCCCGGAACCCGCACCCGAGCACGGCAGGCACGAACTGCCCGACGACGCGCCGCTACCCTCGACGCGCCGCGGTCAGATCGCCTTCGGCGCCCTCGCCGTCGTGCTGTGCGTCCTGCTCGGGGTGGCGATCGTCACGCAGGCGCGGCAGACCGAATCCGGCAACTCGCTGGAGACGGCGCGACCGGCCGACCTTCTGGTGCTCCTGGATTCCCTGCAGCAGCGCGAAGCCGCGCTCAACACCGAGGTCGCCGACCTCCAGCGGACCCTCGAGGCGCTGCAGTCCTCGGGCAGCAACGACCAGGCCTTGATCGAGAACGCCCAAGCCCGACTGGCGGCCCTGTCGATCCTGATCGGGACCGTGGCCGCGACGGGACCGGGAGTGACGATCACCATCGACGACATTGCCCCGGGGGTGTCGCCCGAGACGATGCTCGACGTCGTCAACGAGTTGCGCGCGGCGGGCGCGGAGGCCATGCAGATCTCCGGTCCAGGCGGAACGGTCGTCCGCGTCGGCGTCGATACCTGGGTGGTGGGATCGCCCGGCGCTCTGGTCATCGACGGCACCACCCTGTCCCCCCCCTATTCGGTTCTCGCCATTGGAGATCCAGCGACGCTCGCCACGGCGATGAACATCCCGGGTGGGGCCGTCGACAGCGTCGAACGCGTCGGCGGCACAATGTCGGTGCAACAAGCCGACGTCGTGAACGTGACCGCCTTGCGGCAACCCAAACCGCGCCAATACGCTCAGCCAGTCAAGTGAGCACGACATCCGGACCCAGCCTGATAACCACCGAGCCCAACAAGGAGCCCAGTGAGCGAGATTCCGCCCGACCTCTACTACACCGAGGACCACGAGTGGGTGCGTCGGACCGGCGACGACACGGTGCGCGTGGGCATCACTGACTTCGCACAGGCCGCACTCGGCGACGTCGTGTTCGTCGAGCTGCCCGAAGTCGACGCCGACGTCACCGCCGGCGGCGAGTTCGGCACCGTCGAGTCGACCAAGTCCAACTCGGATCTCTTCGCGCCGATCACCGCGAAAGTCGTTGCCGTCAACGGCGAAGTGACCGAATCCCCGGAGTTGGTGAACTCCGACCCGTACGGCGCCGGATGGCTCATCGACCTGCAGATCGACGCGGCATCACTGTCCGAGGCGCTGGACGGTCTGCTCGACGCCGACGCCTACGGTGCAACCCTCGACGAATGAGAATTCCGGCCGGGGTGGACACGGCGACCACCCACGCGCGGTACGGTCGTCACGAGTCGCATGACGCGGCGGCGTCTCTCTTGAATGTCTCGAGCGGGAGTCGGCGTATCTGCCAACCATTGCCACAGCAGCCAGTGAGGAGCACCGGGTGACGGACAACGACACCAGTTCGGGAGCTGATCAGTCCGAAGAAGTGACGGTCGAGACCACCTCGGTCTTCCGATCGGACTTCCTCAACGAATTGGACTCACCGCCCGCAACGGGCGGCGACAACGCCGTGTCGGGAGTCGAGGGACTTCCGGCGGGTTCTGCATTGCTCGTCGTGAAGCGCGGTCCGAACGCCGGGTCACGATTCCTGCTCGACCAGGCGAGAACCGCGGCCGGTCGGCACCCCGATAGCGACATCTTCCTCGACGACGTCACCGTGAGCCGTCGTCATGCGGAGTTCCGACTGGAGGCCGCGGAATTCCAGGTCGTCGACGTGGGCAGCCTCAACGGCACCTACGTCAACCGCGAGCCTGTGGATTCTGCGGTGCTGGCCAACGGTGACGAGGTCCAGATCGGCAAGTTCCGACTGGTCTTCCTGACCGGACCGAAGGGCGACGACGGCGGTTCAGTCGGCTGATGACGGCGATGAGCGCCTGCGCGAAGAGCAGATGACACAGCCCGACACCCCAGCGCTCGCCGGGATGTCGATCGGAGCGGTCCTGGACTCGCTGCGACCCGACTTTCCGGACGTGACCATCTCCAAGATCCGCTTCCTGGAAGCTGAAGGACTGGTCACACCCCAGCGTTCGGGCTCGGGTTACCGGCGGTTCACCGCCTATGACTGTGCGCGGCTGAGGTTCATTCTGACTTCGCAGCGCGATCACTACCTGCCGTTGAAGGTCATCAAGGCCCAGCTCGACTCCCAGCCAGACGGGGCGCTGCCCGAGACCGGATCCGCTTACGGCGTGCCGCGATTGGTGCGGGTGTCGAGTGACGGCGAGGACACCGTCCACGACACCGCTGCAGTGGCGCCCGCACAGGTCAGGTTGAGCCGCGAGGATCTGCTGACGCGTTCGGCGGTCGGCGAGGAGCTGCTCGGCGCACTAATCAAGGCGGGCGTCATCAAGTCCGGGCCCGGCGGTTTCTTCGACGAACACTCCGTCGTCACCGCCCAGTGCGCGAAGGCGTTGGCCAACTATGGCGTCGAACCCCGCCACTTGCGGGCGTTCCGGTCGGCGGCGGATCGGCAGTCCGATCTGATCGCTCAGATCGCCGGGCCCGTCGTGAAGGCCGGTGCCCGCGACCGCGCCGACGACCTGGCGCGCGAAGTCGCCGCACTGGCCATTACGTTGCACACGTCGCTGATCAAGTCCGCCGTGCGCGACGTTCTGGATCGCTGAGGATTAGACTCTTCCACGACGGCTTGCGGCGCGGAGGGCAGACACAGATGGGCGAGGTTCGTGTGATCGGCATTCGCGTGGAGCAGCCTCAGAACCAGCCGGTTCTGTTGCTGCGAGAGTCCAACGGTGACCGGTATCTTCCGATTTGGATCGGTCAGTTCGAGGCGCAGGCGATCGCGCTCGAGCAGCAGGGGGTCGAGCCTGCGCGCCCGCTCACCCACGACCTGATCCAAGATCTGATCACCGCCCTTGGGCATTCGCTCAAGGAAGTTCGGATCGTCGATCTGCAGGAGGGCACGTTCTACGCAGACCTGGTCTTCGATCGCGACATCAAGGTGTCGGCGCGTCCCTCGGACTCCGTGGCGATCGCCATGCGGGTCGGGGTTCCCATCTACGTCGAAGAAGCGGTGCTGGCCGAAGCGGGGCTGTTGATTCCCGACGAGTCCGACGAAGAGACCACCGGAGCGGTCCGGGAAGACGAGGTCGAGAAGTTCAAGGAGTTCCTCGACAGCGTCTCGCCCGACGACTTCAAGGCGACCTGAAGCGTTTAGTCACGGATCAGTCTCACGCTCTCGACACGCGGAGACGGTTTCGTCAATCCAGTTGGTGGGCAGCCATACTTTGATCGCGACGAGAGGCAGTGAGTGCCGAGCAGGGAGCGTATGCTCGACATACTCGAGAGCTCGGAGCAAACGTGTTGAGTCGTCGTTGACGGCTGCGAGGCACGCATCCAGT
This sequence comes from Mycobacteriales bacterium, assembly GCA_038244615.1. GTDB lineage: Bacteria > Actinomycetota > Actinomycetes > Mycobacteriales > Mycobacteriaceae > Mycobacterium. Next base: position 24,260 of record JBBRTH010000022.1, on the reverse strand, counting down.
TTGATCGGCGAGAGGATGGCCAGTGGGCGACACGCCACGTCAGGAGCAGTTGGATCTCAACTCCAACAGCACGCCGGAGCGGGTGGCCTCAGCTTCCCCTAGCGAACCCGTGCAGGCGGGTCTGTTTCCCGACAACTCCGTTCCGGACGAATTGGTCGGTTACCGCGGCCCCAGCGCCTGCCAGATCGCCGGCATCACGTACCGCCAGCTGGACTACTGGGCTCGGACGTCGCTGGTGGTTCCGTCGATCCGCAGCGCCGCAGGCTCCGGTAGTCAACGGCTGTACTCGTTCAAGGACATCCTCGTCCTCAAGATCGTCAAAAGGCTTCTGGATACCGGTATCTCGCTGCACAACATCCGCGTCGCCGTCGATCACCTGCGGCAGCGCGGCGTCAAGGACCTCGCCAACATCACGTTGTTCTCCGACGGCACCACGGTGTACGAGTGCACCTCGGCCGAAGAGGTCGTCGACCTGCTCCAGGGCGGACAGGGTGTCTTCGGCATCGCGGTATCGGGTGCGATGCGCGAGCTGACCGGTGCCATCGCTGACTTCCCCGGGGAGCGTGCCGACGGCGGCGAGTCCATCCCCAGCCCGGAGGACGAACTTGCCTCGCGGCGCAAGACCCGCGACCGCAAAATCGGCTGACGCGACCGCGCACCTGCCCGCCGGGTAGACTCAGCTACGCATCGCCCCCGCGCGGGAGAGTTCCGTGGTCGCCAGCCATGGACGCCGAAGGAGCAACACCTCTCCGTCAACCTCTCAGGCACCAGGACCGCGCGGAGCCACGATGCCTCTGGAAAGTGGCGAGTTCGACATCGAGTTCGAATCAAGCCCGCCCATGGGGAAAGGCCTGCAGGTGACCAGCCGGCACGCCGAATCTCTCAGGCACCCGCTACGGGTCGACGACAGAGGGAGAGGACCGCTAGCGGTTCTGCGCTCTGAGAGGCCTTCCCTTGTCCGGTGCTCACCCCCACCCCAGCAACGAACACCACCTGCCGCGATTCGCCGATCGACACATCGGACCGGACGCTGACGCCGTCGAGACCATGCTCAGGGTCATCGGTGTGGACACCCTCGGCGAGCTAGCCGAAAAGGCGCTGCCCGCGGGCATTCTCGACGCCATCACGGTAGATGGGGTGGCCCCCGGACTCGACCAGCTCCCGCCGCCAGCCTCCGAGGAGCAGTCACTCGCCGAGTTGCGGGAAATTGCCGACGCGAACACCGTGGCAGTCTCCATGATCGGGCAGGGGTACTTCGACACGCTGACGCCACCCGTGCTGCGCCGCAACATCCTCGAGAACCCCGCCTGGTACACGGCCTACACGCCGTACCAGGCGGAGATCAGCCAGGGCAGGCTCGAGGCACTGCTGAACTTTCAGACGATGGTCGAGGAGCTGACCGGCCTCGAGGTGGCCAACGCGTCGATGCTCGACGAGGGCACCGCCGCCGCCGAGGCCATGACGCTGATGCACCGGGCGGTCAGGGGCTCGTCGAACACGCTCCTCGTCGACAGCGACGTCTACCGCCAGACCGCGGCACTGCTGGCCACCCGCGCCGCACCACTCGGCATCGACATCGTGACGGCCGACCTGCGCGGCGGACTGCCCGATGGCGACTTCTTCGGCGTCATCCTGCAACTGCCCGGCGCAAGCGGCGCAGTGGTCGACTGGACCGACGTGATCGGTCAGGCACACGATCGTGGCGCCCTGGTCGCGATCGGCGCCGACCTGCTGGCCCTCACCCTGATCACCCCGCCAGGAGAAATCGGCGCGGACGTCGCCTTCGGAACCACGCAACGATTCGGCGTCCCAATGGGATTCGGTGGGCCGCATGCCGGTTACCTCGCGGTGCACGCCAAGCACGCCCGCCAGCTGCCAGGCCGACTGGTCGGCGTCTCGGTGGACTCCGACGGCTCGCTGGCCTACCGACTCGCGTTGCAGACCCGCGAACAACACATCCGACGCGACAAGGCCACCAGCAACATCTGCACGGCGCAGGTGCTGTTGGCGGTGATGGCGGCCATGTACGCCAGCTACCACGGCGCCGACGGATTGACGGCGATCGCCCACAAGGTGCACGGCAACGCACTCGGCGTCGCCATGGGACTCACCGAGGCAGGCGTCGAGGTGGTGCACGACGCGTTCTTCGACACGGTGCTGGCCCGCGTGCCCGGCCGCGCCGAGGAGGTCCGTGCCGCGGCCAAGGCCCACGGCATCAACGTGTGGTTGGTCGACGTCGACCACGTCTCGGTGTCGTGTGATGAGGGCACTACCGCTACCCACGTCGAGGACGTCCTCGCCGCGTTCGGCGCCACCCGCGGCGGCCAGCACTGGACCGGCCCGGAAGTCGCGACGCGCACTTCCTCCTTCCTCACTCACCCGGCGTTCACGAAGTACCACACCGAGACCGAGATGATGCGCTACCTGCGGTCGCTCTCGGACAAGGACATCGCCTTGGATCGCAGCATGATTCCGCTGGGGTCGTGCACGATGAAGCTCAATGCCGCCGCCGAGATGGAGCCGATCACCTGGCCGGAGTTCGCCCGCCAGCATCCGTTCGGCCCCGTCTCGGACACGCCGGGGCTGCGTAAGCTGATCGCCGACCTGGAAGGCTGGCTGACCCAGATCACCGGCTACGACTCGGTCTCTTTGCAACCGAACGCCGGCTCACAGGGGGAGTACGCGGGACTGCTCGCAATCCAGGCCTATCACCTGAGCCGGGGCGATTCGCAGCGCAACATCTGCCTCATCCCGTCGAGCGCGCACGGCACCAACGCGGCATCGGCCGCGCTCGCAGGCATGCGCGTCGTCGTCGTCGCCTGCCGCCAGAACGGTGACGTCGACCTCGACGACCTTCGCGCGAAGATCATCGAGCACGGGGAAGGCATTGCGGCGTTGATGATCACGTACCCGTCGACCCATGGCGTGTTCGAGCATGACGTTGAGGAGATATGTGCGGCCGTGCACGACGTCGGCGGCCAGGTCTACGTCGACGGCGCGAACCTCAACGCCCTCGTCGGGCTGGCCCGGCCGGGCAAGTTTGGTGGCGACGTCAGCCATCTCAACCTGCACAAGACGTTCTGCATCCCGCACGGCGGCGGCGGCCCAGGCGTCGGACCGGTCGCGGTGCGCAGCCACCTGGCTCCGTTCCTGCCCGGCCACCCGCTTGCCGACGAGCTGACCGACACCTACACCGTGTCGGCGGCCCCGTACGGATCGGCGTCGATCCTTCCGATTACGTGGGCGTACATCCGAATGATGGGTGCGCCCGGTCTGCGGGCCGCGACCCTGACCGCGATCGCGTCAGCCAACTACGTCGCGCGGCGGCTCGACGAGTACTACCCGGTGCTGTACACCGGCGAGAACGGCATGGTGGCCCACGAGTGCATCCTCGATCTGCGCACCATCACCAAGACCACCGGCGTCACCGTTGACGATGTGGCAAAGCGCTTGGCGGACTACGGTTTCCACGCGCCGACAATGAGCTTTCCCGTTCCAGGCACGCTGATGGTCGAACCAACCGAGAGCGAGAGTCTCGCCGAGGTGGACGCCTTCTGCGAGGCCATGATCGCGATTCGGGCGGAGATCGACCAGGTCGGATCGGGTGCCTGGCCGGTGGACGACAATCCGCTGCGCGGCGCCCCGCACACGGCCGAGTGCCTGCTCGTCGAGGATTGGAACCATCCATACACCAGGGAGCAGGCCGCCTATCCGCTGGGCAAGGGCTTCCGGCCCAAGGTATGGCCGCCGGTGCGCCGCATCGACAGTGCCTACGGCGACCGCAATCTGGTCTGCTCCTGCCCGCCGGTGGAGGCCTTCGCCTAACCTTGGGCCGTGTCTTCCTCGCTGCCACGTATCGTTCAGGACTGGCTCAACGGGGGACACTTCGTCAAGACGGATGTGGGGTCGGTGTTCGTCCGCGCGTCGGCGGGCACCGGCCCGACCGTGCTCCTGCTGCACGGCTACCCATCGAGTTCCTACGACTACCTCAACGTGGTTGCGCACCTTGGTGATCGAGCCTGGGTGACGATGGACTTCCTCGGGTTCGGCCTGTCCGACAAGCCGCGGCCGCATCGGTACAGCCTTCTCGAACAGGCCGACCTGGTGGAGTCAGTCGTCGCGGCCGAGGTCTCGGGCCCGGTGGTGCTCGTAGCGCATGACATGGGCACCTCGGTCGCCACGGAGCTTCTGGCTCGAGACATCGATTGCCGCCTGGGTTTCGACCTTCGGGCCGCGGTGCTGACCAACGGCAGCGTCATTCTGGAGCGGGCCAGTCTGAGGCCCGCGCAGAAGGTGCTGCGTGGCCCACTCGGATCCGTTGCCGCCCGGTTGACCAACCGCAAGGGCTTCATCAAGGGCTTCGGCGAGCTGTTCAGCACCGGGCACCCACTGTCGGCCGAGGAGGCCGATGCACAGTGGGCCCTGCTGTCCTACCACGACGGACATCGAATTACGCATCTGACGATCTCCTACCTCGACGAACGCGTGCGCTACGCCACGCGGTGGCACGGCGCGGTCCGGGACTGGCCGAAACCACTCGGCTTTCTCTGGGCGTTGGACGATCCGGTCGCGACGGTCAACGTGCTGGCCGGCCTACGTGAGTTGCGCCCTGCCGCCGAGGTCGTCGAACTCGAAGGCGTCGGCCACTACCCGCAGGTCGAAGTGCCCGAGGAATTCACGAAGCGCGCCCTGCGCCTGCTCAGCTCTGCCGAACGTGGATTACCCCCACGCCAATCGTGAGATCTGCGTGGGGGTAATCCACGTTCGGCGAAAGGTGGTTAGACGAGCGCCGTTGTCAGCGCCGTGGTGAGTTCTGGGCCCGCGGAACTGTTCAGGTTCTGATAGTTCCCGCCGGTCGCCTGAGCGACTGCCTCCCAGGTGCCGCGATCGGGGTCGCCCCCGAAGTCGATGACGTTGACTGCCACCGGCCGGGCCTGGCTGAAGTTCTGCCGGATGAAGTCCTGCAGACCGGGGCCGTCGAGCGACTGGTCGGTGTGCGGTCCCGCTGTGATGACCAGCACCGAATTGGGCTGACCCTCACGGAACTTCGCGACCGCATCCGGGTACAGCAACCGCAAGGTCGTGAAGGACACCGCACCGCCGTTGCTGGCCACCTGATTGTTCAGGTTGGTGGTGAGCGCTGCCGTGCGAGGTTGACCGCCGACCTGCTCGTCGAGGGGGCCCATCGCCACCTCGGAACGCCCCGCCACGCCGTCGAACGTCCACAACCCGACGGCGGAGTTCGGCGGGAGGGCCTGCAGTCGCGCGCTGAGAGCAGCGGTGACGTTGGCGAGCCTGGACTTGCCGCCCTCGTCGGGGGTCATCGACTGATCGAGCAGAACGGTGACGGCAGGGTTCTGAGTGGGCGTGCTGACGAGATTCGCCAATGTGGCACGCATGGCGTTGTCACCCACCGACAGCGGCGCCGACAGCGTGGCGAAGTCGGTTGCGTCGCTCTGCGGCATGGTGGTTCCTTCGGCGCGGAAACCGGCTTCCGACAGGCTCGACATCGCCTCCGGCTTGCGCAGGAAACGGGCGAACTCGCTTGCCGCGCTTACCTGTTCCTGGCTCAGCCAGGTTCCCTCGAGCAGAACCGTCGGATAGTCGGCCAGCGCTGTGGGCCCCGGCGGCAGCCACGAGGCCAGCTGGCCCTTAGCGTCCGGCTGCGATCCCCTCTGGAAGATCTGCTGCTCGGTGGCGACCACTGAGTGCACGTCCGCAGTGGCGGGGTTGCCTGCCTTGATCAACGCATCCATCGCCGTGGACGTCGCGTTGTCGGCGAGCTTCGGCTGCCCCGCCATCAAGCTGGCGATGGCGTTCGCGCCGGACGTCGGGGGTTGGCCCTGAGGTGCCGATGCGGAGGCGACCGCCTCGGCGGCCAGATACGTGGCGTCACTGTCACCGGTCAGCGGCAGCGCCAAACGCAGGGATCCCCAGCCGGGCAGGTTCACCGCGTCCAGCGACGTGGGATTGCTCTGCAGGCCGGGCAACGTGCCCCAATTCTGTTGGGCCAGCGCAATCTTCATCTGCGGCCGCACGGCCAGCATCACCGGTGAGGTGACCAGCGACCGACTGTCGCTGACGGTCTTCTCGCCGGTCGACGCCTCGAGGCGGGCCTCGGAAATCGAGCTGCCGGGAATCCACAGTGCGGGGCGCTCGCCCAGTTCGCCGGGCCACGCCCCGACGAACCCGTTGACCATCTGATCCGAATCGGCGGACTTCACGCCGACCTTGACGCATTTGTCGCCGACGGGGTCCGCGGACTGGTTGTACATGTCGGCGAGCGGAGTGATCTGGTCAGCGATCGACGGATCGACGATCACCGCGACGGCCACCTCACCGGCTACGCACCTGGCGGCGCCCGCCTGCGAACGACTCGACAGCGCATCGCCGAAGAAGCGCCAGGCGATCACGGCGCCGACCACGACGACGACGGTCACCAGAGCGATGATCACACCGACACTGACACCGCGCCTGCCGGCCTCGATGGCGCGATGGCTACCGGTCCAGTCACCGCCGTCCCAATCGCCGCCATGCTGCGGACCCGAGGCTCCAGGCCGGTTTGGCGGCGGAGGCGATGAGGCGAACGCCTGCGTCGCGGGTTCCGGTTCCTCGAGATACGAGTAGTCGCGTCCGGTCTCCGAACCCGTGCCGGGCTGCCAGTAGTCGGCGTCGGGCGTGCCACCGCGTGGGCCGTATCCCGGCTCATCGTCACGGCCGTCGTCACCGCTTTGGTAGTCATCGGTCTGGTCGTCATCGGTCTCGTCGGCGCCCTCGTAGGTATCACCGTGCTGGTCGTCGAGATACCGACCGCCATCGGGGTACTGAGGCCCCGGCTGATCCCCGCCGACGTCCGACCGTCCGATCGGCTCCGCGTCTGAGGAATCCTCGGGGTCGGGAACGCTGTGCCTGCCCATCCCTAGCCCCTGTACTCGTTGCTCTGGCTTGTCATTCGGATCCGCCGAAGTCTAGTCACTGGCTGGCGTGGCGAGCTTTGAACTCCCGGCGACGGCGGTGCAGGATCGGCTCCGTGTAGCCGTTGGGCTGCTCGGCACCGGACAGGATCAGCTCCTGGGCTGCCGCGAACGCGATGCTGGCTTCGGGATCGGGGGCCATCGGCAGATAGTCGGGGTCCTTGGCGTTCTGCTCGTCGACCACGGCGGCCATCCGCCGCAGGCTGGCCTTGACGTCTTCGGGGGTGATGACGCCATGGTGCAACCAGTTGGCCAGCAGCTGGCTCGAGATGCGCAAGGTGGCGCGGTCCTCCATGAGGGCCACGTCGTGGATGTCCGGCACCTTCGAGCAGCCGACGCCGGCGTCGATCCAGCGCACCACGTAGCCGAGGATCGACTGACAGTTGTTGTCGACCTCCTCGCGGATCTCCTCGGGAGCCCACGCGAGTTCCTTGGCCAGCGGAATGGTCAGCAGTTCGTCGATGGTGGTCCTAGCTGTTCCCCGGTCGCTGCGCTCCTGCCCTCCGGATCCGTTACCTGCCAACTCCTTCTGCACCGCGAACACGTCGACCTGGTGGTAGTGCATCGCATGCAGGGTCGCACCGGTCGGGGACGGCACCCACGCGGTCGTGGCACCGGCCTTGGGCTGGCCGATCTTCTGCTCGACCATGTCGGCCATCAGCTCGGTCATGGCCCACATGCCCTTGCCGATCTGCGCCTTGCCGGACAAGCCGGCGGCCAGGCCGGTGTCGACGTTGGCGTCCTCGTAGGCCTTGATCCAGGGCTGACTCTTCATGGCGCCCTTGCGGATCATGGGGCCCGCCTCCATCGAGGTGTGGATCTCGTCACCCGTGCGGTCCAGGAAGCCGGTGTTGATGAACACCACGCGATCGGCCGCGGCCTTGATGCACGCCTTCAGGTTCAGCGTGGTCCGCCGCTCCTCGTCCATGATGCCAACCTTCATGGTGGCCTGCGGCAGGCCGAGCACGTCCTCGACGCGGCTGAACAGCTCACACGTGAACGCCACCTCATCGGGTCCGTGCATCTTCGGCTTCACGATGTAGATCGAACCGGTGCGGCTGTTGAGCAACGGCCCGCTGGCGCCGTCGCCGTCGGCGGAGCCCTTCAATCCGTGCATGCCGATGAGCCCGGTGAACAGCGCGTCCTGGATGCCTTCGGGCACCTCACCCTCATGGCCGTCGGCGTCGGCTACCACCATGGCGTCGTTGGTCATCAGGTGCCCCACGTTGCGGACGAAGAGCAGGCTGCGGCCGGGCAGGGTCAGCTCAGCCCCATCAGGGCCTCCGTCTGGCCGAGTGAAGGTGCGGTCCTCGTTGAGCACCCGGGTGAACGTCTTGTCGCCCTTGCGAACCTCTTCGGTCAGATCACCGCGGTTGAGGCCCAGCCAGTTGCGGTAGCCGAGGACCTTGTCGTCGGCGTCGACGGCCGCGACGGAGTCCTCGAAGTCCATGATCGTGGTGATCGCCGACTCCAGCACGACGTCCTTGACGCCCCCCTTGTCGGTGGAACCGACGGGGGAGTCCGGGTCGATCAGGATCTCGATGTGCAGGCCGTGATGCACCAGCAGCACCGAGGTGGGCGAGTCCGCCGCGCCGAGATAGCCGACGAACTCGTCGGGGTCGGCGAGCCCGGTCGACAGGTCGTCACCGAGGGTGACCAACAGCCGGCCGGCCCCATCACTCGCGTCCACCGTGAAACCGGTCGCGTCGACGTAGGAACCGGACGCGAGCGGCACCGACTCGTCAAGGAAGGTTCGGGCGTAGGCGATGACCTTGTCACCGCGCACCCGGTTGTAGCCGCCGCTGCCCTTCTCGGCGCCATCGGTCTCGGGGATGACGTCGGTGCCGTACAGCGCGTCGTACAACGAGCCCCACCGTGCGTTGGACGCGTTGAGCGCGAAGCGGGCATTGAGGATCGGCACCACCAGCTGCGGACCCGCAGTGCTGGTGATCTCGGCGTCGACACCCGAGGTGGTGATGGAGAAGTCCTCGGGTTCGGGTTCGAGGTACTCGATCGCGGTGAGGAACTGTCGGTACTCCACCGGATCGAAGGGTCCGATGACGCGCTGACGATGCCACTTGTCGATCTGCGCTTGGAGGTCGTCCCGTCGCGCCAGCAGGTCCTGATTCTTCGGGGCCAGATCGGTAACGACCTTGTCGACACCCGCCCAGAAGCTGTCGGCATCGACACCGGTGCCCGGCAGCGCCTCATTGGTGATGAAGTCGTGCAGCACCCGTGCCACGCGCAGGTTTCCGACAGTCACGCGATCGGTCACGGGCGGGCGAAGCGGGGTGGGCTCTGTCATGGTTTCCTCTCTCAAGCGTCGATCCAGCTTACCCGTGGGTAACTGCGGCCCATCGCCTATTGCGCCGCCGCGAGCAACTCGTCGCACCGGCTGAGCAGCACCGCTCGCAGCGGGGCGGCATGATCGGCGATCTCGCGCTGGCACCGCACGTACTCGGTGCGGCCCGCGGCGTCCTCGATGGCGATGGGTGCGATCCCGAAGGCAAGCAGGTCGTACGGGCTGGCCCGCATGTCCAGCGCCCGCGCCTGCGCCGCGAGATCCAGGCAGTCCATCAGCAACTCCGACGGCACCAGGGGGCCGAGCTTGTAGCACCACTTGTACAGATCCATGTTGGCGTGCACGCAGGCCGGCTGTTCACTGGCGACCTGCGCCTGGCGGCTCAACGCCCCGGCGTTACGCGGCACGGCGGGCTCGGTGAAGAAGCGATAGGCGTCGAAGTGGGTGCACCGCAACGGCATCGACTCGACAACCGCGTCGGTGCCCGCCGCGCCGAGCCGCAGCGGAACCTGGCCGTGCCGCACGTCGGGGGAGCGGTAGACCATCGCCCACTCGTGCAGTCCGAAACAGTTCAGCCGCGCTGGCCGATCGGCCGTGGCGCGCAGCAGGTCCGCGATGAATTCGAGGGTGTCGATGCGGTTGTGCAGATGCGCTCGGGTGACGCTGACCGCGGAGCCCTGGCGGACGTAACCGACGCGGTCGAGGAAGCGATCCGCCGAGGCACCATCGAGGGCCGTGGCGTAGCCGGGGTGCCAGCGACGCAACTGTCGGGGGCGCAGGCTGTAGTAACTGAACAGGAAGTCCCACACCGGATGCGCTTCGCCACGCTGGGCGCGCGCACGGTGCGGGCCGAGGAAGTCCTCCGCCCGTTCGACGTACCGGCGTTCGCGTTCGGTCCAGTCGGATTCGGCAAGCACCCGGTGCTCGAGGACCGCCTCAGACACGGTGCGTTCCGTCTCGCACCGTTCCCACCAGATCCTCGACCAGGTCCTCCAGTGTCACGACCGCCGTCACCCGGTCGTCGGTGGTGACGAGGGCCAGATGGCTGTTGTCACGCCGCAAGCGAGACAACGCATCCGGGACGGGCAGCGACGCAGCCAATCGCGGAAGCGCGCGCACGTTCGACGAATCGACCACCGCATCCGGATCGTTCATCAGCGACAGCACGTCCTTGATGTGCAGGTAACCGATGAAGGCGCCCGTGTTGTCGGTGACGGGGAAGCGGGAGTAGCCCGTGTCCACCAACGCCCGTTCGATCGCGGCCACGGTGGGCCCCAGTCCGGGACCCGCGACCGGCACCGCCCGGATGTCACCGAGCGGAATCGCGACGTCGGCGACGACGTGGGTGCGCACCTGAAGGGCGCGGGTCAGCCTGCCGTGCTCCTCCGGGTCGAGCAGCCCCTCCGACAGGGATTCGGCGATCATCTCCGACAGTGTGACCGTCGACACCGTCACGTCGAGCTCGTCCTTGGGTTCCACGCCGAACGAGCGCAGCGTCTTATTGGCGCACCAGTTGTAGAACGCGATGAACGGCTTGGCCAGCCGCATGTAGACCAGATAGGGCGGGATCAGCAGCATCGCCGCGGACTCGGGCCCGGCGATCGCGATGTTCTTCGGCACCATCTCACCGAGCAGGACGTGCAGCGTTACCACGACGCCGAGCGCGATCAGGAACGAGACCGTGTGCAGCACCGAGTCCGGAATTCCCAAGGCGCCGAAGGGAACATCCAGAAGGTGGGCGACCGCGGGCTCACCGACCCGACCCAGCAGGATCGAGCAGATCGTGATGCCCAGCTGGGCGCCCGCCAGCATGAGCGACAACCGTTCACCCGCCCTGATGACGGTGACGGCACTCTTCTTGCCCTGTTCGGCCAGGGCTTCGAGGCGGTCGCGACGCGCCGAGATCAGCGCGAACTCGGCACCCACGAAGAACGCATTGGCGCCGAGCAGTAGCACCGTCAGGAGCACGCCGAAGACGTCGGATCCCACTACTCCTCCTTCCTTTCCGACCGGTCCGACTCGTCCGACTTCCCGGGTTTCCCGCGGCGGCCCAGCTCGGTCAGCTCCAGCAGGTCGATGCGTCGGCCGTCCATCTGAATCACCGTCGCCTGCCATTGCACGGGATCGTCCGCCGGACCGTCGGGGTCGAACTCGGTGAGCTGGACGGTCTCGCCGGGCTCGGGGATGTGTCCGAGCTCCTGAAGGATCAGGCCGCCGATCGTTTCGTACTCGCCCTCCGGCGGCCGGAACGGCGTCTCGGTCTCGACCTCGTCGATGCGCAGCAGACCCGAGATCCGCCACCCGTCGCGAACCTCGACCACGTCCGGGGTGGCGTCGTCGTGCTCGTCGCGGACGTCGCCGACGATCTCCTCGATGAGGTCCTCGACGGTGACCATGCCCGCCGTGCCGCCGTACTCGTCGACCACCAGCGCGGTCTGCAGGCCGTTGGCGCGGATCTGGGTCATCACCGCATCACCGTCCAGGCTCGACGGCACCGTCGCCACGGGGAGGGCGATCGCCGCAAGCCGGGTGTGGGCCCGGTCGGCGACCGGCACGGTGAACGCCTGCTTGACGTGCACGATGCCAACCGTGTCGTCCAGGTCGCCGTCGGTGACGGGGAACCGGGAGAAGCCCGTCTCCATCGCCTTGAGCACCAGGTCGGCGACGGTGTCGTCGACGTGCAGCGCCTCGATCTTCGAGCGCGGCGTCATGAATTCCTCCGTCGAACGCTCACCGAACTGCAGCGAGCGGTCGACGAGGTCCGCGGTGTCGGCGTCCAGCGAACCGCTGCGCTTGGAGGTGCGCACCAGCGACACGAGTTCCTGCGGCGAGCGGGCGGACCGCAGCTCCTCGGCGGGTTCGATGCCGAGCCGGCGCAGGATCCAGTTGGCGGTGCCGTTGGTCACCTTGATCGCCGGGGTCAGCATCCGCGAGAACCACCATTGCAGCGGGGCGGCCCATCGCGCGGTCGGCAGCGGCTTGGCGACGGCCAGGTTCTTGGGCACCAGCTCGCCGAAGATCATCGAAACCGACGTGGCGATCAGCAGCGCCAATATCAGCGCGATGCCGTCGAGCATGCTCGGCGGCACGCCGACCGCGGTCAGTGGTGCGTGCAGCAGCCGGGCGACGACGGGTTCGGCCAGGTAACCGGTGGTCAGCGTCGTGATCGAGATGCCGAGCTGTGCGCCCGACAACTGGAACGACAGCGAGCGGTGGGCCTTCTGGACGTACTGGTCCCGCCAGCCGCCGGTCTTGGCGTTGGCCTCGACGGTGCTGCGTTCCAGGGCGGTGAGGGAGAACTCTGCGGCGACGAACAACGCGGTCCCGGCTGTCAGCAGCAGGAAGGCGATCAGACTGAGGACCAGGCTCATCGGAGCCTCGCACAACGGGCGCCGGGCGCTAGGCCCGGCTGCCTACTGGAGGGTTCGGCGTCGGATGGCTCCGAGGAGGCCCGTTCAGGTTCCTGGGCCTCGGCGGGTGCCTGCGGCACGTGTTCCCTTTCGATCGGCGACGAGATTAGGGCCAATCGTAGCCGAGTCGACGCACCACGCTAGTCGGTCGCCGCCGCCTCACCAGCCCGACGGCAGCGGGTGCCCCTCGGCGAAGCCCGCAGCGGACTGCACCCCGAGGACGACCTTCTCGTGAAGTTCCGGCAACGTCACCGCCCCGACGTAGGTGCAGGTGCTCCGTACGCCGGAGGTGATGTGGTCGAGCAGGTCCTCGACGCCGCCGCGGGTCGGGTCCAGGTCCATCCTGGAGGTGGAGATGCCCTCGTCGAACAGTGCCTTGCGCGCGCGGTCGAACTGGCTGTCGCCGGCGGTCCTGGCTGCCACCGCCCGCTTCGACGCCATGCCGTAGCTCTCCTTGTACAGCCGGTCCTCACGGTCGTATAGCAGGTCACTCGGCGACTCGTACGTCCCTGCGAACCAGGAGCCGATCATCACGTTGGAGGCACCCGCGGCGAGCGCGAGCGCCACGTCACGCGGATGTCGAACGCCGCCGTCCGCCCAGATGTGACCGCCCACTTGCCTTGCTGCAGAGGAGCATTCGACCACGGCGGAGAACTGGGGGCGTCCCACCCCGGTCATCATCCGGGTCGTGCACATCGCGCCGGGGCCGACACCGACCTTGACGATCGACGCGCCCGCGTTGATCAGGTCGCGCGTCCCCTCGGCCGACACCACATTGCCGGCCGCCAGCGGCAGTCCGAGGTCCAGCGACGACACCGCCTTGATCGCGTCGAGCATCTTGAGCTGATGACCGTGTGCGGTGTCGACCACCAGCAGGTCGGCCCCCGCTTCGGCCAGTGCCTGTGCCTTGGCCGCGACGTCGCCGTTGATGCCGACCGCGGCGGCGATCCGCAGGCGGCCCGCATCGTCGACGGCGGGCGTGTAGATGCCAGCTCGGACGGCGCCCGTGCGCGTCAGTACGCCGGCCAGGCGGCCGTCGGGCTCGGTCATCACGGCCACCCCGACCGTGCTGTGCTCGAGTTTGTCGAACACGGTGCGCGGATCGGTGCCGAGTGGTGCGGTCACGAAATCGAAGATGGCGACGTCGCGGACCCGGGCGAAGCGGTCCACGCCCCGACACGACGCCTCGGTGACGAGGCCGACCGGTTTGCCGTCCTGATCGACCACGACGGCAGCGCCGTGCGCGCGCTTGTGGATCAGCGCGGTGGCATCGGACACCGAGTCCTCCGGGGACAGGGTGACGGGGGTGTCGACCACCAGGTCCCGGCTCTTCACGAAGTCGACCATCTCGCGTACCGCGGAGGCCGGAAGATCTTGTGGCAGAACGACGATGCCGCCGCGTCGCGCGACCGTCTCGGCCATCCGACGGCCGGCAACCGCGGTCATGTTGGCGACGACCACGGGGATCGTGGTGCCGGACCCGTCGACGGTCGAGAGGTCGACGTCGAACCGCGACGTGACGTCGGAGCGCCCCGGTACGACGAAGACGTCGTTGTAGGTCAGGTCGTAGGGCGGGTTGTGCCCCTCAAGAAAAATCACAGCATCTCGTCCTTGAGTGCTTAGGCGGGACTCTCGCTGCGGTCGCCGCTCCACTGGGTATGGAACTTCTTGCTCGGGTCCTCGTCGATGCGCCCGTAGGTGTGCGCGCCGAAGAAGTCGCGCAGCCCCTGGGTGAGAGCCGCGGGGAGGCGCTCGGTGCGCAACGCGTCGTAGTAGGACAGCGCCGACGAGAAGCCCGGGATCGGGATGCCCAATTCGGTGGCGGTCACCACGACGCGGCGCCAGCTGTCGATGGCAGCCTCGATGGCCTCGCGGAAGTACGGGGCCACGATCAGCGTGGCCAGCTCCGGCTCGTCGTCGAAGGCTCCCTTGATCCGGTTGAGGAACTTCGCCCGGATGATGCAGCCACCGCGCCAGATGGTGGCCATGTCACCGGGCGTGATGCCCCAGTCGTTTTCCTTGCTGCCGGCCTGAATCTGGTTGAAGCCCTGGGCATACGCGACGATCTTCGAGGCATACAGCGCCTTGCTGACGTCGTCGGTGAACTTCTCGGCATCGGTCGGCTTGGCGCCGAGCGTGCCGGAAGCCAGACCGGTGGTGGCCTTGCGCTGGGTGACCGAGCCCGACAGCGCGCGGGCGAAGACGGCTTCGGCGATGCCGGTGACCGGAACCCCGAGGTCCAGTGCGGACTTGACCGTCCAGCGGCCGGTGCCCTTCTGCTCCGCCTCGTCGAGGATGACGTCGACCAGCGGCTTGCCGGTCTTGGCGTCGACCTGCTTGAGCACCTCGGCGGTGATCTCGATGAGGTAGCTGTCCAGATCGCCCTCGTTCCACTCGCCGAAGACCTCGGCGATCTCGGACGCCGTCTTGCCGAGCCCGTCACGCAGCAGTTGGTAGGCCTCGCCGATCAGCTGCATGTCGGAGTACTCGATGCCGTTGTGCACCATCTTGACGAAGTGGCCCGAGCCGTCGGGACCGATGTGCGTGCAACAGGGCACGCCGTCGACGTGCGCGGAGATCTCCTCGAGCAGGGGCCCGAGCGACTTGTAGGACTCGGCGGGGCCGCCCGGCATGATCGACGGACCGTTGAGCGCACCTTCCTCACCGCCTGAGATGCCTGCGCCGACGAAGTGCAGACCGCGCTCCCGGATCGCCTTCTCGCGTCGGATGGTGTCGGTGTAGAGGGCGTTGCCGCCATCGATGATGATGTCGCCTTCCTCCATCGCATCGGCGAGCTCGTCGATTACGGCATCGGTGGGGTCGCCTGCCTTGACCATGATCAGTACCCGGCGTGGCTTCTCCAGTGCAGCAAGGAATTCGGGGATGGTCTCACTGCGCACGAACGTGCCCTCGGAACCGTGCGCCTCCAGGAGCGCGTCGGTCTTGGCGACCGACCGGTTGTGCAGTACCACGGTGTATCCGTGGTGGGCGAAGTTACGGGCGATGTTGGAACCCATCACGGCCAGGCCGGTGACGCCGATCTGAGCCGTGGCATTGGTTTCGGGCGAGCTCACAGGCAGCCTCTCGTCGATTGGTTGTCGCACCGGGTTTCTGAAAGGTGAATCTACGCGGCTATCAGCCGCTGCAACTCCGTCAGCCAGGGCACCGCGAGTGCGATGGTGGGCACGACGAGGACGGACGCGGCGGTGACGTACGCCGCTGCCGCGAGGGTAACGCTGTTGGGCTTGCCGGCGAGGCGGCGCACGCGCGTGATGGTATGCGGACCGCCCGCGGCAAGCGCGCCGGATGGTGCCCGACCGGAGGCACAGGCGACCAGCGCCCTGGCGAGGGGAGTGGGGCCAGCCGTTCGCAAGGCAGCGTCGTCGGCGAGCAACTCGATGAGAAGTCGCACCGCGTCGAGCGCGTTCGCGCTGCGGACGAAGCGCGGGAAGGCGGCATGGACGGCGGTGAACATCTCGAGCACCAAGTCGTGCCGGGCGCGCAGGTGCGCGTGCTCGTGGCTGAGGATCGCCGCCATCTCGGTGTCCGTCAACGCGCTCAGCGTGCCCTCGCTGACGACGACCCGGCTGCGCTTGCCGGGCAGGCAGTAGGCCAGCGGCTGCGCCACGTCCAGGATGCGAAGTCCGTGGGATCGCGGCAACGACGGGTCGTCGGACCTGCCGAGGAGGTCGACGAGCATGCGGTGGTGGGCCCGCCGCCTGCGGGTGGATATCGCCACCTGAACGACGGAAACCACGAGGCGAACACCGACCAGCAGCGTGAGCGCGAAGACGATGACATAGAGGAGCCACAGTGGCCAGCCCAGGACCCTGATCTCACTGGTGACGGTCGCGGTTGGTCGACCGTCCGGACCCGGCACGAAGAGTCTGCTGGCAATGGCGATGCCTGCACTGAACGCGGCCAGCACCGCGGCCAGGGCAATCGACTGCCACAGAACGACCGCCGCACGCGGCGCGCGCAACGTCCAGGTCGCCCGCGCCAACAACGCAGGCACTGGCCCAATGAGGAGGAGCGCGACTACGGAGAAGGCCAGCGCGGACACACTGCAATTGTCCCTCAGGCGGTGCCCGAATTGCCAGCGGACGAGCCAGAACTCACCTTGGCCTCCAACTCGGCCAGTGCGCGCCGCAGCGCAGCCGCCTCGTCCGCACCCACCCGTTCGACGAAGTGGACGAGCGCGGCCTCTCGGCTGCCAAAGTCCGAGGCCTGGTCTAGGGCGTCGACCATGAGGCCCGCGACGAGTTCGTCGCGACCGTGGGTCGGTGCGTAGCGGTGGGCTCTGTCATCCCGATGCTGTACGACGAGGGTCTTCTTCGCCAGGCGCTGCAGCACCGTCATGACCGTCGTGTAGGCCAGGTCTCGCCGCGCCGCTAGCGCTTCGTGCACCTGACGGACGGTCTGGGGCTCGCGCGATGACCATAGTTTGTCCATCACTTCGCGTTCGAGTTCCCCGAGTCGCGTTTGCTTGGGCATGTTTCGTTCACTCTCCTGAGCAATAGCTTCAGGGTACTACGGGATTACTACCGCGTGTCGTACCAATTGCAGGTGCGTGGCTTCGTCGCTCTTCCGAGGTTCAACCGGATGGCCGTCCTCCTGCTTCCTCACCAGCCAAACCGCCACTTCCCCGCCGTTGTGGGTCCAGTCACACGTGTTTCCCTCTCGCTAGCCCACTACAGTAAGGCTAACCTAACTACAGGAGGTGCCATGTCAGTGACGCTTGACGACCCTCTGATTGCGCGGATGTCGATCACCCGGACTCTGCCGCTGGACGAGTCCGGCCGAGGGCGCCATCGACTGGTGGGCGTCGTGGACCCGACCCTGCGCGCGCTACCCGACGACAAGTTTCACGGCTTAAGGGCGCACCAGGGACCACATCGTCGCCCTCCCGAACGAGGCCGCGCTCGCGACGTGGGTGGCGCATCGCAGTCACCGCGCTCAGGCCGCTGTTCGACGAGCTGGTGAACGTCACCCACGGTGCGATCTCGGCGGCCGCGATGTGGCACGTCGTCGGCGCCACCGTCGTCAGCGCAGCCACCCAGATTCCGCTGCTGGCCGGCTCCCAGCGAGCAGGGAGACACGCCTTCACAGAACCACCGGACCGCCGCGGAATACTGAGGGCTGCAGAGAGGTCATCTCTAGGGTGGGCCTCGCACCCGATTCGTGTTGGTATGCCCGTTTTCAAGGGGTGTCGCGCCGCCGCAGTTCGGAGGCGTGTAGACACTTCGATGTGACGACTTGGATGCCTAGCGGCGCAGGCGGCGGATTCGACGACGAGATCGGCCTCACCTACCTGAACGTGACGCCCGACGGCGCGACGGCGCAACTGACCATCACCGAAAAGCACCTTCAGCCGCACGGCATCGTGCACGGTGGTGTCTACTGCGCAATCGTGGAGAGCGTGGCCAGCGTCTCGGCAGCAGCCTGGCTGCAGGCCAAGGGCGCCGGTAGCAACGTGGTCGGGGTGAACAACAACACCGACTTCCTGCGTGCCATCACCGCGGGCATGGTCACCGCAGCGGCCACCCCCATTCATCGCGGTCGCCGCCAACAGATCTGGCTCATCGAGATCACCGACACGAACGACAAGATGGTCGCCCGCGGCCAGGTGCGGCTGCAGAACCTGCCGAACGAGGCCTGAACTCAGGTGCCCTTGCGCGTGCGCTGCTGACCGTCGCCTGCCGTGGCAGGATCGCGACCTATGCGCTTGTCACCGCACGAGCAGGACCGCCTGCTCATCTCGTACGCGGCCGAACTCGCCCGACGCCGACAGGCGCGCGGTCTGCGGCTGAACCATCCCGAGGCGGTCGCGGTGATCACCGACCATCTTCTCGAGGGAGCCCGCGACGGCCGTACCGTCGCCGAGCTGATGAACAGCGGGCGTGAGGTCCTCAGTCGTGACGAGGTGATGGACGGCGTGCCGGAGATGCTCTACGACGTCCAGGTAGAGGCCACGTTCCCGGACGGCACCAAGCTCGTCACCGTCCACCACCCGATCCCCTGAGGACACCTGATGAGCGCTTGCGCGAAGAGCAGAGGACGCTGATGATTCCCGGAGAGATCGTGTTCGGCGATGGCGACATCGCGCTGAACGAAGGTGCCGAACGGCTCGAGCTGCACGTCGTCAACACCGGCGACCGGCCCGTCCAGGTCGGCAGCCACGTGCACCTGCCGCAGGCCAACGCGGCCCTGGAGTTCGACCGCGAGGCGGCCCACGGTCATCGACTAGACATCCCCGCGGGTACCGCGGTGCGCTTCGAACCCGGTATTGCCCAACATGTTCAGCTCGTTCCGCTGAGCGGTACCCGGGAGGTCTACGGGCTGTCGTTGAACCCTCCAGGAAAGTTGGACGACTAGTGAGTGAACTGTCCCGGTCGCGCTACGCCGCGCTCTTCGGCCCCACCACCGGCGACCGGATCCGGCTCGCCGACACCGATCTGTTCATCGAGATCACCGAAGACCGCAGCGGTGGTCCGGGGCGGGCGGGCGATGAAGCCGTCTTCGGTGGCGGCAAGGTGCTCCGCGAGTCCATGGGCCAGTCGCGGGCGACCCGCGCCGACGGCGCGCCCGACACCGTCATCACCGGGGTGGTGATCGTCGACCACTGGGGAATCATCAAGGCCGACGTCGGTATTCGCGACGGCCGCATCACGGCGATCGGCAAGGCGGGCAACCCGGACATCATGTCGGGCGTCCATCCCGATCTGGTGGTGGGCCCCTCCACCGAGGTCATCTCGGGCAACGGCCGCATCCTCACCGCAGGCGCGATCGACTGTCACGTCCATCTGATCTGCCCGCAGATCATGGAGGAGGCGCTCGGCGGCGGCATCACCACGATCGTCGCGGGTGGGACCGGCCCGGCGGAGGGCAGCAAGTCCACCACCGTCACCCCGGGCGCCTGGCACCTGGCGCGGATGCTCGAAGCGCTCGACCACTGGCCGCTGAACGTCCTGCTGCTCGGCAAGGGCAACACCGTCAGCAGCGAGTCCATGTGGGAGCAATTGCGTGCCGGCGCAGCGGGATTCAAGCTGCACGAGGACTGGGGCACGACCCCTGCCGTCATCGATGCGTGCCTGACCGTGGCCGACGTCGCCGGGGTTCAGGTCAACCTACACTCGGACACGCTCAACGAGGCAGGCTTCGTTGAGGACACCCTGGCCGCGATCAACGGTCGTGCCATCCACGCGTATCACACCGAGGGTGCGGGCGGTGGGCACGCGCCGGACATCATCACGGTGGTGTCGCAGCCCAACGTGCTCCCGAGTTCGACCAACCCGACGCGTCCGCACACCATCAACACCCTCGACGAGCATCTCGACATGCTGATGGTGTGCCACCACCTCAACCCAAGCGTCCCAGAGGATCTGGCGTTCGCCGAGAGCCGGATCCGGCCGTCGACGATCGCCGCAGAGGATCTGCTCCACGACATCGGCGCAATCTCGATGATCGGCAGCGACGCACAGGCGATGGGACGCATCGGCGAGGTGGTGCTGCGCACCTGGCAGACAGCGCACGTGATGAAGAAGCGCCGTGGCGCGCTGGAGGGTGACGGGGCGGCGGACAACAACCGGGTTCGCCGGTACGTCGCGAAGTACACGATCTGCCCGGCGATCGCCCACGGCATCGACCATGAGATTGGTTCGGTCGAGCTCGGCAAGCTCGCCGATCTGGTGCTGTGGGAGCCGGCCTTCTTCGGCGTGCGCCCGCACGCGGTGATCAAGGGCGGCATGATCGCGTGGGCCGCCATGGGTGACGCGAACGCCTCGATTCCGACACCGCAGCCAGTGCTGCCGCGGCCGATGTTCGGGGCCGCACCCGCGGCGGCGGCGGCAACGTCGGTGCACTTCGTCGCGCCGCAGGCCATCGAGGACCACCTCGCCGATCGGCTGGCCGTCAACCGTCGGCTCGTCCCCGTCGGCAACGTCCGCAAGGTCGGCAAGGCAGACATGCCGCTCAACGACGCGCTCCCGCGCATCGAGGTCGACCCCGACACGTTCACCGTCACCATCGACGGCGACGTCTGGGCCGAGCAGCCCGCCACCGAATTGCCGCTGGCGCAGCGATACTTCCTCTTTTAGGAGGGCTTCCCGATCTTGATGTCCTCCCTAGCTACCTTGCTGGCGCTGGCCGACTCCCGTCTGCCGACGGGCGGGCACGTCCATTCCGGTGGCGTCGAGGAGGCCGTCACCAGCGGACTGGTGGTCGACCTGGCGACGCTGAGGGCGTTCCTGCGCCGCCGCATCCGCACCAGTGGTCTGGTCACCGCGTCGGTCGCGGCCGCCGTCCACGCGGGCACCCTGAGCCTTACCGAAGCCGATCTCGAGGTCGACGCGCGCACACCGGCGCCCGCGGCTCGCAGTGCCTCTCGAGCCCAGGGGAGAGGCCTCGTCCGGTTGGCTCGCAAGGTGTGGCCCGAACGGGACTGGGACGCCGTCGGCGTGAAACCGCACCTCGGTGTCGCGGCGGGCGCGGTCGGCGCGGCCAGCGGACTCATGCCGGAGCAGACGGCCATCTCGGTGGTGTACACGACGATGACGGGTTCGGCCACCGCCGCTCAGCGCCTGCTGGCCATGGATCCCGGTGACGTCGCGGCGCTGACGTTCGAGCTCTCCGCACTGTGCGACCAGACCGCGGCCGAGGCTGCCAAGGAACTCGCCGACCTGTCCGATCCACTGCTCGACGTCTTGGCGCAGCGCCACGTCGAACGCGACCGACCGCTCTTCGTCTCTTGACCAATGTCCCACGAAAGGTGAACCATGCCACCACATCTGCTCGACGGTGAGCCCCACCGCCACCTCGATCGTCCCCGCCGCGTCCGCCACGCCGGCGAGCCGCTGCGCATCGGCATTGGCGGCCCCGTGGGCTCCGGCAAGACTGCGCTGGTCGCCGCACTGTGCCGGCAGTTGCGCGACGAGCTGTCGCTCGCGGTGCTGACCAACGACATCTACACGACCGAGGACGCCGACTTCCTGCGCCGCAACGCCGTGCTGCCCGACGAGCGGATCGCCGCCGTGCAGACCGGCGGCTGCCCGCACACCGCCATCCGCGACGACATCACCGCCAACCTCGACGCGATCGACGACCTGATCGCAGGTAACGACAAGCTCGATCTGATCCTCGTCGAGTCGGGTGGGGACAACCTCACGGCGACCTTCTCCTCGGGCCTGGTCGACGTGCAGATCTTCGTGATCGACGTCGCGGGCGGTGACAAGGTGCCCCGCAAGGGCGGCCCGGGGGTCACGTTCTCGGACCTGTTGGTGGTCAACAAGACCGACCTCGCGCCGATGGTCGGCGCCGACCTGGACGTGATGCGCCGTGACGCCGCGGCGGTCCGGGACAACCGCCCGACCGCACTGATCTCGCTGACCGACGACCCCACGGCGGCGCCGGTAGTGAACTGGGTGCACGAACAGCTTCGCGTCCCGGTCTAAGGGCACGATTCGCAATGCTGTCCGACGTCCTGATCGTCGCATCGCCCGGTCGCTCACCGCGCATCGAGTGCGCAGGCGGGGTGGCGGCCCGCCGCACCGACACCGACACGGTGCACCTCGTCTCGGCGGCAGCGACACCGCTGGGCGGGGACACCATCAGGATTCGGGTCGTCGTCGAACCCGGCGCCGTACTCCGCGTCCGCAGCGCCGCCGCGACGATGGCCATGCCGGGCACGGTCACCATGGAATCCCGGGCCACCTGGAACCTCGAGGTCGAGGGAACGCTCGACCTCGACCCACAGCCGACCATCGTGGCGGGGAGGGCGAGGCACGTCACGTCGACCCGGCTGGCCGTCGGCGAGACCGGGAGTGTGCGACTACGCGAGCGGGTGCAGATCGGCAGAACCGATGAGCGCGAGGGCTTCTGGTCGGGCTCCGTGCACGCCGACGTCGACGGCGGGCCGCTATTGCGGCATCGGGTCGAACTGGGCATCGGCTCGGTGAGCTACGACGAACTCGGCACCCCGCTGGCGTGCGTCAGCGAATTGCGTTACCCGCAAACGGTATTCGACGCTGCCGGCACGATGCTGGAGTTGGCGGCAGGCGGCTGCCTGGCCACCTGGCAGGGGGAACGGCTCTAGTCGATTCCCCGGTCGCTTCGCTCCTGCCCTCCGTGTCGATTCCCCGGTCGCTTCGCTCCTGCCCTCCGTGTCGAGCCGAACGTCAACTCGCCGCCTTCTCGGTTTCCCGGACCGAGGCGGCCATGTCCTCGAGTTGCTCGATCCTGGTGCGTGCATAGGCCTGTTGCTCGGTGATGGTCAGCTGCCCACGGCTTCGACTGAGGAACGTCACGGCCCACGACAGCAGGGTGGCGATCTTGGTCTTGAAGCCGACCAGGTAGATCAGGTGCAGCCCCAGCCAGGCGAGCCACGCGAAGAAGCCGCTGAACTCGAACTTTCCGACCTGAGCCACGGCATTCCACTTCGACACCGTGGCCATCGAGCCCTTGTCGAAGTACTTGAACGGCTCGCGGGGCTTCGGGATGGTGCCGTGCTTGCTGGCCGCGACCTCGTTCTGAATGATCTTCGCGACGTACTTGGCGCCCTGGATGGCACCCTGTGCCATGCCGGGCACGCCCTCGACGAAGGCCATGTCGCCGATTACGAAGACGTTCGGATGCCCCGGGATGGACAGGTCGGGATTGACCTTCACCCGGCCGGCCCGGTCGATCTCGGTGTCGGACTGCTCGGCGAGGTCGCGGCCGAGCGGGCTCGCCGACACGCCTGCCGCCCACAGCTTGCAAGCCGATTCAATGCGCCGGATCGTGCCGTCGGCGTCCTTGACCGTGATGCCGTTGCGATCCACGTCGGTCACCATGGCGTTGAGCTGGATCTCGACGCCCATCTTCTCCAGCCGGGCCTGCGCCTTGAGGCCGAGTTTCTTGCCCATCGGTGGCAGCACGGCAGGTGCGGCGTCGAGCAGGATGACGTGCGCCTCGGTCGGGTCGATGTGCCTGAAGCTGCCCTTGAGCGTCTGGTCGGCTAGCTCCTGAATCTGACCGGCCATCTCCACACCCGTCGGGCCTGCGCCCACCACGACGAAGGTCAGCAGCTTCTTGCGGCGCACCGGGTCGCTGGAGCGCTCCGCCTGTTCGAAGGCGCCAAGGATGCGTCCCCGCAGCTCGAGCGCGTCGTCGATCGACTTCATGCCGGGGGCGAATTCGGCGAAGTGGTCGTTGCCGAAGTAGGACTGACCGGCGCCCGCGGCGATGATGAGGCTGTCGTACGGCGTCACGTAGTCGTGCCCCAGCAGCTCCGAGGTGACGGTCTTGCCCGCGAGGTCGACATGGGTGACGTCGCCGAGCAGCACCTGGGCGTTCTCCTGCTTGCGCAGGATGAGCCGCGTCGGCGGGGCGATCTCACCCTCGGAGATGATGCCGGTCGCCACCTGGTAGAGCAGAGGCTGGAACAGGTGATGCGTCGTGCGGGCAATCAGCTTGATGTCGACATCGGTCCTCTTCAGCTTCTGGGCAGCGTTCAGACCGCCGAACCCGGAACCGACGATGACGACCCTATGCCGATCCGATGTCGTAGCTCCGGGGTGGCTCATTGCTGCTCCTCGCGTG
>JBBRTH010000021.1:0-76727 GCA_038244615.1 Mycobacteriales bacterium | reverse complement strand
TGCGACCGCGGTATTCTTCACCTGCGAAGTGCCTTCCCGTCAGGATATTTGAACCGTAGAGAAGTCCAATTATCCCTTGCAGGACAGGCACTTTCGCTTATCTACACACCGTTACGGGCGACATTCTGCGAAAAATGCGGGTTAGGCGGCGGCCAGGCTTGCCAACACCCGGTTGCCGACCGGCATGATGGCGGAGACCACGAGCCCGACGTCCTCGGCGAGATGCTTGGCGCAGTCGATGCCGACCGACGCCCAACGGAACCAGGGCCCAACGGTCTTCGACGATTCGAGGCGGACCCATCGGGACTGCACACCGCTGATGGCGGGGTCGAACTCGACGACGCACCGACCGCCCGCACGCATCAACTCACCCGCGCGCCGCAGGACGCGAGTCGGATCGCCGCCGAGGCCCACGTTGCCGTCGGCCAGAAGGACGGTCCCCCATCGGCCCGTACCGGGCAACCGTTCGAAGACATCGCGCCGCAGGGCGGGAGCACCGCTGCGGCGGGCCAGCTCCACGGCGGTCTGCGACTGGTCCACGCCCAGGGCGGGAATGCCGAGCTTGGTCAGGTGCGCGACGAATCGTCCAGGACCGCAGCCCAAATCGATCGTCGGCCCGTTGCACAGACCCAGCACCGCCTGATCGAAGGCCTTGTCAAGGCGCCGACCGCCGGGCAGCCAGCTGTGCACCGGAAGACCCTGCACGCTGCCGTCGTCGTAGCGAATCCAACATCGCTCACCCGTCAGCGCCTCGTCATACAAGTTACCGAGCACGTTCCACCTCCACCGCCAGGGTCACCTGGCGGAATCGACTTCCCGGCGAGCACGCCCGGCGAACGACTTCGACGTCGTCGACGGTGTCAACATCGGCCAACTCTGACACAAGTCCCACGCTGAGCCCTGTGTCACGAAGGGCGGCCAGCGTTGCGTCGCCGGTCTCCGCCGTCGACATCGGCACGCCCCGTAGGCACTCTGCGGCCTGCGGATCGGTGATGCCCAGCACCCACCAACCACCATCGCTGGCCAAGCCGAGCACCGCGTCGGCCGATAGCAGCGCGGTCGCGCACTCGACGAGCAGGTCCGCGGTGACCTGCGGGGTGTCCATCCCGATCTGCACGACCGGAAGGCCGCCCGCGGCGAGCGCGGCATCGGCGTGGGCGTTGGCGAGCCGGTCGGCGAAGTCGTCGCCACGCTGCTCGATGACCGTGAAGTCTGCCAACCGGGTGCGGATCTCGGCGCTGCGACTCGCGGCCGACAGATCGCCGGTCATGGCGACGACGCGCGCGGCGACCGGTGCGGCCGCGACGGCGTCGAGGGTGTCCAGCAGCGCAGCGGCCGCAATGTCCGCAGCCGCTGCGTTGCCCAGGCTGGCCGCCAGGCGGGTTTTCGCCAGGCCGGGCACCGGGGCCTTCGCGACCACCAGCACCGCCACAGAGAAGTCCGATCTCAAGACATCACCCGCCAAAAGTCAACTATCGCAAAGAAGCTGCCCCGCATTGAGCCGCTGACCTTCGACTTCCCGCCGGTGCGGGAGCCGTAGGCGACATCGCGCTCAGCGACCACCCAGCCCGCAGCGGCAGCCCGGACCAGTAGTTCCAGGGGATACCCTGATCTGCGGTCGGCTACACCAAGCCCGACGACGGCGTCGCGACGAGCAACCCTCATGGGAGCGATGTCGTGGACCGCGATCCCGTGCCGCCTACGCAGGCGCCAGCAAACCACCTGCGTGCCCAGGCGCGCATGCCATGGCCAGCGGACGCCGGGCAACGGCCGCCGACGGCCGACCGCCATGTCGGCGCCGCGGTCGAGTTCGTCGACGAGTTTCGGCAGGTCCCGCGGATCCAGCGACCCGTCGCCGTCGAGCACCGCGACGATCGGCGTGGACGCCGCGACGATGCCCGCGTTCACGGCTGCCCCGTACCCCGGATGCGACTCCTCGACGACGGTTGCCCCGCACCGACGTGCCACCTCAGCGGTGCCGTCGGTGCTGTTGTTGTCCACCACCAGCGCCTGGTATCCGTCGGGCATGAGCGCGATCACCCCGGGAAGTGACTCCGCCTCGTTGAGACACGGCATCACCACCGTCACCCGAGAAGGATTCACCAGCAGAGATTAGCCATCCTCACCCGCATCCCGCGCGGTGAACGCTGACGAATCGGTGACGACGGTGCAGGTAACGACTCTGCCCGACTAGTCTGGAACGTTGTGACCCGAGTGCTGATCGCCGATGACGACAACGTGGTCCGCGACGTCGTGCGCAGATACCTGGAGCGTGACGGTCTGGACGTCTCCATTGCACGCGACGGAAATCAGGCCCTGCGGGTGCTGGGATCCGAGCAGATCGACGTCGCCGTGCTCGACGTGATGATGCCCGGGCCCGACGGCCTCGCCCTTTGCCGCGTCCTTCGCGAACGCG
This sequence comes from Mycobacteriales bacterium, assembly GCA_038244615.1. Lineage (GTDB taxonomy): Bacteria > Actinomycetota > Actinomycetes > Mycobacteriales > Mycobacteriaceae > Mycobacterium. Next base: position 74,311 of record JBBRTH010000021.1, on the reverse strand, counting down.
GCGGTTACGCGGTGCCGGTCATTCTGCTGACGGCGCTCGGGGAGGAAGACGACCGCATCGCCGGGCTCGAGGCCGGCGCCGACGACTACCTCGTCAAGCCGTTCAGCCCCCGCGAGTTGGCGCTGCGCGTGCGTTCCGTACTCCGCCGCGCCCCCGCGTCCGCAGGCGCCCAACCCGTGGTCGTGACGGTGGGTGACATGACGGTGTCCGCCGCCGCGCGCTCGGTGACCATCAAGGGCCAGCCGATCAGCCTGACCAACCGCGAGTTCGACCTGCTGCTGTTCTTCCTCACGCACAAGGGCACCGTGTTCACGCGCGAGGAGTTGCTGAAGTTGGTGTGGCAGTGGGACTTCGGCGATCTATCCACCGTCACCGTGCACGTCAAGAGGCTGCGGTCCAAGCTTGGTGCCGAGCACCGCGTGCAGACGGTGTGGGGGCGCGGCTACATGTGGAGCGAGGAGCGGTATGCCGACGACTGACATCTGGGAGATCGTCGGCCTCGCGCTGGCGTGCTCGGTGCCGGTAGTGGTGGCAGGCGCGATTCTGATCCGGCTGGCACGGTCGTGGTCGCTGACCGTCAGCATGGTCGTGCTGGTGCTGATTCCGACGGTGGCCACGTTCACCGGCGTATTCGGTGCGAGCGGGTTCATGCTGTCGCAGAGGTTCGAGGGCATCGTCGTCGTCCTGGTCATCGTGTCGGTCGTGACCATCCCCGCCGCCATCATGCTCGCCCGCTACCAGGCCAGACGCACCGTGTGGGAGCAGCAGATCCACGAGGCCGACGAGATCGCCGAACAATCGCGTCGACAGCTCGTCGCCTTCGTCAGCCACGATCTGCGCACACCGCTGGCCGGAATTCGGGCGGTTTCCGAGGCGATCGCCGACGGCGTGGTCGGGCAGGACGAGGTCCGGTCGCACGCCAAGCACATCGAGCACGAGACGATCCGGCTCTCCGAGATGGTGGACGACCTCTTCGAGATGTCGAAGATCAATGCGGGTGCCGTTCAACCGGCCTACGACAAGGTCTCCCTGGACGAGGTCATCGACGACGTGGTCTCCGCACACCGGATCGCCGCCGAGCGGTCGGGCGTCGCACTCCGCGCACGGGTGCCCGCCAAGCCCGTCGGCGTGATCGGCAGCGATCGCGCCCTGGTGCGGGTGCTGTCCAACCTGGTCGCCAACGCCATCGCCCACACGCCGGAGGGCGGCTCCGTCGAGCTGGCCATCGGGTCCGACGGGCACGGCGCATGGGCCAGGGTCGACGACACCGGCGTCGGCATCAACGAGGCCGATCTGGCGCGCGTCTTCGACGTCGCCTACCGCGGATCCAACGGCCGGGTGCCGCGGGAGGACTCCTCCCTGCCGAGCGGCTCCGGGTTGGGCCTGGCCATCGCCGCCGGCCTGGTGCACGCGCACCACGGCACCGTGTCGGCCTACAACTTGGAGAACGGCGCCCGCTTCGAGGTCCGGCTACCGCTGGCCGGCGAGGAGTAGCTCCACACGTGGTGCGCCGACTGTGGACTTTTGACACGGAATTCCGCGCTGTGGCGTGGGGGTAATCCACGTTCGGCGAGCATTCGGGCTCACTCGGGCAGGGAGCTTCCCAACCGCTGTGCGGCGGCGAGGTAATCCTCGATGAACTCGAGGACCACGTCGCCCGCGGGTTTCACCCTGTTCATCAACCCGACGCCCTGCCCGACGAAGTACGTCGCCAGCTCCTTCGCGCCGGGGTGCCCTTGATCGGCCAGTGCGTCGATGCGCCGCAGCACCGGCTCACTGAGCATCGACTGCAACGGCAGCGGAAGCGTCGGATGCCCACCTGAGTGCGGCAGCCAGGCGTCGGTCCAGTCCGAGACGAGTTGACGCGACGGCTTTCCGGTGCGGCCCGCCGAACGCACCGTGTCGCGCGACGTCGCGGCGAGCATCTTCTGCACGGTGTGCGGCGCGGTCTCGGCCTCTTCGGTGGTCAGCCACACCGAACCGGTCCACGCGCCGTCGGCGCCCATCGCCACGGCCGCGGCCATCTGCCTGCCCGTCACGATGCCACCCGCGGCGAGTACCGGGATGTCGCTGGGAATGGACTCCAACGCTTCCAATACTTCGGGTATGAGCACCAGCGTGGTCACCTCGCCGCAGTGCCCACCCGCCTCGGTGCCCTGCGCGACGATCAGGTCGACGCCCGCGGCCACCTGCTTGACCGCGTGCTCCTTCGCACCGACCAACGCCGCGACCGGGACGCCCCGCTCGCGGCCAGCCTCGATCATGTAGTCCGGCGGCACGCCGAGGGCGTTGGCGATCAGCTTGATCGGGTGGCGCATCGCCACGTCCAACAGCTCCCGGCCGGTGTCGCCCGTCAACGCCGATCCGCCGAGGCGCGGTGCGGACTCACTCTCGATGCCATGCTCGGCCAACAGCCCGGCGACGAAACTCCGATACTCGTCGGGAATCCTGTCGACCAGCTGCGTGCGGGACAGGTTCTCGCCCTTCCCCTCGAACTTCGCGGGGACGATGATGTCCGCTCCGTACGGCTTACCGTGCACGTGCTCGTCGATCCAGGTCAGCTCCCGGTCGAGTTGCTCGGGGGTGTATGCCGTCGCACCGAGCACGCCGAAGCCGCCGGCGTTGGTGACCGCGGCCACGACGTCCCGACAATGACTGAAGGCGAAGAGCGGAAAGTCGATGCCGAACCGTTCGCAGAGTGCTGAGGTAGTCACCGAGCCAGTATCAACCCCGTCGCTTCGCTCGCCCCCACGAATGATCAGCCGCGCAGCGGCGCGAACGCGAACTCCCGCAGGCCGTCGGACGGATCGATCGCCGCCCGGAATCCGAGCACGGCGGCGGCGGCGGCGGGATCTGCCACGATGTGGCGGACGTCGCCGCTGCGGTACTGGCCGGTGACGACGGGCGGCTGCCCATCGCGGGCGTCGCAGATCTTGGTCGCGACGTCCATGATCGAGATGGGCCGACCCGAGCAGACGTTGAAGGCGGAGAAGCCCGCCAGGCCTTCCGCGTCCGCCCCTACCGCCGCGACATTGACGGCCGCCACGTCGGTCACGTGGACGAAGTCCCGCATCTGGCCGCCATCTTCGAAAACCCTTGGTGGTTCGCCTCTTTCGATCGCCGACCGGAAGATCGCCGCCACCCCGGAGTACGGCGTGTCGCGCGGCATCATCGGGCCGTAGACGTTGTGGTAACGCAGCGCGACCACGGAGCCTCCGACGGCGTCACTCCATGCCAGCGCGTAGTGCTCCTGGGCGGTCTTGCTCGCCGCGTAGAGGCTGCGCGGCCGCAGCGGAGCGCCCTCCCCCACCAGTCGCCAGCGCAACTCTTCGCCGCCGAACGGGCACCGGTGCTCGAAGACGCCCGAGTCCAGATCGGCGGTGATTCGCGGTAGCGGGTCGACCGGGCCGTGCACGGGACAGTCGTAGCCGCCCTGGCCGTAGACCACCATCGACGACGCCAGCACCAGCCTGGTGCAGCCCGCGGCGAACATCTCGGCGAGCAGCACTGTGGTGCCATAGTCGTTGTGGCTGCCGTAGTTCGGCGCATCGGAGGCGTCGACGCCGGCACCCACGACGGCCGCCTGATGGCATACGACGTCGACTCCCGGCAGCAGCGACGCCAGTCCGGACGCGTCCCGGACGTCGACCTCCAGCACGCCGTCCGGCGGCGTGGTGACGTGGCCGTGCGCGGCGGTCAGCATCGCGTCGACCCCGACCACCTCGTGTCCGGCCTCGGTCAGGGCCGCGCACACCTTCGAGCCGATGAAGCCCGCGGCGCCCGTGATGAGGACCTTCACGGCAACTCGATCGGCAGGGTGACGCCCTCGTGCGGGAGGCAGTGCGTGCAGGTCCGCTCGACGGGCACCTGATCGAGGGCCTCGTGCACCAGCTTCTTGAACGGGACAATGTTCTTCTCGAACTCGGCGAACACGTCAACTGCCCTGACGGCCGTTCCGGAATCGATGCCCGCATCCAGGTCGGTCACCAAAGCGATTGCCGCATAACACATCTCCAGTTCGCGGGCGAGCACCGCCTCCGGGTATCCGGTCATGTTGACCAGCGTGAACCCCTGCGACGCGAAGCTGCGACTCTCCGCGCGGGTCGAGAACCGCGGCCCCTGAATGACGACCATGGTGCCGCCGTCGATCACGCCGGGAAGTTCGGTTGCGTTGGCGCGCAGGCTCGGGCAGTAAGGATCGGCGAACGCGACGTGGATGCCGCCGGAGTCGAAGTAGGTGTCCGCGCGGGCGCTGGTCCGGTCGACGAGCTGATCGGGCACCACCATCGACCCCGGACCGAGCTCGGGGGTCAGGCTCCCCACCGCGCACGGCGCGAAGATCCGTCGCACCCCGAGCGCGCGCAGCGCCCACATGTTCGCGCGGTACGGCACGGAATGCGGGGAGAACTCGTGGTTGGCGCCATGCCTCGGCAGGAACGCGACCTCGTGGTGACCGACGGTGCCGACGGTGATGGCTCCACTCGGTGCGCCATACGGGGTGTCGACACTGATGCTGCGGGCATCCGAGCCGAAGAAGGTATAGAAGCCACTGCCACCGATCACTCCCAGCATCCGCCCATTGTGGTGCATCCGACGACGGATGCTTGAACGGACCAGCAACCCGGCGAATCGTGACGTGTGAATCATGACGCGCCCATGACGCCGGGCCCTCGCCGCCCGCCCGACCCCTAAGGTAACCAGGGGTGCGACCGAATGATTCGTCACACGTCTGCGTCGTCGAGAAGGTATCCACTGACTGCTGATTCGAGCCTCGCGGAGCGGCCAGCCCGCCAGTGGCCCGCACTGCTGATCGGCGCATTCGGCTTGCTAGCTGCCCTCGCGTTGCCGTTTGCGCCGGTGATCGCCGACGAAACCACCGTGACATGGCCCGCCGCGGGCCAACCCGTCGAGTCGAGCACGGCAATGTTCGTCCCGTATCGGCCGACGACCTTGACCGCGACCGTGCCGTGCTCGTCGTTGCGCGCCGCCGACGCCCGGGCCGACCCCGTCACGGTGTTGGCCACCGGTGAGCCAGGCGACGGGTTGCTCTTGCAGTCCGGGTTCAACGGACCCCGTCTCCAGCTGGACGACCGCGTGTACCGCGTGGCCGTTCCGGTCGGGGACGCGGATTGCCGGCTCGGCATCGATGCGAGCCCCGCCGGGGTGTCGATCCGCCAAGCCGACGGGCGGGTGATCGATCTGGCCGGCGAGCCGGTGCCGAACGTGTTCGCCTTCCGGACCGACCTCGATCCGGCCGAGGCCGCTGGAATGACGGTCACCGCCGATGTCGCCAGCCCGTTCGGGACGAGCCCGAGCGCGTTCAAGATCGTGTTGATCGCCGGGCAGCTGCTCGCCGCGTCGCTCGCAATCGGCCTGCTGACCCGGGCCGGGAGACGCCTGCGCGGTTCGGCGCAGCCGATCGCGCAACAACCCCGCAAGCGCAGCTGGTGGCGTACCGCGTGGGTCGATGGCGGGGTGATCGGCCTGTTGGCGGGCTGGGCGATCATCGGCCCCTTGTCCGTCGACGACGGTTGGGGCACCATGATGGCCCGCAACTTCGCCGCGACAGGCAACACCGGCAACTACTACCGCTGGTGGAACGCCTCGGAGACACCCTTCGCGCTGGCCTATCAACTGCCCGCGCCGTTGACCGACGTCAGCCTCGCGCCGCTGTGGTTGCGGGTGCCCAGCACCATCCTGGCCATCGCCACCTGGTTCGTACTGAGCCGGGGCATCCTCCCGGCGGCCCTGCCGAGGCTGGCGGGCCTTGCTCGGATCCGCCTGTTGGCTGCGGCGTGCCTGCTCGCCGCCTGGCTGCCGTTCAACCTGGGCGCGCGCTCGGAGTCCTATGTGGCCTTCGGCGTCACCGCGGTGCTGGCGATCCTGTGGCGGGCGCGGGGGCCGGCGGCGCTGGGTTGGGCGGCGCTCGCCGCCGTGGTGACCGTCGCGCTGGCCCCGACGGCCGTGCTGCTCGTCGGACCCCTGGTGCTGTTCGCGCCGCGGATCGTATCGATTCTGCGCACGACGGCGCGCAGCCGGACCGAACTCTTTGCTCTGGTGATGCTGCTGTGCTGCATCGCCGCCACCGTGGCGACCATCGTCTTCGCCGACGAGACCTGGGACGCACTCGTGACGGCGACGCGCTGGCACACCGCATTCGGCCCGTCGTTGCCGTGGTATCGGGAGCCCGAGCGGTACGTAAATCTGCTCGGCGAGTCTCAGCAGGGCAGCGGCCCCAAGCGGGTCCCGGTTCTGCTCACCGCCGCACTGCTGCCCGTGGTCGCGGCACTGGCCGCTCGGCGAACCGAACGCGGCGACGCCGACCGTGCCGCCGTGCGGATGGCAGCCGTGGTGATCGTTGCGCTCGTCGCGCTGTGTCTGGTGCCGTCCAAGTGGTCGTATCACCTCGGCGCCGCAGCTGGTCTCTTCGCGTCGTTCCTGGTGGTAGCCGTAGTGGCACTGCTAGAGGCCGCCCGCAAGACGTCCAGCGTCCACGGGGCGGACCGGTTCACCGGCGTGATCGCGGTGTTGGGCGGTGCGATGGTGGCCGCGGCTGCAGGGCTCGCCTTCACCGGCCCGAACGCGTGGTGGATGCCGGCCCTCTACGACGTCCCATGGGCGTCGGAGCCGATCCGGCCGTCTGGCCTGCCACTGAACTCCATGCTGTTCTGGATCGGCGTGCTGGCGCTGGTCTGGGCGGCGGCCGCCACAACGGCCGCACGGCGCGCTGGTGCCCGCATCAGCCGGTCGTTGGCCGCCGGGCCTGCCGTCGTTGCGCTCGCCGCCATCGGAACCGTGGTGCTCGTCCTTGCGGGCTCGTTCGTCGCCGCGCCGTCCCGTCGGCCAGCGGCATCGCTGGCATCGTCGAACGTCAGAAAGCTGGTCGGCGGGGCAGGGTGCGGTTTGGCCGACGACATCGAGGTTCTACCCGACGGCGAAGTGCTGGCACCGACCGAACCACCGGGCCGACTCGACGGGTTCGCCGCCCAGACGGGATTCGATCCCGGCACACCGCCGCCCGACCCGCCGGGTGTCAGGACATCGACCGAGCTCTGGGGCAGCCGACTGTCCGGGCAGAACACCACCGGAACCATGACGAGCCCGTGGTTCGCGCTCCCGACTCTCGGCCCGGAAGGCGGCGTGGCGTTGTCCGTTTCCGGTCGCGTCGCCGAGCCCAACACGCTGGTTTTGGAATTCGGCCGGGCGGGCGCCGGCGCCGTCGAGACCCTGGGCGAGAGTCAACCGATCGACAGGGTGTCGCCTGAACTAGATCTGAATCGCTCGTCGTGGCGGACCATCGGCGTCGACGCACGCCAGGTCCCACCCCGCGCCGATCGCGTGCGGATTCGGGCGGAAGACGCCAGCTCCGACCCGGCCAGCTGGTTGGCCTTCACCGGACCGCGGCTTCGCTCAGCGGTCGGGTTGACCGAGTTCCTGTCCGCCCGCGGGCCGGTCCTGGTCAACTGGCCGCTGGCATTCGTATTCCCCTGTGTGCGCGACATCCCGAGGGTGGCTGGCGGGCTCGCCGAGGCGCCCCAGGTGCTCATCGAGGAGCCCGTGCCCTGGTCGACAGCGGCGACCGATCAGACAATCGGCGGTTCCTTCGCCGGCCTCGTACCGCTCGGCAACCTCTTCGAGGTAGCAACCCAGGTCGTCGGACACCCCGACATCGATTGGGGCACATTACGGCTCACTGGTGACGACGCCTCGCCAGACGCCTATGGACGCAGCGTCACGCGCACGACAAGGTCGGGTCACGCGTGACCCGCGAGCGCCGATTTGAGCGCGTCTACGATGTACCCCGGCACTTCGGAGGTCTCAGTGGGTGAAGTGGATGACGACAGCCAACGCCGGGCTGCGTTTGCAACCGGGCCGGACGACACGAACACCGACGACTTTCCGCTCCTTCAGGACAAGGACTACCACGCGCCATCGGTGTTCCAGCCGGCCAGCCTGCTGCGCGAGGCCAGACGGCAGAAGAACCTTCCGGACGTCGCAGTTCCGACGGTGGCGCTGCTAGACCCTGACGGCGACATCGTGGCGCACCTGGCTCGAACCGGTCGCGGTCGCCGACACCCCGGCTGGGCCTGCTATCACACCGAGATGTGGACGACCGATCTGGACGGCATCGAGATCGGGGTGGTCGGGCGGGCGGTGGGGGCACCGTTCGCCGTACTCGTCGCCGAGCAATTGGCCGCGTCCGGCTGCGAACTGGTGATCAGCGTGACCTCGGCGGGCCAAATCTCCGCGTCGGGCAGCTCGCCGTACTTCGTGCTCATCGATCGCGCCCTGCGCGACGAAGGCACCAGCGTCCACTATGTGGCGCCCGCGCGGTGGAGCCACCTCGACGCCACGATGCTCGCTCGGCTGGACGGGGCGTTCGACCACCTCGCCGAGCGCGTTCGGGTTGGGGCGTCGTGGACGACCGACGCCCCCTACCGCGAGACCATCGCCGCTATCGCCGCCGCCGAGTCCGAGCAGATCACCTGCGTGGAGATGGAGGCCGCGGCGCTCTACGCCTACGCTCAAGCGGCCGGAACCAAAGTCGTGTGTCTGGCCCACATAACAAACACGATGGCCGTCAACGGCAGCGACTTCGAGAAGGGCGTGGACAACGGCGTCCACCATGCCATGGCCCTGGTCAGGGCGGTGGCAATCAGGACCGGACACGGTCCCCCAGCTCCCGCCGAACACCACACAACCGCAGACACCATAACCGCAGCGAAGAGCACCGAGCAATAACCGATACCGCCGCTACCACGGGCCCGACAGCCGACCTGAAGGACATCCACCGGTTGATGGCCCAGTACCTGTGGACCTACCCCGCCGAGGACCTCTTCCCTCTGCTGCTGCTCGCTCTCGTGCCTGCCGGTCGGGTGCTCGGCTTCGACACATCGCTCGCCCGCCGGTTTCACGGCCGGAGGGTGAAGCCGTGCGACGATGACCGACGTGGCAAGTTTCGCGCAGTGGGTCGAGGGCGCCCGACCGCGCACGTTGCCCAACGCCGTCGCCCCGGTGATCGCAGGGACGGGTGCGGCCGCCTGGCTCGGTGACGCCGTGTGGTGGAGGGCCCTGCTCGCGTTGATCGTGTCGCTGGCCCTGATCGTCGGTGTCAACTACGCCAACGACTACTCCGATGGCATCCGCGGCACCGACGACGTGCGGGCGGGGCCGCTGCGCCTGGTCGGGTCCCGGCTCGCCTCGCCACGCGCCGTCGCGACCGCGGCGGCGATCAGCCTCGGGGTCGGTGCCGTGGCGGGCCTCGCGCTGGCGATCGTCAGCCAGCCGTGGCTGATCGCGATTGGCGCAGCGTGCATCGCCGGAGCGTGGCTGTACACCGGGGGCTCGAAGCCCTACGGCTACATCGGCCTCGGCGAGGTCGCCGTGTTCGTGTTCTTCGGTCTCGTCGCCGTCCTCGGCACGCAGTACACGCAAGCGCTGCGGGTGGACTGGGTCGGCGCGGCGCTCGCCGTCGCGACGGGTGCGCTCTCGTCAGCCGTGCTGGTGGCCAACAACCTTCGCGACATTCCGACCGACCGGGAGTCCGGCAAGATCACGCTGGCGGTGCGTCTCGGCGACGCGCGTACCCGGATGCTGTATCAGGCATTGATGGCGCTGGCATTCGTGCTGACCCTGGCCCTGACGTTCGCGACGCCGCGGAGCGCCGTCGGCCTGGTGGCACTGCCGCTGGCGGTGCGCGCGGCCGCGCCGGTGCGTTCCGGACGCGGCGGAAAGGACCTCATCCCGGTGCTGCGCGACACCGGGTTGACGATGCTGGTGTGGTCGGTCGCCGTGGCGGCCGCGTTGGCGTTCGCGTAGTTCCGCGCCGGCAGTGGCATCCTGGCGGGGTGGGCATCGTATTTCGGTTGGCGGAGCTTCTGCTGCTTCTGGTGCCCGTGGCAGGTCTCGTCATCGCCGGGGTCAGCATGTGGCAGCGGGTGCAGCGGTCCTCGGCCGCACCCCGTGGTGGTGAGCACGACGACCTTCCGGCCGCCTCGTCGCCAAACACGGCGACCAACCCCGCCGCCCTGTGGCGGATGATCATGCGCACCATCGACGAACACACTCGCACGGACACGCGCTGGATGGAGTACGAGCTCGACAGCAACAAGCTCCTCGACTTCCCGTTGATGACCGACATGCGGGCACCCCTGACGACGGCCTTTCACAAGGCGAAGCTGCGCGCGGACCTGCTGCGGCCGGCCAAGGCCGAGGACCTCCTCGACGACCGCGAGTCGGCCGCCAGGTATCTCGCGGCGGTCGAGGACTACGCCACGGCGTTCGACGCCGCCGAGGCCGACGCGATCCGTCGACGGCGCAGCGACTTCTCCCCGGATAATCAGCAGCGGATCGCTCGCGCCCGCAGCCTGCTGAGCGTGGCAGCGGATTCCAGCGCGACTCAGAACGAACGCGAGCGGGCCTATGCGCTGGCGAGCAAGGAACTCGATGGCCTCGTCGTGCTGCCGTCCACGACGCGCGACGGTATCGAGCGCGGTATCGCCGGGCAGCTCGACGGCTGAGCGGCGCGCTACCCGGTCAGTGCGTCGAGCAGCTGCTGAAGGTCGTCCTCGGTGTTGTAGAGGTGAAATCCGACCCGAATCGCCCCGGCACGCACCGACGCCCGGATGCCCGCCCTCTTCAGCTTCTCCACGGCGTCGCTGAACGGCAGCGACACGATCGCGGAGTCCAGGGGCGGCAGCTCGAACTCGGCGCGCAATCGAGTGGCCAGGCCCAGGCAGTGCGCCTCGACGGCATCGCGGTCGAGAGAGGCCAGCCACGGCATCGTGAGGCCAGCGCCGAACACGCCGAACCACGCGGGCGATGTGTCGAACCGGCGCCCGTCGTCAGCAAGGCGCAGCGGTAGACCGTAGATCGACGACCACGGCTCCTCGCCGGCGTACCAGTTGGCGAAGTGCGGCGTCATCAGGTGAGAAAACGTGTTGCTCAACGACATCCACGCCGTGCCGCGCGGGGCCAACAGCCACTTGTAGACCGCGGCCGCGGTGACGTCGACCCAGCCGAGATCGAGTGCCTTCCATCCGACCGCCTGCGTCACGTCGACGATCGTGATGGTGTCGGCGCCCGCCATCGCCGTGCGCAGCCTCTCGATGTCCAGCACGTCGCCGTTGGCAGACTGCACCAGGCTCGCCGTCACCACATCGTAATCCGCGGCCGAGGCGATCAACTCCTCGCTCGACATCTCGGTGACGGTCACGCCGCGTCCCGCCTGAGCGGCGAACGGGAAGGTGGTGCTGGTGAACTCGTTCGTCAGCGTCGCCACCGTGGCACCGTCGGGAATGGCCGCCGCGACGAGTCCGAGCAGGGCCGAGACGCTGCCGCCCATCGTCACCGACTCGACGGCCGCGCCGACGAGGGCCGCGTAGGCAGCGCGACCGCGACGCACCGACTCGTCGAACGACGGCACATCCATGGTGCCCGCCTGCCATTCGCCGATACAGGTGTTCAGACCGTCGAGCAGGAACGTGGGTGGCAAACCGTAGGTCGGTGTGTTGAGAAATCCTGCGGCACCGACGAATTCCTCGCCGAAGGCAGACCGTGGGGCAGGCGTCATACTACCGTCACTCGACCGGGGGCTCGTCGCCTCGCAGGCGGGCCCGCAGCTGTTCGCGGTCGCGGCGGCGACGCTCGTCGAACACGGCGATGCTGGCGGTGGCGCGCTGACGCAGCGGGGCGAACAGCCAAATGCCCAGCGGCAGAGCCAGCACGATCGCGAAGAGCAACGGCACCACGATCGGAAACTCCCCGATCCCCAGCAGGTGTCCACCAAAGTAGATCGCCACGGCGAGCACGGCGACCAACAGCAGGCGAGCAATCGTGTAGATCAGAACGGCGACCACCATCCGGGAACCGGGCCGCTTAGTCGCTTCCACGGTCGCTTCACTCCCATCCTCCGAACCAGACACGGGCCCGAGCCTACCGACGGCGCGTATATTTACGGCAAGGAGGTTTTTGTGCTGCAGTTCGTTCTCCTCGTCGTCATCTTGGCGGGACTGGCCTACGGGGCCTGGCGCTTGGTGCGCGCGACCGCCAATCAACCGAGGACCAGGACCATCGGGCCGGATGACGACCCGGAGTTCCTCAACCGGCTCAACCACGGCGAGGATCCTCGCTGAGCGAGTGTCAGTGCGTGCCCGGGAAGCCGCTGGCGACCACGGCCGCCAGCTCCATCACGGCGTCGCGCGTCTCCGGCTTCAGTCTGTCGAGGCTGATCTCCGCGCCTTCCTCCAAATGCGGGTCGAACGGCACCTGCAGCACTGCCTTGCATCTGCGGGAGAAGTGGTCGACGACCTTCCCCTGATCGACGCGCGAACCGCCCCTGCCCGACTGTGGCCGTACCGCGTTGATCACGGCGATCGAGTCGGTCACCAATTGTTGGTAGCCATGTGCGTCGAGCCAATCCAACGTCGCGGACGCACTGCGGGCGCCGTCGACCGAACCCGAACTGACGACGATCAACACGTCGGCGTTGTCCAGCACCGCCGACATCGCCGAGTGCAGCATCCCCGTGCCGCAGTCGGTGAGCACCAGACTGTAGAAGCGCTCGAGCACCTCTAGCGTGCGCTTGTAGTCGTCGCTGCTGAACGCCTCCGACACGGCCGGATCGCTTTCCGAGGCAAGCACTTCCAGCCGGCTCGGGCCCTGCGACGTGTAATTGCGGACGTCGCTGTAGCTGCTGATCCCCTCGGCGTCGCGCAGTAGGTGACGCACGGTCGACGGAGTCTCGAGCGGCACCTTCTGGCTCAGCGTGCCTCGGTCGGGGTTGGCGTCGACGGCGACGACCCGGTCACCTCTCGCGGAGGCGAACGTCGCACCCAGGGTCGCGGTGATGGTCGTCTTGCCGACGCCGCCCTTGAGTGACAGCAGCGCGATCCGGTAGCACCCGCGGAGCGGGCGACTGGCCTGTGCAGTGAGCGTCTTGCGGCGCAACGCCTTGCGTCCCTCACCGAGGTTCACCAGCGTGAACGAACCCAGGTAGAGCCAGCGCCGCCAGCCCCCGCTCGGCTTGCGCTTGGGCTGACCAAGCAGGGCGACGGTCGACAGGTCAAGGTACGGCGCCTGCGCCTCGGGCTCGGGGCGCAGGCGCCGTACCTGCGGCGTCGTCGGCACCTTGACGACAGGTATGCCGTGCGGTGGGGTCGGCGCGGTCCACTCCGGCGGTATCGCCTGCGATGGATCACTGAACCGCTGCTGCGACCGGAAGTCCGGTGATTGCTCAGACGCCGGAGGGGTCAACCTCAGCCCACCCCTGCATAGGAGTGCAGCCCGGCTACGACGAGGTTGATGAAGAACAGGTTGAACACCATCGCGACGAAGCCGACGACGTTGATCCACGCGGCCTTCTTGTCCCGCCAACCCGCCGTCGAACGGGCATGCAGGTAGGCGGCGTAGACGACCCAGGCGATGAACGCGACGGTCTCCTTGGGGTCCCAGCCCCAGTAACGGCCCCACGCCTCCTCGGCCCAGATGGCACCGAAGATCACGCCGAAACCGAAGATCGGGAACGCGAAGATCGTGGTGCGGTAGGCGATTCGGTCCAGCGTCTGAGCGTCGGGCAGCCGCTGCACGATGGCGGCCACCCTGCCCTCGCGGTCCGAGTCGCCCAGCAACGACATCTTGACCAGGAACAGGATGCTCGCCACGCCCGCGACGAGGAACACCCCCGAGCCGAGGCTGACCACCGACACGTGGATGGGCAGCCAGTAGGACTGCAGCGCGGGCATCACCGGTGCGGCGTTGGAGTACAGCCACTTTCCCGACACTGCCAGCAGGATCAGCACGGGCAGCAGCACGAACGCCCACAGCGCGCGGTACTTCGGCTGACGCAGGGTGACCGCCGCCGCCACCAGCCCGGAGAAGCACGTCAGGTTGATGAACTCGTACATGTTGCCCCACGGCACGCGTGAGGTCGCCAGACCACGCAGCACGATGCAGACCAGCAGCATCGCCGTGCCGACATACACCAGCGCGAGACCGGCCCGACCGATCCGTTCGTCGAACGGCCGATTCGGGGTCTCGACGATGACGCCGGGCTGGCTGCTGTCGGCCCCGACGGCGCCCGCGGACACCAGCTCACGGGAGTCCGCCTTGCGGCTGCTGCTGTAGGCGAGTTCGACCGCGAGCAGGAGTAACGCGATGACCAGCACCACGATCGTCGACGTGAAGGCCAAGTCGGAGAGTCGGGCCAACCCGAGGTCGATGTTGGGGGTGTTCACGAACGCTCTCTCCCGCCTGTTTCCGCCGGAGGCACAAGCCGCGCGGCCAGCTTCTCGAACTCGTCGCCCCACCCGGAGTTGTCCGTGCGGGCGAGGCCGCCGAGCTCAACCTCAACGGTACCCGGCGAGCCCGCCGACACACGAACCCAGATCCGGCGCCTCCGCACGACCAGCGACACCAGAAGCCCGGCCATCATCGCCATCGCCGACACCAGCACCCATACCTGCGCCGGGTCGTGGGAGACCTGAACGTTGATGAACGGCACCGCGCCGTCGAACCTGACCACGGTGCCGTCCTTCAGCCGAGTCGATTGACCCGACTTCAGGTTCACCCGCGCCTCCCTGTTGAGCCGCTTCTGCTCGATGAGGCTGGGGTCGAGGGTGAACAGCGACTGTGGGCGCCCGGTGTCGAGACCCGTATCACCGCGATAGACGTCGATCGCGACTGCCGGGTCGTTCAGCGCTGGGAAGCTCGACGACAGCAGCTTGCCGTCGAGCTGCTCGGTCGGCGCGAACAACCCCTGGATCGCGATCTGGTTCTTGCGGCGGTCGCCTGCGTCGGAATAGGTACCGCCGGGCGGGTCGACGCGGATGACCCCCGACGACAACAGGGTGATCGGGTCGTCGGGCCGCCACTGCACGGTCTGGGTGCGCGTTTTCCCATCGGGGAAGGTGACGGTGAACGTCGGGGCGTAGCCGTGGCCCTGCAGGTACAGCCGGTCACCGCCGAGGCGCAGCGGGTGGTTGACCTCCAGCCGGTAGGGCCGCCAGGTATCGGTGACGAGGTCGTCGCCGGCCTGGTAGTCGACGTCGGCCGCGAAGCTCAGCGCCTGCCCACTCGGCAGATAGTCCGCGTCGAAGTCGTTGACCCGCAGGCAGATCGGATGCAGTGAGGTTCCGTCGACGGTGTTGCCGGCCCGGAACGAGTCGAAAGCCGCCGGAGATGCCGAGCAGAATCCGGGCCCGCCGTTGGCCACGACGATGACGTTGCCCTCGTAGCCGAACAGCTTGCCGGCGGCTACCGCCACCAGCAGGCCGAGCAGCGAGAAGTGGAAGACGATGTTGCCGAACTCGCGAAAATAGCCCTTCTCGGCGGAGATTTCGATGGTGTCGCCGTCGCGGCGGCTGACCCGCCGCCAGCCCTTGAGGCGCTTCTCGACGTCGGCGGCGACGGCCTCCGGTTGGCCCGCGGTGTCCAGCGACTCGTGCTTGGGCAGCCTGGCGAGGTTCCGCGGAGCCGCGACGGGCATGGCGCGCATGCTCCGAATGTGCTCGGCCAGGCGTGGCGTGAGACACCCGACCAGCGAGATGAACAGCAAAGCGTAGATCGAGGTGAACCAGAAGCTGGAGAACACGTCGAACATCTGCAGCCGATCCAGCCACGGTCCGATCAGTGTGTGCTCGGCGAGGTATCCCTGCACCTTCGACTCGTTGAGGCTGCGCTGTGGCAGCAGTGCGCCGGGGATGGCCCCGAGCGCCAGCAGGAACAGCAGCACCAGCGCCGTTCCCATCGAGGTCAGGGTGCGCCAGGTGTTCCGCACCAGCGCGAGCAGACGCAAAGGTGCGCCGAAACGCCGTGTTTCGGACACTTTTGCGTCTGCTCGCGAGGGGGTGGTGTCGGGGGTGGTGTCGGATGTCATATCGGCAATCGCATGTCGCTGACGAACGCGTCCCGCACCCAGGAGATGAAGTCGGCCCACAGACCGGTGACCAGTGCGACGCCGACCAGGATCAACAGCATGCCACCGAAGACCTGGATGGCCCTGGTGTGGCGGCGCAGCCACCCCAGCCCCCGAACCGCGCGCGCGGACCCGAAGGCCAACAGCAGGAACGGAATTCCCAGCCCCAGGCAGTACGCGACGACGAGCACGACACCGCGTGCCACGTTCGTGCCGTCGGTGGCGGACGCGACCGCGATCACCGCAGTCAGCGTCGGCCCCAGGCACGGCGTCCACCCGAGCGCGAAGACCGCCCCGAGCAGTGGAGCGCCGCCGATCGTGGACAACAGCCTCGGCGTGAACCGCGCCTCGCGCTGCAACGCCGGGATGAACCCGACGAACACCAACCCCATCACGATGGTGACGACGCCGCCGATGCGCTGCAGCAGAAGCTGATTGGTCAACAGCGAGGTGGTCAGCCCGAGCACCGCGACGGTGCCGAGCACGAACACCACGGTGAATCCCGCCACGAACAGCGCGGCGGCGCCTACGACGCGCAATCGGGCGGCGCGGACGGTCGTGCGCGCGGTGCCGCTCTGGTCGACGTCCTCGGCACGCGTGTCGTCCACCCCGACGATCGCCGCCAGGTAGGACAGGTAGCCGGGCACCAACGGCACCACGCACGGCGAGGCGAACGAGACGAATCCGGCCAGCACGCTGACGCAGAACGCGAGAGCCAACGGACCGGCCGACATCAACGTGCCGACCTGGTCGAGACTCACCGCGAGGTCCATCACTTCTCGGCCGCCAACCTCTGCACGACGGGCATCAGGTCCTCGGCCAACAGTTCACGCAGGAAGACCGCGGCGACTCGATGCTGGCGGTCGAGGACGACGGTGGACGGGATGACGGTGGTCGGATACCGGCCGCCGAACGCGATCATGGTGCGCATGGCCGGGTCGTAGATCGACGGAAACGTGACCTTGCGGTCGGTGACGAAGTCGACTGCGGCGTCGCGGTTGTTGTCGCGGACGTCGATGCCTAGGAATTCAACACCGACGCGACGCGTGGCGTCGTACACCTTCTGGAGTTCGGGGATCTCCGAGCGGCACGGCCCGCACCACTGCCCCCAGACGTTGATGACGACGACCTTCCCCGCGAAGTCGTCGCCATTTCCCGTCGCTCCGTCGAGCGAGAGGGTCTTCGACGGGTCCGTCAGCTCGGGACCGCTGATCTTGCCTGGGCGACTTCGACTCTCGGGTGGGTCGTAGAAGATGTCGGTCTTGCCGCCCGGCGCCACGAACTCGAAGGTGCCACCCTGGGCCACCGCGTCGTCGCCGGTCGCGCATCCGGTCGGCAGCAACACCGCCACCGACACCAGGAAAGCCACCAGCCATCTCACTGGCCAGCCAGCTCCGCGTAGCTCCAGCCGACCAACGTCTCGTCGTGGAAATAGAAGGACGTCATCGACGCGTGGTTGCACAGCCGGTTCGCCGCCGTCGGAACATGGTGCAGGGTATGGCCGGTCAACGAGCGCCGCAACGTCGCCGTGGGCAACTGGTGGCTGACGCACACCGCCTCGTGCCCAATGGCCCTGTCCCTGGCCCGGTACAGCGCCGCCTGCATGCGGTCGGCGATGTGCCCATACGGCTCGCCCCAGGACGGCTTGCGAGGGTTGCGCAGGTGCCACCAGTTCCGGGGATTGCGAAGGGCGCCGTCACCCGGGGACACCCGCTCCCCCTCGAAGACGTTCTCCGACTCGATGAGGTCGCCATCGGTGTCGATCGCAAGGCCGTGCGTTGCAGCGATGAGTCCGGCGGTCTCCTGCGCGCGTTCCAGCGGCGAGGCGGCGACGTGGACGACGTCGTGGTCGGCCAGCCAGTCAGCCACGCGCTGCGCCTGGGCACGACCCTTGTCGGACAGGTGGAAGTCGGGCAGCCGCCCGTAGAGGATCCTGTCCGGGTTGTGCACTTCGCCGTGCCGCATCACGTGCACGATCGTGTTGTCCGTCATGCGGGGCTCTGCGCTTCGGCGGCGGCACGGGCCGCAGCGGGCAGGGCGGCGCCGATGCGGTCGAACGCATCGTCGTCGAGCGCCGTCGAGACGAACCACGCCTCGAAGGCGCTGCACGGCGGATAGACTCCGGCGTCGAGGAGCGCGTGGAAGAACGCCGGGAAGCGCCACGTGTCGGTCGCGCGCGCCGCGGCGAAGTTCACCACCGGAGCGTCGGTGAAGAAGACGCTGAACATGTTCCCCGCCCGCGAAACCCGATGAGCCACAGAGGCTCCGGTCAACGCATCGGTGAGCAGGCCGACAAGGCGGTCGGCGTTCGCGTTCAGGGTCCGGTACACCGCGTCGTCGGCGGCGCGTAGGGTAGCGAGGCCCGCGGCCATGGCCACCGGGTTACCCGACAGCGTGCCCGCCTGGTAGACGGGCCCCAGCGGCGCCAGCCGTTCCATCACCGCGGCGCGACCGCCGAATGCCGCCGCGGGCAGTCCGCCGCTCATGACCTTGCCGAACGCGAAGAGGTCGGCGTCGACGGGATCGATTCCGTACCAGCCGGATCGGCTGACCCGGAAGCCCGTCATCACCTCGTCGAGGATGAGGAGCGCGCCGTGCTGGGCGGTGACGCGGCGCAACCCGGCGTTGAAGCCCGGCAGCGGTGGCACGGCACCCATGTTGCCCGCCGCGGCCTCGGTGATCACGCAGGCGATGTCGTCGCCGAACTCGGCGAACGCCGCCTCGACGGCGCCGATGTCGTTGTAGGGCAACACGATCGTGTCGACGGTGGCCGCGCCGGTCACACCAGGGGAGGACGGTAGCCCCAGCGTTGCGACGCCCGAGCCGGCGTCGGCCAGGAGCGCATCGCTGTGTCCGTGGTAACAGCCGGAGAACTTGACGATCTTGGCGCGTCCGGTGAAACCCCTGGCGAGCCGGATGGCGCTCATCGTGGCCTCGGTACCCGAGTTGACCAGGCGGATCCTCTCGACGGGTGCCACGCGGCCGACGATCTCGCGCGCCAGCTCGCTCTCCGACGGCGTCGGCGCACCGAAGCTGAGCCCGTCGGCGGCGGCCCGCTGGACCGCCTCCACCACGGCGGGGTGCGCGTGGCCGAGGATCATCGGCCCCCACGAGCAGACCAGGTCGACGTAGCGGTTGTCATCGGCGTCGGTGAGCCAGCAGCCGGAGGCCTTCGTGATGAACCGCGGCGTCCCTCCCACCGAGTTGAAGGCACGCACCGGCGAGTTTACCCCGCCGGGAATGACGGCGGATGCGTCGGCGAACAACCGTGCCGACGTTTCGATATCCATGATCTCCAGTGTCCCAGTCGGCCACCGCGCGTCAACTACAGGGTGTAGGAGAAAGGTCTCACCTGACCGGGGTCCGCGAGTCGGCGGGCGAACCTACAAACACCAGGGGTAGCACCGATCGCTCGGCGGGGGGTTGTCGCCGTCCCAAATGTTCGACTCGGGAGGTGGCGGAGAGTTTCGTGGCACGTTGCCCTTCCCGAAGTCGACGCGGTACCAGGTGTGGCAGACGTTCATGTCCCAGAGGAATTCACCGCCTGGTCCCGGGTAGCTCATGGTTTGCCCTGGGCACCACATGTACGGGCCCTCGTTGACGGCCTGGGCGGTGCCCGCGGCCAGGCCGAGTCCGCTCGACACCAGGGCGGCGGTCGTCAATCCCGCGATGAGTGTTCGTTTCACGAGGATCCTTTCGTAGAGCGGTGATGGACGGACGAGGCGGGAGTCGCTAGGGGAGGTCGATCGCCCATACGGTGTCGTCGCCGAAGTTGGTGACGTAGAGGCGGGTGCCATCAGGGCTGACTGCCACCCCGACTGGGACGTCGCCGACGGTGATCGTGTTCATGATGGTGTTCGTGGCGGTGTCGATCACCGACACCGTGCCTGCATTGAAGTTGGCGGTGTAGAGCCGGCCGCCGTTGGGGCTGACCGCCACACCCAGCGGGCCGTCGCCGACCGTGATCGTGGTGGTGACGGTGTTGGTTACGGTATCGATCACGGTAACCGCGTCTCCGACGACGTTGGTGACGTATACGGTGGCGCCGTCGGGGCTGACCGCAACGCCGCGCAGGTCGCCACCGATGGGGTTGTCGACGGTGGCGACGACGTCATGGCTGACGGTGTCGATCACCGACACGGTGCCGTTCCCGGGGTTGGTGACATAGACACGGGTGCCGTTGGGGCTGACTGCCACCGCCTCAGGGGTCTCCCCGACGATGACGGTGTTGGCGGTGATTACCGTGTTGTTCGCGGTGTTGATGTCGTACACGGAACCCCAGAAGCTGGTGACGTAGACGTGGCCGCCACCGGGGCTGGCCACGATGCCGCGCGGTGGGCCCATGATGTTGACGGTCGCTATCACGGTATTGGTGGCCGTATCGATCACCGAGACCGTGCCGCCGAGATTCGCGACGTAGGCGCGGGTTCCATTGGGAGTGAACACCACCCCGCGAGGGGCATTGCCTACGGGGATGGTGGCGGTGACGGTGTCGGTGTCGGTGTGGATGACCGATACCGTGTTGCCGTCCTCGTTGGTGACGTAGGCGGTGGCACCGTCAGGGCTGACCGCCACCCCCCACGGCTCGTGGCCGACGTCGATGATGGTCGGGATCTTGAACAACTGCACGCTTGCCTTCGCAAGGGACGTGTGGCCAAAGCCGGGGGCGAACACGCCGAACAGTCCGTGCAGGTGGAATCCGGTGTCGGCGGACAGGACGGTGAACTCGTCGGTGCCGCCGGTGCGGGCGAACTCGGGGTTGGGGGTATAGGTGAAGGTGCCGTCCCGGTTGAGCACCACCGTCCCGTATCTCGGGGCCTCGACGACGCGGAGACTCACCGGGTCGCCATCGGGGTCTACGGCCGTCAGGTGGCCGGTCACCACCCCGTCGAGGGTCTGAACGTTCGACGCGGAGTCATAGCTGATGGTGGGGGCCTGATTGAAGAATGTGCGCTGGACCTCGCGGCGCACCCAGGCCAGCAACCCCCACAGCCCGACCGACTGCACCGGCGCCGCGGGGGCGGCCGTCATCGACGGACCCAACCCCACCCATGCCAACAAACCCGACACGACGCGCGACACCACGTCCGACACCGCGCCGAACGGGTTCACCGGAGCAGCGGGCAGCAGCTGCGCCGCCGTGGCCGCGGCGGGTGCGGCCGTCGCCACGGCGGCGGTGCTATGCGCCGACGACACCGTCATCGCCGGGTCGTGGACAGCCGCCACACGGCGGAGGGCGGGCGTCCCCGAGTCTGGGCCGGCAAGGTCGGTGTCAGCTGCGGGCCGGTCGACGGTCACCGGCGGCGCGGGCGCGGGGCCTTCGTGATCCAAGGATTCGGTGAGAGCGACGGCCCTGACGGTCGGTGACGGCGCGGGAATCTCTGACACCGGCGGCTGTTCCCGCTGGCTCGTCTCGGCGTCCGCGGCGGGGTCCACGTCGACGTGTTCGGCGTCCGTGGGTTTGGCGGTGGTCGACTCCCGCGTCTCAGACGGCGTCGAGTGGTCCTCTTCGGTCGATGTGGCGGGCTCCTCGTCCGTGCTCGACGTGTGAGCGCCACCGGAAGCCTGCACGATCCCCGACCGCGGGTCTTCAGTCGGTACACCTTGCGCCGCTGCCTGCGCGTCGTCCGAATCATCAACCGAAGCAGCTGTTTTGGAGTCGCGCTTCGACGAAGGTTCCGCGCTGGCTGGCGAATCGCTGGCTGGCGAGGATTCAGCTGCCGATGGGCCTGCTGACGAGGAATCCGCCGAGGGCCCGGCGACTGCGAGCCCCGGCGTAGTGGCCACGGCCGTTCCAATCCCCAGCGCGACCGCCAGGGCACCGACCCGGCCGATGAATGTGGCGTTCCCCATCGTGGTACCTCCATGAACACGAGCACAGATGGCGAATTCGCCGTGTGCGTCTTGAAAACTAGGACCGCTGCACCAGGCCGGTTGGGGTAGTCGGCTACCCCAGTTCGTCCTCGCCGCCGACGGGGCCACCTCGTGTCAGAGGGGGGTGGTGGACACGGTCACCCCGCGCAAACGCGGCAGCACGGCTGCAGGCGCCGCGAAGGACCCCGAATTGGGGTAGCGAACTACCCCAGCCAGACATCGAAGACGACGCGATCTTCAGGTATGGCCATTGATGCCCACCGGGCCGAATCACTTCAGCGGTTGCCGCTGCCGTATGCGACCGCGTTGCGGATGCGCGATGCGGGGATTGCGGGCGAGGTGATCGCCGAGTGCGTCGGGGTGGACCCGGACGCGCTGCCGAATTTCATGCGAGTGGCCGACGCCAAGCTCGCAGCCGTGTCCGAGCCACCACCTAGCTAATGTGTATGCGTACTGCTTCGCCAGATCGACCTCGCCTGACCGAGTTTCGACTTGCGCGAGCACAGAAAATGGGCGCCCGTGGCGGTTAGGATCTGACGGTGATCCGCCAGTGGCCACTGATCGGGCGATCCGAAGAGCTCCAGGTGATTGCCGACGCCACGCGGGCGACCGCCGACGGTGCCCGCGGGATCGTGTTGTCCGGCTCCGCCGGTGTGGGGAAGACGCGCGTCGCGCGCGAAGCCGTCGCGAATTGCGGCCCGCGTAGCGCCCGCCGGCACTGGATCGTCGGCACCGCATCGGCGCGCGGCATTCCGCTTGGCGCATTCGCCGACATCGCCAGCGACTTCGGCCCCGATCCCCTGCGACGAGTCCGTGAGGTCATCGATGGACTCATTGGCACCACCCGGGACGGCGAGGTGGTCCTCGGCGTCGATGATGCGCATCTACTGGATGACCTGTCGGCGTTCACCGTTCACCAACTCGTGACACGTCGGCTGGCCACCGTCATCCTGACCATCCGCTCGGGAGAAGCGCCGCCGGACGCCATCACCGCGATCTGGAAGGACCAGCATCTGGAACGTCTCGAACTGCAACCCCTATCGCTGCCAGAGATCACAAGCCTCTTGGAACACGTACTCGACGCACCAGTGGACTCTCATAGTGCACAACGGCTTTGGCGATACACCCAGGGAAATTCGCTGTATCTGCGTCACCTCCTCGAGAACGAGGTGAACGCCGGTCGAATGGCACAGCGCTCGGGTGTCTGGCTCTGGGACGGGCATCTCCAGCTCTCGACGACGCTCGTCGAGTTGCTCGAGGCGCGGCTGGCGCGAGTGCCCTCGCCCGTTCGTGATGTTCTCGATGCCCTCACCGTGGCCGAGCCTTTGGACACGGATGTGCTGGCCGCCGTGACGGATGCCGACGCGCTCGCCGAGGCCGAATCACTTGGGCTGGCCAACGTCGACTCCGGCGTGCAACCGGCGATGGTGCGGCTGGCGCATCCACTACTCGGCGAAGTCCCCCGCGCTGCGGAATCCCTGCGGCTACAGCGTTTGCGCGGGCGGATCGCCAGCGAACTCGCGCGAAGAGAATCAACGGATCCGCGAGAACTCGTCCGCCGCGCTGCGCTCACCATCGAATCCGATCTCACGCCTGACCCGGCGTTCCTCCTCGCCGCTGCGGCGGCCGCGATGCAACTGCTGGATCATCGGCTCGCCGAGACGCTCGCCGAGCGCGCCGTTGCCGCCGGCGGTGGCCCAGAGGCCAAGATCACGCACGCGATGGCGATCACTTGGCAAGAGCGAGGCACCGAAGCGGAATCCATCCTCGCCGAACTGGCCGAGCAGGCATCCGGCCCCGCGCGGGCTCAGATTGCGATTCTGCGTGCCTTCAACTTTGCCGTGGTACTCGGTCAACTCTCCAGCGCCGAAAGCGAACTCGCGGTGCTGCCCGCCGATGATCCCTTCGCACGCTCGATCGACACCGCACTCCGGGCACTGATCGACGTGGAGCGCGGCCACTCCAGAGCCGCGGTCGAAGCGGCCTACACCGCCCACGCCAGCTCCACTGCCGGCGACGACATCGCGCAGATACTGCTCGCCTGGGTGTTGGTCGGCGGGCTCGCCGACCTCGGCCGCATCGACGAGCTCGAGCCCGCGGCGAACCGCGGCTACGCCATCGCCGAAAGGTCTCCGGGGGTGTCGCACCTGCGGCACCCGGTGGCATTCCTGCACGCCTACGGCTACCGCCTCGCGGGTGCGCTGGCACAGTCGGACGCCGTGATCGCCCGGATTCGGCACGACACTCGCGACGTTCCGTTCGAGGAGTCGTGGCACAGCGTGCGAGTCGGCATGTCTGCGATGAGCCGAGGCGCCCTCGAGGACGCCCGTCGCTCCCTGCGGGAAGCCGTGGCATACCTGGGCACGGGCGACAGTGGGCGCATGATGAAGTGCTTCGGACGATCGTGGCTGACCACCGTGGACGCCATGTGCGGACGAGCGACCGACGCGCGCCGGGAATTCGATGACCTCGAATGGTGGGCCGAGGACCCCGATGCCTGCATGGTGGACGCGGAGAAGTCCATCACGGAAGCCTGGGTACTCGCCGCCGAAGGCGCGGTATCGCAAGCAATCTCGATCGTCCGCGACGCGGCGGCCACGGAGTGGGAGCGTGGCCGAACCGCCTGGGAAGTCATGCTGCTGCAGACGGCGACACAGTTCGGCGACCACACCACCTCTGCGCGGCTAGCAGAATTGACCGACCAGGTTCAAGGCCCACGAGCAGCTGCGGCCGCGGCACACGCTGCCGCACTCGCGGCGGGCGACGGCGCCGGTTTGGTCGACGCGTCGCGCCGGTACGAGGCATTCGGAGATCGCCTCGCCGCGGCCGACGCCGCAGCCCAGGCAATCGTCGCCTACCAACACGCCGGGCTGCGCGGTGCGGCCATGAGCGCGTCCGCCGCGGCCCAGCGGCTGGCAGCCGAATGCCAAGGGGCCCAGACTCCTGCGTTACGGGCCGCGACGACGTGGCAGCCATTCACCACCCGTCAGCGCGAAGTCATATCACTTGCCGCACAAGGGCTATCGAACAAGCAGATCGCCGACCGACTCACAATGTCGACCCGCTCGATCGAAGGACACCTCTTCCGTGCCTCCCAGCGGGTCGGAGCCAACAGCCGCGAACAGCTGATCGGCATTCTGCAAGGGTTCTGAGTCTTTCCGCTGACGCGACCGAACACGACAATCGTCCGCATCCGCATCCGCGGTGAGGAGAAGGACGTTCCGTTGCCGAATGCGACATGCCGTCGTAGCTGGCTCGGCGGCGATGACTCGAGGCGGTTTGGCTGAGGCGCGGCGCCTGTGCCAAGTAGCGCTGACAGATGTCGGCAGAGACCGCGGCGGGCGCACGCGGAGATGCGTGCGTCAGTGCTCGTGGACGTGCCCAGCCGGTTGGCGCGCGGGGTAGGCGTGGATGAGTGCGGTGGACAGTTTGGGCACCGCATGGGTCAGGGTGTGTTCAGCGTTGTGTGCGACCCGGTGAGCATCCTGCAGGCTGGTCTCGGGGGCGACGTCGAGTTCCGCGTCGGCGTGTAGCCGGTGACCGATCCAGCGCATCCGCACGCTGCGCACCTCGATCACGCCCGGCTCGCCCGCCAGGGCGGCCTCGGCGGTGTCGACGAGCGTCGGGTCGACGCCGTCGAGCAGGCGGCGGAACACGTCACGCGCGGCAGTGCGAAGTACCGCCGCGATGGCCACGGTGATGATCAGCCCGACGATGGGGTCTGCCAGTGGGAAGCCAAGCCCGACGCCGATCGCGCCGAACACCACGGCGAGTGAGGTGAACCCGTCGGTGCGGGCGTGCAGGCCGTCGGCGAGAAGGGCTGCCGAACCGATCTGACGACCCACCCGGATCCGGTACAGCGCGACGAGTTCGTTTCCGATGAAGCCGATGATTCCGGCGGCGATCACCCAGCCGAGGTGGTCGATGGTGATCGGATTGACCAGCCGTCGGATCGCCTCGTATCCGGCGATGACGGCCGACAGGGCGATCATCAGGATGACGAACAGGCCGGCGAGGTCCTCCGCGCGTCCGTAGCCGTAGGTGTACCTCCTCGTCGCGGCCCTGCGGCCCAGGACGAACGCGATCCACAGGGGGATGGCCGTCAGTGCGTCGGAGAAGTTGTGGATGGTGTCCGCTGCCAACGCAATCGACCCGGAGATGACGAGGATCACGACTTGGAACGCGGCGGTGATACCCAGCGCGATCAGGCTGATCTTGACGGCGCGGATACCGATCGCACTGGACTCCAGGGCGTCGTCGACGCTGTCGAAGGCGTCGTGACTGTGCGGGGAGAACACTTCGCGCAGCGCTCCGCGCAGCCCACCGCGGTGATCGTGGCCGTGTTCGTGGTCGTGGTCGCTCCGTCTCATCGACGGTTCGCCTTTCCGGTGTCCTGCTGCGGCAGTACCTCGACATCGACGTCCCTGCGGTGGTGACCGGGAATGCCGGGGCTGGCGTGTTCGGCGTTGAACACCGCATCGCTGACGAGCTGGCGGACGTGGTCGTTCTCCAGGCTGTAGAAGATCGTCGTGGCTTCTCGGCGGGTGCGCACCAGTCGCGCCATGCGGAGCTTGGCCAGATGCTGGGACACCGATGGGGCGGGCTTGCCGACGTGCTCGGCCAGGTCGTTGACGGACAGTTCCTGGTCGACCAACGCCCACAGCACCCGCACGCGGGTCGCGTCGGCCAGCATGCGGAACACCTCGACCATCAGCCCCACCTGATCGTCGTCGAGCCGACGACTACGTGGCTGCTTATCTATATTCATACGCAGATAGTAGCGGAGTACGTCGCGGGTGTATGCCCATGGCGGCCCCCGACGTCACCCCACCGGGGTCAGGGCGAAGACCGGGTGGTCGACGTCGTCGGGCAGCTTCTTCCAGTAGCCCTCGACGACCTTGCCCGCCAGCGGCCGGTACAGCGCGATGATCGGCCCTCGCTGCTCCACCGGAACTTCGCTCGCGACGAAGCCGACGTCACCGAGTTTGACGTTGGGATCGGCGCGGACGTTACGCACCCACTCCGAATCTCCCCGCGTCGACACCAGGTACTTGACACCCTCGACCTCGGGCACGACGACAGGGATCTGCTGCGGCTGCTTGGTGCTGCGCGTGGTGACGGTCAACGTCGCGGCGCCGCCGATCCTGAACGCCATTGCAGCCCTGTTGAAGATCTTCGCGGTGAACCACGGGGGCTTGAGATAGGTCATGACAAAGAGTTTGATCGCCCATGTGCAACTACCGCAATGGCTGGCCCGTTTCAACCGCCGTGTCACCAATCCCGTTCAACGGTTATGGGCGGGCTGGGCCCCGACGATGGGCATCCTCGAACACGTCGGCCGCAAGTCCGGAAAGCAGTTCAAGACGCCCTTGACGGTGTTCAGCACCGGTGACGGGGTCGCCATCTTGTTGACCTACGGACCGAACCGAGACTGGCTGAAGAACATCACCGCGGCCAACGGCGGTCGGATACGACGCTACGGAAAGACATTCGCGGTGACGGAACCACAGGTGATGCCAAAAGCAGAGGCCGCGGGCTCGGTGAAGGGGCTGTGGAGGCCAATCTTCGCGCGGCTGCCGTTCGACGACGCCGTGCTATTGCGTAGGTGTTGACGCGGTTCGCCGATCAGCATGCGGAGTTCACCCGCCAGTCGTCAACCGGGTGGCAATCCACTTTCGGGGTTGCAACCGGATCCTCGATGTGCGACGCCGGCGCCACAAGCATGAACTTCTCGATCTCGCGCCACGCATAGCGGCGGGGCTCACCTAGCTATAGCTAGGTCGCCGGCGCGTCAGATGCGGCGACGCGCATCCGTGGCCACCGAAGTAGATCGACCCGTCCCGATCGTTCGCTGGGATGAACCCGCTTACCCAATCCGGATCCGGTGCCGACACCCCATCGTGGCGAAGCCGATCGCGGAACTGGGGTAGTCGACTACGCCAGCCGCTCGACGGCAGCTGCCCTACCTTGCTTCATGACGGCCCCACAACCAAAGGAGAACCATCGTGAAGCAATCATTCCTGGTCGCCGTAGGCGGCGCGGCGATCGTCATCGCCGGTCTCTCCGGCTGTTCGGCGAATGAGAAGAAGTCTCAGAATCCGACCAACTCGGCCGACGCAACGACAGACGCCGGCACTGCCAGCGCCACAGCTGCACCCAGCGGCGGAACCAAGGTCACGATCGATGGCCAGGATCAGAACGTGACTGGCACCGTGGTGTGTGCCGCGATGGGCGCAAACATGAACATCGCGATCGGGGGCGCGGCGACCGGCATCGCTGCCGTCATCGGTTCCGGCGACGTACCCGCGGTCCAGTCCGTGGGCCTCGGCAACGTCAACGGCGTCACCCTGGCATACCAGCAGGGCGTCGGGCAGGGCGAGGCAAAGGCC
Source organism: Mycobacteriales bacterium (assembly GCA_038244615.1). GTDB lineage: Bacteria > Actinomycetota > Actinomycetes > Mycobacteriales > Mycobacteriaceae > Mycobacterium. The sequence continues at coordinate 46,135 of JBBRTH010000021.1, read as the reverse complement.
GAGAAGGACGGCGACACCTACACGATCTCCGGCACGGCGACCGGCGTCGACCTGGCCAACCCCATGCAGCCCGTCAGCAAGCCATTCCAGATCGACGTGACCTGCCCGTAGCTGGGCACTCCCAGATCCACGCCGCGGCGGCGTCCCGACGAGGGCGTCGCCGTTCGGCATCCGAGAAAGTACCTCAAGGACCCCTGTCCCGCCCCGCCACGCGACGATCGAGATCGCCTGCAGGTCAGCCAGGCGCACAGCGGCGGGTCGCACGGCGGCGTCGACGCCATCAGGCTGAGTGATTCGGCCTCGGCGATCGCTTCGGCGTCGGTGACGGTCGTCAAGAGGTCGGTATCGAGTGGTTCGGCACTAAAGGAACACTAAAGGCGTCCATCGGGCACGTGCTCGACAAGGCGGGTGGTCTCGGCCAGCGATAGCGGTTGCAGTTCAAGACGTTCCAGATGTTGGTCCTTTCGAATCGCCGTGATGGCGTTCGGCGGCGATTCCCCCGACCGCATCGTGAGCATGACGTTGGCCAGTCGGCGTGGACGAGGTGGTGAACGGTGAACGCCGACAGGTCATCAGCAGATGTGCATCGTCGACACCGACGACGACCTCGCCGTGGCGAGCATCGCCAATGAGCCCGTCGATCACCTCACGCACCCGTCGTAAGGGATGCGGGCCGAAGTCGCTCGAGATGTCGACAAAGGCACCCAGCGGGACGCTACGCGCCGATGCCGTGCCGAGGATCCACTGCCGGCGACGCGGTGCGGAACTGGGGTAGTCGCCTACCCCAAGTCAGCCGCCCACAGCTGACTTAGGTTCCTGGCAAGCACACCGCCAGCAACCGGTGTTCGTGTCCGTAGGAGGTTCCACGATGGGTAACGCAAAATGCATCGGCCGGGTCGGAGCACTCGCTGTCGCACTGGGCATCGGGACGGCGGTGGCCACCACGCCGTGGTCCGCAGTCGCCGACTCTCCGTCGGATTCGTCGTCAGCATCCGACTCCTCGTCATCGAACGCGTCGTCTGCGACGGAGTCCGCGTCGACGAAGGAGTCGAAACCCACAACGCCGGTGGAGACTTCGGTTGGCGCTCACATGGCGGCGGACGAGGACGATGCATCGGCCACGCCCGGCGTCGCCGAAACCACGGACGAGGAGCGCGCCGGTGGTCGACACAGCTACCAACGCCGTCACCAAGACCATCGATGTCGGCGACGCCGGTCGGGGTGGCGGTCAGCCCCGACGGCACCCGCGTCTACGTCACCAACTTTGACGACGACACGGTGTCTGTGATCGGCGCATGACCAGGGCCGGCCTCGCCCGTGCTGCGGAGGCTGAGCGGGGACCGACTACACGGTCCGAAGCAGCATTTTACCCTCGCCCCTGGTCATTACCGCGCCAGCCATCACGCGCAACCGGTACGGGGTGGGCCGCAGGACCGCGAACTGTTCCGAGGTCGGCCCGTCATGCCACATCGCGATGATGGCCGGGTCGTACCCGACCGGTGCCGGACCACCAGCGAAGGTGTCCCACACGAAGCGGCACGTCTCTTCGTCGTTGTGCCACTGCCCGGCACATTCGGCGCTACAGGTGTCCTGACTGGGACTCCAGTAGCTGACTGACATCTCGGGTGAGCCTCGAGGTGGGCCCGCTTCACGGGCGTCGGCACCTTCGCGATCCAGCCGATCAGGTCGGTCCCGTCCCACTCCCGGATCGGGTGCAGAATGCGGGTGCGCGGACGTCCGTCGCGATCGACGGTGGCGACCGACGCCCAGACGATCGAGTGGGCCATGTCGCGGAATGCCGGAGCCATCTGGTCGAGCGGCGTCACGGAGACAACCTTAGGCGACTACCCCTCGTCGCCCATGCGCTTGTGCCGGACACCCAGACGTCCTCGTGCTTGACACCCCCGCCGTCCTTGACCTCGCCGAACTTCGGACTGCCGTCGTCGTCGACCCAGTCCCCCACCGCCTGTCCCGTCACGGTGTTGCTGGTGCCCGGCAGTGCAATGGTCGGCCGGTCGTCATAGTAGGCCTTGGCCATCTCCTTGGCCTTCTCGCGGTGCTCGTCGGTGCCTTCTGGCTTCGGAATGGTGCCGTGCCGCCCGAAAGTGTGACCCACCCTACAAACGCCAGCTAAACGGCCACGGCTCGCAGCGCCGTGGGCAGGCTCGGCAGGAAGTGCCGCGCCGCGAAGGCCCGCAACTCGTCGGGGGTGTCCAGCGGCTCGGCGCTGGGCAGCAGGAGCACCATCGCGGCGTACCGCAAGATCGTGTCCGCCAGGTCGTTGACGGTGGCCGCTCCGACGCGGTCGGCGAAGCTGGCCGGGAAGATCACGCGCAGCGCCTCGGCCATCCGCTCGATCGCGGCGCCGTAGTGATGGCGGGCCAACTCCAGCACCAGCGCCGGCTCATCGGCCATCATCTGGTTGAGCACCCGGTGCCTGCGGAACATCAGGATCGACTGGGTGAACGCCTCGACGTAGTAGTTTGCCGGTGCGCTGGCGTGCTTCAACTCGGCGGCGATGTCAGCGAAGAGCACGACGTTCTCGCGTTCGATGACGGCGGCCACCAACTCGTCACGGTTGGCGAACCTGCGGTAGATCGTCGTACGACTGACGCCGGCGCGACGGGCGATTTCGTCGAGCGCGACGCGCTGGAAGCCATGCCGTTCGAACTCGACCAGCGCCGAGTCGAGGATCGCCTGGACTGACCCCCGGTCGCTTCGCTGTTGCCCGCCGGACGTCGAGTCAACCGCGGGCATAGCCGTCTTGCGCGAACGTGTTGTAGCGCAACCGCATCGGCAGCCGATCCCACACCCAGTTCACCGGTCGAGTCCGCCACGCCGACGCGAATGTCTGGTAGGCCCGCTCCCGACGATCGCCCCACGGCAGCCCGAGCAGATCGCGGGCTCGCGGCGGCATGCCACCGGTGGTGATGAACGCGGCGACGCGATTGAACAACGGAGACAACAGCTTCCACACTATCGGCGAAACGCCCTTCGGGCGCGGGAAGCCCTTGGTGACGTAGCCGACGCCGTACTGCGCGGTGGGGTGGGCCACGATGATCTCGTCCATCATCCGATCCCAGTATTGTTGGAAGCCGACATGATCGGCGGGCATCGGCCGGTCGCTGACTCCGTAGCGGCGGTACCAGGTCTTGGATTCCAGATAGATCCGTTCCTTCTCATCCTCGGTCAGCCGCTTGACGAATGTGTCGGCGAAGAACAGCACCTGCTCGACGAACGTGGCGTGCGCCCAGAAGTACGTGTCGGGATCGAGGGCGTGGTACCTGTTGCCGTCCGGCATGTCGCCCTTGATGTCCCGATGGAAGTCCCGCACGCGGGTGCCCGCGTTGTCGTCGGCGGCACCGTACACGGTCATGAAGATCGGTGGCAACGACCTCTTGATCCGCGCGGCGGTGTCGGAGAAGAACACCGAGTGATCGAGCACGCCCTGTCCGAGCTCGGCCAGCATGTTCTGCAGTACGGCAGGCCGCGGCCCGATCAGATACATCCGATTGTCGCCGAAGTACTTCCAGACCAGCGATTCCGGGCCGAGAGGGAGGGCGTCGGCGCGCTGAGGATTCTCGGCCAGTTCGGTCACGAGGACAGTGTTACAGATTCTGCACTTTGTACCAAGCGCGCTGTGATCAGGCTCACCGTCGGCCCGGCCGTGACTCAGCCCCGTCGAAGCCCGGTGACTCCCAGGACGGCCAACACGCCGGCGACGGTCGCCAGCAACACTGTCAGCACGATCAGCGACGGGTCGTACGTCACCGTCGACATCGAGGGTTCGGAGGTAATGACGGGAGCAGCCACCCCGACGGACCGGGCCGCCATCCAACTCAGCACGCAACCGGCCGCCGCCAGGGCGGCCAGCACGAGCTCGACGGTGGCGCGGGTCTTCATCACGCAGGCTCGTTGACGACGGAGCCCAGCGCGATCCGCAGGTGCCGGTGCTTGCGCGCCCAGGCCTGCGCCCGACGGTCACTGCTGAGCTTTATGCCGATGCCGCGACGGCCACGGGGCACGCCGGTCAACTCCCCCAACGCCCGCGACGACTTCCACGCGGGCGCTTCTGCACCGTCGGCCTCCGGATAGATCCTGACGATCTCCGAGACAAGGATGGTCTCGGCGCCCTGCCTCAGGTACTCCGGCGTCAACTCCACGGAGGTGTGAATGCGCGCGGCCTTGACCTGGAGCCCGAGGAAGCCGGTGACCAGCACGAAGAACACACCGGGCAGCAGGGGCCGCCAGCCGTAGCCCGACGACAGCTGAATGAGCAGCATCGTCGTCGCGGACACCGGACCGGCGAGCAGCCACCACCAACTTGCGCCCGGCTCCCGGAACAACACCGCCGACTCGTCTGGTTGGGGCCCGGTCATGCGATCACCTGAGCGTCGAACCACTGCTGGGAGGTGGCGCGTTGGTTCAGCGCCGAACCCGTGATCAGCAGGATCATGATCGCCGCGACGATGGCGATGCCGAGGATGGATGCGCCGAAGAGGAGCAACGCCGCGAGCAATATGACCGAGGCCATGGCCAGGCCGACTCCCGCGCGTGCGAACCGCTTCTGGCCCTTGCGTGCCCGTCCCGCCAGATAGCCCTGCGCCAGCCCTACGCCCACGAACAGCACCCCCGCCAGCTGAACGAAGAGGGGCGTGCCCGGACTGCTCTGCGTCGCCAACAGCATCCCGAACGCCGCGGTGAGGACGCCGGCGGCTACCCAGCACCAGAAGGCGGCGGTGATGGTGCGGGGCCGACTGGCGGGCACTGGGGAGTCCGGCATGGTCGGGCCAGCCTATCGTCCCGCTCAGCGCGTGAAGAAGGCGTGCGCGTCCTTGCGATGCAGCAGATAGACGCCGCCCGCGATGCACACCGACCCGATGATCGCCGTCACCGCGTAGACGAAGGCCGCCACCGTGGGTCGCTCGACGCCGAACAGATTCGTCAGCGCGTACACGATCGTCGCCGCGCCGCCGCCGGTGAGCAGCGTGCGCGCCCATCGGTAACCCTGCCGCATCAGGAGCAGAAACGTCAGCACGACCGACGCGACCACCACCATGAAGACACCAGAGACCCCGTACACCAAGCCCCTTGGGCCGACTGGAACGAGGTCGGGAAGCGTCACGAGGTCGACGACGTAGCCGATCACCATCATCGGTAGCGCGACGATCCAGAGCCAGAAACCGGTGTCGACGTCCTCGGGACGGGGTGAGGGCCCGGCCTGAGGAGGCGGACGGGGGCGTTGATCGGTCACGCCAGCCAGTCGGCGACGTCAGCCGCCCAATAAGAGAGCACGATGTCGGCGCCGGCCCGGCGGATGCTGGTCAGCGTCTCCAGCGCGACGGTCCGCAGATCGATCCAGCCGTTGGCGGCCGCTGCGCTGATCATCGAGTACTCACCCGAAACCTGATATGCCGCAACGGGAACCGATGACATCTCAGCGGCGGCGCGCACCACGTCGAGGTAGGCCATCGCCGGCTTGACCATGATGATGTCGGCACCCTCGTCGATGTCGAGTTCGACCTCGTGCAGTGCCTCCCGGGCATTGCCCGGGTTCTGCTGATACGTCCGACGATCACCCTCGAGACTCGAGCCCACGGCCTCGCGGAACGGACCGTAGAAGCCGGAGGCGAACTTCGCTGCGTACGCCAGGACCACCACGTCGGTGTGGCCCGCCGCGTCGAGGCCATCCCTGATCGCTGCGACCTGGCCGTCCATCATGCCGCTCGGACCCACGACGCGAGCACCCGAATTCGCCTGTGCGACCGCCAGTTCGACGTATCGGGAATTGGTCGCGTCGTTGTCCACCCGACCCCTCGCGTCCAGGACGCCGCAGTGCCCGTGATCGGTGAACTCGTCGAGGCAGGTATCAGCCATCAGCACGGTGTCGTCGCCGAGATCGGCGGCCAGGTCACGCAAGGCGACATTCAGGATCCCGTCCTCGGCGATCCCGATCGAGCCTCCCGCGTCCTTGTCCTCGTCGCGCGGCACGCCGAACAGCATCAGGCCACCCACGCCCGCGTCAACGGCCTCGGCGGCGGCCTTGCGCAGCGAATCACGGGTGTGCTGAACGACTCCCGGCATCGATGCGATCGGCCGCGGCTCGGCGATGCCGTCGGCGACGAACATCGGCAGCACCAGATGCCGCGGCTCGAGCGAGGTCTGGGCGACCAGGCGGCGCAGAGCCGGTGTCGACCGCAGCCGGCGCGGTCGGTGCCTGGGAAAAGCCACGGCTATGCCACCATCCCGTTAGCGGCGCCGGCTCTTCTTGCGCGGCGGCGGCAATGCGCCCTCGGCGCGCAGTCGAGCGGCATGTTCGGCCAAAGCCTCGACCAGCGGACCCACGGCAGCGGTCTCCGGCTGCACGTCGACCCGAAGCCCGAATTCGGCTGCAGTCTCGGCGGTCTTGGGCCCGATGCACGCGACGATGGTCCGCGCGTGCGGCTTGCCCGCGATGCCGACCAGGTTGCGCACGGTCGAACTCGACGTGAAGCACACCGCGTCGAAACCTCCGGTCTTGATCATCTCGCGGGTCTGCGCCGGTGGCGGTGCCGCACGCACGGTGCGGTAGGCCGTGACGTCCTCGATCTCCCAGCCACGCATCCGCAACCCCTCGGCCAGCGTCTCGGTGGCGATGTCCGCGCGAGGCAGCAGCACCCGGTTCACCGGATCGAAGATGTCGTCATACGGCGGGAATTCGTCCAGCAGCCCCAGCGAGCTCTGCTCTCCGGACGGCACCAGTTCGGGGTTGATGCCGAACGCACGCACCCGATCCGCCGTCGCCTGTCCGACGCAGGCGATCTTCACGCCGGAGAACGCACGTGCGTCGAGGCCGAACTCGTTGAACTTCTCCCACACCGCGCGCACCGCGTTGGTGGAGGTGAACACCACCCACTGGAAGCGACCGTCGACGAGGCCCTTCACCGCGCGCTCCATCTGCGCAGGACTGCGGGGTGGCTCGACGGCGATGGTCGGAACCTCGATCGGCAAGGCGCCGTGGGATACCAGCCTGTCGCTCATCTCGCCGGCCTGGTCCTTGGTGCGTGGCACCAGCACGGTCCAGCCGTACAGCGCCCGGCTCTCCCACCAGTTGAGCTTGGCGCGGTTGGAGACGGTCTTGCCGATGGTCACGACCAGCGGACCGACCAGGGGGCCGGCGGACAAACCGTCAGTACCCGACGCGGCCAAGGTCGCCTTGTCGAGCAGCCCCGACAGCGTCGATTCCACGGAACGCTGCTGGCACGTCGTGCCATTCGCGGTGACGACGCACGGCGTCGACTCGGTCAGCCCGTACTCGATCAGGGTGCGCGCCGCATCGGGGAGATGAGTTGCCGTCGCGTGCAGGATCAACGGGCCGGGTGCTGCCGCCAGGGCGGCCCAGTCCACGTCACCGCGGACGTCGGCCACGGTGTGCGACGAGCCGAGCGGCAGCCCGGCGTACGTCGGCACCGCGGTTCCGGGGGCGAGCCCGGGCACGATCTCGAAGTGCGCTTGCGTGCGCGCGAGCGCGCTCACCTCGGTGATGACGGAGTCCACCGACAGCGGATCGCCAGCCACCAGTCGCACGACGTCGAAGCCGTTGCGCGCCTCGTGGACCAGCAGTTTGGCCACCTCGGTCGGATCACCCAGTGCGGGACGGACATCGGCACCGCCGGGGATGGCGGTGGTAGCCGCAGGCCTCCCCGCCGGTGCCGCATCGTCGTGTCGTGGCACGGCCTCCGCCGGACCCGACGTCGGCGGCAGCTCGGAGCCGACTATGGCGAGCACCGCCTCGGGTACGTCAGGGTCCGTGAAGACCAGTGCTGCGTTGGCCAGAACCGTGCGCGCCCTCGTCGTTAGCAGGCCCGGATCACCGGGGCCTGAACCGACGAACGTGATGCGGCCATGCTTCAGCTTGCGCCCTCGGGTCGTCATCCTTCACTCCCGCTCTGTCGTCCGCTGATCCAACAAGTCCCGCGCCCCCAGATCGAACAACTCCGCCGCGACCGAGAGACCAAGCTCCCGGGCCCGTTCGGGTTTCCCGATACCGGACGCACGGATCACGTCGGATCCGTCCAGCGTCGCCACGCAGCCGCGCAGCGACAGCTCCTCGAAGATGTTGCCCTCCTCGTCGATGGACTCGACCACTTCCGCGATCGCACCCACCGGCGCGGAACACCCCGCCTCGAGCTCGGCGAGCAGGATTCGCTCCGCGGTGACCGCGACGCGCGTGTCGGAATGGTCCATCTCCGCCAGCAGCGCAACGAGCTCGATATCGCCCGCGCGACACTCCACCGCGAGCGCACCTTGAGCCGGCGCTGGCAACATCTGCACCGGTTCCAGAGTCTCGGTGACGTCATCTTGCCGTCCGATGCGGACCAGTCCCGCCCGGGCGACGACGACGCCGTCGAAATCACCGTTGCTCACCCTGTTCAACCTGGTGTCTAGGTTGCCTCTTAGGGGGCGAATTTCCAAACCGAGACCCAGTGCTCTAAGCTGCGCCGCCCGCCGCGGGCTCGACGTACCGATCACCGAACCGGCTGGCAACTCCCCCAGCACTAGTCCGTCGCGCGCCACCAAGGCGTCCCTGGCATCCTCGCGGGGCGGGATGGCCGCGATGACGAGCCTGTCGTCCGTGGCGGTCGGCAAATCCTTGTAGGAGTGCACGGCCATGTCGACCCTGCCGTCGGCGATCGCATCCCGAAGGGCCGCGGTGAACACTCCGACGCCGATGTCGATGATCGGTTCACTGGATCGGTCACCCGCGGTGGAGATGATGACGAGTTCGGCGGTCTGACCCTTGGCCATCAGGGCGTCGCGGATCAAGCCGGCTTGGGTGGTAGCCAACAGGCTGCCCCTCGTGCCGATCCGGATGGCCCTATCGCGCGTAAGTGCCAAGTGATTACTCAGCCTTGCCGAGATCGGCCCACGGATCGACTGCCGCTAAATCTGTTGTCACGAATGGCGATTCGCCGCCGGCAACCGCGTCAACAGCCTGTGGATCGAGTTCGAACAGCTCGCGCAGCGCCTCGGCGTAGCTGTCGCCGCCCGGCGCGCTGGCCAGTTGCTTGACGCGAACGGTCGGGGCGTGCAGGAGTTTGTCGACGACCCGTCGCACGGTCCGCGCGACCTCGTCACGATGCGCGGCTTCGAGCTCCGGCAGCCGGTTGTCGAGACGCAACAGCTCCGCCTCCACGACGTCGGCGGCGCGCTGCCGAAGGGCCGTGACGGTGGGCGTGACCTCGGCCATCCGTTGCCCAGCAAGGTAGTTGGCAACCTCCGCGGCGACGATCGCGCGGGCCGCTTCGGCGTCGGAGGCGGCGGCACGGGCCGCAGGTTCGCGCTGGATGCGCTCCATGTCGATGACGTATACGCCGGGCAAACCGGCTACGGTCGGATCGACGTCGCGGGGCATGCCGAGGTCGCAGATGACCAACTGCTTGGGCTCCTGGCCGTGCGCGAGACCGCGGTGCACGTCGGCAAGCGAGACCACGGGCCGCACGGCGCCGGTACAGGAAACTACGACGTCGGCATCGGCCAGGACGGGCTGGATGTGGTCGAACGGGAAGGCGTGCGCATCGACGCCCTGTGCCCGCAGGTTCTCGACGAGCCGCTCGGCGCGCGGAAGCGAGCGGTTCACGACGTGGACCCGGCCGATGCCCGCCCGCACCAGGTGCGCGGCCGCCAGGGAGCCCATTGACCCGGCGCCGACCACGGCGGCAGAGCGACCCGCAAGGCCGGGCCACATTCCCGAGTCGCTTCGCTCTCCCCCGCAAGCGGGGGGACCCCCAGCACCGGACAGCTTGCGGTCGGCCATGTCGAGTGCCACCGAGACCACCGAAGCGCCCGCGGCGTCGATACCCGTCTCGGAGTGCACCCGCTTGCCGACCTGCAGTGCGCGTTGCGACAGCTCGTGCAGGGTGCGTCCGACGGTCTGGTGGGCCTCGGCGGAGGCGTACGAGCGGCGTACCTGGCCGAGGACCTGCTGTTCTCCGATCACCGCGGAATCCAGACCACTGGTCACCGCGAACAGGTGCTCGACGGCGGCCTCGGCGTACCGGACGTAGGCGTACTTGGTGAGGTCGCCCAGCGACATACCGGAGTGTTCGGACAGCACCTGCCCGATGACCGAGAGTCCGCCGTGGAACGCCTCGACTACCGCGTAGATCTCGACGCGATTGCAGGTGGACAGAACCATGGCTTCGGTGACGAGGGAGGACTGCAGCACCTGGTCGACGATCTTGGCCTGATCGGACTCGTCGGTGCTCAACTTTTCCAGCACGGACACCGGGGCGCTGCGATGCGAAACCCCGAAGAGAAGAACACTCATGGCCTCGTCACCACGTCATCGAAGATAGTCGTCGATTAGTCCGCCGACCAAATTAGCGGTGAGGGTCACTCCGGGTCAGCGAGCAGCGAGATCCTCGCGCAGCCGTGGCTCGTCGACTTCCCAGTAGCTGTGCTGGACGTGGTCGAGCAGTACGACCGGCAGCAGATCCCCGTACTCGGCTCGCAGCGACGGATCGCCTGCCGCGGCGGCAGCGTCCACGTCTGTGGTCGACAGCTCGAATCCGAATTCGTCGGCAAGGCCCGCGAGCAAGGTCGCGGCCTTCTCGCACAGACTGCACCCGGCGCGCGTCAGCAACTCGACCCGGTGCTGATCCCCCGCTCGCTCCGCTCCTGCCCTCCGGTGCTGATCCCCCGCTCGCTCCTGGCTCACGCCACCCAGTATCCCGTGCCCTACTGTTGAAGGGTGTCCGAGTCAGGGGCTGAGGCCGACTTCGTCGCCAGTCCCGGGACCGGCGAGGAAGCTGACGCCGTCGAACACATCGTCGACGACGAGGCCTCGAACACCGAGACGCCTCCGCCCGACCTGACGGCCGCGGCCTTCTTCGACGTCGACAACACCTTGGTGCAGGGTTCATCGCTGGTGCACTTCGCGCGCGGCTTGGCGGCGCGCAAGTACTTCACCTACGGCGATCTGGCGCGATTCGGCTACGCGCAGGCGAAGTTTCAACTGACCGGCAAGGAGAACAGCGACGACGTCGCCGCCGGACGCAGCAAGGCGCTCGCGTTCATCGTGGGCAGGCCGACGTCCGAGCTGACCGAGGTCGGCGAGGAGATCTACGACGAGATCATCGCCGACAAGATCTGGCAGGGCACGCGCGCGCTGGCCGAGATGCATCTGGATGCGGGCCAGCAGGTGTGGCTCGTCACCGCGACGCCGTACGAGTTGGCTGCCACCATCGCCCGCAAGCTCGGGCTGACGGGAGCCTTGGGCACGGTCGCCGAATCGGTGGACGGCATGTTCACCGGCCGACTGGTCGGTGAGATCCTGCACGGCGCGGGCAAGGCACACGCCGTACGGTCTCTGGCCATCCGCAAAGGACTCAACCTGCGGCGCTGCACCGCCTATTCGGACAGCATCAACGATGTTCCGATGCTGTCACTAGTGGGCACCGCCGTCGCCATCAACCCCGATGCCGCACTACGCGACCTGGCCCGTAAACGGGGCTGGGAGATCCGCGACTTCCGCACTGCGCGCAAGGCCGCGCGCATCGGCGTTCCCTCGGCACTGGCGCTCGGTGCGGCCGGTGGCGCTCTGGCCGCTGTCGTTTCCCGCCGCGGGAATGGCGGCTGAGCGCGCGCTGATAGGCTCAGCGCCGCTGGACGCAGAGCACCGAGCGGGGAGCACAACCGAGAAATGAGCATCGCCGAAGACATCATCGGTACGCACTACAGGTATCCCGATTACTTCTTGGTGGACCGCGAGAAGGTGCGCGAGTTCGCACGTTCCGTCAAGGACTTCCACCCCGCGCACTACACCGAAGACGCCGCCGCCGAGTGTGGCCAAGGCGCGCTGATCGCCTCGTTGACGTTCGTCGCCGTCGCTGGTCGCCGGGTGCAGACCGAGATCTTCAACCAGTTCGACGTGCCGATCAACATGGAACGCGTGCTGCACCGCGACCAGAAACTGGTCTTCCACCGCCCGATCCTGGTCGGCGACAAGCTGTGGTTCGACTCTTATCTCGACTCCGTGATCGAGTCGCACGGCGCCGTCATCACCGAGATCCGCGGCGAGGTCACCGACGATCTCGGAAAGCCCGTGCTGACGAGCACGGTGACGCTGTTCGGTGAGTCGACCAGTTCAGAACAGCACGCCGAGGTGACGGCCCAGATCGCGGCCGGCCGCGATGCGGCGATGAAGAGAATGCTTGCCGGGCAAAACTCGGCAGCCACACCGTAATTAGCCGAGGAACGGATTCCGCCGGTTGGCGAGCAACTGGTACAGCGTCTGCTGGATGGTCTCGCGCACCTGGTCGGTCAACTCGAAGGTGACCATCGGATCGTCGGCCGCCGACTCGTCGTAGTCCTGCGTGGGGATGGGCTCACCGAACTGGATGTGCCACTTCGACGGCAGCGGAACCAGCCCGAGGGGTCCCGCCAGCGGGAACAGGGGCGTCACCGGGAAGTACGGCAGGCCGAGCAGCCGGGCCAGCAGCTTGACGTCGGTGATCATCGGATAGATCTCCTCGGACCCGACGATCGAGCACGGCACGATGGGTGCGCCGGCTCGAAGTGCCGCAGAGACGAACCCGCCGCGACCGAAACGCTGCAGCTTGTAGCGGTCGCGGAAGTTCTTGCCCAACCCCTTGTAGCCCTCGGGGAAAACGGCGGTGAGCTCACCGGCGGCGAGCAGCCGATGCGCGTCGGCGGTGCAGGCCATCGTGTGCCCGGCCTTGCGCGCGGCCTGCCCCATGACGGGCATGTCGAAGAGCATGTCGGCGGCCAGCAGTCGCAGATCGCGGTGCGCCGGATGGTTGTCGTGCACGGCCACCGCCGTCATCAGGCCATCCAGCGGGAGGACGCCCGCATGGTTGGCGACGACGAGCGCCGCGCCGGCCTCCGGCAGGTTCTCGATGCCGCCGACCTCTACTCGGAACCAGTTGCGGAAGAGCCCTCTCAGCAGAGGCAGGAAGATTGCTTCATTGAGATGCTTGTCGAAGCCGAACTCGTCGACGATGTAGTCGCCTGACATCCTTTTGCGGACGAACTCGGCCACCGCGGCGACGCGCTGGGCGAGCTCGTTGGGCCCCGCGTCGACGACGGACGCCCCTCCTGCCGCGCCGCGGCGGTCATCGATCTCGCGGACGACGGCGGAGATCTGTTCGGCGGACGCACGGGTACCCGGATCCTCGAGCAGTGACGGATGCCGACGTGCGCCGTCGGCACGTGCCGCTGCCCGCCTCTGAGCCGACGCACGACTCGAATTGGAGTGCAGCGGAATGACATTAGCCTTGGATTCACCCGTCACATCGCTACCTTCTCCCCGCCTCGTCGGACAAGACTAACGCCCCCAACGCTCTGCCGCTGAAATGGCACGACTCTCGATCGAGCGTACCCATCGCGTATCGAGGATCGGTGTCAAACTTCGGCCCCTAACGTAATCGTCGAAAGCCTCGGCCGTCGTCCACTTCGGGTTGTAGCCTAGGTCCTTCCGCATTCTCGCGGTATCCATCACCCGGCCGAAGCTGACGTAGTTCAGCTGCTCGCGGTCGAGCTCGGTGTAGCGAGTCGCGCGCCACAGCGAATCAACGGCAGCCAATGCCGATCGGGGTACCGGCAGGGGCACCCGACCCGACCGGCGAATCGCCTGCGACATCATGATGATGCCCGCGGCGCCCACGTTGAAGGTGCCCGAGCGGCCCCCCATCGTCGCACGCTCCAGCACACCGAGCGCGTCCTGTTCGTGCAGCAGCTGCAGGCGCGCATCATGGCCCAGCACCGACGGCACGACCGGCCCGGCGAGGTACCGCGAGAGGGCGGTATCCATCGCGGGCCCGATCATGTTGGCCAGCCGCAGGATCGTCACCGCGATGTCGGGACGCCGACGCGCCAGACCGCGGGCATAGCCTTCGATGTCGATGCTGTCCTGGGCGAAGCCCTCGCCAGGAGGTCGGCGAGAACTGCCGTCCTCGGTGAACAGCACCGGGTCGCGGGGACTCGATCCGTACACCTCGGAGGTCGACTTGAGGATCACCCGACGCACCGACGGAGCCTTCTGACACGCCGCGAACAACTGCATCGCACCCATGACGTTGAGTTCCTTCAGCGCCGACCGTCCACCGGCCCTCGGTGCGTAGGACGCCGCCGCAGCATGCACGACGGTGTCGACGTCCCCGTTGCGGATCACCTTTGCAATGAACGGATTTCGGATGTCGGCGCGCACGAACTCGGCGCGGCCCATCCGCCGCAGCAGATCCTTGCTCGGCGCTACGGCGTCAACCGCGATGACGTGGTTGATCAACGGGTTCTGCGCCAACCGGGCAGTGAGATAACCGCCGAGGAACCGACACGCTCCGGTCACCAGCACCACCTTTGGATACTGCACCGCATCCTGGGAGTCAGAGCCTCCAGAGCCCTCCTCGCCGGCCTGCCCGTGTTTCTGGGGAGGCCGGCCCATCGAATCCATCGGATCAGCCTAGCGGGAGAAGCCTGGGGCTACTTACCAAGTTTTCTGCGCTGCACTCGAGTACGACGAAGCAGCTTGCGGTGCTTCTTCTTCGACATGCGCTTACGTCGCTTCTTGATGACTGAACCCATGAACTCCGCTACCTAAGACATCTCTAGACATTTGTGCCTGGAGAACCGACTCGCCACCTTACCCGGCGAGCACGGAGGTACGAAAACGGCTGGTCGACCGCTAGTCGACGACTCGCCGCGGGCTCGCTAGCCCGCGTCGAAGTACGACGTCTCCAGGAGGTCGTGCACGGCCTTGGCGTGCACGCGGAACGACCGACCCACGCGCACCGCGGGCAGCTCGCCGTTGTGAACCAGTCGATAGACCGTCATCTTGCTCACCCTCATCAGGCTCGCCACTTCGGCGACGGTGAGGAATTGCTGCCGTGGAGGCTCTCCGCCCGAGCCATCGCGCGCCGATTTACCACTAGCGGAATCACGTGCCGATGGCCCGTTCATAGACGTCATCGCAACCCAATCAATCAGGCACGCCGCTCCAGCGGCTTCCCCACCGCTGGCGCAAGAGCATGCTTACCTCACGGAGAATAGCGTGGCCACTGGGGTTACTGCGACGGGTGTGGGTTAATCCGTTGGAATTGCCTGAACTACTCTCATGTAATTCCGAGCTGCTCAGAGCGTATTTTTGCGGCGACCACGGCCTCGGCTACGGCCGCGCGAAGGCCACCTCGCTCCAATTCCCGCAGACCAGCGGCAGTGGTGCCCCCAGGTGACGTCACGGTCGCCCGCAGCTGAGCCGGGCTGGTGTCCATGGCCGTGCCCATTGCTCCGTCGCCCGACGGATTGGCGTCGTCGAGGCTCTCGAGCAACATTGCCGCCGAGCCGGCCATGGTCTGGACCGCCAGATCGGTTGCGACGGCACGCGGTAGCCCCACGGCAACGGCAGCGTCGACGAGCGCCTCGACCATCAGGAAGAAGTACGCCGGACCTGAACCCGACACCGCGGTGACCGCATCGAGCTGGGACTCCGGCACGGTCAGCACACCACCGACCGCATCGAAGATCGCCGAGACCTCCCTGAGCTGATCGGCGGTCGCGAACCGGCCCGGCGCCAAGGCACTTACCCCTCCACCCACGACCACGGGCGCGTTGGGCATCACCCGGATGACGGGTGATCCGGCGGGAAGGTTGGCTTCGTAGTAGGCGGTGGTGACGCCCGCGGCCACCGTCACGAAGACCTGCTCCGCGCTGCTGTTCTCCGCCCGCGCGGCAGCTTCCGAGACGTCACCGATCACCGACTCCACGTCCGACGGCTTCACCGCGACGATGATGTACGCCGCATTCTCGGCGGCGTCGGCCACCGTCGTCACCAGCACCGAATACGTCTCGGACAGGTACTTCGCACGGTCCGGGTGCTTTTCCGCAATGACCATGTCCTTGGCCTGCCGGCCCGAGCGCAGAAGCCCGGAAAGCAGTGCCTCGCCGATGCTTCCGCCACCGATGATCGCAATTCTCGCCACGGACGCAAGCATTGCACGCCCGTCTCCTGAACCTATGACAGTGCCTGCGGCACTAGAGCGAGTTGGCGGGACTGCACGATGATGCGGCCCTCGCAGTCCACGACCACGTGGTCCTCGTCGAACCACTCCTGCCCGATCTGCGTCGTCGTGCACATCACCCGCAGCCAGCCGTCCACCGGCATGCCACGGAGATAGGCGGTGAGCTGAACCGTTGGCGCCCAACCGAACCGGTTGACGCCGAAGGTAACCGGCGCCGAGACGTCACCGCACAACAATGCGAACAGCACGTCCGGAGAGCCCTTCTTCGGCCGCACCCAATATTCGATGACGGGTGGGCCACCATCGGCCCGCGGTCCCATCGTCGTCAACGACGGCCTGATGTCGCACCCGTGTGCCAGATGCACGATGTCAGCCATCGGATGCCCCGGCCCGATCGGCTCGAGGCCCGGCGGCGGATCCGGCGTCATGAGCGGCACCACCGGATTGACCGACAGCAGCGGTGCCACGTCGTGCTCGGGCTCGGCGAGCGTCATCACCGCTCGGACGGCAGTGCGATCGCCCTGGTTGAGCTCCACGTCCACGAGGCTGACACGACGCCCTCGCTTGCGGATGGTGGTCACCACACGCAGTGCACCCGGGTCGGGTGCCCACAGAAAGCTTCCCGACACCGCGATCGGCTCGACACCGGGCTGCGCGACCGCCGTGCGCGCCGCATTCGCGCAGAGCGCCAGCATCGCGCCGCCGTGCACCTTGGGCCCGATGGTCCAGTGCTCGTTGAGCACGCCGTCAAAGACGCTGACCACGTCGTCCGACGACAGCAGCGTCAACTCCATGGCGTCGGCGAACGACGTGGATCCGGTCGGTCCGGATGATGCAGTCACGGTGACAACCCCAATCCCTCAGCACAATCTGTTCTTCGCGCAAGCGCTCATCGCCGCAATCTGTTCTTCGCGCAAGCGCTCATCACCGCAATCTGTTCTTCGCGCAAGCGCTCATCACCGCAATCTGTTCTTCGCGCAAGCGCTCATCACCGCAATCCGTTCTTCGCGCAAGCGCTCATCACCGCAATCCGTTCTTCGCACAAGCGCTCATCACCGCAATCCGTTCTTCGCGCAAGCGCTCATCACCGCAACAAGTGCGTTCGCGCAAACTCGAGTGACTCGGTCAGCAGCTGCTCACGTTCGCCCGCGTTCCGCGCGCCCGAAGTGGTGACTTCGAGGATCACGTGGCCGCTGAAACTGCTCGCCGCCAGCATCTGGCAGATCTCGACGGTGGGCTGGGTGCCCCGCCCCGGGACCAGGTGCTCGTCGGTGGACGCACCGCTGCCGTCGCACAGGTGCAGATGCACCAGGCCGTCGCCCATCCGGCCCGCCATGTCGATGGCGTCGGTGCCCGCCGTTGCCGAGTGCGACAGGTCCAGTGTGTAGTGGGCGTGCTTGCCGTCCAGCGGGTCGTACGACGGAGCGAACGCCGAAACGGCGATCCCCGGCGTGCCACCACGCTTGCGCATCCGTGAGATCGACGGCTGGCCCGTACCGAAGATGCGGTCGGCGCGGAACGGGAACATGTTCTCCACGGCGACCACGACGTCACTGGACTCTTCGAGCGCGGCGACCTGATCGGTGAAGCCCTCTGCGTAACGCCGTTGCCACCGGAACGGCGGGTGCACGACGACGGTCTGCGCACCGAGCTCCTCGGCGGCCCGGACGCTGCGATCGAGTTTGGAGATGGGGTCGGCTCCCCAGACGCGCTGTGAGATGAGCAGACACGGCGCGTGCACGCTCAGCACCGGGATGCCGTACCTGGCGGACATCCGCTGGATCGCCGCAATGTCCTGACTGACCGATTCCGCCCACACCATCAGCTCGACGCCGTCGAAGCCGAGGCGGGCGGCGTACTCGAAGGCTGCCTCGGTCCTCAACGGGTATACCGAGGCAGTCGAAAGACCTACCGTGATGGCGGGGCGCACTCCGGGATCAGTTTGACGTGTCAGTGCGATTGCAGCAGTGCCAGGGGGCCCAACGTGACCAAGGCGCCCACGGCCACCGCGATCAAGGTGCTGCCGATGTCCTCGGTCTTGCGGACCACTCGCACGCCGACCACCAGGCCGAGGATGACGAGTACCGACAAGACCAGCGCGACGATGGTGTTCCACCGCCAGAGCTGATCGAACGCGATGAACAGGCCCGCGCCGAAGGCCACGGCGAGGATGCACTGCACCACCACCCACACACCCCTGACGAAGGCTGAGCCTTCCGGTCCGGCGGATTCGGGGGCATTCTCGGGCTTCTCCAGATCATCGTCGCCGAGGTCGATGTCCTCGGGCCCCGGCCGCGGTCGGCGCCTGGCCGTGTCGCCGGCGACGGACTGGCCGCCGAAGAGCGTGTCCGAGTTCGACCGTAGGTACGACGGCGTCTCCTCGCGCAGCGTGCCCTCGTCGTCGTCCGACGCGTGCTTGTCCAGAACCGCGTTGAAGTCGACGTCCGGCCCGAGATCCAACATGTCGTCGTCGTCCACGACGGGGTCGGGGCTCATCTGCTCGGCGCCACCCGACTGGGCGGCGAAACCGGCCGTCGTGGCCGTCTGTGGACGACGTGACGGCGGCGTGAAGTCGATCGGGTCCGGGTCGACGTCACGCTGCTCGAGGTGGGCCTGGTAGTCCAGCTCCGCCTCGGCGAGTTCTGGTTCTGGCTCGGGTTCTGGCTCGGCAGCCACCGGCTCGTCGAGCGTCTCCTCGACCTGCTCCGGGACCTCCTCGACGGATTCCTGCCTGGCAGGCTCGGGGGACGGCCGGGTCGGGACCCGGCCAGTCGTCTCGATCTTGTCGCTGAAGATCGGTATCTCACCGGTGAGCTCGGCGACGGTCACGGCGTCGCTGTTGCCGCGTCTCCGCCGACGTCTGCCGCCGGCCGGCGGCGCGCCGATGGTGCCGTTCTTGGCCAGAAGCTCAGCGACCGAGATGGGTCGCGTCTGGGAAGTTGTGTCGTCTGGTTCTGTCATCGTGTGGTACCTCTGGCCTTGGCCAAGCCCGAAGACGTGCCGACCAGGGCGGTCCCGTCGGCTTCGCTGTCGAGTTTCCGCAAAATCAACCCTTCTCGCAACGCCCAGGGGCAAATGTCCACGGTGTCGATCGCAAGGGCGTTCATACTCGCTTCGGCTACCAACGCGCCCGCCACGATCTGTGGCGCTCGCTCGGCGCTCACCCCTTCCAACTCCGCTCGATCGGCCGCCGTCATCCTAGAGATGAATGCGATGAGCTGACGTAGTCCCGCAGCTGTCAGTGTCCTCTTCACCCGTGGTCCTGCCCCGGAAGGCGCTGCACCGGTGAGTCGCGCCAGCGACCTGAACGTCTTCGAGGTCGCCACGGTCAGGTCCGGGGCGCCTGCGTCGAGCACCTTGGCACCCGCGTCCGCCATCTCCGTCGCCAGCCAGTCCCTGAGCATGGCCACGCGGCGACGCCCCGGCGGGTCGTCCTGTAGCCACTCCCGGGTAAGCCTGCCCGCGCCCAGCGGCAGCGACAGCGCGACCTCGGGCTCCTCGTCCACACCGCTGGACAACTCCAGGGAGCCGCCGCCGATGTCGATATTGATGATGCGGCCCTGACTCCAGCCGTACCAGCGACGGACGGCGAGAAAGGTGAGCCGGGACTCGTCGACACCCGACAGAACCTTCAGCGCCACACCCGTCTCCGAAAGCACCCGCGCCAGCACGTCTTCGGAGTTCTTGGCGTCGCGAACCGCGGACGTGGCGAACGCCATCAGCTCGGCACACCCAGAACTGGCCGCGATCTTGGCGAACTCATCGATGGTGTCGATGAGCTTGTCGGCGCCTTTGCGAGTGAGCTTTCCGGACCCGTCGATCGCCTCGGCAAGCCGCAGCGAGGCCTTGGTGGAACTCATCGGCGTCGGGTGACCACCGCGCCGGGCGTCCACGACGAGCAGATGAACCGTGTTGCTGCCCACGTCGAGCACGCCCAATCGCACGAGACCCACGTTATCGGGTCTACCGTGGCATTCCGTGAGCGGATCGCACCTGGGAGGGCACAGAGGTGAAGTCGAGCTGGACTTCGCCCGCGAATGGGTGGAGTTCTACGACCCCGACAACCCCGAACATCTGATCGCGGCAGACATCACCTGGCTGTGTTCGCGGTGGACGTGCGTGTTCGGCACGCCCGCGTGCCAGGGCACGGTCGCGGACCGCCCCGACGACGGCTGCTGCTCGCACGGAGCCTTCATGTCCGACGACGACGACATCGCCAAGCTCGACGACGCCGTCAAGCAACTCACGGACGACGACTGGCAGTTCCGCGACAAGGGCCTGGGCCGCAAGGGCTACCTCGAGATGGACGAGTACGACGGCAAGGAGAATCTGCGGACCCGAAAGTACAAGGGCGCCTGCATCTTCCTGAACCGGCCAGGTTTCGAGGGCGGCATCGGCTGCGCACTGCACTCCAAGGCGCTCAAGCTCGGCGTGGAACCCCTGACCATGAAGCCCGACATCTGCTGGCAGCTACCGGTTCGGCGGAGCCAGGAATGGGTGGAACGGCCCGACGGGACACAGATCCTGCGCACGACCATCACCGAGTACGACCGGCGCGGCTGGGGTGTCGGCGGCTCGGACCTGCACTGGTACTGCACCGGAGACCCCGCGGCACACACCGGTTCGCGTCAGGTGTGGCAGTCGTACGGTCCCGAACTCACCGAGCTGCTCGGCGAGAAGGCCTATGCGGAGCTCGCGGCAATGTGCAAGCGGCGCAGCGTCTTAGGACTGATAGCGATTCATCCCGCTACTCGCGCCGCGCAGTAGCCGAGGCTCGGGCGACGGCCCGCCTCGCACGGAGGCGCGACCGGCCACGGGGCTCACTTCAGCCAGCCATCCCGCCTCGATCAGGCGCCGTAACCGCTGGCAGTCCGGCCCTCGCATGACTTTATATCGACGGCAACTGGCAGAGCACGAACCCGACGAGTCGGTGACACCGATAGCGAGTGACCGAGACGTCCCTTCACATGGTCTCAGTCGATCACAGCGAGTTCGGGGACCGGGACGACGAAGCGTCCACCCCAATCGCGGATGTAGGACATGTCCTCGATGACTTCGCCACGCAGGTTCCAGGGAAGGATAAGCAAGTAGTCGGGACGGGTGTCGCGAACATGGTCGGGTGCATGGATCGGCAGATGGGTGCCGGGCAAGAAACGCCCCTGCTTGTGGGGACTTCGATCGACGGCGTAGTCGAGGAGGTCGTCACGAACACCGCAGTAGTTGAGCAACGTATTGCCTTTGGCGGGAGCACCATAGGCGGCGACGGTCAGTCCATCGTCTCGGGCGTCGATGAGGAATTTGACCAGCGCACGCTTGGTGCGCTTCACCCGTTCGGCATAGGCGCGATAGCCCGCCACGTTGTCGAGACCCGCGGATCGCTCCACCTGGATCAATTCGCGCACCCGAGAGGCAGTGACGTAGCTCGTGTCCTTCGCATGGCATGCATAGATCCGCAGTGATCCGCCGTGTGTTGACAGTCGTTCAACGTCGAACAATCGCAGGTTGTGGCTCGCGAACACTCGAATAACGGTCGACAACGAAAAGTACGAGAAATGTTCATGGTAGATCGTGTCGAACTGATTGTTCTCGATCAATTCGAGAAGGTGAGGAAACTCCATCGTGATGGCGCCACCCACGGCCAGCAGCTGTGAAACACCGGTCACGAAGTCGTTGAGGTCAGGGACGTGGGCAAGCACATTGTTGCCGATCACGAGGTCCGCCTGTATTCCGTCGGCCGCGAGTTCTCCCGCCAACGATTCGCCGAAGAACCCTACGCGCGTGTTGATGCCGCGTTCTTCGGCTACTACTGCAACGTTCTTCGCCGGTTCGATGCCAAGACACGGGATACCGGCATCGACGAAGTTCTGCAATAGGTAACCGTCATTGCTCGCGATTTCGATGACCGAACTCGAGCCGTCGAGTCCGAATCGTTCGATCACCGAGCGCGCATATTTGCTCGCGTGTTCTAACCAGCTCTGCGAGTACGACGAGAAGTACGCGTAGTCACTGAAGATGAAGTCCGCGGACTCGAACTCAGCCAACTGCACGAGAAAGCACGTCGAGCATACGTACGCATGCAATGGATAGAACACCTCTGGGTCGTTCAACTGATCCGCCGTCAGATACGAGTTGGCCAGCGGCGACATGCCAAGATCGCAGAACGATTGTTCCAGAGGACTTCCGCAGAACCTGCAGCTACAGCCCACGATGCCGCTGGTCGAGTCAGGCATCGTACGTCCGCCACGGAGCTTTGTCGCTGTTCCACAGTTCGTCGAGGTAGATCTTGTCCCACAGCGTGTCCATGCCCCGCCAGAACCCGTTGTGCCGGTATGCAGTGAGTTCGCCGTCTGCGCTCAGCCGCTCGAGCGGAGTTTGTTCGAACACGGTGTCATCACCGTCGATGTAATCGAGAATCGACGGCTTTGCCACAAAGAATCCACCGCTCACCCAACCAGCGCCCCCTTGGGGTTTTTCCTCGAACTGCACCCGGTCGCCATCGAGCCCCAAAGTGCCGTAGCGCGCGGGCGGTTGAACAGCCGTGACAGTCGCAATCGACCCTGCCTTCTCGTGAAATTCGGCCACCCGGCGAATGTCTACGTCTGAGACTCCGTCGCCGTACGTGAACGAGAACACCTCGTCGCCGATATGGTCCCTCGCCCGCAGCAGCCGACCGCCGGTCATCGTGGCCTCACCGGTGTCGAGCAGCGTGACAGTCCACGGTTCAGTCTTGGATTCCAGGGTCTGGATGGTGTCATTCTTCAGATCGATTCTGACGTCCGACATGTGCAAGAAGTAGTTCGCGAAATACTCCTTGATCATGTAGCCCTTGTAGCCGAGCAGGATGATGAAATCCGTGACGCCCGCGGCGCCATAGGTTTTCATGATGTGCCAGAGGACGGGGCGGCCACCGATTTCGACCATTGGCTTTGGTCGGCTCTGCGATTCTTCGCTGATCCGGGTTCCGCGTCCACCCGCGAGAATTACGGCCTTCATATGTTTTCCTTACCCGAGAGGAATAGCTGCAACAGGTCACACACCTTGTCGACCTGCGCTTCCGTGAGCACGAGCGCCGACGGCAGATTGATGGCGCGTGAGCCAATATCGTAGGAGACCGGATTACGAATCGCTCCGTCGGCGGCCGTTTTGTAGCCGGCGAATGCCGGCAGGGAACTCAGCGGCGGCAAGAATGGACGCGTATCCACGAGTTGCGCATCGAATAGCCCCATCAACTTACGAGTCGAAAGACTGTACGATCGATCAACGACGACCGTCACCATCCAGAAGGCATTTTCCACATCGGGCTGCCGGAAGTTGAGCGCTATCCCGGGAACGACGCTGAGACGTTCCTCGTACCATTCGAAGATCTGCTTCTTCTTGCCAAGCAATTCATCGATCCGAGACAGCTGGGCTCGCCCGAACGCAGCCTGCAGGGAGCTCATCCGGTACTTGAATGCCAATTCACCGGTCGAGAAGAACTTGAAATCGGCCGCGGTTCGCCCGTGATCACGCAGTCGGGAGATTCGCTCGGAAACATCGTCGCGACTGGTGACGACCATTCCACCCTCGCCAGTCGTCATCGTCTTGGTCCCGTGGAAGCTGAACGCTGAGACGTCGCCCAACGTCCCGGCGGGCCAGCCGTGGAGTTTCGCGCCGATAGCCTGCGCGGCATCTTCGATCACCGGGATACCGGCCGCCACCGAGTCGATCGCCGCCATATCCGGCAGACCACCGTAGAGATCCACAGTGACGATGGCTTTCGTTCGCGGGCTCAACCGACTCGCGAGGGATTCGGCAGACATGCACCAGGTTTGCGGATCGATATCGGCGAATACCGGGGTAGCTCCGACATAGTGGATTGGAGCCGCGGTCGCTACCCACGTCGACTCCGGCACGATCACTTCGTCACCGGGCCCGATGTCCAGTGCGGCCATCGCCAAGTGAAGGGCGGAGGTGCCATGCGGAACGGCTGCGGCAAAGCCCACTCCGAGGTAGTCGGCGAACTCCGCCTCGAACTTGGGCACCGAACTATTGGCGTTGCCGTACCAGTCGCCGGCGGCCGCTTCCGCGACGTAGCTGACTTCTAGGTCGGTGACCCACGGCCCCGCGATGGGGATTCGTTCGGTCATGCCAGTTGGCGCTCGGGCAGCGGCATGTGAATGCTCTTGTGGGTCCACCGCAACTGTGTGTCGAGGTCACCCCGATCGAGAAGTTGCGTGATGGTCCGGAGGCGAAAGAACCGCGGTCCTGCGAAACCTGCGGGGGTCATGCTGCCCCCGGAGTAAGCCGCCAACAGTTGTTCGATCCCGGCCCGGACCGTCCATTGCGGCCGGTAGTCGGGTAACACCCGTTGGATCTTGGCGAAGTCGACCCTGTAGTCCCGGATGTCGGGCATGGCGCCGTCGGCATAAGTGACGACGCAACCGGGGGCAAGCTCGGCAATCAAGTGCGCGACATCGCGGACCTGATAGTTCTCTCCCACTCGCCCAACGTTGAAGGCCTGGTCATGGATTGCCTCTCGAGGCGCCGCCAACACCGCGGCAAATGCGTTGGCGATGTCGAGAACGTGGACGAGAGGTCGCCACGGCGTTCCGTCGCTCTGCAACATCACCTTCCCGGTGGTGACCGCGTGAGCGACTAGGTTGTTGACGACGACGTCGGCACGCAGGCGGCGAGACAGACCGTAAGCGGTGGCGTTGCGCAGATACACCGGCGAGAAAGTACTGTCAGCAAGCTGAGATACAGCCTGTTCCACTCGAACCTTGGACTCACCGTAGGGCGTCAGCGGATTGAACGCCGCCCCCTCGTCCAATACGGCATCACCGGCTTTTCCGTAGAGGCTGCACGACGACGAGAACACGAATCGACTTACCCCGGCGGCCTTGGCCGCGTGCGCGAGCCGGACGGAGGCGTTGTGGTTGATGACGTATGTCAGGTTCGGATTCAGATCGGAGAGTGGATCATTCGACAACGCGGCGAGATGGACGACGGCATCGAAGCCGGCGAGATGCAGAGGTGTCACGTCCCTCAAGTCGATGCCGAGGTTCGGTAGCGGGTCGGGCGAGGCGAGAAAGTCGCCTTCCGCAAAGTACTCGGTGTCCAGTCCGACAACGTCGTGGCCCAGGTTGACCAGCAGCGGGGTGAGTTCGACGCCGATGTAGCCCAGGTGCCCGGTGACCAGAATTTTCATCGTGCACCCAGAACCGCAGGGTCGAAGACGAGCACGCCATCGGAACTTCCGCCATGGTCGTAGAGCGCAATGACCTCGTCGGGAAGCTGGTCAAGTGTGTCGGCGCGGCGGTAGTCGCGCAATGACGTGCCGGTCGAGCTGGAATCGACGTTCGCAGGTCCGCCGTTTGTGATGAGGTCGTCCAGGTGCACGGTTCGAAAGTCGAAGCTGAATCGCGCCTGCCGGGTGGTGTTCGGCACCGTCGCATGTAGCTGTGCGCCAGAGAACGAAAGAATCGATCCAGCGTCGCCGAGAATTCGTACCTGGCTGCCCGGCCCCGACCCGCTCAATCTCGGGTGCGGCCGCGGGTCACTCTTGATGTACAGCGCCGCATCGCGACGTGCAGAACGGTTCCATTCGTAGGCGTCGAATTCGGCGCTGGTGTTGATCGCCGGCTGCTGCCAGTACTCGGGATGAAACGCCATGCACGATTTGTCGGTGACGCCGCGAATAGGCGCCCACCAATTGTTCTGACTCTGCGGCGCCGAGTACCAGGTGTCCCGGTGTGGCGTGTAGTTGTACCCCAGCCCGGCGTTGAGGTAGGACGCCGGCGGAACGACGCGCAGTTTCGGGAGGTCGAAGTAGGTCCGGCCGAGATCGGCACCGAAATCGGCCATCACCTCCCGAAGCAGTTCCTTCGAACGCGGGCTATGAGTGAACCCTGGTTTGAGCGCACCGAGGATTTTCACGTAGTCCTCGACGGGTAGGTACTCGTGCGCCGAGATCGGGTCAAGGTCACCGAACGCCTCCTCGATCAACGTCCAGGTGAATTCGCTGAACGCCGAGATCGTGTCGCGCGGCGGAAAACAGAACACTTCACCGGAGAAGACCCGTGCCCGCCTGTCCTCGTCGGTGACGCCAGCTTGGGTTGAAATCACGAATGCCATTTGAGCGTTCCCTTTACGCGAGCAGTATTTGACATTTAGAGGACGCACAGATTCGACGACCGTTGGGTATCCGACGGGGCTCCGCTGCCTGGTCCCCGACGCCGACGCGATGCGCGAGCTGAGCTCATCAGGAAAAGGACGTTTCGCCGTAGTTGCTTGTCGAATGTATTGACTAGGCCGATCAGGCGGTCACTGGTCGAGACGCGCCAGCGCGGATCGTCTACCAGGCGTCTGACAAACTCCATCTGTTGGGCGAGTTGAGACCGCGAGGACGTCAACGCCGTCATCGATCCCGCGCCGATCCGGAACGAAGCCAGAGTCTTGGGCAAGCCGAAGAAGTCACCGTGCCGAATCAGCCGAACCCATAGGTCCAGCTCCATCGGGAACAGCAAGTCACCCCGGAAGCCGCCGCACCGGTCGAAGTCGGCGCGGCGGAACAGCGCCGCTACGGGGGGGCCGATCGGGTTGGTGCCACTGCGCACAACCCGCCTGACTGTTCGCTGCGCAGACTGTCGTCCGTTGATCCCGCGCAGTCCCTTCGCGGGCCGCAGCACATCGCCGACATCGTCGATGAAATCCGTTCGAACTGACACCAGAACCACACCGGGGTTGGCATCCATGACCCCGACCTGTGCTGCGATGCAATCCGGTTCAAGGGTGTCATCGGCGCATATCAGCTTGACGTACTGGCCGCGACTCTGTTGCACCGCCCGGTTGAAGTTGTCGGCGATCGGCAGGGTCGTGGCGTTCCGGATCACTCGAACTCGATGATCGTGCAACGCCGCGACGATGTCGCCGGTTCGATCGGAGCTGTTGTTGTCGACGATCACGACCTCGAAGTCGTCGTAGTTCTGAGCCAAGACGCTGTCGAGGGTGGCCTGCAGATGACGTTCCGCCTCGTAAGCGGGAATACAAAGGGACACTCTCGGGACACCAGACCGTGCCACGTCAGCCATCATGATTCGTCTGCCCACACGCTTCGCTCCCGCGCGCATTCAATTCTGCACACCAGTGTCACGTTCACGGCGCCTCACTCAGTCGGACTTGATTTGACCGAACGGCGATGCATTCGGTGCTACGGCCCCGGGGTTTGATGATCAGCTACCAGGGCCGCAGAATGTTCACCCATGTAGAAACCTAACCCATCGGCGAAAATCTCGCAACCTAAGATCACTACATTTACCACATCGACGTGCGATTACCGCTAACATTTTTCGCGTTGTGCCCAAGTTTCGAAAGGCACCGTGTCCGGAGTGGGTACGCGGCTTCGACATTGGTCGGCCCGCCGCAGCGGGGCAACCGCCGCCCCTTACGCTCCGAGGCATCGAACCTGGTAGCACTCCACTCACCAGTACCTCCCGCACCGGCCAGCGCGACTCGCAAGTGCCACGGATGGTAGGCCGGAGGATCAGCCTCGCGACGATTGATGTCGTATCGCTGCGGCCCGATGGCAATTGGCCAGCAAGTAATTTCTATTCATGTTCGAGCATCACCGAGCAACGTCACAACGCCACACCAACCCGCAGCGCCCGTGCCAGGCATGCCAGGCATCAGTTTCGGCGTGGGCACTGCTGCGTGAGCAACCGTGGGTTCGTATTGGCTCGATACCTTTAACCACCGATGTCGATCTCATCGACCTCGCGTCCGCCCGCGGCTCCTAGAGCTCGACGAGCTCGAACGCGATGAGAGCTCGAACGCGATGAGAGCCCATCCCTGAACTGCAGTCGTCAGCGCCCATGCCACGGACAGGGAATGGGATGGTCGATGTCGATGCCACCGAGACACGCTCGCGCTGGCTCGCGTTCGCCCGGTGCCCGCGGCGCCGGCTTCTGGAGGAAGAAAAGCATTGTCCTTGCGTGTCACACGGGCCAGCACATCGACGGAGTGAATCCTTTTACAGCAGCCTGACCTGCACCAGCAGGCCGGCCGACCGCGTTACACTGGCATGATATGTCAGATCACGACGAAGTCTGTCGGTGCGGGCACTCGACTACCGCGCACCAGCATTACCGTCGTGGCACGGACTGCGCCCTGTGCGATTGTCAGAAATACCGCGCAGGTCGGAAGGACACTCAATTTTGGCTGATAGTTGACACCGATTGCCCGACGCCGCATGTTGGGCCGCTGAGCCAACCTCTGGCGTTGCAATCCAGCAGCGAACTGGCCCCTTGTGCGGGCGGCTCCGGACGGGCGTCTCGCAGGAGATCGTGGGCACCGCGGTCGAATTTGAAGATCGTCGTCACGTCGATTGACTTGTACAGCTTCCACGAACGACTGTTGCGGAGCTGATCCTCGAAATCCAGGATCGATCCCGGCGGGAAGAAACCGTAGTACTGGCGCGCTAGGTTCGCCTGCTCGTCGAACACGATGTAGGTATTTCCTGCGAATGCCGCCGCAGCCGAGGTCAGCTCGTCGAGCTGACCCGCATCGGGGAAGTTCTGCAGGAATTCGACCGGCATCGCGGGCAGCCCCAGGTCGAAATCCTTGTCCTGCTCGGTAAATCGAAAGTAATCCGCAGTCGAGCGCGTGGAGAATCCCCCACCCGGGTATAGCGACATCACCTTCAACGGAGCCTGCTCCTGCGCCATCAATTCATTTCCCAACACGATCTGAGATCGATGCTCGACAACGATTGGCCACAACCCGTAATAGCCCTGCAAACCGGCCACCGCTGAAAGACCCAGCGCAATGACCACGCCGGCGAGGGTGAAGCGCGTGAGCAGCGACCGTGTTGAACGGAACTCAATCGCCTGCACTGCAAGTGGCGCGATGAGGATGGCGCATCCCGGTATCGCGTACAGGTAGACCCGGAAGATCGCTTCGCCACCGTAACTCTGTCCGGCCAGCAGCGCGAACGAACTGAAGGCCAGCACAGCAGCGGTCAGGCACGGCTTGCGCTGACGCCACCACAGCACCGCGCACCCCATGGCGAGCAGGACAACTGCGGCAGACAGTGACCTGCATGCAATCGATGTGAAGAACTTTCCGAACGATCCTTCGAACCCAATATTGCTCTGCGCGTTGGCAAGCGGATTGAATCCCGAGAAGATGCCGTAGGGTGCCACGATCGGGATTCGAGGAATCAAGTACGCCACCAGCAGCCCGGTGAACGGAATCGGCAACCACCTGGGCTTAATCCGGCCGGCGATCGCCAGAACGACGACCATGCTGCACAGCCAGTACGGCGTGAGCTGATGCAGCGGAACAAGCGCGGCGAATAGCGGGATGGAGAGGTAACCAGCCACCCGATGGGTTGTCGAGGCGACCAGGAGCGCGACAATTCCTAGGGCGATGACGTAGGCAACTGCCTGCGGCGAAAAGTAATCCTGACCGACCCAGTTCACCAATTCCGCGATCAACGCGGCGGTGAGCGCAATTCGCGAGTTCAATCCAAGAAGCTTGGCTATCGCGGCGATCTCCACCGCGATCAGTAGGTGGATGATCGGCGCAAAGACGTGCGCGATCACCATCGGTTCGATCGAGGCGACGTCGCCAAACCACGCGAACGCGGTGAAGAAGCTGGGCCACAGGCCGTAGATGTCCGTACCGGTGGGCAAGTCCTGGAAGCGCGAAATGTAGTCGACGACACCAAGGTGTTTGTAGACCCAGTTGTAGATGGGAACCTCGGTTACCAACGTGACAGTCAGTCGTTGTATGAAGACGACGACAACGATCGCGAGCGCAGCAGCTCCGAGCCGGCCTTGTCGCAGCGCCACGACGAAAGCGATCACGGCTACCAACGTGCAGATCGCGATCGCGGGCCCGGTGCCGACGAACAGCAAGCCGAACT
The DNA here is from genome assembly GCA_038244615.1 of Mycobacteriales bacterium. Lineage (GTDB taxonomy): Bacteria > Actinomycetota > Actinomycetes > Mycobacteriales > Mycobacteriaceae > Mycobacterium. The sequence goes on along the minus strand of JBBRTH010000021.1, from coordinate 16,216 downwards.
GCGAGTATGGAGTGTTCCTGAGGCCGGGAAGGATTGCCAGCCAGCCGATGACAGCAACTGTCAGCAGTATCAGCGGCGGACTTTGGACCAGCGCTCGCCAATCGATTGCCAGGCTGCCAGCCAGCTTGCGGACTCCCGCGACAGTAGGCCGCGGTAGCGCCGCCCGCCCGTCGGGTCGGCGTGACAGTGCAACGCCCACTGCTATGAGCAGAACCACCTGGAGCAGGGTTGGCGCCAAGCGGTGGAACCAGATCAGAACCATCGTCGCCGCGGAGATGGCGGCAAGGCCGATGACGGGCACCGCCGCGATCGCCGCCGCCCGTGGGAGAGCCAGCCTGGTCACCACAGCGGTACCCGGTCCGACGAGAACGAAGACGCCGAGCAGTAACGCCCGTAGGCCGGAAGGCAACGGCGCCATGGCCGTCAACCCGCAGCCGACGGAAAGCCACCCGACGAGCGTGGGAAGGTAGCTGCGCCGGACGGTGTTGGTCGCCACGACGTCGACCGTATCGTCAACCGTCGGACTCGCGATCCGCTCCCGGTACGTTGCTCTGGTCACGACGGCGTCACCCGAACCCAATCGACGAGCATCGTGGCCGGAGAGGGCGTTCGAGCGCTGGTCGGGCCGGGGTAGCTGCCACCCACAGCGACGTTGAGCAGTAGGTAGAACGGCTTGTCGAAAACCCAGATGTGCTGCGCGCCAACATTCCGGACGTTGATCGAGCAGGTAACCGTGTCATCGATACCCATGGTGATACTGCCCGGCGCGCGCTGCACCCAGTAGGTGTGAAAATCCGCCGCGAGTGGCGTGGGCCAGGCGCCGCCGCTAGCGTCCTGCCAGTCTGTGCCGCCATCCGCCTTCGGACCGTGCACGGCGCAGCTGTAATCGGCTGAATCGTTGATCGTTTCGATGACGTCGATCTCCCCGGCCCGCGGCCATCCAACGTCATCGATGTCCGCGCCGAGTAGCCAGAACGCTGGGTGCAAACCATCCCCCGCGGGCACCTTGATCCGGGCCTCGGCCCGGCCATTGGTGAAGACGAACTTTCCCCGGGTGGTCAAACGCGAGGAAGTAAAACGGCCGGCATCGTCGCGAACAGCGTTGATCTCGAGGTGACCATCCCCGTCGAGCCGGACATTGTCGGGGCTGTCGGTGTAGGTCTGGGCTTCGTTGTTACCCCAACCACCGCCGCCGAGATCGTAGGACCACACACCGGAACTGGGTGGCGAACCTGCATCGCCGTTGAAGTCGTCGAACATCGCACCACCGTTGGTGATCGGCTCGGCGCGCACGGTGGAGCAGCCGGTCGCGGTCGCCACCAGTGCGACCGCCGCAAAGATCGCAAACAACGTACATCTGCGTTCCGATCTGGTAATCGCCGCTGAATGCCGTCCGACGCCCGGATTCGTTGTCGCGCTCCGGATCGCCCGCCGAGGGGCCTTCTGCAGCGACATGATGCAGACGAATCCGAGGACGACCGCATAGGCGGACACCCGTTCCATTCCGCCGGGCCCAACGCCGAAATGCCAGTTGTTCATGTAGCAGAAATATCCGGCCGTAGCGACAATTCCAGACAGCATGGCGAGCCGCGGTACGACCCGATGGGTGCGCACCGCCAACGATCCTTTCGTCGGCCTCGCTTCCGCATTCCGTAGCCCGGTCCTGATTGCGAAACACCCGCCGAACAAAAGGAACACGCTGGCTCCCAGCGAGTGGACCTCCCAGTTCGCATTGGACGGGACCAACCCGACCACAACCGCCCCAACTCCCGACGCACCCAGAAAGATGGCGCCCGTCATCGGCTGTGACAGTCGGCGGACCCATACCGCAGCGGCCACGAAAGAAATTCCGACGAGAACCATCGACACGTCCATCAGTGCCCAACTCGTGCTACACGGCGTCGTTCCCTGCGATCCGCAATACGGAACACCCAGATCGCTGATGAGGTTGCGGTTGTAGCTGTAGTCACCGCGCCAACTGCCGGCCACCAGGAACTCACAGAGAAAGAACTGGAGCGCACCCCAGATGAAGACCTGCGGTAGACGCTCTGTCCAGCTCTTCTTGACGTGCAGCACCGTCAGTCTCTCATCCGTTGTACAAGTGCATGTTCCGGCATCAAGGTGACGTCGTCGAGTACAGACTGGATGACGTCAGGCGAGAAGACATTGGCGTGGAAGGTTGCGCTCAAGTCGAATTCAGAGGCTCGGCGAGTGATCGTGAAGACGATGGCCTCCGGATCCTTAGGTTCGTTCAGACAGCTGCCAAACCGTTGTGCGGCATCGCCTTTGGTGCCCAAGAAGACATCTCCCACATGCGAAAAAACCAACTTTGCTCGTGGTGTATCCGCTGTGCACGTCGCCTCGGCGTAGCCCTGCCCGCGCTTGTACCGACTACGGAACTTCTGTGCGTTGACGAGCAGGGCGGCCAGTGGCCTGCCGCTGGATGCAGCTTCGGCGATGCCGCGGTGAAGCTGCAGGGCGGCGCCAGGGTCAGGTACCGCGATGTCGACTCCCGACACGAAGTTCCCGAATACCTGGCTTTCCTTCGGCAGATACCGTCGGCAGTCGAAAACGACGTTCACTGAACTATGTAACGCGATTCCGCGCGATCGGACGGCGGACGCCAGTGCCGCGAAGACGATCGACGCGACGGAGAGGTTGGGGGACGTCCGGTCCCGGATACGTCGCAACCGCACGATGGCGGCCTTCTCGGAGCGAGACGCGACCATCGTCGGAGCGCGTTGCCACGGAACCAGTTCGGCGTCGGGCGCCATAGCGGCCGGGGCGCGACGACGGTTTCGCAATATCGAGCCCACCCGGCACGGCCGCGAGGCATAGAACCTGGCGATTGCCTGGCCGAGCGGATTGGTCGTCGGAGCGCCGCAGGACCATTCCGGCAGGTTGTCCGGTGCCAATCGCTCGCCGAGGACGTAGTTGAGCATGTTGACCAGATGCACGTCGCCTAGACCGTGGCTCACGTCGACGATCAGATATTCACCTCCGACGGCGATGTCGATCGCGTTCAAGTGTGATCCGGTCCGCGCCCGTCGTGTGAGCATCACCGGCAGATCCTCAGCAGAGCAGGCGGGCAGCTTGATGACGTCGCCGAGAAATGTGTCCGGTGCGTACTGCCAGAATCGCGTTTCAGTGCTGGGCAACAGACCGAACCGGGTGCCGGATCCACCCCGGACCGCGAGCGCACGCACCGTCGCCGCAATCTCCTCCGTCCGCCCGATGTCGACCGGCCCTATCGCGCTGATGATCCGGTTGTTGGCCCACATCATGTCCAGGGCGCCCGCCTTGACCGCGCTCATCGCTCACTGCTCACAGCGTCCGGGCGCGCGGTGGGGAGAGCCGGGAATACCAGCCCCGGGTCTGACCGTCTAGAGCTGATTCTGAGCTCACGCAACCAGCGGAACAGAGGTCCGACGAGAATCACCGCCGCCATGACTTCCGCCGCCAGATATGACACACCGATACCGAGGACCCCCAGCGACCCGGTCAACGCCGCCGAGCCGCCGATCACCACGGCGGTCACCAGACACTGTGTCACCACCGCCAGTATGAGTCGTCGGTAGACCCTGGCCAGTCCGTCGTAGACCGCGCCGACCACGGTGAACGGTATGAAGACAGCTGCGAGGTACAAGAGCGGCGTGCCGTGCTGGCGATACTCAGCTCCGATGAAGCCCAGCGCGATTGGCCCGACAACTGCCAAACCCACACCGCAGAGCAGCGCAACCGCAGTGATCATCTTGACGAACTGAGCTGACAGGCCATTGATGCGATCAGGATGAGCTGCACACTCCGCGACGAACGGGCCGATCAACAAGCTGAGCATGACGTAAACGGCAGTAACCATCGACCAGCTCACCGCAAAATACGCGCTGGCATCCGGTCCGAGCTGGGCGATGACGACCAGGGGGACAACGAGCGGCGCGATCGCCGAGAGGGCGGTGATGCCGTACGACGCACCGAAGTACCGCCACAATTCGCCACGCGGCGGAAGGGCGGGCGGCCATGAATAGCGATCGCCGGTTCGGACGCGCCGTCGCATCGCGACCATAACGCAGCACATCGCGATCGCTGCGGTCAGTCCCCAGGACGTCACGATCGCCAGCGCGGCACCCGATAGGGACAGCGCAAAGAGGGACGCGAGCTTGGCGACTGCATGGAAGCTGTTCTTCGCAGCACCCCAACGCGCGACGCCCAATCCGGCGACCGTGTTGTCCTGAAGCGCGAATACTGCGAGGACGACGACGAGTGGCGGATAGACCAACTTTTCCAAGCCCGATGGAAACAAGGCCTGAGGTCCGAAAAGGGTCAGTCCGAGCGCCAGGATCAACGCCACGCCGGCCACCAAAAGGTACCCGCGCAGGAGCAGCGGAGTCGCGCGATGGCCTGCGACCGGCAAGAACCGCTCGTACATCGCGCCCAGACTCAGATTCGACAGTGTCGACAGCATGATCGCCGAAGCGATCAACGCCGATGCGACACCGACCTCAGCGGCCGAAAACAACTTGGCCGCGACGGCCCAGAATGCCAGCCCGAGGACGCCCGTCCCGACGTTGGACGCCACCACCGCAAGCGAATTCAGCCGGAGGTTTCTACCGGCCGATGGCAACCGTCGCATTGCGGCCTCCCGACAACGGATTAGCGCGGCGACCCTCTAGTCGGGCGGCGCGATACGCAAATGGTCCGCGGAGGATCGACATCAATTCCAATTTGCCGACTCCGGGGGGCACGAGTGGCGCCAAAGCGGCCGGCGGGGAGGCGACTTTCGTCATCTGGTAGCCCAACCTGCCGGCGTTGCGTGCATGAGTCACCACGGTACGAATCGCGAGCCAGGCGGTCTGTGGGTCGAATGCGATCTTCGTCAGCCACGCACCCAGTCCCAGGCCGTAAGCGCGCGCCTGCAACGCCAGTGCAGCGTTGTCGGCGCGGTGGCGGTGCCACACGATGGCAGACGGTTCGTACGCCAACTGCCAACCGGCCCCAAGGACCCTGAAGAAGATGTCCAGGTCTTCGCCGCCCGCCGTGGGCGCTCCCACCCCCAGTGCCTCGTCGAAGCCGCCCAGTTCCAACACCACGCTGCGGCGGATGGCGAAATTGGCACCCGTACCGTAGATGCCTACCTGGAAAGGGAACAGTGGAACATTCGGTGGGGGCGAATCCAGCTGGTACAAAACGGGTTTGCAGGAGCGGGCCCATCCGACGCGCTGGTCGAAGTATGCCTGCGCCGGGGTTCGGATCTCCCCGCTGGGCACGATCCCACAGACACATCCGACCGCCTGCCCCCGGTTGAATCCGTCGGCCAGACCTTGCAGCCAGTTCCCGTCGACCACGACGTCGTCGTCGGTGAACGCCACGATGTCCGTACTGGCGGCGGACAAACCCGCGTTGCGCGCACGTGACAGACCGGGTAGCGGCTCGACGACAAGTCGCACCCGAGGATCGGCGAGACCGGTTACGTAGTCGCGGGTCTCGCCGGTACGAGCGGCGTTGTCCACAACGATGACGGCCAGATCCGGGTAGTCGAGTTCGAGTATCGAAGCGAGAGCGAGCTTCAGCATCTCGACCCGGTCGCGGGTGCACACGACAACGGTGATCCGCTCCGTCGGTGTGTATCCAGCGACGACAGGCGAACGCGGTTCGCTTTGTAGTCGGCTCACGGCATCGTGCAACTCGACCGAGTCCACCTCGCCCGCCAGCACCGCGACTTCGACGAAGTTGATCACCTCTCGTTCGCGACGAACCAGCAGCCGGGCCCGGGTGTAGCCCGTCGAGTCACGCAACCGGTACGTAGCAGACCAGTCCATCGATGCGATGTCGATGGCCCCCACCCAGACGGCGCCAGTCCAGGTCGGCATCTGTGTGATCGGCAGAGCGGGAACCAGATCCGTCGCCTGAGCAGAAGTCGAAGAAGTCATTGGCCGAGTCCGTCGAACAGTGCGCGGAGACGGCCGTTCACGTACCCGAGTGCTGTGAGCACGAGTCCCGTCACCACCGTGGTAGCGCGGACGAATCCGTCGAGACTGCAACTCGCCACCCCGCGCACAACCGCTTCCGGAAGTACCTTCGTCACGTATGTGCGTTCGCTGCTGAGCCCGTCACGAGATCCCACCAACCTGGACACCACCGCCTTCGATCTGCCCTCGTGGTAGCAGCGTCGGGCAAAGTATCGAAAAGTAGTGCGCTCGGGCGACACCGAGTGCTGCACACGCATCTCCGGATCGAACAGTAGCCGCGCGGACGGTCGATGCTGGCTAATGCGGATGCACAGTTCGGTCTCCTCGCAACCGGTCGGTTTCGAACCGACCCGTCCGACCGCCGAGTCGAAGCCATCGACCAAGACCATGACGTTGCGCCGCATCGACATGTTGCACCCGAGGAAATTCCGTACTGGTGCCACTTCCGTGGGCTGCCCCGTATAGCTACATCCCACCACCCAGTCGAACTCCGCGGGTAGCCACCTAGGTCGACCATGGGGCCAGCGGGGAGCTGCGTATCCTCCGACACCCTCGACATCCGGGGCGGCATAGTGCGCGACCATCGCTCGCGACCAGGTACTTTCGGCCCACGCATCGTCGTCGAGGAAGGCCACCACGTCGGAACTGGCAGCGAGCAGTCCCGTGTTTCGCGCCCCAGAGAGACCACGGGTGAAATTGTTACGCATAACCTTTGGATACGTGCCTGCCGCGTAGTAGCTGACCGCAGTCTCGAAGAGTTCGTCGCTATCGTCGATGACGAGGAGTACCTCGTCAACCGGATGCTCCTGGGCGAGGACGGAATCGACCGCCTCACACATGTCCTGCCACCGTTGCATCGTGTAGGCGCAGATCACCACCGACACCGAGACCCGGCCCAGGGTTTGCTGTTCCGGTGTTGCGGCGTAGGTGTAGCTCAGGTCATCGACGGACATACTGGCCAGCTCGCTGCACCCCATAGTGGAACTGCGGAGTACGGCGCTGTGTGGAACGCTCGCCGTGAATCGTCCGCAGCACGCGCCAGCCGTCGCTGAACGCGCGCAGATTGCTCGCGCCGTGAATGCGGCTGTTTTCGAAGCTGGGGACCTCCACCACCTGCAGGCCGGACGTCAGGATCCGCACGTTGATCAACGTCTCGATCTCGAATCCATCGCCCCACTGTGGTTCCGTAACGTCAACATTGGGCAGCAACATCGCCGGAAGGTGGCAACGCCAGAAGGCCATGTATCCGTAGCAGAGATCGGTGAACGACGCTCCGAACTTGAGGTTGACCATTGCGTTGAACATCTTGTTTCCGATTCGACGGCTGAAGGTGAAGTCCGAACTTCCACCACCTTTGGCGAACCGGCTCCCCTTCACGACGTCGGCTCCCTCGACGAGCGCATCGACGAACCGCGCGATTTCACCAGGATCCGTTGAACCGTCAGCGTCGATCATCACGACGATGTCAGAGGTGGCGGCTTGGAACCCGCAGACCAACGCATTGCCCTTACCACGCCGAGTCTGTGTGATGATTTTGGCCGTCGGCCACAGCATCCGAGCGACCTCGACGGAATTGTCCTCGGAATTGCCGTCGACGAAGACGATCTCGTCGATGCCCGCTGGCATGCGCCGTGCGACCTCGGGCAGATTCCGCGCCTCGTTGAGCGCCGGGATGACGACGCTCACGGTGTTGCGAGTGATTGTCGAGTCCGCTGGGGTATCGGTGCCCAGCTCGACAAGGTACCGTTGCTCAGTCCCTGGCGCCTCGACGCTCATGGCATCAACCTCATTTCAGCAGAAGCAGCCCGCGCTGGCCGCACATAGACAGTGCCGGTGGTAGTGATCAAGTTCGTGGAGCCGAAGGGGCTTTCATGCTGCACCCGAGCATGATTCGAGGTGCAAAATCGACATCCGAGGGCGCACCTGCGGCTTGTCGACAATTCACGAAGCCCGGCCGTAGGCGCCGACGGGGACTTCCAGCGGGAGGTAACTCCCTCCGGAGACTCGTGACCTACATCCCGACGTGCGGCGAGATGGGCTGCGAAGCGTCCCATCGGAGGCTGCGTGCCACGACAACCGACGCCACGCATCAAACTGCCGCCACCGTCTCGGGCGTCAATTAGCGCCGTGGGGGTGGCGTCGGCGACACCACAATCATTGAACATGAAGAACGGCATCGTTGCTATCCCTGCACCTTGGCGGACGTCCAGAAGGTAAGTGAGCTGGCGAACGCCGTTGGCCTCAGGCGACTGAACGACCTGAAGAACCCCGCTGACGCCGAGCCCAGACCGGCGGTCCAACTTTGGTTCATTTGCAGGAACCTACCGGGAAGGCGACACGTATGCAACCCGCGCTTGCAAGTATGGCAAACGTTGGTTGCTTCCGACTGCGTGTCGGCATACTCGATATATGATTACTACACAAACCACTGCACACGATTTAAGCAAACTTTATCGGTACCAGGAGTCTCATCAAGGACTCAATTCGAGCGCGGTAGCCGAGGATGCGGCACGCATGTCGTAGTCAATAATCTGCGCTACGCGACCAAGGCCGTCCACCACGCCGATCGATGCAGACCTGCTCATGGGGGCGGCGACCAGAGCGCCCATACGTTCAGAACGAAGAAAGTTGCCATGGGTCCGTACCCGCAACACGAGGCCAGCGGTTTACGTCCACCGGCCGTCGAGCCGAAGTGACGATCTCCGTGCAAATAGTACCTTTAGTACGTAAATTGAAGTACGGAGGGCGGTCCGTTTGGCGGCGGCACACTCGATCGAGGCGACGTCCCGCGCCGGCGCAGCCAGCCCTCGATTGGGGGGCGCCGGGGAGCGGGGCCAGTTCGACGCTCGACCATGCACAACACCCTCACGGGAAGGCTCGGCGTCTTTTCGACAGTATGTTGTGGCTTGCTTATCCATTGATCGGGTGGCGGGATCCCTCAACGATCCGCCGGATGAACTGCGACCGCTTCGCCACGTGACGAACGGGCCCGATTGTCAATGTTGACGACGATTGAGATCCAGGCCGGTCGCGCCGGTTGAAAACCGGGCCACACATCAGTTTGGGTGGGTGGTTTCCTTCGCAGCGAGGAGTAGTCGCTGCGTTCGTAGCGACTGCGTGTCAGTTAGCGGCGCCGGGTCGCTTCCGCGGTCGGCAGGAGCGACCACCCATCAACACTTGGTGATGGTGTCGACCAACCAGGTCCAGCAGTGATTCGGCGAGGACGGAAGCCGGGAACTGCGGTCGCATTCCTTCGCGCCGCGGCTTTTGGTCACGATCAGCGGGCTTGGCCCCATGGCAAGGTCGGCGAACAGGTCGAGCGGAGGACGGTCGCCTCTCCACGAAGCCCCCAAACCGGCGGGCAGCTCATACCCGGCCCACCCGATCAGCCTTCGAGTTTGTAGCCGAGGCCGCGCACCGTCACCAGGTGGATGGGGTTGGCGGGATCGCCCTCGATCTTCGAACGCAGCCGCTTGACGTGCACGTCGAGCGTCTTGGTGTCGCCGACGTAGTCGGCGCCCCACACCCGGTCGATCAACTGCCCGCGGGTAAGCACCCTGCCACTGTTGCGCATCAGGTATTCGAGTAGGTCGAATTCCTTGAGCGGCAATGTGATCGACTCGCCGTTGACGGACACGATGTGCCGCTCGACGTCCATCCGTACCGGGCCTGCCTCCAATACGCCGTCCCCGATCCCCGAATCGTCGTTGTCGACCCCGCGGCGCAGCACGGCGCGAATGCGCGCGATCAGCTCGCGCGCCGAGTACGGCTTGGTGACGTAGTCGTCGGCACCGAGCTCCAGCCCGACGACCTTGTCGATCTCACTGTCGCGCGCGGTGACCATGATCACGGGCACGCTCGAGCGGGAACGCAACTGTTTGCACACGTCGGTACCGCTCATGCCGGGGAGCATCAGATCCAACAGCACGATGTCGGCTCCCGAACGCTCGAACTCGGCGAGCGCCGAGGGTCCATCCGTGACGACGGTGGCCTCGAAGCCCTCCTTGCGGAGCAGAAAGGCCAGCGGATCGGCCAGGGATTCCTCGTCTTCCACGATCAACACACTGGTCACGGGTATGACTGGTCCTCTCGTTCATCCGACTCGTCGTCGGTTTCGGGATGGGCCGGGATCGACAGGGTGAACGTCGAGCCGGTACCGGGCTGACTCCACACCCGGATGGATCCGTTGTGATTGGCCGCCACGTGCTTGACGATGGCCAATCCGAGCCCGGTGCCGCCAGTGGCCCGGGACCGCGCCGTGTCGACGCGGAAGAATCGTTCGAACACCCGCTCCTGATCGTCGCGCGCAATGCCGAAACCGCGGTCGGTCACCGCGATCTCGACGTTGTCACCGCGCCTGCGCCGACTGATCGACACCGGAGAACCCCTGGGCGAGTATGCGATTGCATTGGACACCAGGTTGGCGATCGCCGTCACCAGCAGCGGCTGGTCACCCAGCACGCGGAAGCTGGTCGATGCGTCGGTGGTGATGGCGATCTCGGCGTTGTCGGCAGCAACCTTGTACCGCGATAGCGCCTCGCCGACGACGGAGTCGACGTCGACGGACTCCAGGTCGGGAAGTGGCTCGGCACCCTGCAGCCGGGACAGTTCGATGAGTTCGCCGACCATGTTGGCCAGCCGGTTCGATTCGGTCACCATCATCTCGGCGAACCGGGCGACGGTGTCGGGGTCGTCGGTCGAGGCCATCAGCGCCTCGGCCAGCACCCGCATCGCGCCTACCGGCGTCTTGAGTTCATGGCTGACGTTCGCCACGAAGTCCCTACGCGTGGCCTCCATCCTGGCCTGCTCCGACTGATCGTCGACGAAGACCACCGCGAAGCGACGGTCGTCCTCGCTCAGAAGCCGGACGTGGCCGCCGACGGAAAGCCCTGAGCGACCGGGATTTTGACGCCGGACGGGGGCGAGGTCGAAGTCGACGTCGAGACCGGTGGCCAGCGTGCGTTGAGCAGCCGCCCAGGCCCGGTCGTCGAGCAGCCGGTCGTGGACCAGACCCAGTTCGCGTGCCTGGTCGTTCATGAAGACGACGTCACGGTAGGTGTCGACGACCACGGTGCCCACCGGCGACAGCGACACGATGTGTTGCAGCATCTGGGAGACCGTGATGCCGTCCTGATGGACGGCCCTCCGTTGCCTGCGCTCGGCGATCCGCGGGGCGAGTGACAAACCGAGCGCCACGCCCAGCCCCAACGCGATCAGGGAAACGACCACCACCAACAGCAGCGCCGCTACCACACTCACGCGAAAATCGTACGCACTCGGTGAACGCCATCCCAGCAGAGTGCGGCCAAATCAGGACAAGTCACAGACACAAATACAGGAGTTCGGGTTCCGTTCACCCGGGTTCACCCACTGTTCGCCTCGACGGTTCCCCGTCGGCTACTTGGCGCCCTGGGCGGCAACGGCGGCCGCTCCAGCCGCGGCGGCGTCCGGGTCCAGGTACGTGCCCCCCGCAACGGTCGGCTTGAGCGCTTCGTCCAGCTCGTAGACCAGCGGGATGCCCGTGGGGATGTTCAGGCCGACGACGTCCCCGTCGGACATCCCGTCCAGGTACTTCACCAGCGCCCGCAGCGAGTTGCCGTGCGCGGCGACCAGCACGGTCTTCCCCACGATCAAGTCGGGCACGATCGTATCGGTGAAGTACGGGACGAACCGGGCCACGACGTCGGCCAGGCATTCCGTCAACGGGCCGCCGCCGATGTCGGCGTAGCGCGGGTCGGCGTCCTGGCTGAACTCGCTGCCCTTCTCGATGGGCGGCGGCGGCGTGTCATAACTGCGGCGCCACGCAATGAACTGGTCCTCGCCGTACTTGGCCTTGGTCTCGGCCTTGTCGAGACCCTGCAGCGCGCCGTAGTGGCGTTCGTTGAGTCGCCAATCTCTGACTACCGGAATCCAGTGCCGATCGGCGGCGTCGAGCGCCAGGTTGGCGGTGTTGATGGCTCGTCGCAACAGCGAGGTGTACAGCACGTCGGGCAATACGCCCTCGGCCTTCATCAGCTCGCCGCCCCTGACGGCCTCGACCCGACCCTTGTCGGTGAGGTTGACGTCCACCCACCCCGTGAACTGGTTCAGCGCATTCCATTCGCTCTCGCCGTGACGGAGCAGCACCAGAGTCGACATGGCGTCGATGCTATCCCGGGACGCTAGGTATCGTCCTGATCGTCGTCGTCGATGAGGTGCTCGAAGGCCTTGAGATTCTTCAGCGACTCGCCCCGCTTCACCCGCCACTCCCATTCCTTCTGAATCGACGAGTGGAAACCCAGCTCCAACAGCATGTTGAAGTCCGACTCGACGGCCTGGAGCACCTGGCCGAGGATGCCATCGATGACCTCGGGCGTGACCGACGAAAGGGCGATCTTGCCCACCAGGTAGATGTCGCCGAGGTTGTCGAGCGTGTATGCGACGCCGAACAGCCTGCGATTACGCCGCAGCAGATAGCGGTACACCTTCTCGAAGTCCTCGTCGGGCTTGCGGCACACGAACGCCTCGATCCGCACCGAGTGATCGCCGACCGTCAGGATCGTGTTCGTGATCAGCCGTCGCTCGCCCGGCACCTGCACCACGACACCCGCCGGTGCACCGTCCCCTCCCACGTGGAAGGCGTACTCGAGTTGGCTCTCCTCGAGGGTGTCCTCGATGACCTGGAGCGCAGTATCGCTCATGCCCTGATGCCCCGTCGGATCGAGAAGCGACGTCCGTTGCGGCGCGACGGAACCTCGGTGCGCTGGTGTTGGGCACGATAGTCGGTGATCGCACGGCCATAGCTGGCCAGGAGCGCGTCCACGGTGTGCGACCAGGAGAACGTCGACGCGTGCTCGATGGCGGCGGCGCGCATGGTCTCGGGCCCACGGTCGAACAGTTCACCCATGGCAGCGGCCCAGTCGTCGATGTCGTGGCCCTCGACCAGGACACCGCTGACGCCGTCGCGCACTGCGACGGGAAGCCCGCCGACCGCGGCCGCGACGACCGGCGTGCCGCAGGCCTGGGCCTCGACGGCGACGAGCCCGAAGGATTCCGCGTAGCTGGGCACCGCCACCATGTCCGCGGCGCGGTACACGCCGACGAGCTGCTCGCGGGTCTGGGGAGGTAAGAAGGTCACACGATCGGTGATACCCAGCTCGTCGGCCAGTCGCACCATCCCGTCCGGATTGGCCAACCCAGAGCCGGACGGCCCGCCCGCGATCAGGACGCGCACGCCGGGCAGCTTGGCGGCCGCACGCAGCAGCACGTCGGGGGCCTTGAGCGGTTGAATCCGGCCGACGAACGCGATCACCTTCTCGTCGGCGGCCAGACCGAGGGCCTGCCGCGCCTGCATGCGGTCACCGGGAGTGAACGTCGCGAGGTCAACTCCCGGGTGGGCGACATCGATGCGATAGGGGTCCGCGTGGTGCAGCGAAACCAGTTGCTGCGCTTCGTATTCGGTGTTGACGACCAACCGGTCCGCCTCGTCGACGACCTGCTGTTCGCCGACGGCACGCAGCGGTGGCTCCGGCTGATCGCCGATAGCCAGGGAGGCGTTCTTCACCGCAGCCAACGTGTGCGCGGTGTGCACCAGCGGCACCGCCCACCGGTCCCGCGCCAGCCAGCCGACCTGTCCCGACAGCCAGTAGTGGGAGTGCACGATGTCGTAGTAGCCAGGCTCGTGGGTGGCCTCGGCGCGGAGGACGCCCGCGGTAAAGGCGCACAACTGGGTCGGCAGGTCGTGTTTGTCGAGGCCTTCGAACGGTCCAGCCACGACGGTGCGGACCAGCACTCCCGGCGCCACCCGCACCACCGGGGCGTCCGCCGACGTCGTCGCCCTGGTGAAGATCTCCACCTCGACGCCGCGGCGAGCCAGTTCCAGTGCGGTCTGCAGAACGTACACGTTCATGCCGCCTGCGTCGCCGGTTCCGGGCTGGGCCAAGGGAGAGGTATGGACCGACAAAACGGCTACGCGCACACCCAATACTTACACCGGCCACACCCGGCGCTCCCCTTGCCCTGGTCGGACCGCCTCAGGCGATCTTGTCCCGCACGGCACGCCGCATCGCGGCAATCGGATCGGCGTACAGCCCGCCGAGCGACACCACGCCGGCACCCGCTTCCTGCACGCGGTTGCCGAACGAGGTCAGCCGGATGTCGCGCGGTGCGAGCATCGACCGATGCTGGTACGCCGCCTCCACCTGAGCCATGCCCTCCGGATACTCGGTGCACGCCTGGCTGCCGACGACGAGGTCGTCGGGATTGAGCACGTCGCGCAGCAACGCCACTGCATGGCCGAGCACCCTCCCGCATCCGCCGAGCAGTTCGATGGCCGGCTGGTTCCCCTGTCGCGCCGAGCGCAGCACGACACTTCCCGCGGCCACGCCCACCCACATTGGCCTGCGACGATGCCAGCGCCTCAGGTAGCGAGCGGCACTACCGGCGAGTTGCCGCGAGGGCCGAGTTCTGCGCACCGCGCGGCGTGGGCGTCTCGACGACGTCCAGGGTGCGACCGAACAGGTCGGTCGCCACGATGCTGGTGGTCCGGGGCCCCGATGTGGATGCCCAGCGTCAGGAACGGCTCGTAGTTGACCTCGACGGGGACCCGCGGCCGTCCGATGGCTCCAGAGACGGCGAGGTCGGCCCGCTCCCCAGAACCCCCGCGTCCAGCAGGGCGGTGACTTGGCGGTTCACCGTAGCGATGCTGAGGCCGGTGGTCTGAACGATGACGTCATGAGCGATCGGACCGCGCAACGGGGCGGCACCGAGTACCGACGCCGCAGCATACCGACGCCGCAGCCGCCTCGGCGACCCATAGCGACGCGAACGGCGTTGGTGATGCTCACGGGGGGTGTCCTTCGGTGAGGTCGGCTGGTGGGTTGGGGCCACACCTGGCGACTCAGCGGGACAGAGACGTTCTGGGTTCAGTCAGGCGCGACGACGAGCGCATCGACGTGTTGGTGAATAACGCAGGCGGAGCCAAGGGCGTGCAACCGGTCGCCGATGCCGACCTCGACGACTGGCGCTGGATGTGGGAAACCAACGTGCTGGGCACCCTGCGCGTGACCCGGGCCCTGCTGCCGGAGCTGATCGCCTCCGGCGACGGAATGGTCGTCACGGTGACCTCGATCGCCGCTTTCGAGATCCATGACGGCGGCGCCGGCTACACCTCGGCGCGCACGCGCAGGCCGCGCTGCACCGCGCCGACGCGGTGTATCGGGGAATGACACCACTGGCTGCCGCCGACGTGATCGGCTTCGTGGCGTCACGGCCGTCGGAGGTAAACCTGACCAGATCGTCATCCGGCCGCGCGATCAGGCTTCAGCAACTCGAAGGGTGACCACGGAGGTGGTCACCCGCCCGGAGTGACCGTGAACGGCACCGGCGGGGTCGTCGTCGGCGTTCCCGAGAGGGTCGGCGCGTCGGTGGGCGTGGCGGGCGCGCTGCTCGGGACGTTGGACGGCGGCGTGTTGTCGTTGAGGGCCGACATGGACTTCCACTCGTCCCACCCGACGGCCCAGTCCCAGATGTCGCCGTCGGCGTAGGACAACTCGATCGTCGTGCCGGTGACCTCGACCGGGTCGCCGTACACCGCGGTGTTGAAGTACTGCTGCGCGCTGTCTGTCGAGAGGTTGATGCAGCCGTTGGTCACATTGCTGCTGCCCTGCACACCGGTGGTGCTCGGATTGGCGTGGATGAACTCGCCGTTGTTGGAGATCCGCACCGCGAACCGCTCATGGGCGTTGGTGTAGCCGGCAGCCGGGTTCGACATGTAGAAGTCTTCGTACTTCTCGGTCACCACGTGAATGCCGCTTCGCGTGACGTTGCGCGGCAGATCCGCCTCGCCGTAGCTGCACGGCAGGGTCATGATCACGCCCGCGTCGGTGATGACCTCGATCTGGTGCGACGACGCCTCGGCATTGACCACCTGCCGCCGGCCGATCTCGAAGTCGAGAGTCACGTCCTGAGCACCGAACGCGCCTTCGCCGAACGGAACGCCGTACGTGTTCGCCGCGACGTGCACCTTGATGCCCGGCGGGTAGTAGTCGCGGGTACGCCAGTGCACCCGCGAGCCGCCAACCTCGTCAGGCAACCAGGCCCAACTGCCCTCGACAGGCGGGGTGGTGGTGACGACCAGGGCCCGCTCGACGGCTGCCTTCGCATCGTCGCCGATCGAGGCGTCGAACTGCATGATGATGGGCGCTGCGACGCCGACGACCTGGCCGTCGGCGAGCTGGAACTGACCGTTCACCTGGGTCTGCGGCGCGACG
>JBBRTH010000020.1:0-82387 GCA_038244615.1 Mycobacteriales bacterium | reverse complement strand
GACGCCATCACCACCTGGGCCGAGCACTGGAACGCCAACCCCACACCATTCATTTGGAAAGCCACCGCCGACGACATCATCACCAAAGTCCGACGAGGACGAGAAACCCTCAACCGCATCAATTCACAGACGGACCACTAGAGGATCAAGCGCACCAGCGCGGCGGTGCGGGCGAGCCCGGGGAACGCCGCCGCTGTCGAACGCGGATGCAGCGCGTGTACCGCCAAGCGGAACATCAACGCCCGCAACAACATCTGTGACCATTCCGGCAGCGGTGCCCAACGCTCGACCAGACCGTCGTCGGCCTCACCCCACGCCAGCGCATCGACGACGACGACACCCGCGGCCCACGAGGCGGGCCGCCAGTATGGCGTGATGTCGGTGATCCCGGGGGCGGCGGTACCCGCGAAGAGCACCGTGCCGTACAAGTCGCCGTGGACCAGTTGGCTGGGACTGCGCGTCGGGCGCCGCAGCGCGGTCAGCTGACCGATCAGCTCGACGGACCGCTGTCCATCCGCGCCACCCGGCGCAACCATGGCACCCGGCGGCAACGAATGCAGCGGCCGCTCCTCCCACGCGGCGCGGTCAGCGGCGATGAACACGTCGACGTCGGACCACGGGACACCTGGAGGCTGGGTCAGGAACCGCGGGCGTTCCAGCTTGGCAGTGGCTTCGTGCAGGCGCACGGCGGCGGAGACGACCTCGTCGTGGCGCGGTTCGGGCGTGCCGGTGACGAAGGTGTCGGCGCGCCACCCGGCCACGACGTAGCGACCGTCGGTCGAACGAACCGGTCGCGCCAGCCGAACCCCGTCGACGAACAGCGTCTCGCGCACCTTCGCCGACCACGCAGCGCGCGCATGCTCGGCGACCATCGACAGCACGACCTCACCGCAGCGCCAGCCGCCCTCCCAGCTGGAGCCGAGGGGAACGGGCCGTACACCCGTCAGGCCAAACGCCGCCAGCACGTGATCAGGCGGCATGTCGGCACTCACGGACTCAGCCTAAGGCCAGGCCCGGCTGGCGAGCGGTCAGTACATGACCATGTCGGGTTCGAGTTGCCGCGCCCACGCCACGATGCCGCCCTGCAGGTGCAATGCATCGGCGAACCCGGCCTTCTTCACCGCTGCCAGCGCCTCGGCGGAGCGGATGCCGGTCTTGCAGTACAAGACGGGCGTGCGGTCGTGCGGCAGCTTCGCCAGCCCGGCGCCCGACTCGATGGCCGACTTGGGGATCAGTTCGGCCCCCTCGATGTGGTTGATGTCCCACTCGACGGGCTCCCGGACGTCGATCAGCGCGACCTTGCGCCCGGAGTCGAGCATCTCCCGTAGCTCGCGGGGAGTGACGGTGGAATCGGCGGCCGCTTCGGCCGCCTCCTCGGACACCACGCCGCAGAACGCCTCGTAGTCGATCAGTTCGGTGATCTTCGGCGTCTCGGGATCCTTGCGGATCTTGATGGTGCGATACGTCATGTCGAGCGCGTCGTACACCATCAACCTGCCCAGCAGCGGCTCACCGATGCCCGTCAGCAACTTGATGGCCTCGGTGCCCATGACCGACGCGATCGAGGCGCACAGAATGCCGAGCACGCCGCCCTCGGCGCAGGACGGCACCATTCCGGGTGGTGGCGGTTCGGGGTACAGATCGCGGTAGTTCAGTCCGAGCCCATGGGGGGCATCCTCCCAGAACACCGATACCTGGCCCTCGAAGCGGTAGATCGACCCCCACACGTAGGGCTTGCCCGCCAGGACGGCGGCGTCGTTGACCAGATAGCGGGTGGCGAAGTTGTCGGTGCCGTCGAGGATCAGGTCGTATTGCCGGAAGAGGTCGACGGCATTGTCGGGCTCCAGACGCACCTCGTGCAACCGCACGTCGACCAGCGGATTGACCTCCTTGATCGAGTCCCTGGCGCTCTGAGCCTTCGAGCGCCCGATGTCGGACTGTCCGTGGATGATCTGGCGTTGCAGGTTGGACTCGTCGACGACGTCGAATTCCACGATGCCGATGGTCCCCACCCCCGCGGCGGCCAGGTATAGGAGCGCGGGCGAGCCCAGTCCGCCCGCGCCGATGACCAGCACGCGCGCGTTCTTGAGCCGTTTCTGACCGTCGACGCCCAGATCGGGGATGATCAGATGACGGCTGTAGCGCGAAACCTCTTCGCGTGTGAGCTCTACGGCGGGCTCAACCAGCGGCGGTAGCGGTGTTGACACCGGGTCGCTCCTCGAATCGACGTGGGACCTGGTGACGATCACACCAGGTCCACTCATTCAACGGCAATCCTGGTGGTTACCTTCCCGGCGGGTCGGCCACTGGCACGCACGCTTGCGCGAGTGGCAGCGAGCTCAGGCGATCGGGTACGGCCACGGGTTGAATCGGCAGGTCTTGCCGTCGGCCTGAACCGACTCCGGGTCGAACCTCGCGTCGTCGTCGTTACTGGTAGAGAAGGTTTGCTGCATCATCACCGGCGCCAACGCGCCATTTTCGGGACACGGCTCGTGCTTCTCATATCCGATGGCGTGCCCGACCTCGTGGTTGATCAGGTACTGACGGTAAGAGCCGATGTCGCCCTGGAACGGAACGGCGCCGCGCACCCAGCGGGCTTCGTTGAGAAACACCCTGGGCTGGTCGGTCAGGTAGTCCGGGTTCAGGTAGGCCGGGTTGTAGCAGGAGGCCTCGAGCGGGATGTCGTAACCGCATCCCTCGCGCACCGTCATGGGCGAGGACAGCGAGACGCGGAAGTCCGGCGCCTGCGACGGGTCGTCGATGCGGGTGAACGCGATCTGAGGGTTGTGCGTCCAACTCTTCGGATTGGTCAACGTTTCGCTGACCATCCGCGCGAACGCCTCGTCACCACCGATCGCCGTGGTGTCGATTCCATCCTCCACCTCGACGGTGTAGGTGAAGGACTTCGTCGTGCCCTCGCCGACCTTGGGTGACGTGCCGGGCACGACGTGCCAGGTCTTGGCACCGGACTCCGTGAACGGGCCGCCGTCGGGCAGGATGCCCGTCGGCAGGTTGGCGTCGAACTGGGTCATGCCCTTGGGTGGCGCGCCGATGATCGACGTGCCTGCCACGCCGATGGTGGGCGGACCCTGAACGGGCCCCGCCGCGTTGGCCGGCTCGGAGACGGTCACACCCGTCAGCGTCTGGTAGACGACCAGCACCGTGATCACCGCGAGGATCGGAAGGGCGTAGGCGCGCCAGCCGTATGTGGACACGAACCGTCCGAGCCACGACTGCTTTCGCCACTGCTGGTGCTCGTCGCGATTGGATCGCGGCCGGCCGCCGTTGTCGGCCAGGGGGTCGCGCTGCGCGCGCAAGGGTTCCCTCCACTCGTTGCGCAGCACGGGCTGACGACCGCCCCCGCGACGCCCCGGGTCGTAGGTCACCGAACCAGGATGGCACAGCCCGGGCCATCACCGGCTGTGGCGCGCCACCCGCCGCGACCTCCGATGCCACATCGCCTCGGCGAGCGGTAGTAGTGTCGATTCGATGAGCGACATCGCCAACACCGCCGAGAGGAAGGGTGCCCAACCAGCGACTGGCGACGGTTCGACCGGCAGCTCCTCCGGCGGAAACCGGCGCGGCAACCGGATGCCCCGTGACGAGCGCCGCGGCCAGTTACTGGTCGCCGCCAGCGAGGTCTTCGTGGACCGCGGCTATCACGCCGCAGGCATGGACGAGATCGCCGACCGGGCCGGCGTCAGCAAACCCGTTCTCTATCAACATTTTTCATCGAAGCTCGAGCTGTACCTGGCAGTGCTGGAACGGCACGTCGACAACTTGGTGACCGGTGTGCAACAGGCACTGCGCACCACCACCGACAACCGCAAACGGCTTCGCGCCGCAGTGCAGGCGTTCTTCGACTTCATCGAGCACGACGGCCAGGGCTACCGACTGATCTTCGAGAACGACTACGTCACCGAACCCCAGGTGTCAGCCCAGGTCAAGGTGGCCACCGAGGCATGCACCGACGCCGTGTTCAAGCTGATCAGCAGTGATTCCGGGCTGGAAGCGCACCGGGCCAGGATGATCGCGGTCGGGCTGGTCTCGACGAGCGTCGACTGCGCACGCTACTGGCTGAACTCCGACCGGCCGATCTCCAAGGACGACGCGGTCGACGGCACGGTTCAGTTCGCCTGGGGCGGACTGTCACATGTGCCGCTGACCCG
Source organism: Mycobacteriales bacterium (assembly GCA_038244615.1). GTDB lineage: Bacteria > Actinomycetota > Actinomycetes > Mycobacteriales > Mycobacteriaceae > Mycobacterium. The sequence continues at coordinate 78,218 of JBBRTH010000020.1, read as the reverse complement.
CTTTTAGCTGAGCTTGTCGGCGACCGCCGCGGCGGTCGTCCCGATGCCGAATCCGACTCGCCTGTGGTCGGCTGCACCAATCTCCACGTAGGCGATCCGCGTGTTCTGCACCAGGAAGCGTCGGCCCTTCTCGTCGGTGAGAGCGAGGACGCCTGACTCCTTGCCCAGTGCCGCGGTGACCAACTCCTCCACCTCGGTGGGCGTCTGCACGCTCTGGAGCACCAGCTCGCGCGGACTGTCGGTGACGCCGATCTTGACCTCCACGCTGAACCCTTCCCTTCGATGATCCTTCTCTTGGTCAGGCTAGTGGACGGCCCTGGCTGCATGGGCCGGCGGTGGCGCCACTTCGCGCACAGCGGAGCGAACGCAGGGACGAACCGCACGTCTCACGAGTCACGTGTCAACCGAGTCCGGACCGTGACCTGACCGTCAGCGCGCCAACCTCGTGCGTCACTCCCGCCTCGTTAGCATCGCTGAATCGACCACGAAAACGACTCACGGGATAGCGGTATGGACAGGTACTCAACGTATTCGAGGACTTCGACGACGGCGCGCAACGCGGGAACAGCGGGTAGCCGCGGACCCCGACGAACCGGCGGTTACACCGACGTCGAGACCGACGTCGTCGATGGCGGTGCGACGTACCGACGCCGTGCCGAGCCCGATCGCGACGACTTCGGCGACTCAGACGACTCCAACGTCCGCGACTACGACGCGTATAACACCTACGGCGACATCGACGAGCACGACGACATCTACGAGTACGAAGACCCGATCGACCGCCGGTGGATCTGGGTCGCCGGCGTCGCGGGCGCGATCCTACTGATCGCCGTCATCTGCACCGTGGTCATCCTCGGGGGCGGAGACAGCGGTTCGGTGTCCAAGACGATCGCCGCACCCACTCCCACCACGGCACAGGACGCCTCGATCACCGCTCCGCCCGCCATGACGTCGGCGGCGCCTCCCGCTGCACCGGTTGCCCCACTGTCGCCCGAAACGGTCACCACGGTCGCGCCGAGTCCGACCGCCAGCGCCGCCCCGGCTCCGACCGAGGTCGCGCCGCCGTCACTGCGGACCATCACCTATCAGGTTTCGGGCACACGGCAGCTCCTGGACCTGGTCACCGTGGTCTACACCGGTGCGCAGGGCGCTCTGCAGACCGAATTCAACGTCGCGCTGCCGTGGTCGCGCACCGTGACGCTGGATCCGGGCGTGGAATTGAAGTCGGTGATCGCGACCAGCCTGACCGGTCAGCTGACCTGCGCGGTGACCGATTCGACCGGCGCAACGCTCGTCGCCCAGAACACCAACTCGATGATAGCCACCTGCACCAAGTAGCTGCGCAGAGCTAGCCCAAGCCGAGTTCGCGGACCCTGGCGTCGTGCGTTTTCTGCAGTCGGTCGAAGAACTCGGTCAGCCGACCCAGTCCGTCGCCGCTGGAAACGACGAGATCAACCAGTTCGTCGTGCTCGGCGAGCACGTACTGAGCCTGCGTAATGGCCTCGCCCAGCAGCCGCCGTGACCATAGCGCGAGGCGATGACGCTGCTTGTCACTCGCCGCGACAGCGGACGTGACCTCTGCCACGACGAACTGCGAGTGACCGGTCTCCGCGAGCACAGCGCGCACGACGTCGGCCGCGTCATCGGGAAGCGCATCGGCGATCTCGAGGTAGAAATCAGCGGCCAGAGCGTCGCCGATGTACGTCTTCACCAATGCCTCGAGCCAGGTGCTCGGCATGGTCAGGCGGTGGTAGTTCTCCAGTGCGGACGCGTATTTCGACATCGCCGAGACGATGTCGACACCCCGATTGGCCAGCGCTTGCCGCAGCAACTCGTAGTGGTTCATCTCGGCCGCGGCCATGCTGGCCATGTTGATCCGACCGCCCAGATTGGGCGCCATCCGCGCCTCGTCGGTCAGCCGGTAGAACGCCGCCACCTCGCCGTAGGCCAAGACAGCGAAGAGCTGAACGACGCCCGCGTGCTCTACCGACGCGGCCGTCGCCGCGGGGTCAACCGTCTGCGCGGGCGAGGCCGCGGGCTGCGTCGGGGTCATGGCGCAACTCTAGACGGACACGAGCATGCCGACCGGCGCGGCGACCGCCCCGGAAACCTGGCCAGCTATGATGAACGCGGATGTGGCACGTCTTTTACCCGCCACCGCCGAGAAATGTGCGTACACAGTGTGTCGACCGGTCGGCCCGCTTCCATGAAGCCGAGGCCCCCGACGCTCTTTCGTCGAACTCGTGTGCGCGTGTGGACGCCGCGAGATTGACAAACGAAAGGTTACGTCGGCAACGCATGACTGAAATCACCACAAACCCCGCTTGCCCCAACCACGATGCCGCCACCCCGGACATCGTCGTCGTCGTCGAAGCACCCGACGCTGCACCCCTGACCACGACGTTCGCCGAGCTCGGCGTCCGCGAAGAGATCGTGCGCGCACTCGCCGAGGGCGGGATCGAACACACCTTCGCGATCCAGGAACTGACCCTGCCGCTCGCCATGACCGGCGACGACCTCATCGGGCAGGCCCGCACCGGCATGGGCAAGACCTTGGCCTTCGGGGTTCCGCTACTGCAGCGCATCGTCACCGACGAGTCGCGACCGCTCACCGGGATTCCCCGCGCGCTGATCGTCGTGCCGACCCGCGAGCTCTGCCTACAGGTGTACGACGACCTGGCATCCGCCGCTAAGTACCTGAAAGTAGGCGATCGCAAGCTGTCGGTGACCTCCATCTACGGAGGACGTCCCTACGAGCCGCAGATCGAGGCCCTGCAGAAGGGCGTCGACGTCGTCGTGGGCACCCCCGGGCGCCTTCTCGACCTGGCACAGCAGGGTCACCTGCAGCTCGGCGGCTTGTCGGTCCTGGTGCTCGACGAAGCCGACGAAATGCTCGACCTGGGCTTCCTGCCGGACATCGAGCGGATCCTCAAGCAGATCCCGGTCGACCGGCAGGCGATGCTGTTCTCGGCGACCATGCCCGATCCGATCATCACGCTGGCCCGCACGTTCATGAACCAGCCGACGCACATCCGCGCCGAAGCGCCGCACTCCGCGGCCACCCACGACGGCACCGAGCAATTCGCCTACCGCGCCCATGCCCTGGACAAGGTCGAGATGGTCGCGCGCATCCTGCAGGCCGAGGCCCGCGGCGCGACGATGATCTTCACCCGCACCAAGCGCACCGCACAGAAGGTCGCCGACGAACTCGCCGAGCGCGGCTTCAAGGTCGGCGCCGTTCACGGCGACTTGGGCCAGGCCGCTCGCGAGAAGGCGCTCAAGGCATTCCGCACCGGTGAGGTCGACGTGCTGGTCGCTACCGACGTCGCCGCCCGTGGCATCGACATCGACGACATCACCCACGTAATCAACTATCAGATCCCCGAGGACGAGCAGGCCTACGTGCACCGCATCGGCCGCACCGGCCGGGCCGGCAAGACCGGTATCGCCGTCACCCTCGTCGACTGGGACGAACTGCCGCGCTGGACGATGATCGACAAGGCACTCGGACTCGACAAACCCGATCCCGCCGAGACGTACTCGAATTCACCGCACCTGCACGCCGAACTCAACATTCCCACCGACGCCACCGGATCCATCGGAAAGGCCACGCGCTCAGGCGAGTCCAGGGACCGGCCGAAGCGCGAGCCGCGCGACGGTCAGAAGCGCGACGGTCAGAACCGCGACGGCGATAGGCCCGCCCGCGACCGGGACCGCACCCGGCAGCGCACGCGCGGCGGCAGTACGTCGGGCACCGGACACGTGGAGAGCACCGCGGCCGGCCCGGTCCTCAAGGCGACCACCGATGGCGAGGGCACGCCGACGGGCGACTCCGACGGCCCGGCCAGGCGCCGCCGCAGGCGCCGCCGCCCCAACACCGCCGCCCCGACGGCCGGCTGAACGAGGCACCCGCCGCCCGATGGTCACACCGGAACGACGCACCAGGGCCGACCTCTTGGCGGCCGCCGCGATCGTCGCGGTCATCGCCGTGGCCGCAGGACTGATCTGGTGGAGCGGTGACGCGAGGGCGACGATCAGCAGGCCGGCCGCTGAACCGGTCCCCGCGCTGAAGGCAGCGCGCGACGTGCCGTCGTCGCTGCGTGAGCTGTGGACCGCGAAAAGCCCCAAGACCAGCCGCCCCGTCGTCGCAGGCGGAGCCGTCGTCACCGGCGACGGGCGCGAGGTCGACGGTCGCGACCCGGCCATCGGAAACGTCCTGTGGAGCTACGCACGTGACGTGGATCTGTGCGGCGTCACCTATGTCTACAACGACGCCGTCGCGGTGTACCCCGACGACCGCGGCTGCGGCCAGGTGACGACGATCGACGGGCAGACCGGCCGCCGCCACTATTCCCGTACCGCCTACGCAGACCCCCAGGTCACGCTGTCCTCGGACGGTTCCACGGTCCTCTCGGCAGGAAACAGCTGGCTGGAGCTGTGGCGCTCCGACATGGTCCGCATGATCAGTTACGGCGCACTGGACGCCAGGATCAAGCCCGAGGTTCCCGCACAACCGCTCTGCGCCATGGTGTCCGCGGCGGCGAACTCGGCAGCGGTGTCGGTGCTCCAGACGTGTCCCGGCCAGGCGGACATGCGTCTCACCCTTCTGGTGCCTGCCGACGAAGAGGACGAGCCCACCACCAAGATCGTCCAGTTGCCGGGAGTCTCCGCCGACGCCAAAGCACGGGTGATCGCCGTCTCCGACACCACGACGGCCGTCTACCTTCCGACCCCGAAACCCGTCATCAACGTGATCGACGGAACGGGGACCACCATTGCCAGCACTGCGCTGCCGGGACCGGTGTCGCCGCAGGCCACGGCATCGCGGGCGGGAGACCTGATCACGTGGTGGACCGGTGAGAGCGTAATGGTCTTCGAGGCCAACGGCTTGCGCTACAAGTACACCGTCACCCCGGTCAACGGCCAGGCGCCCGTCGGCCCGGCAGCCCTGATGGCAGGCAAGCTTCTGGTGCCCGTCACGTCCGGCTACGACGTGTTCGACCCCGAGACCGGGGCGGGCGAATCCCACATCGACGTGAAGCGCGCGCCAACCCCGAATGCAGTGGTGCCCGCCGTCGCAGGTTCGACACTGCTGGAGCAGCGCGGTGGCACCCTGGTGGCACTGGGTTCCTGACTAGACGTCAGGGGCGTACGTCGGCAGCGCCTTGCCCGACTTCCAATACTTCATCAGCGCATCCGCCAGCTCACGATAGGCGTTGGCACCCTTGTTCTTTCGCCCCGCCAGCACGGAGGAACCCGACGCGCTGGCCTCGGCGAACCGCACCGTTCGCGGGATCGGCGGCCCCAGCACCACCAGCCCGTAACGATCGGCGACGTCGAGAAGCACGTCGCGGCTGTGCGTCGTCCGTGAGTCGTAGAGGGTGGGGAGCGCCCCGAGCATGTGCAGGTCTGCGTTGGTGATCTGCTGGACGTCGTCGACCGTCCGCAGGAACTGACCCACGCCGCGGTGCGCCAGCGTCTCGCACTGCAAGGGCACGATCACGTCATTCGCCGCGGTCAGCCCGTTCAGGGTGAGAACGCCGAGCGACGGTGGGCAGTCGACGATCACGACGTCGAACTGGTCGGCTACCTTGGCCAGGGCCCGCTTCAGTGCGTACTCACGGCCCGCCCGCATCAACAACATCGCCTCGGCACCGGCCAGGTCGATGTTGGCGGGCAGCAGCGTCATTCCCTCGACCGTCTCCACCAGAGCCGCATCGGGCTCCACGTCACCGAGAAGCACCTCGTGGATGGACACTGCGAGTTTGTCGGGATCCTGTCCGAGCGAGAACGTCAGGCAGCCCTGCGGGTCGAGGTCGACCAGCAGAACCCGCTGTCCCTTCTCGACCATCGCCGCACCCAACGACGCCACCGTCGTCGTCTTGGCGACTCCACCCTTTTGGTTGGCAACCGCCAGTACTCGCGTCATGTCTCCCCGTCGCTTCGCTCGCCCCGCAAGGTGTTCATCCTGGCATGCGCGCGGAGCATCGCGCCCGACACGAGGCAGAATCGCCGGGGTGGGTTCCGAACGGCACCGCCTCGTACTGCTCCGACACGGCGAGACCGCGTGGTCCAAGACCGGTCAACACACCGGCCGCACCGAACTCGACCTCACCGACGAGGGCCGCGAACAGGCCCGGCTGGCCGCCGAGGCAATCGTCGACCTGCAATTGCGGGACCCGTTCGTGATCAGCAGCCCAAGACACCGTGCGCTGGTCACGGCCGAACTGGCCCATCTGAAGGTCGACGAGGTGTCCGGCCTTCTGGCCGAATGGGACTACGGGGACTACGAAGGCACGACAACCGACGAGATCCGCAAGGTAGTACCCGATTGGCTGGTCTGGACGCACGGATGTCCGGGTGGCGAAACAGTCGCTCAGGTCTCCAAGCGCGCCGATGAAGCCATCGCGATGGCTTCAGGGCACATGCGGTCGCGCGACGTGGTGTTCGTCGGGCACGGCCACTTCTCGCGCTCGGTGCTCACCCGCTGGATCGAGCAGCCGCTGTACGAGGGTATTCGGTTCTCCATGGCTGCGGCGTCGCTGGCGGTCTGCGGTTACGAACACGGCGACCGTCAGATCACCGCCCTCGGCCTCTCGGGCCACGTCAATCCGTGCCTGCCCCGCTGACCGTCGAGCCGTCCTTCGTCCTTGCTGGGCGGGACGGTGTCGTGGTCGCCGAGGGAGTGAGCACCGCGTACCCCCGACTGAGTGATGCGCAGGCGGCTCTCGCCTCTGGTGAGGCGCCGATCATCCTGGGAGCCTTGCCCTTCGACGTCACCCGTCCGACGGCGCTGATGCGGCCCGGGCACGTTCGCTTCACCGATACGCTGCCCGACTGGGCCCCGCGGAGCATGCCCGCCGTGCACATCGCCGAGATGGTGCCCGCGCCCGCCGAACACCGGGCCCGCATCGCCACGGCGCTGGAGCGGCTGCGCGATCCTGAGTCAGCCCTTCACAAGGTGGTGCTCGCGCGGGCGCTCCGACTCGTTGCGGACGAGACATTCGACGTGCAGTCCATCGTGCGCCGCCTGGCCGAGGACCATTCGGCCACAACATATTTGGTCGACCTCAGCGCGGCCGGTGAGGAGTATGCGGGTACCGCACTCATCGGTGCCAGCCCCGAGTTGCTGGTGGCCCGACGCGGCGACGTACTGACCTGCCGGCCGTTCGCGGGGTCGGCGCCGCGCTCGACCGACTCCTCGGTGGACCTGGCGAACGGGGCTGCACTGGCAGACTCCGCGAAGAATCTTCACGAGCATCAACTGGTGGTCGACCAGATGCACGCGGCGTTACGGCCACTGTGCGTCGACCTGGACATCGCGTCGACGCCGGAGCTCAGCAGCACGTCTGCCGTGTGGCACCTGAGCACGCCGATCACCGGTCGCTTGCGCGACTCATCCACCACCGCTTTGGATCTCGCGGTGGCACTGCACCCCACCGCGGCCGTCGGCGGAGTACCCACCGCGGATGCCGTCGATCTCATCCGGACCCTCGAGGGGGATCGCGGCTTCTACGCCGGAGCCGTCGGGTGGTGCGACGAAAGCGGTGACGGCACGTGGGTGGTGTCCATCCGGTGCGCCGAACTCTCCGCAGACCGCCGAACCGCCGAGGCCAGGTCCGGCGGCGGTATCGTCGCCGAATCCGATCCCGATGATGAAGTGGCCGAGACGAATACGAAGTTCCGGACGATCCTGACCGCGCTGGGAGTGAGCTCGTGACCGTGAACATCCAAAGAGCCCGACCGGGCGACGAGGCTGAGCTGGTGGACATGGTTCGCGAGCTGGCCGACTTCGAGCATGCGCTGGATGAGTGCACGGTGACCGAAGCTCAGCTGCACCACGCGCTGTTCGGCGAGCCTGCCATCGTCCAGGCCCATGTGGCCGAGGTCGACGGTGAGCCCGCCGCGATGGCGCTGTGGTTCTACAACTTCTCCACCTGGGACGGCGTGGCGGGCATCTACCTGGAGGATCTGTTCGTGAGGCCCGCGTTCCGCCGCCACGGTCTGGCCCGGGCGCTGCTATCGACGTTGGCCCGCGAATGCATCACGGACGGCTACACCCGGTTGACGTGGGCCGTGCTGGACTGGAACGCAGGCGCGATCGCCCTGTACGACTCCGTCGGCGGTCGTCCTCAGAGCGAGTGGATCACCTACCGGGTGTCCGGCGACGAATTGTCGGCACTCGCCGCAGGATCCGATGGTCCGACTCCTCCGCGATCGTCGTCGGACGTCTGACTGAGCCACTGCACCGCTGATGGACTGAACAGCAGGATCAGCGCGACGACGGCGACGAGTGCGACGGGCACGCCGTAGGACCATTGCGCAGAGCCCACGGCGATGTACCACGCCACCGGAAGCAGGAGCAGTTGCGCGAACACCGCGATTCCGCGGCCCCAACGTCTGCCCGTCCACAACGCCCACCCTGCGGTGATGAGCGCGGCACCCATGACGACGAACCAGACCGCGGTGCCGTACCCGCTGATCGACACCTCGTGGACGCCGCCGAGTGCACGGACGACGAGAACCACGGCCACGACCACCAGTACGACGCCCTCAAGCGCCACCACGGCGGCCGCCTGACGGACGGTTGACGGCGAGGGCACGATCACATGGTTGAGCGTAGAGCGCGGCGCTCCGGCGTGCCGATATGGTTGGACCCCGTGCGTGCCGTCCTGATCGTGAATCCCAACGCCACGTCGACCACACCCGCAGGTCGTGATCTGCTTGCACACGCGTTGGAGAGCCGGGTCAAGTTGACCGTCGCGCACACCGACCACCGCGGCCACGCGATCGAGATCGCCAGGGACGCGACGCGCGACGGTATCGACGTGGTGATCGTGCACGGCGGCGACGGCACGGTGAACGAAGTGGCCAATGGCATTCTCGGCGACTGCGGGCAGACCCCGCCGAAACGCGGACCGGCGGTCGCGGTGGTCCCCGGCGGATCGGCCAACGTCTTCGCGCGCGCCCTGGGCATCAGCCCGGATCCCACCGAGGCGACCAATCAGCTCGTCGACCTTCTCGGTGCCTATCGCCGTGGCGCCAAGTGGCGCCGTATCGGGCGGATGGACTGCGGCGACCGGTGGGGTGTCTTCACCGCAGGCATGGGCGTCGACGGTGACGTGGTCGCCGCCGTCGAGGCGCAGCGGGAGAAGGGCCGCAAGGTCACCGCGTCGCGCTATATCCGGGTGGCGACCCGTGAGGTTCTGGCCAGTGCCCGCAGGGAACCGTCGCTGACACTGGAGCTCCCCGGTCGTGACCCCATCTCCGGCGTGCACTTCGCGTTCGTGTCGAACTCCAGCCCGTGGACGTACGCCAACACGCGGCCGGTCTGGACGAACCCGTCGACCACCTTCGAGACGGGGTTGGGCGTGTTCGCCACGACCAGCATGAACATCTGGGCGAATCTGGGGCTCGTGCGCCAGATGCTGGCCAATGTTCCTCGCCTCGATGCCAAGCATCTGATTCGCGATGATGACGTGAAGTGGGTGCGGGTGACCGCCGACACTCCCGTGGGGTGTCAGATCGACGGAGATTACGTCGGCCAGCGCGAAACGATGACGTTCACGGCGGTTCGGGATGCTCTCGGCGTGGTGGCACCGCTCAAGAAAACGCCTTGAGCTGCCACTTCTCTGGGAAGTACAGTTATTTAGGGCGCAACTGATCTGAGTGTAGTACAGACGGATGAGGGGATCGCCAACGCGGTCCCACCTAGGGAACCCAGTGAGATTGCCCACGTGTTGACGCGCCTCTATTGACATCTGTTCAGCCTGTGGAAGCATCGTTTGCAACAGTGCAGAAACAATTGATGTGCACGCGTTAACAGCCGAAGAAAAGCTCGTGCGCCTTGCTGCGCACATGAAGAGGAGTAGTAACTATGGATTGGCGGCACAAGGCGGTCTGTCGTGACGAGGATCCGGAACTGTTCTTCCCCGTGGGGAACAGCGGCCCGGCACTCGCCCAGATCGCTGATGCAAAGATCGTCTGCAACCGCTGCCCAGTCACCACGGAGTGCCTGAGCTGGGCTTTGGAGTCCGGCCAGGACGCGGGTGTCTGGGGCGGCATGAGCGAGGACGAGCGTCGCGCACTCAAGCGTCGCAACGCTCGGACGAAGGCTCGTACGGGCGTGTAACTCCCACATTTCCTACGATTTACGGCCTCGGCATTCGCCGGGGCCGTGAATTTTGGCCGGGTGGCGTGTTTCACACCAACGTGCTACTGGGCCCAACGCCCGCGCCGACCAATCGGCACCCGTAGCACGACGTCGGTGCCGCCGGTCGGCACGGCGCGCATGCCCAGCGAACCGTCCAGCTCGGCGGACACCAACGTCCGCACGATCTGCAGGCCCAAGCTGTCCGACTTCTCCAGGCTGAACCCCTCGGGGAGTCCGCGGCCGTCGTCGTGCACCACGACGTCGAGCCAGCGGGCGGAGCGCTCGGCCCGGATCGTGACGCTCCCGTTCTCCGACTGGGAGTCATAGGCGTGCTCGATCGCATTCTGGACCAACTCGGTGATGACCATGACCAGCGCGGTAGCCCGGTCGGCGTCGAGCACTCCCAGGTCGCCGACCCGGTTGATCCGGACGGGTCTGCCCACTGACGCGACGTCATTCATGATCGGGACGATCCGATCGACGACCTCGTCGAGGTTGACCTCCTCGTCGACCGACATCGACAGCGCGTCGTGGACCAATGCGATCGACGAGACGCGCCGCACCGACTCAATCAGCGCATCCCGCCCCTCGGCGTTGTTCGTACGTCTAGCCTGCAGCCGCAGCAGCGCAGCAACGGTCTGGAGGTTGTTCTTCACGCGGTGGTGGATCTCGCGAATGGTCGCGTCCTTGGATAGGAGTGCCCGGTCGCGGCGCTTGACCTCGGTCACGTCGCGGATCAGCAGGGCCGCACCGGCTGCCTCGCCGTTGACCACCATCGGCAACGTCCGGACCAGCACCGCCGCCCCCCCGGCGTCGATCTCCATCCGCATGCTCGACCCGCCGGAAAGCGAATCACGCACGTGATTCGCGAGTTCCTGCGCCTCGAAGGGATCGGAGATCAGCGGTCGGGTGACGGTGACCAGGTTGTGGCCCTCGAGCTCGGCGTTCAGGCCCATCCGGTGATAGGCCGAGATCGCGTTCGGACTTGCGAAGCTCACGTTCCCGCCGACGTCGAGGCGAATGAAGCCGTCACCCACTCGGGGGCTCGACCGTGACATCGCGAGGTCACCCACGTTGGGGAACGTGCCTTCGGACAGCATGTGCAACAGGTCGGCCGCGCAGTCCAGGTACGCGCGCTCCAACGGGCTGGCCTTGCGCCGGTCGGCCAACGCGGTCTGGTGCGTCAGGACCGCGACCACCCGATCGCCGTGCCTGACGGGGACGGCTTCGACGTTGAGCCACCGGCCCTCCTGCGAATCCGTTTGTCCCGCATCACTTTCACGACCGATGTGACCCGACTGAAAGGCTTCGACGACCACTGGCATGTCGCCTGCAGTGTTGACCGTCCCCACCGCGTCGGCCAGCAGCACGGTAGGGGCGGTATTCGGACGCACCTGCGCGACACACACCAGCGAGCCGTCGTCGTGGTGCACCCACATCAAATAGTCGGCGAACGACAAATCGGCCAGCAGTTGCCATTCCCCCACCACGACGTGCAGGTGGTCGACGGCATTGCCGGGCAACATGGTGTGCTCGGCGAGCAGGTCACCGAGGGTCGACATGCGAGTGGCCTGGAGGGCCCAAGCCCTAACTGATCACGGCGATGAGGTCGCCGGCCTGAATGACGTCGCCCACGGCCACGTTGACCGTGGTGACCGTCCCGGCAACTTCGGCAAGCACCGGAATCTCCATCTTCATGGACTCCAGGAGTACGAGGGTCTCCCCTTCGCCGATGTGATCGCCCTCGCTCACCACGACCTCGAGCACACTGGCCACGATCTCGGCGCGAACGTCCTCGGCCATCTTCACCCCACTCGTCTCCTGGAGCCACCTGTCACGGCGGCACAACGCGGCGTCTGCCGGTCTATCGAACCACACGGCCGGGATTGGAATGCGGTGGCGCGAGCGTGAGACACTGACGAGTAAGCAACTGACTCATTGGAGGACCATCATGGCCAAGCGTGGCCGTAAGAAGCGTGACCGCAAGCACTCGAAGGCCAACCACGGCAAGCGACCCAACTGCGGCTCGAAAGCAGTTCGCTAACCGCGGATGATGGTCGTGCGGCTGATCTCGACACGCAGCCGTGCCCGCAGTGAATCCGGCACCTTGTCGCCGCCGCACTTGGTGGCGATGAGGTGCTTCACGCGCTCCTCGACCCCGTACTGCCGCAGGCATGTCGGGCATTCCTCGAGATGATGGCGCAGTCTGTCACGCGTCTCCGTCGTGCATTCGCCGTCCAGCAGCGTCCACACCTCGGCGATCACCGTTGCGCACTCTGGATGGTCGGGATCGATCGGGCCGACCGGCGGATGGAACGTGTGCTCTTCGGGGCGCGGGAAGTCGTCGCTCACGAGGACACCTCCTCGGGCTCGTCGAGCTGCTGACCTCGAATGAATCCGCGATCACGCGCGACATCGGCCAGCAGTCCACGTAGCTGCTTGCGGCCGCGGTGCAGTCGGGACATCACCGTCCCGATCGGGGTGCCCATGATTTGCGCGATCTCCTTGTACGGGAAGCCCTCGACGTCGGCGTAGTAGACGGCCATCCGAAATTCTTCGGGCAACTCCTGCAACGCCGCCTTGATCTCGGTGTCGGGCAGGGCCTCCATCGCCTCGACTTCGGCCGAGCGCAGACCGACCGACGAATGCTGTGCGTTGGCCGCCAGCTGCCAGTCGGTGATCTCCTCGGTCGGGTACTCGGCAGGCTGGCGCTGCTTCTTTCGATAGCTGTTGATGAAGGTGTTGGTCAGGATCCGGTACAGCCACGCCTTCAGGTTGGTGCCCGCGCGAAACGAACGGAAGCCGGCATAGGCCTTGACCATCGTCTCCTGCAGCAGATCCTCGGCATCCGCCGGATTGCGGGTCATCCGCAATGCGCCGCCGTACAGCTGGTCCAGCAGCGGTATTGCATCGCGCTCGAACCGCGCCGTGAGCTCCGCATCGGTCTCTAAGGCAGGTTCTTCGGCTGCGGCGGGCGTTGCCCCGTCGAGATCGGTCATCCGAGTCGACACCGTCCCTTCTCTCGCTGCACCGAGGAACGCGACCGGCAATTTCACCGGTCGTTCCAGGCAGGCCGTTGCCGCCAAGGTGTCACCTTTCCTGTAGATCCTAGAGGTTGGAACCGACAGACTCGCCTGTCGAGCCCCATCGCAGCTGAACAACAGCGGGCACGGGAGCGGTTGTTCCCAGGCGGCCGCCGGTATCGTGACCCGATGGCACCTGCAGCGACCCCGGCGATCGCCGTACTGGTGAAGGCAGGCGTACCGCACGAGGTGCTGAGCTACCACCACGATCCGCGCAACGATTCCTTTGGTGACGAGGCCGTGGCCGAGCTTGCGACCGGCGCCGAGGTGTCCGCCGAACAGGTCTTCAAGACACTCGTCGTCGCCTGCCCAAGGGCCTCGCCGTCGCGGTGCTTCCAGTCCCCTACAAACTGTCGCTCAAGGCGGCCGCCTCACCGCTGGGCCAACGCAGGCCGCTGCCGACCGTGGTCGACGACTCGGTTCTGACGTGGAAACGCGTGTTGTGCAGTGCGGGGAAACGCGGGCTGCAGGTCGTCCTGGCGCCGACGGATCTGGTCCGTCTCACCAAGGCGGTGACCGCCGACATCCTCGCGACGCGACAGTCCTAGGGTGGGCGCATGGCATCTTCTTCTTCTACTACTTCTTTGTCCGGGAAAACGATGTTCATCTCCGGCGCCAGCCGCGGTATCGGCTTGGCGATCGCCAAGCGGGTCGCCGCCGACGGCGCCAACGTCGCGCTGGTCGCCAAGACCGCCGAGCCGCACCCCAAGCTCGAGGGCACGATCTACACCGCTGCCAGGGAGATCGAGGACGCCGGCGGCCAAGCCCTGCCGATCCTCGGCGACGTCCGCGACGGCGAATCCGTGGAATCCGCCGTGGCGCAGGCGGTTGCGCAGTTCGGCGGCATCGACATCTGCGTGAACAACGCCTCAGCCATCAACCTCGGGTCCATCACCGAGGTGCCACTCAAGCGATTCGACCTGATGAACGGCATCAATGTCCGCGGTACCTATGCCGTGTCACAGGCCTGCATCCCGCACATGAGGGGCCGGGAGAACCCCCACATCCTCACGCTGTCACCGCCGATCCTGCTCGAGTCGAAGTGGCTCAGGCCGACGGCATACATGATGGCCAAGTACGGGATGACGTTGTGTGGTCTGGGCATCGCCGAGGAACTGCGCGCCGACGGGATCGCGTCGAACACGTTGTGGCCGCGGACGATGGTGGCCACCGCCGCCGTGAAGAACCTCCTCGGCGGCGACGAGGCCATGGCCCGTGCCCGCAAGCCCGCGGTGTACTCCGACGCCGCCTACGTCATCTTCAACAAGCCCGCCAGGGAGTACACCGGCAACGCGGTGCTGTGCGAGGACGTCCTGTTCGACTCGGGCGTCACCGACCTCTCGGTCTACGACTGCGTGCCCGGTTCGGAACTCGGCGTCGACCTGTGGGTCGACACCCCGAACCCGCCGGGCTACACCGGCCCCTAGCAGAACAGTCGACGCATCGAGACTCGGAACTATCCTCAGTCCGTGAGTTATTCCCTGTGGGCGGCTGGACGCTACGAGTCGGTGGCCGAACGCATCGCGACCATCGCCGGTGAGACCGTTGCCGACGTGGAGCGCCGCCACCCGCTTCGCGGGGCCACCCTCGTCGACCTGGCCTGCGGTACGGGCAGTGCCGCACTGGCAGCGGCCGCGCGTGGCGCCCTGGTCATGGGCGTCGACGTGACTCCGGAGCTGATCGACATCGGCGAGAAGAAGGCCAGGAGCGGGTACTCCCCCGACCAATGGGGCGACCCGACCATCGCGGCGCGTCGCCTGGCCGACGACTTCACCGACGTCGACATCCGCGATGGGATGTTCACCCGGGAATTTGCCTCGCTGGATGTCGCGCTGCACTTCCTGGTGCACGAATCACCGATGCACGTCGACGTCTTCCGACGCATCGACGGGACCCAGCGGGAACGCCTTGCAGGCGCGTTCCGGGAAGCACTGACCCCCCACGCCGATGACGACGGGGTCAGGTTCGACACGCCCTAAGTGGTCATCAGCGCCAGTCGACGCTAGAGAAGCGTCCCCTGCTCGGGCTCCGGCTCGGCGGGTTCGATCAGCTCGGGTCCGTTGTTGCGGACGCTGTTGACCAGCCGGGACACCTCGCGGATCGCGATCCGGTCGAGGTCGCCATGGCCTCGCAACAGACCCTCGTCGACGGGTGCGTCCGGATCCAACCATCGGTCCCAGTCGCGCTCGCTGATGGTCAGCGGCATGCGGTCGTGGATCTCGGCGAGTGGACCCGCAGAGCCGGTGGTGATGATGGTGCAGCTGAGCAGCGGTGGTACGTCGGCGGGCGCACCTGAATCTTTGGCGGGCCGCCACGTCGACCACAGGCCGCCCATGAACAACAGCTCGCCGTCGCAGCCGTACATGTAGAACGGCGTCTTGGCGGCCTTCTTGCCGGTCGCGCTCTCGCCGTTGGGCCGCCACTCATACCAGCCGTCCATCGGTATCAGACACCGCTTGCCCTTGGCGGAGGCGCGGAAGGCACCCGACGTGGTGACCGTCTCGGCGCGGGCGTTGATCAGTAACGGCCCCTTGGTATCTGGGCCGCCGTCAGCCGCGGTCTTGACCCACGGCGGGATCAGTCCCCACCGCATCATCCGCACCCGGCGGGTCGACTTGTCATCGGGTTCGGAGTGCCTCTTGACCACTGAGCTGATGATCGTCGTCGGCGCCACGTTGAAGTTCGGTTGCGGAGGGTGCTTGCCTTCGGTCGCCGCCGCACTTTCATCGAGCGCCTTGATCTTCTCGGCGAGCAGCGCCGGATCCGTAGTCACCGCGAATCGCCCACACATGCTTCCCATGGTGGCAGAACGCGCCGACAAGGCAGGATGGACACCATGACAACGTGGCAGGCACCGTCCACGACGACGCCCGTACACGCCGAAGTCGACGTGCCCGGCTCCAAGTCCCAGACCAACCGTGCGCTCATCCTCGCCGCGTTGGCCACCCCGCAGGGCACGTCGACAATCAGCGGTGCCCTCCGCAGTCGCGACACCGACCTGATGATCGGCGCGCTTCGGACTCTCGGCGTGTCACTCGACGGCTCGGAAACCGAACTGTCGGTGAGCGGTGCGATCGCACCCGCCGCGAACGCCCACATCGACTGCGGACTGGCGGGCACCGTGCTGCGGTTCCTCCCCCCGGTCGCGGCGCTGGGCGGCGAGGTCGTCACGTTCGACGGCGACGAGCAGGCCCGGTCCCGTCCGATCGCGCCCCTGCTCGATGGATTGCGCGGCCTCGGCGTCCATCTCGACGGCGACTCGATGCCGTTCCTCGTCCACGGCGAGGGCTCCGTCAAGGGTGGCACCGTCCGCATCGACGCGTCGTCGTCGTCGCAGTTCGTATCGGGACTGCTGTTGTCGGGCGCGACGTTCGCCGACGGACTGACCGTGGTGCACACCGGGGAGTCCGTGCCCTCGGCGCCGCACATCGCGATGACGGTGTCGATGTTGCGCGGCGCCGGAGTACGGGTGGACGACACGACGCCGAACCGCTGGGAGATCCGGCCAGGGCCCGTCGCCGCGCGACACTGGGCGATCGAGCCCGATTTGTCGAACGCGGTCCCCTTCCTGTCCGCCGCCATCGTGAGCGCGGGTACCGTCCGCATCGCGGGGTGGCCACGGGTCGGCGTGCAGCCCTCGGAGACCATCCTCGAACTACTCGTCAAGGCGGGATCGACGGTGCACCAGGATGATTCGTATCTCGAGGTCAAGGGCTCCGTTGACGGCTACCCGGGCTTTGATGCCGACCTGCACGACGTCGGCGAACTGGCGCCGTCGGTCGCGGCGCTCGCGGCGCTGGCCGCGCCAGGCTCCATATCGCACCTCACCGGCATCGCGCATCTGCGCGGGCACGAAACCGACCGCTTGGCAGCGCTGACCGCGGAGATCAACGGCCTGGGCGGACACTGCGAGGAGACGGCCGACGGGCTGACCATCACGGCTGAGCCCTTGCACGGCGGACTGTGGAGATCCTACGCCGATCACCGCATGGCGACGGCGGGCGCCATCATCGGACTGCGGGTGCCCGACGTCGAGGTCGAGGACATCGGCACCACCGCAAAGACGCTGCCCGACTTCCCACGGATGTGGGCGGACATGCTGGTCGGGCAGGCACCCGAAAACCCTTGAGAGAGCACGACTACGACGAATCCGACGTCCGGGTGCGCCCGGGCCGGGGTTCGCGGCCGCGCACCAAGACCCGCCCCGAGCACGCCGACGCGCAGGCCGGGATGGTCGTGACCGTCGACCGGGGGCGGTGGGGTTGTGCCCTTGGTGGCGATCCGCACCGCGTCGTCACGACGATGCGGGCCAGGGAACTCGGTCGCACCCCGATCGTGGTCGGTGACGAGGTCGACATCGTCGGGGACCTGTCCGGACAGCCCGACACGCTGGCCCGCATCGTGAGGCGTGGCGAACGACGAACCGTGTTGCGGCGCACCGCCGATGACACCGACCCGACCGAACGCGTCCTGGTCGCCAATGCCGACCAGCTGCTCATCGTCGTCGCACTGGCGGATCCCCCACCGCGCACCGGCTTCGTGGAACGGTCGCTGATCGCCGCCTACGCCGGTGGACTGGTGCCGATCCTGTGCCTGACGAAGACGGACCTGGCGCCCCCCGAACCGTTCGCTGCGCAATTCGCCGGCCTGGACCTGACTTCGGTGACGGCAGGCCGCGACGACGATCTCCACGTGGTCGACGATCTGCTGGTCGGCAAGCTGACCGTGCTGGTCGGGCATTCCGGGGTCGGCAAGTCGACCATGGTCAATCGCCTCGTGCCCGATGCCCATCGCGCCGTGGGCGTGGTGTCCGGAGTCGGCAAGGGAAAGCACACCTCATCGCAGTCGGTCGCGCTACCGCTGCACGGTTCGGGGTGGGTCATCGACACCCCGGGGATCCGGTCGTTCGGGCTGGCTCACATCGCTCCCGCCAACGTCATGATGGCGTTCTCCGATCTCGCCGAAGCGATCGAGGAGTGTCCGCGCGGCTGCGGTCACATGGGTCCACCCGCGGATCCCGAATGCGCACTGGACGCCTTGACCGGCCACGCGGCCGACCGGGTGGCCGCAGCGCGCCGTCTACTGATCGCGATGACCGCGGACTAGCTCCCGTGAACGTCCTCGCGAAGGTCTGACGGCGGTTTGCAATCGCGTCACAACGGGCACGCTCACCACGGCAAATCGCAAAGGGAAGGCCCATTCATGACGAACGTACCGACGATCGAACTCAGCAGCGGCGCGCCCATTCCGCAGCTCGGCTTCGGCGTCTACCAGATCGATCCCGACGAGACCGCGGGTGCAGTCAAAACCGCACTCGACATCGGCTACCGACACGTCGACACCGCCGAGATGTATCAGAACGAGGCCGGCGTCGGCCAGGGGCTGCAGGATGCCGGCGTGGAGCGCGCGGACGTCTTCGTGACCAGCAAGCTGAACAACGGATTTCACGACCCCGACGCCGCGCGCAAGGCCTTCGACGAGACGCTGAGCAAGCTCGGTTTCGACTACGTCGACCTCTTCCTCATCCACTGGCCACTGCCCACCCTCTACAGCGGCGACTTCATCTCGACCTGGCAGACGCTCGAGGAATTCAGGCGCGACGGCCGGGCCCGCAGCATCGGCGTCTCGAACTTTCAGAGCCACCACCTCGAGCGGCTGGCGAACGAGACCGACACCGTGCCCGCGGTCAATCAGATCGAGGTGCATCCATACTTCGTCAACGACGAGGTTCGCGCGTACTGCCATGAGCACGGCATCGCCGTTGAGGCGTGGTCTCCCATCGCCCAAGGCAAGGTGCTCGACGACCCGGTCGTGACCAAGATCGCCGAGGCGGCGGGCAAGTCACCGGCTCAGGTGGTGCTGCGCTGGCACGTTCAGCGGGGTGACATCGTCTTCCCGAAGTCCGTGACGCCGAAGCGAATCGAGGAGAACTTCGCGTTGTTCGACTTCGAGTTGAGCGATCACGACGTCGCCGAGTTGACCGCACTCGACAAGGGCGAAGAGGGCAGGACGGGTCCGAACCCCGACACCTTCGACTACCTCCCCGACTGACGACACCCAGATAGCACTCACGGCGAGGACCTCTGAGAGGTCCTCGCCGTGAGTGCTATGTCAACGCCTCAGGAGGCGACGGACCGCTTCTCGCGGCGTCGTTCCCGGACGGCGGCGACCGCAGACTTCAGGCCGCGGCGTTGCGCGGGCTCCAACTCGGCGAACATCCGCTCGCTGCGAGTCTCCGGAGCGTCGTCGGCGGTGTGCCGCAGGTACTTGTCCGGCAGAGACAGCTTGGCGATGGTCCGCCAGGTCTTGCCGTACTGCACCGCGAAGTTGCCCGTCGTGTACGGCAGGTCGTACTTCTCGCACACCTGACGGACGCGAACCCCGATCTCGTGCAACCGGTTGCTCGGAAGATCCGGATACAGGTGGTGTTCGATCTGATAGCACAGATTGCCGCTCATGAAGCGCAGCACGGGACCAGCGTCGAAGTTGGCACTGCCGAGCATTTGGCGCAAGTACCACTCACCCTTGCTCTCACCCACCATGTCGGTCTTGGTGAACTTGTCCGCCCCGTCGGGGAAGTGACCGCAGAAGATCACGGCATTGGCCCACACGTTGCGGATCACGTTCGCGACCGCATTGGCCTTGAGCGTGGACGTGTACGTGGCACCGGGCGACAGCGAGGTCAGGGCCGGGTAGGCCACGTAGTCCTTGACCACCTGCCGGCCAGCCTTGACGCCGAACTCGCGCACGCGCTTCATCGTGGCGGCGCGGTCGTCGCGGTTCCTGGAGATCTTGCCGAGTTCCAGGTGCTGCAACCCGACTCCCCATTCGAAGCCGATGGCGAGGAGCGTGTTGAACAGCAGGTTGCCATAGAGATTGAACGGGCTCCACTTCTGGTCGCGCGTCACCCGGATGACGCCGTAGCCGACGTCGTCGTCCATGCCGAGTATGTTGGTGTACTTGTGGTGCATGAAGTTGTGAGTGAAACGCCAGTGCTTGGACGATCCACTCATGTCCCACTCCCACGTCGAGGAGTGGATCTCGGGATCGTTCATCCAGTCCCACTGGCCGTGCATGACGTTGTGGCCGATCTCCATGTTCTCGACGATCTTGGCCACGCCCAGTGTCACGGTGCCCGCCCACCAGGCGGACCGCTTCGAACTCGCGGCGAGCATCAGCCGACCCGCGATCTCGAGGGCGCGTTGAGCGGCAATGGTGTGGTGGATGTAGCGCGAGTCGCGCTCACCCCGGGAGTCTTCAATGTCCAGCCGGATCGCGTCGAGCTCGTTCGCCAGACTTTCGATGTCGGCGGCGCTCAGATGCGTGAACTCCGGCACGTCTGTGATTGCCATGTGGCACCTCCTTCCAACTACCTACGTTAGCGTAACCTACGACTGCGTAGGTTACTAGCCAGTAAAGCTCAGACGTCCAGCACACAATCGCCAGAAGCTGCGGAAATACACGTCTGCACCCGGCTGCCCGGTTCGTGCTCGACACCCGTGCGCAGGTCCCTTACATGCCCACCGACCAGGCCGACTACACATGACTGGCAGATGCCCATCCGACATCCGAACGGCATCTGGACCCCGACCTGCTCGCCCGCGTCCATCAGCGAGGTGGCCGCGTCGGCCTCGACGGTCTTATTGCTGCGCTCGAACGTGACCGTGCCCCCGGTGCCGTGTGCACCCGCACGCGACGCCGCGAACCGCTCCAGGTGCAATCGATCGGCGAGGCGGGCGGCCGACCAGAGCCGGTGCGCATCGTCGAGCATGCCCTCGGGGCCGCACGCCCAGGTCTGACGTTCACGCCAATCGGGCACGATGTCGGCCAGCGTGGTCATGGCGAGTCGTCCCTCGGTCCGCGTCGCCCGGACGGTCAGCCGATACCCCTCGTGCGAGTCGTGGAGACGCGCCAACTCCTGGGCGAACATCACGTCGGACTCCGTCGGCGCCGAGTGCACGTGGGCGACGTCACCGATCTGCTCGCGCCGGGCGAGTGTGCGGAGCATGGACATCACCGGCGTGATGCCCGACCCCGCGGTGAGGAACAACACGGACGCGGGCGCCGGATCGGGCATGACGAAGTTGCCCTGCGGTGCGGCGAGTCTGACGATCGTTCCCGGTGTCACGCCGCCGACCAGATGGCTGGACAGGAAGCCCTCCGGCATTGCCTTCACCGTGATGGTGATCACTCTGGCGCGGGTCACGGGAGTGGACGTCAACGAGTACGACCTCCACCGCCAGCGACCGTCGATCAGGACCCCGATGCCGACGTACTGACCGGGTTCGTAGTCGAACCGAAACCCCCACCCCGGCTTGATCACCAGCGTCGCGGAATCGACGGTCTCGCGCCGCACCTCGATCACGCGGCCGCGCAGCTCGCGGGCGGACCACAGCGGGTTGGCGAGCTTGAGATAGTCATCGGGCAACAGCGGCGTGGTGATCCGACCGGCGATCGAGCGCAACGCCTGCCAGCCCGGATGCTGCTTGGCGCCAGCGAGTGTTGGGCGAATGGTGTCGGCCACATTGGCCGCAATCTTGATTTCGTGCTTGGCCATGACGGCTCCTGCTCAACGTGCCCTACAACCGCGAACCGACTCGCGAACGACAAGCTACGGTACCGTAACTTACGGTGCCGGAGCCAAGTCAGAGCAGCTCGAGGAGAATGGGCAGCTCGTGGGAGGCATACCAGGCGAGGTCGTGATCCTGCGCATCGCCGACCGTCAGCTCGGCGTCCTCGTCGCCGAGATCCGCGAGGTCCACGACCTCGATCGCGGCCGTCACGGCGGGCTCCGCCGCCGCGTTGTCTAGATAGGCCGCGATCACGTCGCTCATGCCGATCGGGCCCGCCAACCGCACGACGGCGTCGTCCAGATCGGGACGGATGGTCGCGCCGTCCACGTCGGCGACGAGCACCGCACGTCGTAGTGGCAACTCGGTGCCACTTCCCGAGTCGCTACGCTCCTGCCCTCCGGTGCCACTTCCCGAGTCGCTACGCTCCTGCCCTCCGGTGCCACTTCCCGAGTCGCTACGCTCCTGCCCTCCGGTGCCACTTCCCGAGTCGCTACGCTCTCCCCCGCAAGCGGGGGGACCCCCAGCACCGGTGCCACTTCCCTCGGCCGCCAGTAGCCGCAACGATGCCAGGGCCGCCTCGCGCAAGGCGACCTCGGCGAGCTCGTCGTCGTCGCCTTCGGCGTAGGACTCCCGCAGCGTCGGAGTGACGGCGAACGCCGTCCCGCTCAGCGCGTGCATCGACTGATCGGCGACGAGCCGTTGCAGCATGGCCAGGGTCGCGGGGATGTAGACACGCACCAGGCGAGAGTAGCGGTCCTACTCCTTGTCCCCCGTCAACGTCGCGACGTGATCGTCGACGTAGGTCGACAGCGAGCGCGACGGCCGCTCATAGTTCTTGCTCACGATGGGACGATCCGGTAGCTCCACCTTCGGAAGCTCGACGTCGTGGTAGTCGATGGTGGACAGCAGGTGGTTCATCATGTTCAGCCTGGCGTGCTTCTTGACGTCGGACTCCACCACGTACCACGGACTCTGCGGAACGTCGGTGTGGACCATCATCTGATCCTTCGCCCGCGAAAAGTCCTCCCAGCGGTACACCGACTCCAGATCCATCGGGCTCAGCTTCCACTGCCGGACCGGATCGTTCATCCGGGACTTGAACCGACGCAGCTGCTCGTCGTCGGACACCGAGAACCAGTACTTGCGAAGGAGGATTCCGTCGTCCAGAAGCATCTGCTCGAAGATCGGAGTCTGGCGCAGGAACAACGTATGTTCCTGCGGCGTACAGAATCCCATCACCTGCTCGACGCCGGCTCGGTTGTACCAGGACCGGTCGAAGAGCACGATCTCGCCCTTCGCGGGCAAGTGCGCGACGTAGCGCTGGTAGTACCATTGGCCGCGTTCCCGCTCGGTGGGTGCGGGCAAGGCGGCGATCCTCGCGACCCGTGGGCTCAGATACTCGGTGATGCGCTTGATGGTGCCGCCCTTGCCTGCGGCGTCACGGCCTTCGAAGACGACGGCGATGCGGGCCCCGGTGTGGCGCGCCCACTCTTGGAGCTTCACGAATTCCGTTTGGAGACGGTACAGTTCGGCTTCGTAGACGTCGTTGGAGATCTTGTCCCTCTTCGACTTCTTCGCCGAGACCTTCGCAGAATTCTTCTTGCCCATCGCCGAATCGTAGTGCGATACGACTTACTGTGCTGCCTCCAGCAATTCATCGAGTGACTCACGCAGCAGAGAGGGCACCATGGCGACGTCGCTCATCGCGTCGCGGTCGGCGTTGATGCCGAAGTACAGCATGCCGTTGTAGGACGTCACGCCGATCGCGAGCACCTGGTTGTTCAGCAGCGGCGGCACGGAGTACGTCTCCAACAGCTTGGTTCCGGCCACGTACATTTGCTTCTGCGCACCGGGCACGTTGGTAATCAGAAGGTTGAACTGTCGCGCCGAGAAACTGGTGGCGACGCGAGTTCCCATGGCGTGCAACGTCGGTGGCGCAAAGCCGGAGAGTGTGACGATGGTACGAGCGTCGACCAGGCTGGCGGCAGTCGAGTGCGATTCCGTGGCGTGGGCGATCTGCGACAGGCGCACCACCGCGTTGCCCTCACCGGTGGGTAGATCGATCAGGAAGGGCGACACCTCACTGATCGCCTGGCCTGGACCCGTCACGTCGAACTCGACTTCCGGGTACACCGACATGGGGACCATCGCCCGGATCGTCGACGTCGAGGTGACCGGTTCGCCGCGCGACAGCAGCCAGTTGCGCAACGCTCCGGCGATGACCGCGAGGATGACGTCGTTGACGTCGCAGTCGTAGCGCGCCCGCAGCCTTCGGTAGTCCTCCAGTTGATGACCGGCGACGGTGAAGCGCCGGTTGCGGGACACGGTGGTGTTGAGCGGACTGCTCGGAGCGGTGCCACGGGCCAACGTCCTGGCGACGTCGGCGAACCGGCGGCCCGCCTCGACCAGATGTCCCGTGTTGGTGACCGTCTCGGTGACGGCGGATCGGACCGTGGCGAGCTGGCTGCCGGGACGGGCGATGAACTCACCGACGGCACCGAGAACCAACCGGGCATCGCTCGGCTCGCGCGCCGGAATCCAGATGTCCTCGCCGAACTCCGGGGACTTCTGGGTGCGGTCGGCGATGACGTGCCCGATCTCCAGAGCACTCATGCCGTTGACGAGTGCCTGGTGCGACTTGGTGTAGATCGCAATGCGGTTCTTGGCCAAGCCCTCGACCAGGTACATCTCCCACAGCGGGCGGGACTTGTCGAGCGGCCGCGACCCGAGCCGCGCGATCAAGTCGTGCAGTTGCGCGTCGCTGCCCGGCGACGGGAGTGCGGAGCGGCGGATGTGATAGGTGATGTCGAATTCGCGGTCGTCGATCCACACCGGCCGGGCCAG
Organism: Mycobacteriales bacterium; assembly: GCA_038244615.1. Lineage (GTDB taxonomy): Bacteria > Actinomycetota > Actinomycetes > Mycobacteriales > Mycobacteriaceae > Mycobacterium. The sequence continues at coordinate 53,565 of JBBRTH010000020.1, read as the reverse complement.
TCCGAGGACCACCTCGCGGACCTTCTGCCGGTACCTCGGGATCTGAGGCAACCTTCGCTCGACGGTCTCGAGCAGCGTTTCGTAGCTCAGCCCGTTGCGCGGCTTGCGCAGGATCGACAGCGACCCCACGTACATCGGCGTCGACGTGTTCTCAAGGTGGAAATAGGAGGCGTCTGGTGCCGACAATCTGGTCACCATGACCCCTCAACCTCCCCCTCGCTCAACGTCTGAACCCCGTCACGGTAACCCGGCGGAACGGGAATGCCGCATCACAGGTGCACGAGAGCGTCCTCGGGCCGTGGGATCATGAAGGCGTCTGCGACTCTCCAGCAGATGTCGTCCATTCGCCTCGACCGCTGGAGAGCAGCCGTGACCGCATCACGCATCCCGACCCGACGCACCTCGTTCACCTCGCCGGTCGTCGACTACGAACCGCCGCCTGTCGGCGTGCTTCCGGCGAATCCGTGTCAACAGCCGTCACCCACCGCGCTGCACCGTCACACTTCCAGGCCGTTGCGGTCGATCCCGGCTCTTGCGGCCGTCCGGCCGCAGACCGGCGAGCTGCCACCACCGCGAGCTGCAGCCGTCTTCGCTGACACCGCCCTGCGCCGTGTCCTGGAGGTGACCGATCGCCGTCGAGCAGTGGCGCAGCTGCGGACCCTTCTTGCACCGGCACTGTTCGACGCCGTGGCGGCATCGACGAGAACGGGCTCCGGCGGTGGCGCCGCCGTCCTGCGACGAGTGCGCTTGCGTTCTGCCGAGGTCCACGACGGCGAGGCAACGGCCGCCGAGGTGTTCGCCACGTACTCACGCGGCCGACGCGTTCGCGCCATCGCGGGCCGCGTCGAGCTCGTCAACGGACGCTGGCTGGTCGTCGCTCTTCAGATCGGCTGAGCTCTTCAGATCGGCTGACTAGCCGCGGCGCGCCTTGGGTCCGCCCCGACTCTGCCGGCGTGCGGCTTCGCGCCGCTCGCGCCGAGAGCCGCTGGGGGCCGCATGCTTACCGCCACCGCCGCGCTGCACCTCGGCCGAACCGTCCTCGGCCGGTCCGGAATAGGTCATCGGGCGCGACTGCTCGTCGTCGATTCCTTTGACCCGCAACGCCGCAGGCGCCTGACGAGGCCGCTCTTCAGTGGCCACGGCGCTCTCGTCGTCGTCGACGTCGGCATCCGTCTCGGCGTCCACCTGGCGCGCCTTCGCAGCGGCAATCGCCGCGTCGGCGGCGAACTGGGCCAAGTTCGGCGGCGCTGCGGTGGCGCCCACCTGAGACGCGGGTGTGGGCGCCGCCTGCACCTGAGCGTTGAACAGCAGGCCGACGGACTCCTCCTTGAGCCCGTCGAGCATGCCCATGAACATGTCATAACCTTCGCGCTGATACTCGACGAGCGGATCGCGCTGCGCCATGGCACGCAGGCCGATGCCCTCCTTGAGGTAATCCATCTCGTAGAGGTGTTCGCGCCACTTGCGGTCGATCGTGGTGAGCAAGACGCTGCGCTCGAGCTGGCGCATGGCGGTGTCGCCGCCGATGGCGGTCAGTTCCGCCTCGCGTACCGCGTAGGCCCGCCGCGCGTCATCGAGGAGCGCGTCGCGCAGCTCGTCGCGCGTGAGTTCGCCCTCTTCGCCCACCGCGTGGTTGTCGATGAGGTCGTGGTGGTCGATGCCGACCGGGTAGAGCATCTTGAGCGCATCCCACAGCGCGCCCAGGTCCCAGTCCTCGGAGTAGCCCTCCACCGTGGCGCCGTCCACGTAGGCGGTGATGACGTCCTCGACCATCTGCTTGGCCTGCTCCTGCACGCTCTCGCCCTCGAGGATGAGCCGCCGCTCGGCGTAGACGACCTTGCGCTGCTGGTTCATCACCTCGTCGTACTTGAGGACGTTCTTGCGGACCTCGAAGTTCTGCTGCTCCACCTGCGTCTGCGCGCTCTTGATCGCCCTGGTGACCATATTGGCCTCGATGGGGACGTCCTCGGGGAGGTTGAGGCGGGTGAGCAACGACTCCAGCGTGGCGCCGTTGAAGCGCCGCATCAGCTCGTCGCCGAGCGACAGGTAGAAGCGCGATTCGCCGGGGTCGCCCTGACGACCGGACCGCCCGCGCAGCTGGTTGTCGATGCGGCGCGATTCGTGGCGCTCGGTGCCGAGTACGTAGAGGCCGCCGACTTCTATCACCTCCTTGGCCTCGGCTTCGGCTTCGGCCTTCACCTGCGCCAGTGCCACGTCCCAGGCGGCCTCATAGTCCTCGGCGGTCTCGACCGGGTCCAGGCCGCGGTCGCGCAGGTGCTTGTCGGCGAGGAAGTCGACGTTGCCGCCGAGCACGATGTCAGTACCGCGGCCTGCCATGTTGGTGGCGACGGTGATGGCGTTGCGCCTGCCCGCCTCGGCGATGATGTTCGCCTCCTGCTCATGGAACTTGGCGTTCAACACGTTGTGCGGGATCCGGCGCTTGGTGAACTGCTTGGACAGGTACTCGGAGCGCTCGACGCTGGTGGTGCCGATGAGGACCGGCTGGCCCTTCTCGTAGCGTTCGCCGACGTCGTCGACAACGGCGATGTACTTGGCTTCCTCGGTCTTGTAGATAAGGTCGGACTGGTCGGTGCGGATCATGTCCCGGTTCGTAGGGATCGACACCACGCCGAGGCCATAGATCTCGTGCAGTTCGGCCGCCTCGGTCTGGGCGGTGCCGGTCATGCCTGCGAGCTTGTCGTAGAGCCGGAAGTAGTTCTGCAGCGTGATCGTCGCCAGCGTCTGGTTCTCGGCCTTGATCTCGACGTGCTCCTTGGCCTCGATGGCCTGGTGCATGCCCTCGTTGTAGCGACGGCCGACGAGCACGCGGCCGGTGAACTCGTCGACGATGATCACTTCGCCGTCGCGGACGATGTAGTCCTTGTCGCGCGAGAACAGCTCCTTGGCCTTCAGGCAGTTGTTAAGGTAGCTGACCAGAGGCGAGTTGGCGGCCTCGTAGAGGTTCTCGATGCCGAGTTGATCCTCGACGAACTCGACGCCGATCTCGTGCACACCGACGGTGCGCTTGCGGATGTCGACCTCGTAGTGGACGTCCTTCTCCATCAGTGGCGCCAGACGCGCGAACTCGACGTACCAGTTCGACGCCCCGTCGGCCGGCCCGGAGATGATCAGCGGGGTGCGGGCCTCGTCGATGAGGATCGAGTCGACCTCGTCGACGACCCCGTAGTTGTGGCCGCGCTGCACCATGTCGTCGACCGTGTGCGCCATGTTGTCGCGCAGGTAGTCGAAGCCGAACTCGTTGTTGGTGCCATAGGTGATATCGGCGGCGTAGGCCACCCGACGCTCATCGGGCGTCATCTGTCCGAGGATCACGCCGACTTCGAGGCCAAGGAAGCGGTGCACGCGACCCATCCACTCGCTGTCGCGTTTGGCCAGGTAGTCGTTGACCGTGACGACGTGGACGCCGTTACCCGAGAGCGCGTTGAGGTAGGCGGGCAACACACACGTCAGCGTCTTGCCCTCGCCGGTCTTCATCTCGGCGACGTTGCCGAAGTGCAGTGCAGCGCCGCCCATGATCTGGACGTCGAACGGCCGCTGGTTCAGCACCCGCCACGCGGCCTCGCGAGCGACGGAGAACGCCTCCGGCATGATGTCGTCGAGCGATTCTCCGCCGGCGACGCGCTTCTTGAACTCGTCGGTCTTGGCGCGCAGCTCCTCGTCGGACAGCTTCTCCACGTCGTCGGACAGGGAGTTGACATAGTCAGCGACCCTCTTGAGGCGCTTGACCATGCGGCCTTCACCGAGACGTAGCAACTTCGACAGCACGCTAATTTCCCCTAAGCCTGGATTAGGCCTCGATGGGCCTCGCTTCACTTCAAACGAGGTCCATCGTAGGTGACTGGCGGAGCTGGCCTGCCGAATGCGCCGCGCAGGCTAGTCAGACCGGCCCGAACAAGTCCACCGTCTAGGCGAGCCGGATGAGACCGTAGTCGTAGGCGTGGCGCCGGTAGACGACGGTCGGCTTGTCGCTCTCCTCGTCGTGGAACAGGAAGAAGTCGTGGCCGACCAGCTCCATCTCGTAGAGCGCGTCATCGACCGTCATCGGTGCGGCAGTGTGTTCCTTGGTGCGCACGATCCGACCCGGTTCGTGGTCCTCGGGGGCTGGATTCTCCTCTTCGACGGGGGCAGGCACCGGCTCGAGCAGCTGGGTGATCGCGGTGGCCTCCGCCAGCGAGACGGGAGTCTTGTCGCCGTAGTGAATCTTGCGTCGGTCCTTGGTGCGCCGGAGGCGGCTCTCGAGTTTGCAGACGGCTGACTCCAGCGCGGCGTAAAAGCTGTCGGCGCACGCTTCGCCGCGCGCGACCGGACCCTTCCCGCGGGCGGTGATCTCCACGTGCTGGCAGTTCTTGCGCTGACGGCGGTTTCGCTCGTGGTCGAGCTCGACGTCGAAGAGGTAGATGGTGCGGTCGAAGCGCTCCAGGCGGGCAAGCTTCTCTGAGACGTAGGCGCGGAAGTGGTCAGGGATCTCGACGTTGCGGCCCTTGACGACGATCTCGGCGCGGGGGGCGTCTTGCGGCTCGCCCTCGTCGCCCATCGTCGCCGACCCTGTGGTGTCCATGGATTGAACTGACATACTTGGCAACTCGTTCCTCTTCGGCTTGGACCGTTCGAGCGCGCACGAAGCGTGCCCGGCTGGTAACGGGAAAACGCGCCGAGGGACCCGAATGTCGTCGGCCCGCGGCGCAAGGTGTCGAGTGCTCACCTCCTATCGCTCTTTAAGCGATGTGGCGCCGGTTCTCGGCGCCGCCGTGAGTCGTTCACGGGTGGTTGGTCCCGACGGTAGTCCGTGTTCACCCGCCTGTGCCACCTATTCGGCCGACCCATTGCGAGTTCTTCATTTCGGTGTGATCTCGCGGTAATCACCGCCCCCGTAGACCCGCGCGATCAGGCGTGTGCGACCGCCAGGACCGCGGTCACGTGGGCGCCCGCAGTTTGCAGGACGCGGACGGACTCGCAGGCGGTGGCACCAGTAGTCACTACGTCGTCGATCAGCAGCACCTCACCGCGCACGGGCTTGCGGAGCCTGACCCGACCGGCGATGTTGTGCTGGCGCTGACCAGATGACAGTCCTACCGAGTCTCGGGTGAAGGCGCGCATCCGCAGCGCGGCGACGACGGTGGTGCCGGGGACTGCTGCGGCACGCGCCATGGCGGTGACGGGGTCGCCGCCGCGCCTGCGCGCCGCCGATCTTCTGGTGGGTGCCGGCACCAGCGTCAACGGGATCTCGGCGATGCCCCATGCCACCAAGCGGGACACCCCGGCGTTGACGTCGACGGCCAGTGGCCCCACCAGATCGGTGCGGCCGTGCTCCTTCATCGCGAGGATCGCCGCGCGCCGGGGTCCGGCGTAGCGACCGAGCGAGAAGACGGGCACGCCAGGATCGAGGCGTGGGGTGATCACGACGGGCTGGTCGGTAAGCACCGCCAGCGCGCGAGAGCACGTCGGGCACCACCGAGTGCCGGGTGCACCGCAGCCGCCGCATTCCAGCGGGAGGACGAGGTCGAGGAGCACCTCTGCATTGTCTCCGGGACGTCCGACAAGACCGCCGCCGCTAACCGGGAAGTACCGGAAGGGCACCTGCCACCATGAGTGGGCGCACCTCGGCCCACATCAGGTCGTTCTCGGCAGCCGATCCCGAAAGCTGCAGCACCCCGCGCTGATCTGCGACATACAAGGTCGACGGATTCGCCGCGACGGTCGACACCGGGGACAGTAGGTTCTGGCTCGGACCGTCGGAGTTCACGCCGTCGAGGTTGACGTAGGACACCGGAGTCTGTCGATCGGTACGGCTGACGACGATGTCGTCACCGGTGCGCCACGACAGCGCCACGGCGGTGTCTTTGAGGCCGTAGCCCAGTCGCCGCGGATAGGTCAGGGCATAGAGGCCGCCCTGGGTCTGCTCGACACCGGCCAGGATGACCTGACCGTCGATGACCATCGCCGCGCGCGTGCCGTCGCGCGACAACTGCAGTTCGGACACGGGGCCAGGGAACTTGGTGAACACCCCGGCCGCGTCGACGGGAATCCGCGCGGGCTGTCCCGAGGCTGCCTCCTGGATCACGCGCACGACGTTGTTGCCGTCAACCACCACCCAGATCGCATCGTCGAGCGACCAACTGGGGCGTGAGAGCGTGCGCCCGTCGATGGCTTGGGACGCGTTCCCGCCGACCTGGCCGACCCACAGCGACGACGCCATGTCGGGTGCGCCAGGCCGCAGGGTCACGACCGATGCCACCTCTTGCCCGCTACGGGACAAGGTGGCCGCCGTCTGGTCCAGTATGTCACCGAAGGAACCGGGCACCCGCGGTGCCCGCTGACCATCGAGTGACACCAGCGAGCCGCCGATCAGGGCGTGCAAACCTGCGGCAGCACCGGGATCGGCACCGGGGTCGGTGGCAGCGACGTCGGAGGTGTTCCAGCCCTCGGCGAACCGGTCGTCGAGCGCTGTGCCGTCGGAGTTGATCACATACGGCCCGTTCACGCCGGCCCGATTGAGCGTCCAAATGATCTGCGCGGCAAGCAGTTGCCGGGAATGCGGATCGGTGGTGGACAGGTTCTCCAGGTCGATCCGCGCGCCGCCGTACCCGCGGCCGACACCCGTCTTGCCGCCGTCGGAGCGGGTGACCGGCCCCCGCAACCGCAGCGGGGGGCCGAGCAGGTTGCGCACCGTGTTCGCCATCTCCGGCCGGGGTCCCGACACCAACTTGCTCACCAACTCGGTGGCCAACTGATCCGGGTCGGACACGGCGACGTAGCGGGGGTCGGGAACGACGGTCTTTCCGGTCGGGTCGACGAAGTACAGCGTGTTGCGCTTGTAGGTCGACTGGAACTGCTGCCAGTCGAGGAACACGCCGTTGGGCAGCTTGTCGATACGCCACCCACCCGGCGTCTTCACCAGCTCGATCGGCCCGGGGTCGGGCAATGCGCCCTCACCGGTCTCGAACACTCCCATGTCCGAAAGCGACCCGAGGATGTCGGCCTTCATGGTCACCGATACCCGTTCGGGGCCGCGTGTCTCCACGAACACCACCCGGTCGATCAGCAGTGCGCTGCCCGCGTCGTCCCACCCACTCGACGCCGACTCGGTGAGGAATTGCCGGGCAGCGAGATGCCGGTTCGCCGGATCCGCCGTGGCCTTGAGGAATTCGCGCAACAGGATGTCGGGATCCATGTCGGGCGTAGGGGTCGGCAGGCTCGGCGGAGCGGGACGGTTCATGGTCCCGATAGCCTGCGGCGCCGACGAACTCGGCACACCGGCACACCCGGCGAGGACCAACGCTAAGGCCAGCAACAGCGAGGCCACCGCCAGCGCGCGTGTCACGTGCGGTCCCCCGCGGGTTCGCGCTCGCGAACTGGGCGGCGCGGCGGATTGTCGGGTCCACCAACGGGCTTGAGCGGCAACGGACTCGCCGTCACCTTGTGGCCGCGCACCAACGGCAACGTCAGCCGGAAGCATGCGCCCTTCCCCGGCTCGCCCCATGCCTCGAGCCTGCCCTGGTGCAGCCGCGCGTCCTCGATGGAGATGGCCAGCCCTAGCCCGGTCCCACCGGACCGGCGCACGCGCGACGGGTCGGAGCGCCAGAATCGGCTGAACACCAGCTTCTCTTCGCCGGGGCGGAGTCCGACGCCGTAGTCGCGCACCGTGACCGCGACGGTGTCCTCGTCGGCGGCCATCCGGATGCGTACAGGTTTGCGCTCGGCATGGTCGATGGCGTTGGCGATGAGGTTGCGCAGGATGCGTTCCACGCGCCGTGCGTCGACCTCCGCGATGACGGCCTCCTCAGGCATGTCCACGATCAGGTCGACGGAGGCGTCCTTGGCCAGGTGCCCGACGTTCTCCAGCGCGCTCTCGACCGTCAGCCGAACGTCTTCGGACTCGACCGACAGCTCCGCGACGCCCGCATCGTGACGGGAGATCTCGAGAAGATCGTTGAGCAGTGTCTCGAACCGGTCCAGTTCGTTGACCATCAATTCGGTCGCCCGTCGCAGTGCCGGCTCGAGGTCCTCGCTGTGGTCGTAGATCAGATCGGCGGCCATGCGCACGGTCGTCAAGGGGGTACGCAGTTCATGGCTGACGTCAGAGGTGAAGCGGCGCTGCAGGTTTCCGAACTCCTCGAGCTGGGTGATCTGTCGCGAGAGGCTCTCGGCCATGTCGTTGAACGACACCGCCAGGCGCGCCATGTCGTCCTCGCCTCGGACCGGCATGCGCTCGGTGAGGTGTCCTTCGGCGAATCTCTCGGCAATGCGCGAGGCGGACCGCACCGGCAGCACGATCTGACGCCCCACGAGTAGCGCGATCGCAGCAAGCAACCCGAGGAGGACGACGCCGGCGGTGGCCATCGTGCCCCGCACCAGCGCAATGGTGTTCTCTTCGTTGTTCAGCGGAAAGATCAGGTAGAGCTCGAGATTGGTCACCGGTGACGACGTCGGACTTCCGACGATCAACGCGGGACCCGAGAAGCCGTCGGCGTTCACCGTCGCGTACTGATAACTCACCTGGCCTGCCTTGACGAACTCCCGCAACGCGTTGGGCACTTCTTGCACGGGACCCGCAGCCGTGGCGGCCCGTGGTCCGTCGCCCGGCACGACGAGCACCGCGTCGAACGCGCCCGCGAGCCCCGCGCCGGTGTCGACCTTGCGGTCGACGAGCGTATTGCGCGCCAGTTGCAGGCTGCTGTCCAGTGACCGTGTCTCCTCGCCACCGACGATGCCACTGACCGTGGTGCGGGCCCGCTCGATCTCCTCGGCGGCCGCGCGGACCTTCACCTCCAGGATGCGGTCGGTGATCTGGCTCGTCAGCACGAAGCCGAGAACGAGCATGACCGCCAACGACAAACCAAGAACGAGGGTGACGACCCGCAGTTGCAGCGAACGACGCCATGCGAAGCCCATCGCCCGCCCCAGAGTCCCGAGGCCACGCAGCATCGGGGCCGAACGACTCCGGATGCGCCGCCTAGAACCCCAGATCACTGCAGTCTCCCGGGGGGCCGGCCTTGTACCCCACTCCTCGAACGGTGAGCACCACCTGCGGGTTCTCCGGATCAGTTTCGACCTTGGCGCGCAACCGCTGGACGTGCACGTTCACCAGACGGGTGTCAGCGGGGTGTCGGTAACCCCACACCTGTTCGAGCAGCACATCCCGAGTAAACACCTGTCGCGGTTTGCGTGCCAGCGCCACCAGCAGGTCGAACTCCAGCGGTGTCAGCGAAATCTGCTCGCCTGCCCGGGTGACCTTGTGGGCGGGTACGTCGATCTCGACGTCGGCGATCGACAGCATCTCGGCGGGACCGTCGTCGTTGCGGCGCAGCCGCGCCCGGACGCGCGCGACGAGTTCCTTCTGCTTGAAGGGCTTCATCACGTAGTCGTCCGCACCGGACTCCAGGCCGAGCACCACGTCGACGGTGTCGGTCCTGGCCGTCAGCATGACGATCGGAACACCCGAGTCGGCGCGCAGCACGCGGCACACGTCGATACCGTTCATCCCGGGCAGCATCAGGTCCAACAACACCAGATCGGGCCGCAATTCGCGAACCGCCGTTAGCGCCTGGGTGCCGTCACCGATGACCGCGGTGTCGAAGCCTTCGCCCCTCAGCACGATCGTCAGCATCTCGGCGAGCGACGGATCGTCATCGACGACCAGAATCCTTTGCCTCATGGTGACCATCGTGTCACCAGATCTCGATAAACCCGGGATACCACACCGGGCGTTTTGCCTGCAGATCAGCCCGCCAGGGCCTGCGCGAGGTCGTGCGCGACCACGTCGGGACCGGCGACCGTCCACCGTCCGCTCCAGTGCGCCGCGGCCAGTGCGGCGTAGGCGGCACCCGTCCGGCGCTGCAGACCGTCGTCGCGTTCGTAGGCGTCGCGGGCGCGGTCGGCCTCCGCCTCCCCGCGCCGCCGGGCACGTTGGGCTGCGAGCTCGGTGGGCACCGCGAGAAGCACCTGCCAATCGGGCTCGGGCATCGCGAACCGACCGAACTCCAACTCCCTCACCCAGTCGACCACGTCGCCGTCGATCCCCTGATGAAGTCGCGCCGCGCTGTAGGCGGCGTTGGACGCCACGTATCGGTCGAGGATGACGACGTCGTGCGCCGTACGCAGTCGCTCGATCTCGCCCTTGGCATCGGATCGGTCGAGTGCGAAGAGCGTGGCCATCGCGTACACCGATGACGACAGGTCCCCATGTGCGCCGTGCAGTGCCTCGGCGGCGAGGTCGGCGGTGATCGAGCTGCCATATCGGGGAAAGGCGAGGGTCGCGACGGACTTTCCTGCGGTCTCGAAGGCCGCGCGCAGTCCATTGGTCAACGTGCGCTTACCCGCGCCGTCGACACCTTCGATGGCCATCAGCACGCGCGCAGCGTATCCCGCCTCAGGGGTCACCCGAGCCCCGCGCGCAGCGGCGTTCGTTACGCCGACCTCAGTGAGTCGCTCTTGCGCAGGCCAGCACGGCACCGGCCACGTCGCCTTAGGGTGAAGGGGTGCGAGTTCTAGGGCTGTGCCGCGTGCACAACGGTGAGCGCACGGTCGCCCGCACGTTGCACTCGTTATCGGCGTTCTGCGACGACGTCTACCTGATTGACGACCGCAGCACCGACGGCACACGCGAGATCCTGTCGCGACATTCCGCGGTGACGAACGTCGTGCGCGCTCGCTCGGATCTGCCCGCCACGCCGTGGTTGATCCCCGAGTCCGCAGGGTTGGAATTGCTGTATCGAATGGCCGATTTCTGCCGCCCGGATTGGGTTGTGATGATCGATGCCGATCAGACCATCGATGCCGATGTCGATATTCGTTCCCTGCTCGCGCAGACGCCGCCCGGTACTGCCGCCCTGTTGTGCCCAATCATCTCCACCTGGTCCGACCCGCAGTACCCGGACCTGATTCCGCTGATGGGGTCGGCGGAAACGCTGCGAGGCCCGTTTTGGCGCTGGCGCCCGGGATTACGCGCCGGTAGCAAAGCGCTCCACAATCCCCACTGGCCGCAGAACATCGCCGAGTTCGGCCATGTCAAACAGGTCGACGGGCTTCGGATACGGCATTCCGGCTGGTCGACCCTGGCTGAGCGGGTCGCCAAAGTCCATCACTACTTCGCGCTCGACCCTGACTGCGCGTTGAACTTCGGCGTCGCCTACGACCGATCCTTGCTGTTCGGGTACACGCTCGACGAACTCGACCTACTCAAGACGGATTACGATCGCCGAGTCCGGCGCGAATACGACTCGGCGGGTGCGGATGCCCGGTTACCGGTCGGCGAACAGCGGTTCGCCATCGGCCGGGGATATGGACCCTGGGCGGGCGCCTTTCACCCCGGAATCGACTTCGTCGTCGATCCGAGTACCCCGATATGCGCTGTCACGTCCGGAACTGTCTGCGATGCAGAAGATCTCGACGTCGGCCGCACATCGGTGACGATCGCTCATCGCGATCATGACACCGTGTACGTATTTCTGCCCGGTGACGACAGCCGACCGACACTCGGAGATCACTTCGGAGCCGGTATGTGCATCGGGGTGGCCGGCGCAGAACCGACGTCGATGGACGCTTATCTGCATTTCGAGGTCCGCGTCGGGGGCTGGCACACGAACCCGGTGCGCCACCTGGCCAACATGGGTCCGCGGCCGTGGCCGCAGCCGGGCCGGCTACGTCCGGTCGCGAGCAGCTACCTGCCGTCGACCGTGTGCCCGATCGTCACCTCGGAATAGCACGCCGCGGATCGGCGGCATCGACCCGCTCCAGCAGGGCCCTGGCCGCCCGGATCGTGGTGCGAACCTCCTGGAGCAGCTTGGCTGGATGCTGCTCATCGTGCCCACCCAGCTGGTCGTAGCGCTCCTTCCCGAAACCCACGGTTTCGACCGCGATACCGAACGGCAGCGTCAGGGTGCGCAACGCGTCGAAGTGCTGACACGTGACGAATGGCTGGCCCGTGACCATGAGACATGTCGATCGATCCATGCCCAGGGCGCCGGCGGTGAAGGTGAAGGTATCCGCTGACGTGGCCCGGCGATTCTCAGGGTCCGGCGATGGTGCTTCCAGCAGCGAGACAGGTAGCCCGAGGTTGTTACTCGAAGCCGGGAAGTGCCATACCATCTCGTTGCCCTGAGGTTTGTCGACCCGCATGCGGCCGTGCTCGACAGCCTGGCGGGTATCGAGGTCGAACACATCCGCCGCGGCGGCGGCCACCAGCTCGAACTCGGTGCGCGCGGCCGGCGCGCAGGATGCGACGGCGTCTTCTTCGGAGGGCAACAGTCGCCGCGAGGCAGCAGCGAGCACGACCTGACCGATGCGGCGCCCGGCGACAACGTTTCTGGCGAATCGGGCTCGCAACAGATTCGAGTATCGCCCGGCACCGATCACCAGGAGATAGTCAAAGTCTGTTCCTACAGGCGTTGATTCAGCGGTGAGGCCCAGCTGCCGCACCAGCTCGATGATCTTTTCCTGTTGGCCGGCAGGCAGGTCCAGTCGAGGGATCAGCCACCTGGCCGCACCACCTGCATCCTGACAGGACACACCGCCTGCGCCGGGCGTCCGTGCCCGGCCCCGGTAATCCCACACCGCGCTCACATCGTCCAAGAATGCCAGCCGGAGCGCCAGATCGTCTCCGCGAGGCAGCGTCCCACCGAACATCGCGACCAACTCGGCCAGCGCCGCGTGCGCGCTCCAGGAATCAATCTGCTGATGGACGGAATGTGCACAGTTCGTTTCCAAAATACCTACAGATCCTTTCCGGGAACCGAATCGCAGATGAAATCGGGCACACGAACACATACACCTTCGCAGCTACTGACCACAGTAACGATGTTCGGCAGCACCCCTCCGCAATACATTGATAGAACAACGAATTGACAGCCGCAGGCCCCCCGGTGTTACCCCTGTGGTTACGCTTCGGCCTGTGGTCCACACCCGCAACTACCGGTGGCTGGTGCTTCACGGCTCGCTAAACACCGCGGCTATCCAGCTGACCGCCGTAACTACGGTGATGCCGTTCATCGCCTCCGAACTAGGGGGCTCCGCATTCATCGTCAGCTTGTTCTTACCGCTGTTCACCGGCACCGCTGTGCTCGGAAATATGTTGGCGGCCAACATCCTGCGCCTCGGAATCCCGATCGTCGGGGTTCTCTGCGGGCTGGCCGCCGTGCAGGCGCTACTAGCCGCCGTTTATGTCGCGGGTATCTACTTCCTGCCCCCCGGACTCTCGGTCTATGCGTTGCTGGCAACGACAGCGGCGATCGGAATCACCGCGGGAAGCTTCACCGTCTTGTTGCCCGTGGCCATATCGGAAATACTTCCAGCGCGAGAACGCGGCGACATGCTTCTGCACGCCGCAGGCTACGGTGCGGCCTTGGTCACCGTGATCTCGATCGTCTCCGTCGGTTTCCTCTCGAATGACTCGGTGCACCTGGAGGATCTCGACTTGTTGTGCATCGGCAGCGCGGCGATGGCGTTGTCGGCGACATGCTTTCTCTGGCTGCACCCGGACGCCAGGTCGTTGGCGATACCAGCTACGCACACCCGAGACGCGTTCCGCGATGGCATCACCTACATGCGCGCGCACCGGTGGTTTCGACAATATCTGTTGACCAACTTGATTTTTCGAGGTGTCGTCTTCGGCTCGATGTTCTTTTCGATTTACAGCTCGCGCACTCTTGGGCTGGACAACGGTGGTCTGGATTCGATCCTGATGTTCGTCGGCCTGGGCCTGCTGCTGGGTGTCCCCCTGTGGCGGCGCGTACGAAAGCAGCTGCAGGCGCGCGGAATGTATCTGTGCAGCGCGACGTGCTGCGCAGCAGGCTTCGCTCTGTGCATGGTGCTGCTGCATTTCCTGACACTGCCGTCAGTCTGGGTTTTCGGCGGCGCCATGTTCCTCACCGCGATGGCCAATCAAGGAATCAACCCGGCTTCGCAAGACTGGATCTTCAGTCATGCCAGCGACGACGATCGGATGGTCGCGGTCGGTTTCAGCCAGCTCGTCGTGAACGTTGCGATGATGCCAATCGGGTTCGGGGTGGGGTTGCTCGCCAGCTTTGGCCCGGCGACGTGGCCGCTGGCCGTGATGCTGGGCATCAGCGTGGCCGCGGCGGCGGCCGCCACCCGGATGGGACCGACGTACAACCATTCCCCGGTTCCGATGGAACCGGAGGTGGGAGTGATTCTCGATCAGTAGCGGTAGTGCTCGGGCTTGTACGGGCCGTCGACGTCGACGCCGATGTACTCCGCCTGCTCCTTGGTCAGCTTGGTCAGCGAGCCACCGAGCGCCTCGACGTGGATCTTGGCGACCTTCTCGTCGAGGTGCTTGGCCAGTCGGTAGACCTCGTTGTCGTACTCGTCGTTCTTGGTCCACAGCTCGATCTGCGCGATCACCTGGTTGGAGAAGCTGTTGCTCATCACGAACGACGGATGACCGGTGGCGTTGCCCAGGTTCAGCAGACGACCCTCGGACAGCACGATGATCGAATGGCCATCGGGGAAGATGAACTCGTCGACCTGCGGCTTGATGTTGATCCGACGGATGTCCTTGTCACGCTCGAGGCGGGCCATCTCGATCTCGTCGTCGAAGTGACCGATGTTGCCGAGGATCGCCTGGTGCTTCATCTTGCGCATGTGGTCGAGGGTGATGATGCCCTGGTTGCCGGTCGCGGTGATGACGATGTCCGCCCAGCCGATGGCCTCTTCGACCGTCTTGACCTCGAAGCCGTCCATCAGCGCCTGCAGCGCGTTGATCGGGTCGATCTCGGTGACCGCGACGCGCGCGCCCTGGGCCTTGAGCGCCTCGGCACAACCCTTGCCGACGTCGCCATAACCACAGACGAGGGCGGCCTTGCCGCCGATCAGCACGTCGGTGCCGCGGTTGATGCCGTCGATCAGCGAGTGCCGGGTGCCGTACTTGTTGTCGAACTTGCTCTTGGTGACCGAGTCGTTGACGTTGATGGCCGGGAATGCCAGTTCGCCCGCCGCGGCGAACTGGACCAGCCGCAGCACACCGGTGGTGGTCTCCTCGGTGACGCCCTGGACGGACTCGGCGATCTTGCTCCACTTGGTCTTGTCGGTCTCGAAACGCTCGCGGATCAGTGCCAGGAACACCTTGTACTCATCAGAGGCATCGTCTTCGGTCGGCGGCACGACGCCGGCCTTCTCGAACTGGGCGCCACGCAGCACCAGCATGGTGGCGTCACCGCCGTCGTCGAGGATCATGTTGGCCGGCTCGCCGGGCCAGGTGATCATCTGCTCGGCAGCCCACCAGTACTCCTCGAGGCTCTCGCCCTTCCACGCGAAGACGGGCACGCCCCTGGGCTCTTCCGCGGTTCCGTGCGGGCCGATGACCGTCGCCGCGGCGGCGTGGTCCTGCGTGGAGAAGATGTTGCACGACGCCCAGCGGACCTCGGCACCCAGAGCGACGAGCGTCTCGATCAGGACGGCCGTCTGCACGGTCATGTGCAACGATCCGGAGATACGCGCGCCCTTGAGCGGCAGGACGTCGGCGTACTCGCGGCGCAGCGAGATCAGGCCGGGCATCTCGTGCTCGGCGAGGCGGATCTCCTTGCGGCCGAACTCGGCCAATTCCAGGTCGGCCACCTTGAAGTCGATGCCATTGCGGACATCAGCGGTCAGTGTTGGTGCAGTCATGTAGAGCCCTTACTTCGTTGGTCTTCGTGGGTCGTCGTCTTGCTTCGGTGATGCCCGTGTGCGCACGCAGGTGCGCAGGCGACACCCGAAGCCTGCGGGCTCGCGGGACAGGCGCAGAGGCGCTCTGCCGGCTAGGAGATGTCTATGACACCGTATCGCTCGGCGAACGGTGTCATCAAACGGGCCAGGTCACGGGCAACGTCGTGGTCGGCCTCTGGCGGCATCGAGACATAACTCATCGCCAGCCGGACGATGGCTCTGGCCAGCACTCCTGAGTCTTCTTCGCTCGCGCGAACCCAGCTGTGCATGAACGTCGACGTGAGTCGCTGCGAACATCTCGTGATGATCGGCGCGCTGTCGGTGGTGATGATCTGAAGGAGGTCTGGCTTGGCCGCACCGGTCAGCAGGGAGATGACCAACGGGTCGGACGCCGACTCCGCGAAGAACGCCCGGAAACCCTCGAGAAAGGCGGCGTAGACGTTGCCGACGTTGCCTTCGATCGCGCCGCCCACCGTGTCCACCAGTCGGTCGGCCAACCGCAACGCGTACCCCTCGGCCAGACCCTGCCGCGACCCGAACTCGTTGTAGATGGTCTGGCGGCTGATCCCGGCCGCCTTGGCGACGTCGGACAGCGTGATGGACGACCAATCGCGAGTCATCAGCATGTCCCGCATGCCATCGAGGATCGAGCCGCGCAGCAGCACTCGCGACGCTTCGGCGTACGGCACGCGCGGTGCCATGCGCCGATCGCTCGGACTGTCCATACGCGCGACAGTAACTCTTCCCGTCGCTTCGCTCCCCCGGACCACTCTTCCCGTCGCTTCGCTCCCCCGGACCACTCTTCCCGTCGCTTCGCTCCCCAGGACTACTGTCATGAC
The DNA here is from genome assembly GCA_038244615.1 of Mycobacteriales bacterium. GTDB lineage: Bacteria > Actinomycetota > Actinomycetes > Mycobacteriales > Mycobacteriaceae > Mycobacterium. Next base: position 37,045 of record JBBRTH010000020.1, on the reverse strand, counting down.
CCGGCGCCCCGCCCGCCCTGGCACGTCACGGACGAGCAACCTCGACCATCTCGAAGTCCGACTTGGCCGCGCCGCAGTCCGGGCAACTCCAGTCCTCGGGGATGTCGTCCCAACGGGTGCCCGGTGCGATGCCGTCTTCGGGCCACCCCTTCTCCTCGTCGTACTCGAATCCGCATTGCACGCAGACGAATGACTTGTATGCCTCGCTCACGTCACTCATTTCGTCACTCCCACTATGTCGAAATCCACCTTCTCGCGCACCGCGCAGTCGGGGCAGCACCACTCGTCCGGGACCTCGGCCCAGGCGGTGCCCGCCGGAAAGCCTTCGCGAGGAGCACCATTCGCCTCGTCGTAGACGTAGTCGCAGCCTGGGCACCGGTAGGCGGTCACGCATCTACTCCATACTTGGCCATCACCTTCGCGCGCCTGCGCGGATGCACGTTAACCCTGCTGATGTCGCCGTCGTAGTGCGCCATGACGCGGTGGTCCATCACCCTGCGCCACAGCGGCGGGAAGTACGTCAGCCCGATCATCGACGCGTACCCGCTGGGCAGATTCGGCGCGCCGTCCATACTACGCAGCGTCTGGTAGCGGCGAGTCGGGTTCGCATGGTGATCGCTGTGTCGCTGCAAATGGTAGAGGAACAGGTTCGTCACCAGATGGTCGGAGTTCCAACTGTGTTCGGGCGCGCACCGCTCGTAGCGTCCGCTGGCGGGCCTTCCTTCTCTTCGCGCAAGCGGCTCATCCACCTTCTGCCGGAGCAGGCCGTAGTGCTCGAGATAGTTCACGGTCTCCAGCAACGTGAAGCCGAACACCGCCGAGATGACCACGTACGGAATCAGCACGACGCCAAAGAACGCGATGAGTACGCCGTACAGCACAACCGACATCGCCCACGCGTTCAACACGTCGTTGGACGGATGCCATGGACTCTTGTTCACGCGGCGGAGTCGCTGGGCTTCGAGCTCCCACGACGACTTCAGGCTGCCCCACACGCTGCGCGGCAGGAACTCCCAGAACGTCTCACCGAAGCGCGCCGACGCCGGATCCTCCGGGGTGGCGACCCGCACGTGGTGACCGCGGTTGTGCTCGATGAAGAAGTGGCCGTAGCAGGTTTGCGCCAAGGTGATCTTGCTCAGCCAGCGCTCGAGGGTGTCCTTCTTGTGGCCCAGCTCGTGCGCGGTGTTGATGCCGACGCCGCCCATCATGCCCACCGACAGTGCAAGGCCGACCTTCGCCGGCCACCCCAGCGACCCATCGAAGCCGAGCCAGCTCAGATCCGAGGCGGTGAAAAGGTAGGCCCCCAGGATGACGGTGACGTACTGGAACGGGATGAAGCTGTAGGTGCAGTAGCGGTAGTACTTGTCGTTCTCCAAACGCTGCACGGCCTCGTCGGGCGGGTTCTCCCCGTCGGGACCGAACCGTCGGTCCAGGAGGGGCAGGACGACGTAGACGAGCATGGGGCCGATCCAGAACGGCACTTGAGCGCCCGCGTGCCAACCGAGCTCGTTGAGCGCCCACACGACGGGGAGCATCACCAGCACCGCGGTGGGCACGATCAAGCCCATCAGCCACAGATACCGCTTCTTGTCCCGCCACTGTTCGACCGGGGTCGTGGGGTCCATGTGCGTGGTCACGGTCAATTCACCTCCATGTGAGAGCCATCACTGCTTGCGCTTGACTATAGAGGACGTTTTGTCCGTTGTCTAGACAAAAATATACTCGTTGTACACGTGATTGCCCCGCCATCCCTTCGTCATCTCGCGGGGGCTGCTTACGGTTCGTGTGCGGGCCACCACACCGGGTACCGTCCCGCTGGTGGGGCGCAAACACGCAGTCGTCATCGGCGCGAGCATCGCGGGAATGTGCGCCGCACGGGTGCTCTCCGATCACTACGACAAGGTCACGGTCTTCGAGCGCGACGACCTGCCCGATGGCCCAGGCAACCGGACCGCCGTGCCGCAGGGCAAGCACGTACACCTGCTGATGGCGCGTGGCGCCAACGAATTCGAAGGCCTCTTCCCCGGACTGCTCGACGGCATGGTGGCCGACGGCGTCCCGAAGCTCGCGAATCGCCCGGACTGCATTCACTTCGCCGCCGCGGGGCATGTGCTCGGAACCCAGACGACGTTGCGCAAGGAGTTCACCGCCTACGTTCCCAGCAGGCCACAGCTCGAGTGGCAGATCCGCAAGCGCGCGCTGGCGATCCCGAACGTCGAGTTGGTTCGCACCAGCGTGGCCGAACTGCAGTACGACCCTACCGAAGAGCGCGTGCCGGGAGTGCTGCTCGAGGCCGGTGACGAGTCGACGGCGGTGCCCGCCGACCTCGTGGTCGATGCGACGGGCCGCGGCACGCGGCTGCCGGCGTGGCTGGAGCAATGGGGATTCGGCCGTCCGACGGAGGATACGGTCGACGTCGGCATCGACTACGCGACGCACCAGGTCCGCATCCCCGACGATGCGATCAAGGAGAAGGTGGTGGTCGCCGGGGCCTCCCGCGAGCACCCCGTCGGCCTCGGCATGCTGCTGTACGAAGACGGCCTGTGGAGCGCAACGTCGTTCGGCACCGGGAAGGCCGTTCCGCCGCAGAGCTTCGCCGCGATCTGCGATCTCGCCGATGTCCTGCTGCCACCACATCTGAGCGCTGCACTTCGCGCTGGCGAACCCGTGGGCGAGATGGCGTTTCACAAGTACCCGATGAGCAGATGGCGCCGCTACGACCAGATGGAGCGCTTCCCGGCCGGCATCATCCCGTTCGGGGACGCCGTCGTGAGCTTCAATCCGACCTACGGCCAGGGCATGACGATGACGTCGATCCAGGCGGGCAACCTGAGCGCGGTGCTGCAGCGCGGCGACCACGACATCGCACGCCGGCTGTCGCTCGCGACGAAGAAGACCACCTGGCCGGTCTGGACGATGAACGCCATCGGCGACCTGGCGTTGCACAACGCGACGGCGGACCGGGTGCCGTGGTGGTACCTCACGGTGGGGAACCTCTTCGACGGCTTCCTCGGCGCCGCTGAGACGGAAGCCGATCTGGCCGAATGGTTTCTCCGGCGGTTCAGCCTGCTGGACAGCCTCTACATGGTGCCGGACGCGCGCACGCTCGGCCGCACGGTCCGGCACAACATGGGCTTGCTGATCGGCCAGAAGATCAGCGACGTCAAGACCGCTATGACGTCAGCGCGCGATCGAGATCCGGTTCCAAGTAAATGACCGTCGCCGCGGGCACCGCGGCACGAATCGCCACCTCGGCAGCATCGATGGTGGCCGCGACGGTGAGGAGGTCGGTCCCCGCTGCCAACGCGATCTTGGCGCCGACGAGCATGTCGTCGGGGCCCATGTACTGCGTACGGAGGTGAATCACGCGGTCGATGTGGTCGGTTTTCTGCAGCGCGGTACGGATGGCGTCGTCCTCCCGAGGCGTCGCACCCTCCCCGATCAGAGCGCTGTGCATCTCGATCATCAGAATCACGGCGATGACCGCCAGCAGCACACCGATGCAGAGGGTGCCGACGCCGTCCCAGACCGGGTTGCCCGTGGCCATCGTCAAGCCCACGCCGGCGAGCGCAAACGCCAGTCCGATCAAGGCACCGGTGTCCTCGAGCAGCACCACCGGCAGTTCGGGATTGCGCGAGCTGCGGATGAATCGCCACCACCCCGCGGAGCCCTTCAGTGGCCGCGACTCCACCATCGCGGTCCGAAAACTGTAGGACTCCAAGCAGATTGCCACCACCAGGATGACGATCGCCACCAGCGGCGACGTCAGCTCGTGCGGGTGGACGATCTTCTCGTAGCCCTCGTACAGCGCGAATGCCGCGCCTAGGGAGAACAACACCAGCGCGACCACGAACGAATAGAAGTAGCGGCTGCGGCCGTAACCGAACTGATGTAGCGCATCGGCTTCCTTGCTTGCCTCCCGCTGGCCCCACAGCAGCAGCCCCTGGTTGGACGTGTCGGCGACGGAGTGCACCGCCTCCGCCAACATCGACGAGCTGCCGGTGATCACGAAGCCGACGAACTTGGCGGCCGCAATGCCTGCGTTCGCCACCAGGGCGGCGATGATGGCGCGCTTGCTACCAGACGCCGACATGGTAGAGCCTCTCCGTCAGATGCCGACCGTGGCGCGGAACAACGTGGACGGCTGATGCGCGACGAGGCGGATGGGCCCGTCGTCGGCTGCCACCCACGCCGCCGCTCCCCGGTCGAGGGTCAGCGTGCTCGACTTGGCGTACACCTGAACCGAGCCTTGGGTGCACAACAGCACCTGCGGGCCGTCGTGTCGGGCGGGCGCATCGGTCTGGTGGCCGAGTTCGCGATCGTCGAGACGCAACACGGATACAGCGAATTCGGGTGCAGGCGTGTCGTAGACGAGCTCGATTCCCTCAGTGTGGGTTCGCGGTTTGAGCGCCAGTTCGTCGGTCGGCGTGAAGTCGAGCACCCGCAGAAGCTCGGGAACGTCGACGTGCTTGGGAGTCAGACCTCCCCGCAACACATTGTCGGAGTTGGCCATCACCTCGAAGCCCATCCCGTGCAGGTATGTGTGCAGGTTCCCCGCAGGCAGGTAGATTCCCTCCCCTGGCTGCAGATCGATCCGGTTCAGCAGCGTGGAGGCCAACACTCCCGCGTCCCCGGGATACAGCTCGCCCAGTTGCAGCGTCGTCTTGGCTTCCTTAGTGAACTCCGTTGCACCGGAACGCAAGTAGTTGACCGCGCCGTCGAGCACCGCGGGCACCAGGGCGTCGAGATCGGCCTGGGGCGCCGTGATCCACGTGGTGAACAGCGCCCGCAGCCCGTCGGCATCCGCCTGGCCGGCCAGCAGATTGACGAACGGGTCCAGCTCCGCCACCGCCAACGCCTGCAGGAGTTCGACGCTGCGGGCGACGGGCCGGAAGCCCGCCAGCGCCTCGAAGGGGGTCAGCGCCACGATCAACTCCGGTTTGTGGCTTCGGTCGCGGTAGTTCCTGGTGGGCGCCGAGATGGGAATGCCGAGGCGATCCTCGCTCGCGAATCCCTCCGCCGCCTGGGCCGCGCTGGGGTGCGCCTGGAGCGACAGGGGTTCGTCCGCGGCGAGCACCTTGGCCAGGAAGGGAAGCGCGTCACCGAACCTTTCGCGTGCGACCGCCCCCAGCTGACCCTCGGGATCTGCGGTGATGGTGTCGAGCAACGACCGCTCCCCGCCGTCGCCCTCCAGCCACGCGGGGTCGCCCGGATGCGCACCCAGCCAGAGTTCAGCCTCGGGATGCGGTGTGGGCCTGGGCCTTCCCACGAATTCGGCGATCGCGGTATGCGATCCCCACGCGTAGGTTCGCAGCGCGCCGCATAGTACGTCCACTCGTCTAACCTCGAACCAGTTTCAGGTACGCCGCCGTCATTTCGAGGCGCACCGCCAACATCGCCAATTGCTGTTCGGGGCCACCACTCGACCGTGGCGTCACGGTATCGAGCACGTCATTGGCACTGACCACGTCGACGTCGTCGTAGCCATCGAGCGTCGCGACCATCCCCGGCCGCTCATCGTCGGTGGCGAACACGACGGTTCGCACCCGAGCAGGCAACGGGCCGTCGATCTCCTCGTCGTGAAAGATGGACGACTCGCAATCGGTTGATCTGCTTGCCAATCCGCGACGCAGCGCCACCAACACGTCGGCCAGTCCCACGGCGGCCACGGGCTGCTGCGCCACCCTGAGCAGGATCGAGCCGACATGCCTGGCGAGCGCCACGCTGGCGGCATTGCCACCGGCCAGGACGACGTCGCGGCCCGACATGCGCTCGGCGAGTGACTTGGCAGGGTTGATGAACGACTCACGGCCCGCGCTGTTGCGCAACGACTCGGCATCGAGCGCGTCGGCCAGTCCGGCAAGGTCGACGCTCAACCCGGGAAGGACGACGTGCAGGGCGGCAAGTCCGGCGGCGAGATAGCGGACGAGGGTGAATTCGTCGGACACGAGCAGTCGCGGTGCCAGTACTACGGCCCTACCCGCCGCGACCTCTCGGAGCGGACCCTCGTCGGGGGCGACCACGACCACCCTTGCGCCACGCCGTATTCCGCTCGCTGCAGCCGACACCAGTACCTGATCCGCGGGATCGTCACCTGCCACGACCATGACGTCGAGGGCCCCGATCCACGGGGGTACCTCCGAGGCCACCACGATCGGGGCCGCGGTCGAACCACCGAGGGCGGCCGCCAGCATGGCCCCAGCAGACTCGGCGGCACCTCGACTGGCCACCCAAATCACGGTGCGCGGCGGCTGATCCCCCCGAAGGTGTTCGAGGAGGCCCTCATCCAGTGCGGCGGCCGTCGCCCGCATCTGCGCACCCGCCATCGACGCGGCTCTCAGCAGACCCTCCCGGTCGGCCGCGAGCAAACCGTCGACGTCGTCGAGGTCGATGGTTGCGTGCGCGGCATTCACGTGGCAGTCTCGCTGAGCGCCGCGATCTGGGCCGCAACCTCGTCGACGATCGCGGACACGTCCTCGGCACTCCTGGCTTCGACGTTGAGCCGCAGCAACGGTTCCGTGTTGGACGTGCGCAGGTTGAACCAGGTGCCGTCACCGAGATCGACGGTGACGCCGTCGAGGTGGTCGATCGACTGGATGCGGCTGCTGATGGACTTCAGCACCGCGTCGACGGACGCCGGCGCGTCGGCCACGGTGAAGTTGATCTCCCCCGACCCCGCGTACCGCTGGTAGTCGGCCATCATCTCGGACAGGGGACGGTCCTGCTCGCCGAGAGCCGCGAGCACGTGCAGCGCGGCCAGCATCCCGGAGTCGGCGCCCCAGAAGTCACGGAAGTAGTAGTGCGCCGAGTGCTCCCCGCCGAAGATCGCGCCCGATTCGGCCATCAACGCCTTGATGTAGGAATGCCCAACCCTCGAGCGAATGGCCGTACCACCACGTTCGGCGATCAACTCCGGCACCGCCCGCGAGGTGATCAAGTTGTAGATCACCGTGGCACCGATCTCTCGACCGAGTTCGCGCCCGGCGACCAACGCCGTCACCGCTGACGGCGACACCGGATGGCCGAGTTCGTCGACGACGAAGCAGCGGTCGGCGTCACCGTCGAAGGCCAACCCGATGTCGGCACCGGTCTCGACGACATGACGCTGCAGGTCGACGAGGTTGGCGGGGTCGAGTGGGTTGGCCTCGTGGTTGGGGAACAAGCCGTCGAGTTCGAAGAACAACGGCAGCAGCGTGATTGGCGCCAGCGGACCGAGCACAGCGGGCGTGGTGTGCCCGCCCATTCCGTTGCCTGCATCGACCGCCACCCGGAGCGGACGGAGGCCGGCGATGTCGACGAGTGACCGCAGGAAGGCTCCGTAGTCACTGAGCACGTCACGGTCCTCGATGGTCCCGGGTGCGCCATCGTAGACCGGCACGCCGTTGATGACCTCGTCGCTGATGGTGGTAAGTCCGGTGTCCTTGCCGACGGGCTTTGCTCCAGCGCGGCAGAGTTTGATGCCGTTGTACGTCGCCGGGTTGTGGCTGGCGGTGAACATGGCTCCAGGGCAGTCGAGCAGACCGGACGCGAAGTACAGCTGATCCGTCGACGCCAGGCCGATCCTGGTGACGTTCACACCCTGTGCGACGACCCCTTCAGCGAACGCCGCGGCAAGCGATGTCGAACTGGACCGCATGTCGTAGCCGATCGCGACACGGGTTACCTTCCCCGCGTCGCTTCGCTTCTGCCCGACGGCAGCGCCGGAGTCACCCTCGTCGCGGACCAACCTGGCGAACGCGCCGCCGACGTCCGCGACGAACTGTTCGTCGATTTCTTCGCCGACCAGTCCACGAACGTCATACGCCTTGATGACGCGGTTGACAGCCGCAGCGGGCCGAGACATAGATCTCCTCGCGAAGGGGACTCTTGGGGCCAGCCTATCGGCTGGGCTTCTGTCCTGCCGGAGGGTCAGGCAGGTGGGTACCGGCTCGATTGAATCTACGGGGGATCAGGCTCGTGTCAGTCTGAAGGGTTCGGCAACACACGCAAGTGCCCGCGCTTGCGCCCGTTCTGCTCCGGCCGCCGCACCGGCGGCGCCATCAGCGCGCCGCCGTGCGCCCCAGTGACGGGGTCGGAGAAAGCGGCGGGCGCTGCTCCTACCGCAGCGTCGCGACCCTCGCGCACCGCGTCGGCGAGTGCGACCAGGTCGTCGTCCTCGGAATGCGAGGGCAGCGGTCCCGCGTGCCTGACCAGTTCCCATCCCCGCGGTGCGGTGATCCGTCCGGCGTGAATCACGCACAGGTCCCAGGAGTGTGGCTCGGAGGCGGTGGCGAGCGGACCGACGACGGCGGTCGAGTCCTTGTAGACGAAGGTGAGCGTCGCCACGCCGTAGTGCGGGCACCCGGGCCTGCAGCAGCGACGGGGAACGTTCACGGACACGAGGCTATCGCGCGAGAACGCCCCGAGTCGACGACACGCGCAGCACGCAACCCGCCGATCTCCAACCGTTACGATCGCCGAATGGTCGAGCGGCAGCCGGGACGAGCGCACCGCGGACGCCGGGAGATGCGCGGTCCGCTGCTGCCTCCCACGGTTCCAGGCTGGCGCAGCCGAGCAGAGCGATTCGACATGGCCGTCCTCGAGGCCTACGAGCCCATCGAGCGGCAGTGGCAGGACCGGGTGTCGGGTCTGGACGTCGCGGTCGACGAGATTCCGCGGATCGCACCCAAGGATCCGGAGAACATCCAGTGGCCACCCGAAGTGATCGCCGATGGGCCGATTGCCCTGGCCACGCTGATACTTGCGGGTGTCGATGTCAGAGGAAATGCCACTCGGGCGCGAATCGTGTTGTTTCGCAAGCCGATCGAGCGACGGGCCAAGGACACCCTCGACCTGTCGGACTTGCTCCATGACGTACTGGTGGCGCAGGTGGCCACGTATCTGGGCGTCGAACCCTCCGTCATCGACCCGACGATCGACGACGACTGACCTGGATCGGGTCAGCTTACAAGCGGAGAAGCTCAGATGATGCCGCGCTTGAGGCGACGTCGTTCGCGCTCGGACAGCCCGCCCCAGATGCCGAAGCGTTCGTCATTGGCCAGGGCGTAGTCGAGGCACCTGTCCTTCACCTCACAGCCGAGGCAGATGCGCTTCGCCTCGCGGGTCGAGCCACCCTTCTCGGGGAAGAACGCCTCGGGGTCCGTCTGCGCGCACAAGGCGCGTTCCTGCCACTGCTCATCGTCGATCTCCGGCTCGTCGTAGAAGTTGGAGTGGTCGGGCACCACACTCAACTGGGGACGGCCTATCACCCCACCCTGCGACGGCCCGGTACTGGTATGCGGTTCGTTGCCTACTGAGCCGAGCATCCGACTGTCGAATCGGATGACACGATCGAAATCTACGTGCTCATAAGACATCTTCCGCCTCCTCACCTGGTTTAGAAGTTCCTGTTGTCAACCCCACCGCAAGCCCGTGTGGCCACTTCAATTCGAACAAGTGATCGAATCTCGGTCTGCGACACTGGAACCGGAAGCGAACCGGGAAATGACACTGATGTGATTAGACACGCGTTAGCTGCGGGGGTCAAGCGCTAGAGCGCGTTTTCATACCATCCCGTGACCTAATGTCGGCGCGTCGGTAACTCGGCGTGTCGCGAAAGTGACCAATTCGGCCCCCGCCGTGGACCACGGCCGCACGGATGCGCCTAGTGTCGATCGATGTGAAAGTCACTGTTCTGGTGGGCGGCGTTGGCGGCGCGCGCTTCCTTCTCGGCGTGCAGCAGTACCTGGGCCTCGGCCAATTCGCGGACACCGCAACTGGGCCGGCGGGTGACCACGAGATCACCGCGGTCGTCAACGTCGGTGACGATGCCTGGATGCACGGAGTCCGCATTTGCCCGGACCTCGACACGTGCATGTACACCTTGGGTGGAGGTATAGATCCCGACCGGGGCTGGGGCCACGCGAATGAAACCTGGCATGCCAAGGAGGAACTCGCCGCCTACGGCGTGCAACCCGACTGGTTCGGACTGGGCGACCGCGACCTTGCCACCCATCTGGTGCGCAGTCAGATGCTCAGGGCGGGCTATCCACTGTCGCAGGTGACCGAGGCACTCTGCGGGCGTTGGCAGCCTGGGGCCCGCCTTCTGCCCGTTACCGATGACCGGAGCGAAACTCACGTCGTCGTCACCGATCCCGAACCGGGCGCCGATGAAGGCACCCGTCGGGCAATCCACTTTCAGGAGTGGTGGGTACGCTACCGCGCCAAGATCCCCACGCATGACTTCGCCTTCGTCGGCGCCGATAAGGCCACCGCGACACCGGGCGCGCTCGAGGCGATCGCCGAAGCCGACGTCGTCTTCATCGCCCCGTCCAACCCGGTCGTCAGCATCGGTGCGATCCTGGCCGTGCCGGGAATCCGCGGGGCACTTCGGTCGACGGGCGCCCCGGTGATCGGCTACTCCCCAATCGTCGCGGGACGGGCGCTGCGCGGGATGGCCGACGAGTGCCTCTCCGTCATCGGGGTCGAGACCTCGTCGCAGGCCGTGGGCGCACACTTCGGTGCGCGCGCGGGCACCGGCCTGCTCGACGGCTGGCTCGTCGACGAGGGTGACACCGCCGCCGTCGACGGCATCGACGTCCGCGCCATCCCGCTCTTGATGACCGACCCGAAGGCCACAGCCGAGATGGTGCGCAACGGAGTCGAACTCGCGGGAATCGGGGCTGGCACGTGACGATCCCCGATCACGGCGCCGCAGCCGCCGTCGAGATCCTGCCCGTGCCCGGGTTGCCCGAATTCCGGCCCGGCGACGACGTGGCGGCCGCGATCGCCGCAGCCGCCCCGTGGTTGCGCGACGACGACGTCGTCGTGGTGACGAGCAAGGTGCTCTCGAAGAGCGAGGGCCGAATCGTGACGGCGCCGTCGGACCCCGAGCAGCGGGATGCGCTGCGACGCAGGCTCGTCGACGCCGAGGCCGTTCGAGTCCTGGCCCGCAAGGGCAGGACCCTGATCACCGAGAACGCGATCGGCCTGATTCAGGCCGCGGCAGGCGTCGACGGATCCAACGTCGATTCGGCCGAGTTGGCACTGCTACCAGTCGATCCCGACGGCAGTGCGGCAACCCTCCGCAGCCGACTCCGGGACCTGCTCGGCGTCGACGTCGGCATCGTCGTCACCGACACGATGGGACGAGCCTGGCGCAACGGCCAGACCGACGCCGCCATCGGCGCAGCGGGACTCGCCGTGCTGCACGGCTACGGCGGCGCCCACGACGCCCACGGCAACGAGTTGGTGGTCACCGAGGTGGCCGTCGCCGACGAGATCGCCGCGGCCGCAGACCTGGTGAAGGGAAAGCTGACCGGAATCCCGGTGGCGGTCGTGCGCGGTCTGGCACTGCACGACGACGGTTCCAACGGCCGAACTCTCGTCAGAGCAGGCGAGGACGACCTGTTCTGGCTCGGCACAGCAGAAGCCATCCAGATGGGACGGCTGCAGGCTCAGCTGTTGCGCCGCTCCCTTCGCCGGTTCGGCCAGCAAGCGGTCGACGCAGAAGACGTCGAGGCTGCCGTCGCTGAGGCACTCACCGCACCGGCGCCGCATCACACGCGGCCGGTGCGATTCGTGTGGATTCGCGACCACGAGGTGCGCCTACGCCTGCTCGACGGGATGAAGGACAAGTGGCGCGCCGACCTGCTGGGCGACGGCCGGGCCGCGGAGACCGTCGACCGGCGCGTCAACCGTGGCCAGATCCTCTACGACGCACCGGAGCTGATGATCCCGTTCATGGTGCCCGACGGGGCGCACGCCTACCCCGACGCGGCAAGGACGGCCGCAGAGAACACCATGTTCACCGTCGCAGCCGGCGCTGCGGTGCAGGCCCTCTTGGTGGCGTTGGCGGTCCGTGGCGTGGGGAGCTGCTGGATCGGGTCGACCATCTTCGCGGCCGATCTGGCGCGACGAGAGCTGGAGCTCCCTGAGGACTGGGAACCGTTGGGCGCCATCGCCATCGGTTACCCGGAGGAGCTGCCGCAGCCGCGCGACCCGGTGCCGACCGCCGGTCTGCTGATACTCCGATGAGCCTCCACGAGTCGGTGGTCGACACGCTGCGCCGCTGGCGGCCAGTCGATCCGGCGCAGGATTCGTTGCGCCACGCGGTGCTCGCCTTCGTACTCGCCCGCCCCGATGCGTGCCAACGTGCGTGCGTCCCCGGTCACGTCACGGCGTCGACACTGGTGCTCGATCACACCGGCAGCCGCACGGTGCTGACGCTGCACCGGCGACTCGGTCGCTGGGTGCAACTCGGCGGTCACTGCGAGGAATCCGACGCCGACATCGTCTCCGCGGCCTTGCGCGAGGCCGAGGAGGAATCCGGCATCGGCGGGTTGACCATCGACGACATGCCCGCTGCCCTGCACGTACACGCGCTCACGTGCTCGTCGGGCGTAAAGACCCACCACCTCGACGTCCAGTTCGTCGCCCACGCCCCGGAGGACGCCCAGATCGCCATCAGCGACGAATCGCTGGACCTTCGCTGGTGGCCCCTGGACGACCTGCCCCCGGGGTCCGACTTTGGGCTGCAGCAGTTGGCGCGAGCCGCTCAGACGTCCGTCGAGTAACGGATTCCGCCGTCGGGAATGTGCACCCCGGGCCAGACCCGCGCACCGCGGAGCAGCTCGCACCGCGCCCCGATGTTGGCACCGTCGCCGATGACACCGTCGCGGATCAGGGCGCGCGGACCGATGCGGGCGCCGAACCCGATGATCGAACGTTCAATCACCGACCCGGCCTCGATGCGTGCACCGTCGAAGATCACCGCGCCGTCCAGTCGTGCGCCGGGCCCGATCTCCGCACCACGCCCGACGACCGTTCCGCCGATCAGCAGAGCGCCGGGGCCGACGGCGGCGCCGTCGTGGACCAGATTCTCGCCCTGGTGCCCATTCAGCGCGGGCGATGGCGCGATGCCGCGCACCAGGTCCGCCGAGCCGCGCACGAAGTCGTCCGGCGTGCCCATGTCCCGCCAGTAGGTGGCGTCCACGTAGCCGCACACCTTGAGCCCGTCGGAGAGCAGCGCCGGGAACACCTCGCGCTCGACGGACACCGCCCGCCCGGTGGGGATCCGATCGATGACCGCGCGCTTGAAGACGTAGCACCCGGCATTGATCTGATCGGTCGGCGGATCCTGCGTCTTCTCGAGGAACGCCGTAACGCGACCATCGGAATCGGTTGGCACACAACCGAATGCGCGCGGATCGCTGACGCGGACCAGGTGCAGCGTTACGTCCGCATCGCGGTCGTGATGGCTTTGCAGAAGAGCGCCGAGATCGGCGCCGGATAGCACGTCACCGTTGAACACCAGCGCGGTGTCGTACCGCAGCTTCGACGCCACATTCGCGATGCCACCGCCGGTGCCCCGTGGCTCGTCCTCGACCACGTAGTCGATCTGCAGCCCGAGCTTCGACCCGTCGCCGAACTCGGCCTCGAACACCTCGGCCTTGTACGACGTCCCCAGCACGACGTGCTGGATGCCCGCTGCCGCTATCCGTGACAGCAAATGAGTCAGAAACGGAAGCCCCGCCGTGGGCAGCATCGGCTTGGGCGCGGACAGCGTCAGCGGACGCAGGCGCGTGCCCTGACCGCCGACGAGCACGACGGCGTTGACTTCAGCCGGATTGACCGAACCACTCATCGTCAGCCCTGCCTTCCGCTCTTCGCAATCCTCCGCCGAGAGTTGCCCACCACCAACCCCGCTCGGGCCGCGAGAGCCCACCTGATGGTCCACCGCAGTGGAGCCTGCCACCAGCGAGGATGTCGGTCGGCCAGGAAAGTGTAGGTGCTGGTGTGGTGGGCCGCCAAGTTGCGGGCCGGGTCACGGCCGGTCGAGTGCCCCTTGTCGTGAAGCACTTCCGCCGACGGCACGTAGACGTTCTGCCATCCCGCGCGGACTAGACGATCTCCAAGGTCAACGTCCTCCATGTACATGAAGTACCGCTCGTCGAAACCCGCGATCGCGTCGAACGCCTTCCTGCGCAGCAACAGGCACGCGCCCGAAAGCCAGCCGACGGGACGTTCGCTGGGCTCCAACCGCTCCTGCCGGTACGCGGCCGTCCACGGATTCGACCTCCATGCCGGACCGACGACGGCGTGCATGCCGCCACGGATGAGGCTCGGTTGATGGCGGGCCGACGGGTAGACCGAGCCGTCGGGATCGCGGATCAGCGGTCCGAGCGACCCGGCGCTCGGCCATCGCCCGGCCGCCTCGATGAGTACGTCGATGCTGCCGGGACCCCAGACGACGTCGGGGTTGGCCACGACGAAGAACTCCGGATCGCCGACCGGGCCGTCCCCGTCGGCCGCGGTCAGGTACTTCCGCACCGCCCGGTTGACTGCGGATCCGTAACCCAGGTTGGCGCCGGTGTGCAGCAGCCGGGCGTTCGGATGGCGTTCGAGCGCTTCTTCGGGAACACCGTCGGTGGAGCCGTTGTCGGCCATCACGACCGTCACCGACCGCTCCGTGGCGTGACTCAATGAGGCGAGGAACCGGTCGAGGTGGGGACCCGGTGAGTAGGTCACCGTCACCACGATCAGTTCCGGGGTCACGGCATAGAGGGTAACGGGCCGTCGGAAGAGGACCAGGAGAGCGCCGCGGCGAGCGCGTCCCGCCACGACCGCAACGGGGTGAGCCCGGCCTCTTCGGATCGCCGGGAGGCCAGCGCGGAGTACGGGGGCCGTGGAGCAGGGCGCGGATGGTGATCCGTGGCGACGGGCCGGACCCGCTCAGGATCGGCCCCGACGAGCTCGAACACCGCACGGGCCTGATCGAAACGGCTGGTCTCGCCCTGGTTCGCAGCATGCAGCACGGATTCCTCGATCGATCCCCCCGCTACTTGGAGTAGCGCGTCGACGAGGTCGCCGACGTAGGTCGGTGAACCGATCTGGTCGGCGACGACGTCCACGACGCCGTCTCCCGCCGCCAGCCTCCGCATCGTCGCGACGAAGTCACCGCCAGCGCCGTTGTGACCGCCTCCCGAGAAGATCCAGGCGGTGCGCACGATGTGGGCGTTGGGCATCGCGGAGAGCACCTCGAACTCGCCATCGAGCTTGGTGCGTCCGTAGACATTTACCGGATCGGTGTCGTCGTCGATTTCGTACGGTCGCGGTTGGCCGCCGCCGAAGTCTCCGCTGAACACGTAATCGGTCGAGACGTGGATGAGCTCGGTGCCGGCCCGAGCACAGGCAGACGCCACGTTCTCGGCTCCCCCAGCGTTGACGGCGCGGGCGCCCGCCTCGTCGCCCTCGGCCTGATCCACCTTGGTGTAGGCCGCACAGTTGATCACCACGTCACCAGGCGCGAAGTGCCGCTCCGGCGCGGTGGGGTCGGTGACGTCGCAATCTGCCGACGTCAATGCCAGCACCTGATGTCCGCGGCGTCTCGCCTCGGCGGCCAACCTTCGCCCCACGAGTCCCCCGGCACCGGTGATCACCAATCGTTCAGACATGCCGACGAGTCTGGCACGCCGACCGTCGCTACCCGGACTTCGGGCGAATCGCCAGTAGCCTGGACTGATGCCAGGTCGACTCAGCCGCATCGTTGCCGTAGTCGCAGCAGCGGTGATCGTCATCGGCACCGGTGTCGCGTGGGGCAAGATCCGTTCCTTCGAGAACGGGATAAATCACGTCTCGGCTGCCGCGCTCGGCGGCGGTGGCGAAGACGGCGCGATCGACATTCTGCTGGTCGGCATGGACAGCAGGACCGATGCGCACGGCAACCCCCTGTCGGCTGACGAGCTGGCGACGCTGCGCGCCGGCGACGACGTCTCGACCAACACTGACACCATCATCCTCGTGCGCATCCCGAACAACGGCCGGTCGGCCACCGCGATCTCGATTCCGCGGGACTCCTTCGTCGAGGCACCCGGCGACCTCGGCAAGACCAAGATCAACGGTGTGTTCGGTCAGGTCAAGCTGGAGAAGATGAAGGAGCTCGTCGAGCAAAAGGGCGAGGACCCCGCGGTGGCCGAGCCGAAGGCCAACGAGGCGGGCCGGGAGGCGTTGATCAAGACCGTCGCCAACCTGACCGGTGTCACCGTCGACCACTACGCCGAGATCGGGCTGCTCGGCTTCGCCTTGATCACCGATGCACTGGGCGGCGTCGACGTCTGCCTCAAGGACGCCGTCTACGAGCCGCTCTCCGGCGCGGACTTTCCCGCCGGGCCGCAAAAGCTGGACGGCCCGCAGGCGTTGAGCTTCGTACGGCAGCGCCACGACCTTCCGCGGGGCGATCTCGACCGGGTGACCCGGCAGCAGGCGGTCATGGCCGCCCTCGCGCATCAGGTGATCTCGGGCAAGACGCTATCGAGCCCGGCCACGCTCAACCGGCTGCAGGACGCCGTGCAGCGCTCCGTCGTGCTGTCCGACAGCTGGGACATCATGGACTTCGTCCAGCAAATGCAGAAGCTGGCGGGCGGCAACGTCGCCTTCGCCACCATTCCGGTTCTGGAGGAGGATGGGTGGAGCGACGACGGCATGCAGAGCGTCGTGCGGATCGATCCCACCCAGGTGCAGGACTTCGTCTCGGGCCTACTGCAAGATCAGGACGCGGGCAAGACCGAACAGCTTGCCTACTCGCCGGGCAAGACCACCGTTGACGTCATGAACGACACCGACGTCAACGGGCTCGCCGCCTCGGTGTCGGAAGTGCTCACCGGCGAGGGGTTCGTCGCGGGCAACGTGGGCAACAACGACGCCGATCGCGTAGCCAGCAGTCAGATCCGCGCCGTGAAGGCCGATGACCTTGGGGCGCAGGCGGTCTCGAAAAAGTTGGGCAACCTGCCCATCGTAGAGGACCCGTCGATGGCACCCGGTTCGGTCCAGGTCCTGCTCGCGGGCGACTACACCGGTCCGGGGTCGGGGCTCGGTACCGACGTCTCCACGGGCGACGCGACCATCGCGTCGGGCGACACGGTGGACACGGCGGCCGTCGAATCCACCGATGCACCGCTCCCCGTGCCGCCCATCATCACGGCAGGCGCGGACGGCCCGGAGTGCGTGAGCTGACTAATCTCGGCTCGGCAGTGATGGATCCGCTGCTCGCCCTCCCCTCGGCGCCATGCATCACCTACTACGACGACGCGACCGGCGAACGCATCGAACTGTCGACGGTGACACTCGCCAACTGGGCGGCAAAGACCGGCAACCTGCTGCGCGACGAGCTCGGCGCGGGACCCGGCAGCCGTGTCGCCATCCTTCTGCCCGCACACTGGCAGACGTTGGGCGTGATACTCGGCGTCTGGTACGTCGGCGCGGAAGTCGTTCTGGGGCAGGACGGCTGCGACATCGCCTGCTGCACCGTGGATCGCCTCGACGACGCCGACGCGGCCGTCGGGCCGACGGGCGAAGTCGTGGTGCTATCTCTCCACGCCTTCGGCAGGCCGGCCGCCGGCCTCCCGTTCGGCACCACGGACTACGCCACCTCGGTACGGGTGCACGGCGACCAGATTGCGCCCGAGCGCAACCCCGGGCCAGCGTTGAACGGGCAGTCGACGGCCGAGATCCTCTCCGCCGCAACGATCTCGGCCACCGCGCGCGGCCTGGCCGCCGCCAGCCGAGTGCTGTCGTCGGCGGCCTGGGACACGGCCGACGAGATGATCGACCACGTTGTCGCGGTGCTCGTCGCAGGTGGGTCGCTGGTCCAGGTGGCGCATCCCGATCCCGAGGCGCAGGCTCGACGGCGAGGGGCCGAGAAGGTCACCGCGGAGCTGAACTAGCCTTCTCGCTCCTACTTCAGCAGCGCGCGGGACATCACGACACGCTGGATCTGGTTGGTGCCCTCGTAGATCTGGGTGATCTTGGCATCTCGCATGAAACGTTCGACGGGGAAGTCCACGGTGTAGCCGTACCCGCCGAACAACTGCACGGCATCGGTGGTCACCTGCATCGCCACATCCGAGGCGAAGCACTTGGCGGCCGCGGAGATGAAACCGAGGTTCGGCTCCCCGCGTTCGGCCCGCGCCGCCGCCGAGTACACCATCAACCGCGACGCCTCGATCTTCATCGCCATGTCGGCCAACATGAACTGCACGGCCTGGAAGTCGCTGATCGACTTCTTGAACTGCTTACGGTCCTTGGTGTAGGCAATCGACGCCTCCAGCGCGCCCTGCGCGATACCGACGGCCTGGGCGCCAATGGTCGGACGGGTGTGGTCCAGCGTCGCCAAGGCGGTCTTGAAACCGGTCCCCGGCTCCCCAATCATGCGATCGCCGGGAATCCGGCAGTCCTCGAAGTACAGGTCGGTGGTCGGAGACCCCTTGATGCCCATCTTGCGTTCCTTGGCGCCGACGGTGAAGCCGGGGTCGTCGGCGTGCACGACGAATGCGGAGATACCGTTGGCCCCCTTGTCGGGGTCGGTCACAGCCATCACCGTGTACCAGGTCGACTTGCCGCCGTTGGAGATCCAGCACTTCGATCCGTTGAGCACCCAGTCGTCGCCGTCGGCCTTGGCACGGGTGCGCATCGCCGCGGCGTCACTGCCGGCCTCGCGTTCGGACAGCGCGTAGGACGCGGTCGCCTCTCCCGCCCCAATCGAGGGCAGCACCTGCTTCTTGAGTTCCTCCGAGCCCTTCAACAACATGCCCATGGTGCCGAGCTTGTTGCAGATCGGGATCAGCGACGACGAGGCGCACACGCGGGCGACCTCTTCGATCACGATGCACGCCGCCAAGGAGTCACCACCCTGACCGCCGTATTCCTCAGGAATGTGGATCGCCGAGAAGCCCGACGAATTGAGCGCTAACAGCGCTTCATCGGTGTAGCGGGCCTTCTCGTCAACGTCGGACGCGTACGGTGCGATCTCCTTGTCGCACAGGTCACGTAGGACCTTGCGCATCTCGACGTGCTCGTCGGACAGCTGGAATACCTCGAAAGACGGGTTACCAATGGACATGAGCCACTCCTCGCTACTTGCGGGTAACTTTACCCGCGGGGGTCACGGCGCCCGCTGTCGGCCCTGCTTACCCTTGCCCTGGCACCGGTGCCAGGTAGACGACGGGATGACGCGCGAAGCGCCGTCCAGTTCGACGGGATGCGCAGGCCGCCGGCGAAGTCCGATTCGATTGCCGTGCGGTAGAACTCGCAGACGTCCGGCGGGCTGAAGAACACCTTGCTCCTTCGATGGCTCTACTTACCCATCAGTCGATCTCGGAGTGCCGCATCCTTTTGCAGCACCATGTCTTCCAGGCTCGTCTGGAAGGCCTCCATGCGCTGCCGAAGCCCCGGGTCCGAGGCCCCGAGGATGCGCACCGCCAGCAGGCCGGCATTGCGGGCGCCCCCGATCGACACCGTCGCCACCGGCACCCCGGCGGGCATCTGCACGATCGACAGCAAGGAGTCCAGCCCGTCCAGCCGCGCCAGCGGCACCGGGACGCCGATCACCGGAAGGGGTGTGGCCGCAGCGACCATGCCCGGGAGATGGGCCGCTCCACCCGCGCCCGCGATGACGACCTGGATGCCCCTGCCCGCTGCGCTTCGCGCGTAGTCGAGCATGCGGCCCGGCGTGCGGTGCGCCGACACCACGCCGACCTCGAAGGCCACGTCAAATTCCGCGAGGGTCGTCGCTGCGTCCTCCATCACCGACCAGTCGCTGTCGCTGCCCATGATGACGCCGACCCGTGGCTTGACGTCAGCTGCCATGTTCATTCCACCCGTCCGTCCATTCGCCATGTGACAACCAGTGCGCCGCGCGAACCGCCCGTTCCCGGACCTCCGTGACGTAGTCGGCGTCGTCCAGTGAGCCAGACGCTGCACCGAGCACGTTGACGTGGCCGATCTTGCGGCCGGGGCGTTCGGCCTTGCCGTAGAGATGCACGCTCGCCTCGGGCACGCGCGCGAAGAGGTGATGCAGCCGTTCGTCCATGCTCATCGGTGGCGCCTGCGGTGCGCCGAGCACGTTGGCCATCACCGTCACCGGCGCGATCGGCCCGGTGGCCCCGAGCGGATAGTCCAGGACCGCCCGCAGATGCTGCTCGAACTGACTGGTGACGGCGCCGTTCATGGTCCAGTGCCCGGAGTTGTGCGGGCGCATCGCCAGCTCGTTGACCAGCAGCTTGCCGTCGACCGTCTCGAACAACTCCACCGCGAGCACGCCGACGACTCCCAGTTCGCCGGCCAGCCGCAAGCCGAGTTGCTCCGCCGCGGCGCCCAGTTCGGGATCGAGATCGGGCGCCGGTGCGATGACCTCCGCGCAGATGCCGTCCCGCTGCACAGTCTGCACGACGGGCCACGCCGCACCCTGCCCGAACGGTGACCGCGCGACCAACGCCGACAGCTCGCGCCGCATGTCGACCCGCTCCTCGAGCAGGACCGCAATGCCGTCGGCGAGGTAGCGCTCGGCCACCGCGCGCGCCTCGGCGAGGTCCTTCGCCAGGGTGACACCACGTCCGTCGTAACCACCCCGAGCGGCCTTGACGACGATCGGCCCGCCGATCCGCACCGCGAAGTCGTCGACGTCGGATGGTTGGGTGACCTCCGCAAATCGGGGAATGGGCGCTCCGAGCTCCTCGAGCCGACGGCGCATCACCAGCTTGTCCTGGGCGTGGACCAGCGCCTGCGGCGGCGGTGCGACGTTCACGCCCTGATCGACCAGCGCCTGCAACAGGTCGGTGGGGACGTGCTCGTGGTCGAACGTCAAGGCCGAGGCACCCGCGGCGGCGCGGGCCAGCGCGTCGGCGTCGGTGTGCGAGCCGATGACCACGTCGGGGGTCACCTGGGCGGCGGGATCGTCCGGTGAGGCGGCCAGCACGCGCAGGGTCTGGCCCAGTGCGACCGCGGCCTGGTGGGTCATCCTGGCCAACTGTCCGCCGCCGATCATGGCTACGACTGGAGGTGCATTCACGGTGCCTATGGTGTCATGGCCCCGATCCTTGGCCGGACCGGTCGCGACCTGCACGGCTAACCGTCAGGAGCCTGATTTCCGTAGACTGCTCGCTTGTGTCTTTCACCGGTGCCACCATCGCGCGCCTTCCGCGCATGGTTCAGCCCTTCGCCGAGCGGCATCACGAGCTCATCAAGTTCGCCATCGTCGGTGGCACGACGTTCATCATCGACTCCGCGATCTTCTACACGCTCAAGCTGACGATCCTCGAGCCCAAGCCGGTCACGGCCAAGATCATCTCCGGCATCGTCGCCGTGATCGCGTCCTACATCCTCAATCGGGAATGGAGCTTCCGCGACCGTGGAGGCCGCGAACGCCACCACGAAGCGCTGCTGTTCTTCGGCGTCAGCGGCGTCGGTGTCATGCTCAGCATGGGTCCCCTCTGGGTCTCGAGCTACATGCTCGAGCTACGCGTCCCAATGGTCAGCCTGACGATGGAGAACATCGCCGACTTCATCTCGGCGTACGTGATCGGCAACCTCTTGCAGATGGCGTTCCGCTTCTGGGCGTTCCGCCGCTGGGTCTTCCCCGAGGAGTTCGGCCGCAACCCGGACAAGGCCGTCGAGGCGTCGATCACGGCCGGTGGCATCGCTGAAGCGCTCGAGGACAGCGCCGAGGAAGACCGCGCGAAGGGCACCGTTACGGCACTCCGCGGGCGCCGCGCGCGCCGCGCAGCTCAGCTGGGCGACTCCTCCGAACCGAGAGTGTCGAAGACTTCGTGATACAGCAGTGAGTGAACCTGCTCGACGCGGGGAATGTCGTGGAACTCCAGGGGATCTTGCGACGCCGACTCGATGATCAGTGTTCCGGTGCGCAGCATGCGATCGAGAAGGCCGTGACGAAATTCCACGCTGTTGATCCGCGCCAGCGGAATATCGATGCCGGAGCGCGTCATGACCCCGTGGCGAAACATCACCCGTCGATCCGTGATCACGAAATGCGTTGAGCGCCAATTCAACGCCGGCCACAAGGTAAGCCACCCCAGGAGAACGAGCCAGATCACCCCGATGACGATCATCACGATGTTCTTGGCCATCTGATCCCAGGTCGTGTGATTGACCACGCCCAGCCCGAAACCCGCCACGGCGGTCGCGAGCAGGAGCACGAACACGGGTCCGATCAGTCGCTTCCAGTGCGGATGACGATGCAGAACGACACGCTCGTCGGCGGCCAGCACGTTGTCCGGATATCCCACGGATGCGACTCTACCCAGAGTACCCAGCCGTCATCGGCTACCCGGGGCGAAGATGCACGATGTCTCCCGCGGACACGACGACGACCTCGCTGCCGGTGTCGATGCGCAGGCGACCCTGGTCGTCGATGTCAACTGCGTCGCCCACCACCTGGCGGTCACCGGGCAGCGTGGCGCGTACGCGCGAGGCGATCGTGAGGCTCTTGGCGACGTAGTCCGCGGCCAGGGCGGCGTCCGCCCCGCCGGCCGCCTTGAGCGCGTCGACGCGCCGCCACAGCCCCCCCAGTAAGGCGACGATCAGTGCCTCGCGGTCGGGGTCGTCGACACCGAGAACCGAGAGTGAGGTGGCCGTCGGCTGTGGCAGTTCGTCGGCGCGCAGCGAGACGTTGAGTCCGATGCCGACGACGATCACCGGCGTCGCGACCTCGGCGAGGATTCCCGCGAGTTTGCGACCGTCGAGGGCCGCGAGGACGTCGTTGGGCCACTTGAGACCCGCCCGGATCCCGGTGGCCTCGGCGACCGCGTCGACGACTGCTATACCGGTCACCAAAGGCACCCAACCCCACGCGGCTGCGGGTAGGCCGTCCATCGCCACACCGACCGACATGGTGATCTGCGCGCGAGGCACTGCTGACCAACTGCGGCCGTTGCGCCCGCGACCTGCGGTCTGGTTCTCCGCGATGAGCACGACCCCCGAGATGTCCTCGCCTGCCGACGCCCGTGCAATCAGATCCGCATTGGTCGAACCGGTTTCGGGCACGACAGTCAACCGGCGCCAACCCGACGCACCGGGTATGCCTGCGCGCAACGCCGCCTCGTCGAGAGGGTCCCGGGCACCTCCAGCAGCCATTTTGGACGGCTTCCCCTCGAATCAGTCAGTGATCCTGCGGCTCGGGTCCAGATCGTCGCATGGATTGTGTGCGCCCTCCAGTTCGACGCGGATGACGATGGTCCCGCCCAGTTGGCCAGCCCTTTCGACGGCCGTACTTCGACTACTGAGATTCGCATCATATGCGCTGCGGGCAAGTCGCCTGCTGGCGCACCCGTACATGCAGTACTTCTGGGAAGACTTACTGTGGGCAAACTCGTTTAGCCAATCACTAGTCGACTCGTGCGCATGCGTTCAACCGTGTATTCCTTGCCGTGATCGTCGAACCGTCTGCACGATCGATTCTGCTAGATCAGGGTTCTCATGACATGTCGGACACCTCGGCGAAGCTTGGCTATTTTGCCCAGCAACATTCTCGCGAATGGGCAGACGCACGAAGGGTGCTGTCAGTCCGCGGCACGCCGTGGACTGTTTTGGGGGCGATCAGTCATCTGCAACCACTGCCGATAGCATCGACACCCATGACGAGCGTCACCGAACCCGACAAGACCGCAGCCGGGCCCAAGATCGACATCCACACCACCGCGGGCAAGCTCGCCGATCTCCGCAAGCGAACGGACGAGACGCTGCACCCGGTCGGTGAGGCCGCCGTCGAGAAGGTTCACGCCAAGGGCAAGCTGACGGCGCGCGAGCGCATCTTCGCCCTGATGGACGAAGGGTCATTCGTCGAGCTTGACGCGCTGGCCAAGCACCGCAGCAAGAACTTCGGGCTGGACGCCAACCGCCCGGTCGGCGACGGAGTGGTGACGGGTTACGGCACCATCGACGGGCGCGACGTCTGCATCTTCAGCCAGGACGCCACCGTCTTCGGCGGGAGCCTGGGCGAGGTCTACGGCGAGAAGATCGTCAAGGTGCAGGAGCTGGCCCTCAAGACCGGCCGTCCCCTGATCGGCATCAACGACGGGGCGGGCGCGCGCATTCAGGAGGGCGTGGTCTCACTTGGCCTATACAGCAAAATCTTCCGCAACAACATCCTGGCCTCGGGGGTCATCCCGCAGATCTCCCTGATCATGGGCGCCGCGGCGGGCGGGCACGTCTACTCCCCCGCACTCACCGACTTCGTGATCATGGTCGACCAGACCAGCCAGATGTTCATCACCGGACCGGACGTCATCAAGACGGTCACCGGCGAGGAAGTCACCATGGAGGAACTGGGTGGCGCGCACACCCACATGGCCAAGTCGGGCACGGCGCACTACGTCGCCTCCGGCGAACAGGACGCCTTCGACTACGTCCGCGATCTCCTGAGCTACCTGCCGCCCAACAGCGCCGCCGAGCCGCCGCGCTACCCGGCGCCGCCGCATCCCGGCGCGATCGAGGACAACCTGACCGAGGAGGACCTCGAGCTCGACACCTTGATTCCCGACTCGCCGAACCAGCCGTACGACATGCACGAGGTGATCACCCGCATCCTCGACGATGACGAGTTCCTCGAGGTGCAGGCCGGTTACGCCGGCAACATCGTGGTCGGATTCGGCCGGGTCGACGGTCGCACCGTGGGCATCGTCGCCAACCAGCCCACCCAGTTCGCCGGCTGCCTGGACATCAACGCCTCGGAGAAGGCCGCGCGTTTCGTGCGCACCTGCGACTGCTTCAACATCCCGATCATCATGCTGGTGGACGTCCCGGGCTTCCTGCCGGGCACCGACCAGGAATACAACGGCATCATCCGCCGTGGCGCCAAGCTGCTCTATGCCTATGGCGAGGCGACCGTCGCCAAGATCACCGTCATCACCCGCAAGGCCTACGGTGGCGCGTACTGCGTCATGGGCTCCAAGGACATGGGCTGCGACGTCAATGTGGCCTGGCCGACCGCGCAGATCGCCGTGATGGGTGCCTCCGGTGCCGTCGGCTTCGTGTACCGCGGTCAGCTCAAGGAGGCGGCCGCCGACGGCCAGGATGTTGATGCGCTTCGCTTGGAGTTACAGCAGGACTACGAGGACACCTTGGTCAATCCCTACGTGGCCGCCGAGCGGGGCTATGTCGACGCGGTCATCCCGCCGTCGCACACCCGCGGTTACATCTTGGCCGCGCTGCGCCTGCTGGAGCGCAAGATCGTGCAACTGCCACCCAAGAAGCACGGCAACATCCCTCTCTGAGTTCCGCCCCCGACGAACGGACTGCCCGTGTCACAAGACGTCGACATCACCGAGGTCTCTGATCCTCACGACATGACCATCGATGCGCCCATCGACTCGTCGGTGCCCGAGATCAGGATTCTCACGGGCAATCCCAGCGATGAAAACCTGGCCGCGCTGGTGAGCGTTCTCGCCGGTGGAAGCGGCGGTACCGCGGAGCCGGGTCCGCAGGAACTCAATCTGTGGGGCCATCCGGTGGACAAGCTGCGTTACTCGATCGTGAGCTGGCAGCGCGTGACTCAGTTGGAACGCACGCACGTTCGGCGTTGATAAGCCGCTTGCGCGAGCGAAGAGAATCATCGATGACGCGGGTGATCCTCGCATCGGCGTCCCCTGGACGTCGCAAGGTCCTGCGAGGCGCTGGCATCGACCCGCTGGTGATCGTCTCCGGCGTCGACGAAGACGCCTTGGTCGCGGCGCTCCCGGATGATGCCGGCCCCGGGACTGTGACGACCGCACTCGCGACGGCGAAGGCCGAAGCCGTGGCGTACACGCTTGATGCCCGGCTGAGCGCGGATTGCGTTGTCATCGGCTGCGATTCGATGCTGTATCGCGATGGACGCCTGTGGGGCAAACCGGCGACCGAAGCCGCCGCGATCGAGGGTTGGCGGGCGATGGCGGGTACGTCCGGCGATCTCTACACCGGCCATTGCGTCATGCGCCTGCGCGACAATCGGATCGAGGCCCAGGCTGCCGAGCACGCGGTGACCACCGTCCGCTTCGGTCATCCTTCGGCAGCCGACGTGCAGGCCTACGCCCGCAGCGGAGAACCCACCGCAGTAGCAGGTGGCTTCACTCTTGATGGCCTCGGTGGCTGGTTCGTCGAGGGCGTGACGGGCGATCCTTCGGCGGTGATCGGCATCGGGCTGCCATTGACACGGGCGCTATTCGAACGGGTCGGCCTCACCGTTGCGGATCTTTGGCGCACGAACGCCCCCGGCTGAGGCGGGTCAGCTCCGACGAGCCCGAACACTCGGTAGACACCACGGGCTCGGGCACCATCCGCCTCCTGCAGGCGATCCGTATCGCCAACGTCGACTGCCGGTTCCATCAGGCGTCCAGTTCTGAGATGTTCGGCGCGACGCCGCCGCCGTAGAACGAGGACACGCCGTTCTACCCACGTTCCCCGTACGGCGCCGCCATGGTCTCGTACTGGATCACGCGCAACTACCGCGGGGCGGATGGAATGTTCGCCCCCAACGGCATCCGGTTCAATCACGAATCCCCAAGGCGTGGTGAGACTTTCGTGACTCGCAAGATCACCAGGTCGACGCGGACATCGCCGTGCTCGGGTGCCAGGGCAAGCCCTGGATTGACACTCCACGCGTCAAGTCGTGGAATTGATGCCGATGGCAACTCGCGACGACGTGGACTTCACCCCCGCAAGCCTGGATCGCTCGGCGCCGACATTCATCGCGGGCCACCGCGGCATAGTTTCGGATGCAACGGGATTCACGGGTTCGACCGGTTGGGACACGTCCAAGCCAGACGGCACTCCGCGCAAGCTGCTCGATGTGAGCCCGCTGCGTACAGGCGGTTGGTGGCCGACCATCTCGCTGACCGAGGGCGTCGCGGACACGGTGTCGTGGTATCGGTCGCATCAAACGTCGGTGGGGATCTGACTCCCGTTAGGCGTGAGCAAGGGAGCAAGTAGGCTCTAGCACGTGTCTCTGCCCGCAGACCCGCATCCCTCCCTGGCCGACTACGCGCACCCCGATCGGCTGGTCACCGCCGACTGGCTGGCCGGCAACATCGGCCGGCCGGGGCTCGCCATCGTGGAGTCCGACGAGGACGTCCTGCTCTACGACACCGGGCACATTCCCGGTGCCGTGAAGATCGACTGGCACCTCGACCTCAATGATCCGCAGGTTCGCGACTACATCAACGGGGCGCAGTTCGCCGCGCTGATGGATCGCAAGGGCATCGGCAGGGACGACACCGTCGTGATCTACGGCGACAAGAGCAATTGGTGGGCGGCTTACGCCCTCTGGGTGTTCACCCTGTTCGGTCATCACGACGTCAGGCTGCTCGACGGTGGGCGTGACCTGTGGGTGTCCAACGGCCGGGATACCAACCTCGACGTGCCGTCGAAGCAGACGACGGGCTACCCGGTCGTCGAGCGCGACGATGCCCCGATCCGCGCTTACAAGGACGACGTGCTGGCGATCCTCGGACATCAGCCGCTGATCGACGTCCGATCCCCCTTGGAGTACACCGGGGAGCGCACCCATATGCCGGACTACCCCGACGAGGGCGCACTGCGCGGCGGCCACATTCCGACGGCCATGTCGATCCCATGGGCCAAGGCCGCGCGGGACAGCGGGCAGTTCCGTAGCCGGGCCGAACTCGACGAGCTGTACGGCTTCCTGGATCAGGAGGGCACGGACCCGAAGACAGTCGTATACTGCCGCATCGGCGAACGCTCCAGTCACACCTGGTTCGTACTGACCCACCTGCTCGGCAAGGAGGGAGTGCGCAACTACGACGGTTCGTGGACCGAATGGGGCAATGCGGTGCGCGTTCCCGTCGCCATCGGAGAAGAGCCCGGCGAAGCGCCGTGACGTCAACCGTCCCACCACCCCACCCGATGACGGCCGCGCTGGCCGAGGTGGTGTCGGACTTCGCCGACATGCAGGGCCAGGACAAGCTGCAACTTCTCCTGGAGTTCGCCAACGAGCTGCCTGCGCTGCCGGCCGATCTCGAAGAGGCCGCCATGGAACCCGTGCCGGAGTGTCAGTCACCGTTGTTCCTGCACGTCGATGCCTCCGACCGGGACCGCGTCCGGCTGTACTTCAGCGCGCCCGCCGAAGCGCCGACGACGCGGGGATTCGCCGCGATCCTGGCCGCCGGCCTAGACGAGCATTCGGCCGACGAGATCCTCGCCGTACCGGACGACTTCTATGCAGAGCTCGGCCTGGCGAAGTTGATCAGCCCACTGCGGCTACGCGGGATGTCGGCGATGTTGACCCGGATCAAGCGACGGCTCCGCGAAACCTGATGAGTGGCAGGAAAACCTACCGACGAGTAACTGACACCGCTTGACGCGGTACTCGGCGTGGCCGCTTAAACTGCCTCCGATACATTCTTAAAGAGGTTTCTTAGAGACATGCCATCAGGAGGCGCAGTGCCAAGTCACGCCAGCTCGAAGATCTCCAAGGTGCTCGTCGCCAACCGCGGCGAGATCGCCGTCCGGGTGATCCGGGCCGCCAAAGACGCGGGGCTGGCGAGCGTGGCGGTGTACGCCGATCCCGATGCCGAAGCACCGCACGTCCGCCTCGCCGACGAAGCCTTCGCCCTCGGCGGTCAGACGTCGGCGGAGTCCTACCTCGACTTCGCCAAGATACTCGACGCCGCCTCAAAGTCGGGGGCGAACGCCATCCACCCCGGGTACGGGTTCCTCTCGGAGAACGCTGAATTCGCGCAGGCCGTCATCGACGCCAATCTGATCTGGATCGGGCCCAGCCCGCAGTCCATCCGCGACCTGGGTGACAAGGTGACCGCCCGCCACATCGCCGCGAAGGCCGACGCGCCGCTGGTCCCGGGCACCCCCGAGCCGGTCAAGAACGCCGACGAAATCGTCGCCTTCGCGATGGAAT
Organism: Mycobacteriales bacterium; assembly: GCA_038244615.1. Classification (GTDB taxonomy): domain Bacteria; phylum Actinomycetota; class Actinomycetes; order Mycobacteriales; family Mycobacteriaceae; genus Mycobacterium. Next base: position 8,367 of record JBBRTH010000020.1, on the reverse strand, counting down.
ACGGGGTGCCGATCGCGATCAAGGCCGCCTTCGGTGGCGGCGGTCGTGGCATGAAGGTCGCCCGCACCATCGAGGAGATCCCCGAGCTGTTCGACTCGGCGACCCGCGAGGCCGTCTCGGCCTTCGGCCGTGGTGAGTGCTTCGTCGAGCGCTATCTAGACAAGCCACGCCACGTCGAGGCCCAGGTCATCGCCGATACGCACGGCAACGTCGTCGTCGCAGGCACCCGCGACTGCTCACTGCAGCGTCGCTTCCAGAAGCTGGTGGAGGAAGCGCCCGCTCCCTTCCTGACCGACGCGCAGCGCAAGGAGATCCACGAGTCCGCCAAGCGCATTTGCAAGGAAGCCGGTTACTACGGCGCGGGTACCGTCGAATACCTCGTCGGACAGGACGGCCTGATCTCGTTCCTCGAGGTCAACACCCGCCTGCAGGTCGAGCACCCGGTCACTGAGGAGACCTCGGGAATCGACCTGGTGCGCCAGCAGTTCCGGATCGCCAACGGTGAGGCCCTCGAGATCACCGAGGACCCGACCCCACGCGGTCACTCCTTCGAGTTCCGCATCAACGGTGAGGATGCCGGCCGTGGCTTCCTGCCCGCACCGGGCCCCGTCACCAAGTTCGAACCCCCGACCGGCCCTGGCGTGCGCCTGGACTCCGGCGTCGAGACCGGTTCGGTGATCGGTGGTCAGTTCGACTCGATGCTGGCAAAGCTAATCGTGACCGGCGCGACCCGCGAGGAGGCCTTGGATCGGTCGCGCCGGGCATTGGCGGAGTTCAACGTCGAGGGTCTTGCGACCGTCATCCCGTTCCACCGCGCCGTGGTGTCTGATCCGGCGTTCATCGGCGATGACAACGGATTCACCGTGCACACCCGGTGGATCGAGACCGAGTGGGACAACACCGTCGAACCGTTCACCGGAGGCGAGCCCATCGACGAGGAGGACAGCCTCCCTCGGCAGAAGGTCGTCGTCGAGATCGGCGGACGCCGCGTCGAGGTGTCGCTTCCAGGCGACCTCGCGATCGGTGGCGGCGGCAGTGCAGCGGCCGGAGTCATCCGCAAGAAGCCCAAGCCGCGCAAGCGTGGCGCGCAGGCCGGCGCCGCGGCGTCGGGCGACGCGGTGACTGCCCCCATGCAGGGCACCGTCGTCAAGGTGGCCGTCGAAGAGGGCCAGCAGGTGTCGGCCGGAGACCTCGTCGCCGTCCTCGAGGCCATGAAGATGGAGAACCCCGTAACGGCCCACAAGAACGGCACCATCACCGGGCTCGCCGTCGAGCCGGGTGCCGCCGTCACTCAGGGCACCGTACTCGCCGAGATCAAGGACTGACGGCTCGCGCGGATTCCGTTACACCGCAGACACTTCGCCGATCCCCAACGTGACGCCATGAGACGCTGAAGCCATGGAAGTCGAGGAAATCAACACCGGCGAGTGGTACCTGCGCGCGTTACGCTGTGACGACCGCGTCGACGACCGTCATGCGCTGGCCGACCTCGGCGAGACCGACCTCGACTACATCGATCAGGCCGCCGACGACTGGGAGTCCGACACCCGGTACACATGGGCGGTGTGCGTGCCGTCGACCGGTGAGATGATCGCCGAGGTCTCGCTGGACCCGAAGACCTCCTTCATGGAGAGCCGGGGCAGGCCCGGCTTCGAGGATGCGGCCGCGATGGCCGAGGACACGGTCCGCAACTACGCGTCGGAGATCCTCAACATTCGCGTGTGGACGTGACGGTGCTCCCACCGACGCCCAAGGTCGTCACGCGACCGGCGCCGCGGGCCGCCTTGGGATTGCTCTAGCGCCCGGCCGAGCGTGGACTCTTGTCACGCAGAATCGATGAAACGCGTGACGGTAATCCACGTTCGGCGCGGATTGCGAAGCTACGGCGCGTCGATGTCGATACCGCTCGCGAGGTCACCGCATTCGACGGCGATCACGTCGTCCCTGTCCTTGAGAAAGGCGCGCGCGCCCTCGTCGCCGCGCAGGGTCGCCGACAGTGCGGCCCAATGCCTCTGCGCGATCGCCACGGGGTGACCCGGACGTCCACGGTAGGTGGCCCGTGCCAGTCCCGACGGCGACGCGCCAACCGCGCTCAAGACGCGGGCGACGACGTCCGCGCCGACGTCCGGGGTGTCGACGAGGTGCAGGAGGGCCACATCGGCGACTCCCGCCGCGCCCAACCCCGCGCGCACCGAGGCACTCATTCCCGTCTGCCAGTCCACGGCCACGACCGCACGCGCGGGCAGGGGCACGTCGATCACGACGGCGCCCAACACCACCACGACGTCGTCGCAGCCGCCGTCCACCAAGGCCTCCACCGCTGTGCGTAGCCACGCCCCCTGACCCGCAAGGGCTTTCGGCATGCCGTAGCGAGTCCCAGCGCCGGCGGCCAGGACGACGCCGGCGATCCGGATGGCTTTGGACATGCCGATATTGTCAACCTGGACGAGTCTGGGGCGGTGACGGCCCCCCGTCGACGAGGTGCTACCGCTTCCAAAGTTGGCCACCTACGGGTTCCAGCACGTCGTCGCGTTCTACGCAGGCGCGGTGCTCGTCGGGATCATCATCGCCGGAGCGATCAACCTGCCGCCGGAAGATCGGGTCAAGCTGATCACCGCGTACCTGTTCACCTGTGGCATCGCCTCGATCATTCAGGCCGTCGGGTTCTGCAAGATCCCGATCATCGCGATGGGGTTGGCCAATGGCGGCGGCGCCCCCAGCAGCAGCTCGACCTCATCAATGCCTTCCACGACCTGGCGCCGAGGACGAGAGCAGCCACGCGTTGGCCGTCGATCACGTCGCGCTGAACAATTTGGGCGAGAAGGCGTTCGCGCTGATCGAGGTGGCCAAGATCGCCAACTACCGGTTCGACGACCTGGTCGCCGACGCCAAACCGATGGCCGCGGCACGGTCCAGCCGGCTCAGTGAACTCCAGTAGATGCCCACCCACGGAGCTCTGGGCTTGGACGGCTTCAACGGGCTGACCGACCGCCAGCGGATGAACCTGTTGTTCGGCGCGTGCTCGTCGACCATCTGGGCGCGACGGGTGCTCGCCAGTGGTCCCTTTCGTGAGGTCGAGGCGCTGCTGGATCGGGCCGACCGGGTACTTGCCGAGCTTCCCGACGGTGAGATCGACGCAGCGTTGGACGGCCATCCGCGGATCGGCGCCAAGGTGGACAACGCGTCCTCGGCGCGCGAACAGGCCGCCGTTGTCACGGCCGCCGAGTCCGTGAAGGCCGAATTGGCCACCAAGAACGCCGAGTACGACGAGAAGTTCGGCTACGTCTACCTGGTGTGTGCCAGCGGCCGGTCCGCCAAGGAGCTGCTGGCCATCCTCACCCACCGCCTGCACAACGATGCCGAAACCGAGCGACGCGTAATGCGCAGCGAGTTGGCCAAGATCAACCGGCTGCGCCTGGGACGGCTACTGAGCGAGCCAGCATGAGCGACCACCGCGCGAACAGACGCAAACGTACGCCGACACGCCGCAAAGCGGGAACATTTGCGTCTGCTCACGGGAGAAGGTGACCACATGAGCCTCTCCACCCACGTCCTTGACGCCATGTCCGGCAGGCCCGCCGCAGGTGTCGTCGTCACTCTGACCGACGCCGCGGGCGCGCCGCTCACCACGGCGGCCACCGACGATGACGGGCGCATCGCGAAACTGGGCGACGACCTGCCCGCCGGGGTGTACCGCCTGCACTTCGACACGGGTAGCTACTTCGCCACGCTGGACGTTCCCACGTTCTATCCCGAGGTCGTCATCGCCTTCGAAATCACCGACGCGGGCTGCAAATACCACGTCCCGGTATTGCTCTCGCCCTATGCCTATTCCACCTACCTAGGGAGTTGAGCCGTGTCCAAGATCATTCTGGGCAAGAACGAGTACGGCAAGGCAGAGAACCGCGTCGTCAGGATCTATCGCGACACCCCACGCCACGAGATCCACGACATCAACGTATCCACCTGCCTACGAGGCGATTTCAGTGCTGCCCACCTGACGGGCGATCAGTCCGAGGTGCTGCCCACCGACACCCAGAAGCAGACCGCGTACGCATACGCCAAGGAAAAGGGCCTGCTGTCGATCGAAGACTACGGCTTGACGCTGGCGCGGCACTTCGTCGACGGCGCCGAGCACGACAACACCTGGATACGCAAGGGCCAGGACGTCCGCACCGCCGCGATCACCGTGGACGCCTGCGGCGAATGGGTCGCCCCGCCTGGGACGTCTACCAGGGTTGGCTGTCGTAACGCTCGCTATTCGAGCTGATCCCTCAGCCGGGCCAGCGATTTAGCCAGCAGCCGCGACACGTGCATCTGCGAGATGCCCACTCGTTCCGCGATCTGCGTCTGCGTCATCGATTCGAAGAATCGGAGAAGGAGTACCTGGCGCTCGCGTTCGGGAAGGCTGGCGAGCAAGGGCCGCAAGGACTCTCGATTCTCGATCTGGTCGAGGTTGAGGTCGACGTCGCCGAGGGTGTCGGCGATGGCGGGAGCCTCTTCCGTTCCGCCGCCCGCACCGTCGATCGACAGCGTGTTGTACGAGCTTCCCGCCACCAGACCTTCGACGATCTCGTCGCGGTCCATCTCCAGCTCCGCGGCCAATTCCGACGGGGTGGGGGCGCGTCCGAGCTTCTGCGACAACTCTGCGGTCGCCGCCCCGAGACGCAGGTGGAGTTCCTTGAGCCGTCGCGGCACCTTCACCGACCAGCTGTTGTCCCGGAAGTGGCGTCGGACCTCACCCATGATGGTCGGCACCGCGAAGGACACGAAGTCCGAACCGGCGTCCACGTCGAAGCGAATCACGGCATTGACCAGACCGACCCGGGCCACCTGGACCAGATCGTCGCGCGGCTCGCCACGACCGTCGAATCGGCGCGCGATGTGGTTGGCCAGCGGCAGGCACCGTTCGACGATCGCGTCGCGCTGACGCGTGAACGACGCGGAGCCCTCCGGCAGCTCCTGCAACGCGCGGAACATGACGATTACGTCCGCGTATTCAGAGTTCGAGCGCGACGTCGAAGCCCTCGAGGACGACGGCGTCACCGCAGCGAGCTCGCTCGTCTCGTCGTCATGGAGATGCCGAAGACCTGCGAGTCCTCAGGGCCATGGCCGTCGTGGAAGGTGCTGACCTCATCGGTCAGGGAACTCAGCACATGCCAACTGAAGCTGCCGGAAACGACGATGTCGGGTGATGAGCATGCGGTGGACACGTCGACGACGAGTTGCTCTTCGAGCGGGTGCACCACCAGGACCAGTGTCGCGTCCGGAGTCGCCGACCGCATCAAGCGCGTGCACGCCTCGTCCACCGCCAAGCGGAGATCGGCCACGCTGTCGAAGTCGAGATCCTCATATGTCCCGACGGCACCCACCACCGTGCGCAACACCGCCAGGTTCTCCAGCTTCGCCGCGACTCGTACCTCGATGGATCGTGGGCTTCGATGGCCCCCATCGTGGTCGTGTTGACCGTCTGACACGCGCCCTCCAAGTGATCTCAAGGTGAGATTACCCCGAGCTGGCTCCCAGCTAACCACCACCACTCCGATCACCAGTCGATTGTGCATCTGGGCAATGGGTGAGGGTCGTTGCCGCGGGCTTGCTCACGATATTCTTCCTACCTCCCGCTCGAATTGCCGTGTTCATTCAAGCCAGGGATGCCCAGCCAGTCGGCGATTAAACCCGTGTGACGGCAGCCCGTGCTCGAAATCGTGCGGAAAACAACGAAATTGGCGCATCAAAGCGGTGACGGGCTCCGCGTTCCGTTTAGGCGGTGCCGGTGCCGGGCCGCCCTTGATGGCACGGGTACACATCGAAAGCCAGCCCCTAGGGCAAGGCGAAGGAAGTTGCGGGCACCGTGACGGGCCGTGACGATCTCGCTCGCGAGGGCGAGGCGCAGCAGGACAAGGCCGAGGCGCAGCGCGACGTCGCCAAGAAGGAAGCCGAAGCCGAAGCTGCCCGCGGTGGTGCGGCAGCGGCCGAGGCCCGCCAGAAGGCGGAGCAGTAAGTCGAGGCGAACCGGGAGAGGGCCCGGTCGGAATCTTCCGGCCGGGCCTTCCTCGTCCGTGGCGCTCGTCACTCGGTCGCCTCGGCGATCCGCTTGATCGCCGCGAGGCGCCGATCCCAGCTGCGGCCAATGGCGTCCAGTTCGAGCGCCAGCGAGCTCAAACGCCCGCCCACCGCGCGGTAACGAATTTCACGGCCGGCGCGGATGGACTCCACCAGCCCGGCGTCCTCGAGCACTGCCAGGTGTCTGGCTATCGCCTGGCGACTGACGGGGAGCAGGCCCGCGAGCGCACTCGCCGACAGGTCGGCATTGCCGATTTCGGCCAGGATGCGCCAGCGGGTCTCGTCGGCCAGGACGGAGAGAACCGCGGGCACGTCTGCGGCGTCATCGGTCACCGCGATTCCACGAACTCCACCAGTTCGCCGAGTTCGGCCAGCCAGCCTTGGACGTTGCCTTCCTGAGCGGACTGCGGGTCCGGGAGCTCCTCGAAGCCGGTCTCAAGCAGGTCCAACCGGGTGCCGCCGGCGATCTCCGTCAGGTCGAAGCGCACGGGCGTCGAGTTGCCCGGCACCGGATCGACCCCGGCCTCGCGGGCCAGCGATAGACGAGTGTCTTCGGTTTGTCGACGTGCTCCACGGCGATTCGGAACGGACCGTGTTCAGGCCATCCGAACGAGCCGCGACCGCCGGGGGTCGCGTCTAACTCGGCGGTGTCACCGAACCACTGGGCGATCAGGTCGGGCTCGGTGATGGCCCCCCACACCTTCTCCACCGGCGCCGAGATGTCAATGCTGCGGGTGATGTCGAGTGCTGCCATGGCTTCTACTTTCCTCCTTGATGAACTATTGCAACTCCAGAGTTGCATATCGATCGGTGTTGTGCAACCCGTCAGTTGCATGACGAACTCAGCCCGAGACGCGTCGCCTGGTGGACCTCTCCAAGTTGGGCTGGCCGCCCATCACGGTGCACGACGACGCCCTCGAACTCGCCGCGACCTGCACCCTCGAGCAGGCATCCGAACTGTCCACACGGCCGTCGTCGATTCGGCCGGAATGGCTGGCCGCCCCACTGTTTGAGCAGTGCTGCACGGCGCTGCTCGCCTCGTTCAAGATCCGGCACACCGCGACTCTGGGCGGCAACGTCTGCCTGTCGTTTCCCGCGGGGTCGATCATCTCGATGGTCTCCGCGCTCGGCGGGGAGGTCCTGGTCTGGCGTGCCGACGGCGACGACTACCGGATACCGTTCGCCGACTTCGTCACCGGTGACTCCACGAACGTGCTGACCGTCGGAGAAGTCCTTCGTTGCGTACATCTACCGGGCTCGGCACTGTGCGGCCGCACCGTGTTTCGCAAACTGGCGCCCTCACCGCTGGGGCGCTCCGGCATCGTCGTCATCGGCCGCGTCGACCCGGAGGGCACGTTCGTGCTGTCGATCACCTCGGCGACCGTGCGGCCCTACGTCTTCACCCTGCCCGCGCCCGACGTCGATGCGGTGCGGCAGGCGCACGCACGCATCCCCGACGATGCCTGGACCGACGATCCGCACGGGGATCCCGACTGGTGTCGCGGGTGTCGTTGGTGCTCGCCGAGCAGATCTGTGCGGCGTTGCGGTGACCATAAACGTCAATGGTGCAGCGCTGCAATATGATCCGCGGCCAGGCCAATGCCTGCGCACCTACCTTCGGGAGCACGGCCACTTCGAGGTGAAGAATGGCTGCGACGCGGGCGATTGCGGTGCGTGCTCGGTGCTGATCGACGGGGCACCCGTGCACTCCTGCCCGACGAGCCGCATCCCATGCAACGCCGGTTCGTCGAGGCCGCCGGCTTCCAGTGCGGATTCTGCACGGCGGGCATGATCACCACCACCTCGACGCTGACGCCCCGACAACTGGCCGACCTTCCCGAATATCTCAAGGGAAACCTATGCCGGTGCACCGGATACCGCGCGATCACCGATGCGCTCGCCGGTGACGTCAACACGAAGAAGGCGGGGGGTGCGGGGGATTCCGTCGGCGCCCCGGCCGGAATGCGGGTTGCCACCGGCACCGAGCAGTACACGATGGGCCACGACGTCGACGGGTTGCTTCACCTTGCCGTACTTCGCAGTCCGCTGCCGCACGCCAAGATCGTGGCGATCGACACGGCGGCGGCGGAGCGGCTCCCCGGCGTGCATCTGGTGCTGACCCATCGTGACAGCCCGCCCGTCGCGTTCTCGACGGCACGCCACGCACCGCCGACGTATCGCGCAACCTCGTCGCCGAACTGCACGGCGGCGTCGGCGACGTCGATGCCGGGGTGATGATGGCAGAGGCGACCGGCGGGGCGGTCGTGAGCGGGCGGTGGAACACTCAGCGCGTCCAGCACG
>JBBRTH010000019.1:0-83786 GCA_038244615.1 Mycobacteriales bacterium | reverse complement strand
GACGCCATCACCACCTGGGCCGAGCACTGGAACGCCAACCCCACACCATTCATTTGGAAAGCCACCGCCGACGACATCATCACCAAAGTCCGACGAGGACGAGAAACCCTCAACCGCATCAATTCACAGACGGACCACTAGCTGGGCTCGCCCCACTGTCCATCGCCGTGGTCGCGCTGGCGGGTATCGGGCGTCGGCTTTCCTCCCTCGGGCCCGTAGCCTGCCTGGCTGAGCATGCGGCGCAGGTCGACGGTCAACTGTTCATGGATGTCCTTGCCCGGAGGGGCCTCGAAGACTTCCGTTTCGGGACCCAGCGCGACGCTGAACTTACCGTTGTGTTCATGGGTGACGGTTCCGAGGTCCTCGAGCATCGACAGGACCTGGCGCCACTCGATGTTGCCGCCGGCCGGGTGGTGGAAGATCTTCTCGATCGTCTTTCGATGGTGACTGCTCACGTGCGTGTCCATTGGTTGGTCCTCTCGTTGTGGTCCCACTGGGTCACTCGTTCCTCGACCTGGGCCATCGATGTGGCATCCAACCGGAAAGCACTGTGTCGGAATCGCTTTGGATGTCATGGGTGCACGAACGTTGATGGCGACTCCAGGACGTAAAGCCGCCACCGAAGCGGACCGGTTGAGGTCCTCAACATCGGTGACGCTACACCCCCCCTGCGGACACGGCCAATGCTCAACGAACCGGTGTAACGTCGAGGTTGTTGAGAATCTCAACTGGTTGAGGACGAGTTCAGCTGTCAGCCGCAGAACTCCAGGAGCATCGGCTCCGAACCCCAGCGTGTCGGTGATCGTCTCGCGCAACGGGATCACCATGAATGTTCCACCAGGCTTCTCAACTCGATCGTCTCCCCTACGGCGGCACTGCACACCGGCGGGTGTACGGCCATGAGAGCGCTGACCGTCGTTGTCTTCGTCCTCGTCGTGCTGGTCCTACTTATCTTGGCGATGTCGGTGCGGGTCATCAAACAGTACGAGAACGGCGTGCTGTTCCGGCTGGGGCGCGTGATCGGGGAACGCCCACCAGGTCTGCGCCTCATCATTCCGTTCGTCGATGTGCTGCACAGGATTTCGCTGCGCATCGTGACGATGCCGATCCAGTCCCAAGGCATCATCACCCGCGACAACGTCAGTGTCGACGTCTCCGCGGTCGCCTACTTCAAGGTCGTCGACGCGGTGAAGTCGGTCGTCGCCATCGAGAACGTACATGCGGCGATCGACCAGATCGCGCAAACCACGCTGCGCAAGGTCGTCGGCCAGCACACCCTGGACGAGACGTTGTCGGAGACCGACAAGATCAACCTCGACATCCAGGACATCCTCGACGTCACCACCATCGAATGGGGTGTGCAGGTCACCCTGGTCGAGCTCAAGGACATCCAGCTGCCCGACAGCATGAAACGGGCGATGGCACGCCAAGCGGAGGCCGAAAGGGAGAAACGCGCGAAGATCATCAACGCCGAAGGCGAGTCCCTGGCCGCGGCCGCGCTAGGTGACGCCTCGGACACCATGATGGCCCACCCCCTGGCACTGCAGCTGCGGAACCTGCAGACCCTCGTCGAACTCGGCGTCGACAAGAACACCACCGTGGTCTTTCCGGCCCCGTTGATGTCGACCATCGCCGAGCTGGGTGCATTCCTGGCTCGCGAGGGCGCCGCCGCCACTGCACCTGAGCCACAGTCGCAGCCACCGATCCCCATCCCGGAACACGCTGCCGTCGTAGCCAATGGCGCTCCCGCGGCGAGCCGGCCGTGATCGCGGCACTGATGCTCGTGACCTTGACCGCGTGGAGCTACTGGCTGATGCGCCGCGCGGTGCGCGGCCCTCAGGTGAATCCAGCGCTGAAGGCAGGTCCGAGCGTGCCCCGTGCCGACATGACCATCGCCGCGCTCAACGACACCGCGCGAGCAGGACTCCGACGACAACGGAGTGCTCGCGATCAATGGGAGAATCCTGCCCCACCTGAAACATACGGTTCGCCGGGCCCGCCGATTGCGCAACGAAAAAACATGCCTTCCAACGCGATCCGTGTCATGCGCGGCCGCCGAGGCTGCCTGGCGCCACCGAGGACCCATGGCAATCACTGACGTTGCGGCGTTCGTTCACCTGACAGGCGCCGAAATCGAGAGCCTGGCCGTCGAGCTGGATGCGGTGCGTCGGGACTTCGAAGACAAGCGGGGCGAGAGCGACGCCTGCTACATCCGCCGCGCCATCGCCGCACAACGCGCACTTGAGGTGGCAGGGCGGTTGATGCTGGCTGCCAGCTCACGCCGATCGGCATGGTGGGCTGGCACGGCGACTCTGGCTGTGGCCAAGATCGTCGAGAACATGGAGATCGGCCACAACGTCATGCACGGCCAGTGGGACTGGATGAACGATCCCGAGATCCACTCCGCCACGTGGGAGTGGGACATGACCAGCGCCTCCAAGCACTGGCGGTACACCCACAACGTCCGGCACCACAAATACACCAACATACTCGGCGTGGACACCGACGTGGGCTACAGCATTCTGCGTGTCACCCGCGACCAGCCCTGGAAGCCCTACAACCTCGGCAACCTGCTGTTCAATACCGTTCTCGCGGTCGGGTTCGAGTGGGGAATCGGCCTGCAGCCCTTGGAGTTCGACACGATCTTGCGGGGCCGCGAAGCCCGCGCCGTCACCCTCGCGCAGATACGCGAGTTCGGGATCAAGACGGGTCGGCAGGTTGTCAAGGACTACCTCGCGTTCCCAGCGTTGACCTCGCTGTCACCGGCAGCGACGTATTCCTCGACGCTGACCGCCAACATCCTGGCCAACGTGCTTCGCAACGTCTGGGCCAACGCCGTCATCTTCTGCGGCCACTTTCCCGACGGAGCAGAGAAGTTCACCGAAACCGACATGGTGGGTGAGACGCCGGGGCACTGGTATCTGCGGCAGCTGCTGGGCTGCGCCAACTTCGACGCCGGCCCCGCGCTGCGGTTCATGAGTGGCAATCTGTGCTTCCAGATCGAACACCACCTCTACCCCGACCTGCCGAGCAACCGGCTTCGGGAGATTGCGGTGGGCGTGAGGGCAGTGTGCGACAAGTACGACCTGCCCTACACCACGGCGCCGTTCCTGCTCCAATACGGCAAGGCGTGGCGGACGATCGCCAAGCTGTCGCTGCCCAACATGTATCTGCGCGACACCGCCGACGACGCCCCCGAGACCCGCAGCGAGCTGATGTTCACCGACCTCGAGAACGGGTTCTTCCCTACCGACCCGGCGACCGGGCACCGCCGCGGCCTCAAGACGGCGATCGCGACAGTTCGACTGCACACCGGCACTTCTCGCGACACCACACGTCGATCAGGCCGTCGGCGTGTGTCAATCAGGCGCGGTGACACACGTGGTCTGGCTCGTGCGATCTCGACGATCAGCCGCTACGGCGCCACCGATATCCACGCTCGCAGCGGGCCACATCCCACTCGCCGCGAAATATGCCCGGGGCGGACCCATCTCCCGGCCGACCAGCCTCTGGCACAGGACATTTCGCCACTGACCGGGGCAACGAGTGCGTTGGGGTCGACCCTTTGGCGGCTCCAGCGCGCGGTGTTCATCGCATCCCCCCGCCGCGGTCATGTCGCCCGAGTAGCGTACGGATGAACGTCGGTATTCGGTTCGAGCGTCGTCATGCATATGACAGTCGCCCGGGCACGGTTCGCTCAGAACCCCGCCGACCTGAAGGGAAGCAGCTGATGACAGCCGATCCGAGAGTCAGTTTAGGGGACGTCGCCGCCGGAAACGAGCCGCGGCTGGCGCTCAAGCCCAGCCCGGCGGCCTCGCCCTATCTGGACGGAGCCTGGTGGCCACGATCAACCCAGTTGACTGCCGAGCTTCCGTCCCTGATCGACGCGTTGTCCGACCGTTTGGGTGCGGTCAAGATGGTGGGCTACCACCTCAGCGCCTGGAAGCCGGCGCCGCCGCAGATGCAGATCGCCGGCGCAACAGTCCAATTGCAGGGCTTCTCGTGCGACCAACCGGCCACCGTCATCCTGATCGGTGGCGACGGTCGCCGCATCTGCGTCCTGGTCATCCCACCCGACGCCACCGAACAGGTGGCGCGAGGCGAGATGGACGCGGCGTCGCAGAACGCCGGCGACGGGAATCCGCCGAGCAGCGAGGCAAATCATGTTGCGGCGCGCTCGGTTACCGAGGTGGCAGCCCAGTTGGATAGCCATGAGGGGCGCGGCGACAGCGCGCGCACCGCCGAGATCACGCAGTGGTGCCAGGAGGCCGCCGAGCAGTTCGTGAATGCACCGGTGCAGGGCTTCGTACCGATCCTGGTGCACCACATGGTCCGTAACCGAATGAGCTCACCCCACCCAGCGAACTGACAGCTGCGGCGCGCGTTGAGCACCCCCACGCCTGCGGTCGCCGCCGGACCGCACCCGCTCACCCCGCCGACACTGACCGCGGGCAGCGTGTCCGCGGCGTCGGTCGATGACGTCCTGCGGTGGTTGGACGGCTCGCCGGAGGGCCTGTCGGACGCCGAGGCAGCAGCCCGGTTGCAGCGTCACGGCCCCAATGCCCTTCGCACCCATCGGGTCAGCGCGATCGCGGTGTTGGGTCGCCAGTTGCGCAGCGCCGTGCTGCTGTTGCTGGCGGGCACCGCCACCGTGTCGTTCTTCCTGGGCGACAACACGCAGGCGGTGATCATCGGCGTCATCCTGGCGGCCAGCGTCGGCCTGGGCTTCTTCAACGAGTATCGCGCCGAACGCGCCTCGGCCGCACTCCATTCGAGTCTGCGCCACACCGCGGTGGTCCGGCGCGAAGGGAGTTACGCCAAGGTCGACGTCGTCGAGCTGGTGCCCGGTGACGTGATCCGGCTTGCACTGGGTGAGACCGTGCCCGCCGACATCCGACTCATCGACGTCGACAGCCTGGAGTGCAACGAGGGCATCCTGTCGGGTGAGTCGACCGCCTCGGAGAAGTCGACTCAATCGGTGAAAGCCGATGCGGCCCTCACCGATTCCACCGATCTGGCGTTCATGGGCACCATCGTCAGCGCCGGCGATGGGGTGGGGGTGGTGTATGCAACGGGTGTGGACACCGAGTTCGGCCGCATCGCCGCCGGCCTCGGCGAGCGTCAGCCGGAGACCGAATTCCAGGCTGGCCTTCGCCGATTCTCCTACCTGCTGCTGTGGGTGGCGATCACGCTGACGGCGCTGATCCTGGTCACCAACCTGATGCTGCGCCGGCCGGTCATCGATTCGGTGTTGTTCGCCTTGGCGATCGCGGTGGGAATCACGCCCCAGCTGTTGCCCGCCGTGGTCAGTTCCAGCCTCGCGACCGGGTCGCGGCGGCTGGCCAAGCTCAAGGTGCTCGTCAAACGCCTGGTATGCATCGAGGATCTCGGCGACATCGACGTCCTGGTCACCGACAAGACCGGCACCCTGACCGAGGGCCGAATCACCCTGGTCGGTGCGGTCGACCCTGCCGGCACTCCCGCGGAATCGGTACTGCGGTTCGGCTTGCTCGCCACCGGCGTCGACGCCGCCTCCGGTGCCGTCAGCGCGAACCCGATGGATGCCGCGCTGTGGGAGTCCTCCGACGCCGGGCGTCTGACGGCGGGCACGATTCGCCAGATCGCCACGCTGCCGTTCGATCACACCCGCAGGGCCATGTCCTGTGTGTTCGACGACGATGGCACCCGCCTCTTGGTGATCAAGGGCGCACCCGAGCAGGTACTGGCCAAGTGCGGGGAGGTTCCGCCGATGGCGCAGCAGACGCTGGCCGCGCTGTTCGCCGACGGCAGGCGAGTCGTAGCGGTCGCCAGCAAGCGGGCGCCCGGACTGACCACCATCACCGCCGAGGACGAGGCGGGGCTGCGGCTCGACGGCTTCCTGGTCTTCGCCGACGAGCCGAAGGTGGCGGCCCGGGACTCCCTGTCGCAGTTGGCCGCCCTGGGCATCGAGGTCAAGGTGGCCACCGGAGACAATCCGCAGGTGGCCGAAAAGGTCTGCGCTGAATTGGGTTTGACGTCCAAGGGGACCATCACCGGCTCCGAGATGGATCCGCTCGACGACGCGGCCTTCGACGACGCAGCGCAGAACCACACCATCTTCGCGCGCATCTCCCCCGAGCAGAAGGCGCGGCTGATCGTCTCTCTGCGTCGCACCGGCCGGTCGGTGGGATTCCTCGGCGACGGCGTCAACGACGCGCTGGCACTGCACGCGGCCGACGTCGGGATCTCCGTCGACACTGCCACCGACGTCGCGAAGGACGCCGCCGACGTCGTACTGCTCGAGAAGGACCTGGGCGTGCTCGCGGCGGGGGTGGCCGAGGGACGACGCATCTTCGCCAACACCATCAAGTACGTGCTGATGGGCACCTCGAGCAACTTCGGCAACATGTTCAGTGCGGCAGCGGCGTCGGCGGTGCTCACGTTCCTGCCGATGCTGCCCGGCCAGATCCTGTTGAACAACCTGCTCTACGACGGCTCCCAGCTCGCGATCCCCACCGACAATGTCGACGCGGAACAGTTGCACGCGCCATCGCACTGGAACATCGCCTTCATCCGGCGCTTCATGCTGACGTTCGGTCCGATCAGCTCGCTGTTCGACTTCATGACCTTCGGGTTGATGCTGGGGGTGCTCAACGCCGGACCGGTGGAGTTCCGCACCGGCTGGTTCGTGGAATCGCTTGCCACCCAGACTCTCATCATCTTCGCCATTCGCACCCGCCGCGTGCCGTTCTTCCGCAGCAGGCCCGGCGGCGTGATCACCGTGACGACGTTCGCGGTGATCGCCATCGGCATCGCGCTCACCCTGTCGCCGCTGGCTGAGGCTCTGGGTTTCACGGCGCTGCCGTGGCAGTTCTTCGGCGCGCTGGTCCTCTTCACCGTCTTCTATCTGATCCTCGTCGAGGTCACCAAGAAGATGTTCTACGCCGACCCGATTCACCTGCCCGGACATCTGAGCCGGAAGCGGGGCCGCGAGCACCGAATCCAGCGCCGAGCCGCCCGTTTCAGCCACGGTGGCATGCTCACCCATGCGGGCGGCGGGTAGCCGCGGTCGTCCTTGGTTCCCAGGTGTGCAGTCAGCGCACGACGAGCACCGAGGAGGACGTCGTGCGCAACTTCGCGCGGCCCTGCGGTCCGATGAGTTCGGCCGTCAGGCCTGGGGCACTCTTACCGACGACGACCAGCTGATCGGTGTCGACGCGCTGCAACAACGCCTTGCGCACATTTCCGGGCATCGGCCGCGCGCACATCCTGGGTGCGTCTCCGCGTTGTGAGGCTTCGAGGTGGCGGTCGAGCATGGCGTGAAGGTCATCGTCATCACTTGCATGCCGGCCTTCGTCTGGTCCCGTCGGCCACGGGGTCATCACCAGTACCGCGGTGTTGCGCAATCGCGCCTCATCGACGGCGGTCTGCAGTACGGCCAGCGAGGCTGGTGACTCGTCCAGCACGGCGACGATCCGACCGTCATCGGCTTGCGCTGCCGGAGCACAGCGGTGCCGGATGATGGCGGCCGAACACATTGCGGTTTCGGCTATCCTCGTCGCCGTTGCCCCCCGATGCCGTCCCGAGTGCTCGTGGCGTCCCCGTGATCCGAGGCAGATCAGTGCGGCGTGGCGGGATGCCTCGACCATCTCGACCACCGGGTCGCCCCGCACAATCTCCATCTCGATCTTCACTGGTTTTCCCGTGGCCTCGACAGCGCGCCAGGCGGTGTGCGCAACGCGGGAGGCGACAGCATGCCCGCAGTCGTGTCGCGAGGCGTCCGCGCTACCGTGCGCAGCCGTGTCGATGACGTGCACCAGTCGCAGCGGGATGTCGCGATGCATTGCTTCGTCGACGGCCCAAAGTGTGGCGCGGATAGCACTTTTGGAGCCATCGATGCCGACGATGATCGATGGCGATGGATTCGAACGATCCACGGTGGTACTCCCGGTGGGGCTGACTCGGCGGACTGCGGATTGGCTCCTACTGCGACGCCAACGAAGTTGGGAGCAACGAAATGGTGCTCGGGGCGGGGGCGCGTTCGAGCAGCGCGTCGAGTCCCACTATCCGGAGTACTCGTCGCGTCGACTCCGGCACTGAGTCCAGCTGCAGTGACCCCCCGGATGCGCCGGCTGCGTCGTGGAGTTGCACGAAGAGCATCAGCCCCGCAACGCCAAGGAACTCGAGGCCCGAGAGGTCCAGGGTGAGTTGCCATCCTCGAGCGGCTAGCGGACAGAGCCACTGCGTAAGGTCGTGTGTGGTGTAGAGGTCGAGGTCGCCCTTGATGGGAACGCGCAGTCTCTCGCGGGGTCTTGCGACGGACGCTGCCGTCGGATCGTCCTTGGGAATAGCTGTTTCACAGTCATTTCCGACTCGGGGTGCCGCGTAGGGCGGCGTCAATGCGGTCATCGATGAGCTCCGGTTCGTGAGTAGTGCAAGGGTTCGGTCAGTCGGCGGCAGGCCGGCGCGGTGACGGTGAGGTCGAGGGTGCCCGGTAGGTCGGGGTCCTCGAGGGCTTGCCGGGCGTGGGCGACGACGGAGGTTTCGACGCGGCGACATCTCGTTCGGCTGTGGTGATGCCACGGGAGACGGTGCGCGAGGCAGCGCGCCAGGCGAGATACGGGGCCGCACCCGCCGAGGTGCGCTTCGACCACGATCGATCGGAGCTCCAATGGCGCACCACCTCGGTGGGGGCGGGCGAGCCGCTACTCTTCTCCACCGGTGCGACGTCCTGCGGGACGGATACGGACGAGGCAGGTCGTTTCGCGGCAATGTCTCTCATGGCAATGTCTCTCATGGCAATGTCTTGAGCGGTGGGGTCCGACAACGCGGCAACGACGATGTCGACGATGCGCCCACCGATCAAGGGGGCCAAGGCCCTGCGGACCTGCACACCCAACTCACCGACGGGCACGTCCCACACCACGCGCACCTGAACGCTGACCCGGTACTGCTCGATTCGGATCCCCGCGAGCTGCCGTCCCGGGAGGTAGGTCGCGATGCTACCGAGGGCGCCACGGTCCAGATCGTGCACGGCCGGACAGGATCGGACCGCTGCGGCAAGGGCATCGACGTCGATGCCCTCGACCAGTGCGATGCCTGGACCGCTCACGTCATACCGGGGACGGGGGAACGGGAGGCGGTCGTGGCCGTCTCGGTGTGCTCCTCGGGCAGATGGACGTCATCGATGCTGATGTTGACCTCCACGACCTCAAGTCCGGTCATCCGCTCGACGGCCTGTTTCACGTTGCGCTGGATGCCCTTACCGAGATCGGCGATGCTGACCCCGTACTCCACGACGATCTCGAGGTCGATCGCGGCTTGTGTTTCGCCGACCTGTACGCCCACGCCCTGGGAGACGTTCGGAGCTCCAAGTGCGCCCGGTATGGCCTCACGGATCGCGCCGAAGGTGCGTCCGGTGGCCCCGCCCATCGCGTGCACACCATCGATCTCGCGGCACGCGATGCCGGCGATCTTCTGAACCACGGTCTCGGCGATGGTGATCTTCCCGCCGTCGTTCGGGCGGTGACCGGAGGCCGCTACGTTGCCGTTCGCGGTGGATATTGGGGCCGTCTCTAGCTGCGCCATCGAAATTGAACCCCTTCTGTGCTGCGAAGCATGTGGGTACGGACCAGTCAGTCATCAATCGGCGATTGGTCGGAAGAAATGCGTGGAGTCTTCTGGTGGTCGGACCGTTTCGGGTCGAAAATCTACGCACGGCGCGAGCTGACGCTCATCGAGTCGGGCGGCGGACGGCCGAACTCATTCCGAACTGTCTGAAGGACTCAGCGCCCCGAACGTTACGCTGCTTCAACTTCCGCCGCCAGCTTTGACGGCGAACAGTCATGGTGGCCAAGCCATCGTGCGCCCACCGCCTAAGTGGCCGTGAGGATTTCTGGCAACGGCGGCGGCGCGGACGCCGAAAGATAGCCCAGCAGGAGCTGGTCGTGGCCAGCGCAGTAGAAGTCCGACCGAGACCTGAACGATCCTCACGGCCTGTAGCGACGTCCACCCGTCGCCTGCAGCTGATGCAACCACCGTGGAGACCCGTCTACCGTGGGGACGCCGTCAATGGCGGAGCACACGAATGCCAGCCCATATTCGACGATGTACTCGGCCATCGCCTGGGTCGTCGGGTCGTCTGCGCATGCCTTCGCGCTGGGTGCAATCGTCACTGACGCAACGACTCCAGCGCCGCACTCCACCAACGCTCCGAGTACGGCCGCTCGAGGCATCGACTTCCTGCTCGTGGCGTGATCGGCGGCGTTCATCCCGCCAATGCACCAGGTACGCGCCATGAGCAGGAGCGCAAGAAGTCCTCCACGGTAGGGACCGACGCGGTGCGGTGGCACCCATGTTTACGCGGTGAGGAAGACCTTGAGCGCACCCGTCTCAGCGGCCCGGCCGAACACGTCGTAGGCCTCCTCGCAATCGTCGAGTTTGAAGCGGTGGGTGATCATCGGTGAGGTGTCGAGCTGGTGGCTGGCAACCAGTCCGATCAGGGTCGGCGTCGACGACGTGTCCACCAGACCCGTGGTGATCGTCAGATTCTTGATCCAGACGTCCTCGAGATGCAGCGTCGCCGGGGCGCCGTGCACCCCGATGTTGGCGACGTGCCCGCCGGGACGGACCAGCTTCACTGCCTGTTCGAAGGACTCCGGCAGCCCGACGGCCTCCATGGTCACGTCGGCTCCGAGACCACCGGTGAGTTCACCGATCACGGTCGCGGGGTCGTCTCGGGTGCTGTTGATCACGATGTCGGCCCCGAACTTGCGGGCGGCCTCGAGTCGCGAGTCGGCGATGTCAATCGCCACGATGTGACTGGGGCTGTAGAGCCTGGACGTCAGGATCGCGGCGAGCCCGATGGGGCCGGCACCGATGATGGCGACGACGTCGGCGGGACGAACCGTACCGTTGAGCACGCCCACCTCGTACGCCGTGGGCAGGATGTCGGCGAGCACGATCATCTGCTCGTCGGTGACGCCATCGGGAATCGCGTAAGTCGAGTTGTCGGCGAAGGGCACCCGGACGTACTCGGCCTGTGTGCCGTCGATGAGGTGTCCCAGAATCCAGCCACCACCGTTGAGGCACTGGCCGTAGGAGCTGTCGCGGCAGTATCGGCAACTGCCGCAGGACGTGATGCACGACACCAGCACCCGGTCACCGACCGCGAGTCGCGCTACCCCCGAACCGATCTCGGTCACCGTGCCAACGGCTTCGTGGCCGAGGATGCGGCCGGGAGTCACCTCTGGCACGTCCCCTTTGAGGATGTGCAGATCGCTGCCGCAGATGGTGGCGGCGTCGACCCGGACGATGGCGTCGGAGGGTCGCTGGATGGTGGCGTCGGGTACGTCTTCCCAGGAGCGCTCCCCCGGTCCGTGATAAACCAATGCCTTCATGTTTCTGGATCCCTTCGTGGAAGTTCTCGGTTGTTGCTGGGACCCGCTTGGCGCCGAATCCTCGCGTGGCAACTGATCCCCTATTGGAAAATAGGTTTGATACCCACAATCGCCGCTTCGCACGCACTGCACCAGAGGCGAAGGTCCCGTCGTTCGCTTCTGCCGTCTTCGACCGATTAGTCGCGGAGCGCCTTGCGGACCGCGTTGTCGAGAATGTGCAGCGTGCCGTCGAGCTGCTGCTCACAGCGCTGCGCAAGAATGGCCTCGCGCTCGTGCAGCACGCCGTAAGTAAACGTGTCTTCCCCGGCCTGGTGTGCGGCGCCAACCTCTTCGATGAGGTGAATTCGGCTCACCACGCTGTCCTGGTGATCGCCCAGCACGGTCTGAACGTCCTTGGCGGCCAAAGATACCTTGTCTGCTCCGACCGCTGCGGCCGTGTAGCGCAACCGCTTGGCGCCCTTGCGAATATCGTGCAACGCCGCGTCACGGTGCTGCGGGTCGGCCTCGGCCGCCGCCTTTGCCCGCCTACGAACTCGCTGGTAGCCCGCCTTGAGCGTGGCCTCTTGCGCCCGTCGCTCGCCGACCGGCGGCAGTGGCTCGACCGTGACGAGTGCCTCCAGCGCGTCGAGCAGCGTGAAGTACCGCTGAGAGCGCATGGTGGACAATGATTTTTGCAATCCGGCCCGATACTGCTGCCGTGCACCGTCGACCAGGCGCAGCCGCACCGGGCCTCGCACCAGTTGAGCGGGCATGTCGTCGAGCGCGCGCTGGTAGCGGCCGGCCAGCACCTCGGCGTCGCGGGCCAGGCCGAGTACCGTGGCCAGCTCGCGCAACTGATCGAGGATCCAGGAGTCGTCGGACAACCCGAATACGGGGGCCGACGCCTGCAACAGGCTTCGCAGGGTGCGGATCGTCACACGCATCTGGTGTACCGAATCCTCGACATCGGCCCGCACGGCGCGGTCCCACACCAACAGCTCTTGGAGCTGCTCGGCCACTGCACGGTGCACTGAATCATCACAGCCTGCACCCGGCGTCACAACGATGCCCGTGGAGCCCAGCGCGTGCGCCAGTTTCGAGCCGATGCTCGCAGGTTCCGCGCCCGCATCGCACAGCCGTACGCTCATCCGCTCTAGCAGCGCCGCGTCGGCGATGCCGGCGGCGACGGCGCTCTCGGCGAGCTCGAGTTCCCATTCGCGCCAATGCTTCTCGGTGTCGTCGCCGGCCACCTTCGCGGTCACCCGGTCGTCGCAGAACTCCGCCAGCGCGGTGCCGTCCGCCGTACACAGCACCTCGACGGTCCGACTTGTCGTAATCCGCGCCACCGGTGCAAGCGGACGGTCCCGCACGATCGCTTCAACGACGTCGCGCAGCGCCTCGGGCACCTCGTCATCGTCGCCGCTGGCCAGTGGCGTTCGGATCTCCGTGCGTGCATCGGTTCCGGCCGGGAGCTTCAAGTGCCAACCGGCATCGGGACCCCCGGTGCGGCGCCGCAACGTAAGGCGATGTGCGGCAAGGTCGCATCCCGGGGTATCGAAGTACACCGCGTCCAATGTCACCGACGGGAGCCGGTTGATGCTCGCGACCTGCGCCAGACCGTCGAAAGACGGTATGACGGTCGAGTCGACAACCTCGAACTTGCGCTCTACCTCCAGGTGCCGAGCGGCGGACGGGCGAGTAGGCAATCGCTTCGGCATCCGTGTCGTCACTGCCCCAACACGAGTGAAGGTGCAGTCGCAGCGATGATCAGGAGTGCCCCGCAGGGCGTGGTCACGACGACCGGACGATGATGTGGTTGTAGACCTCGCTGACGTGCGGCGATGACCATGCCGAGAGGTCTGCTTGCCGTCTCTCCGCCCAGGACCGCACTGTTCCCGACAGGGTGACCTTCTCGCCGGCGACGGCGACCTTGATGGCCTTTGCGTCGAGTTGAGCGTTGCGGATGATCGCGCTGGTGATCCGTTCCTCGGTGTCCACCGCAGATACTCTCGGGGTCAGAGCGATTCGGTTGACCACCAGGTGCACACCTCGCAGGTATCGGACGGCGCGCTCAGCCGCACGACGCTCGAATTCCCACCTCACCTGACCTGTGAGAGTCACGGCGTGGCCTTCGATCTCAGCTTTGACGGCATCGGGAACGTTGGTGGCAGATCTGAGTGCGTGCTCGACCTCCTTGCCGATGTCGGCCTCGCTGACGGAGAACTGAGAGTTCGGATGCACGCTCAGGTCATTGACGACTGAGGTGACGTCGCGCACGCGAAGGGCGGCACCTCTAGCGGCGTTGACTTCGGCGTAGGTGTCGACCTCGCCGGACAGCGAAACGACCCCGTCATCGACCGCCACGCCGATGTTGGCTGCCTCGAGGTCGGGTGTCCATTCGAGTTCGGCTTGGACCGCGGTCTGAATATCCTTGTCGGAAGGGGTGGGCGCTGTGACACTCATGCTGTTCTCCCTTGCTCGCATTGCTTGGCGTCGCCTCGTATTCCGCGGGCGTCGACTCCCAGCGGAACATCGCTCATTGCGTCACGCTATCCAGTGTCACCGTGCCCCGGCAGGGCCCTTCGTCACCAGTCGAGCATCTCTTGTGCCCTCTCGGTCTTGGTCTTGGTCTCGCACAACCCCTTCAGCCACGCGTGAGGGGTAGCGTCGAACGTGGGAAATCGGTACGAGCGTCAGCAAGGCAATGGTGCGTTTCAACGAGCCTGTGCAGGATCCCGTCAACCAACCGGAGGCCAATGCATGACAACCGAGTCAGAATTCGACCCCACGACGATCACGGGCAACACTCAGCGCTTGCAGCTGAATCCCTACCCACCAGCCTCGTCGTATCTGGATGGATCGTGGTGGCCGCGGTCAGCACAGTTGGCTGTTGAGTTGCCCGGTCTCATTTCGACCATGTTCAGCCGTGTCGGACAGGTCGTCATGGTGGGCTATCACGTTAATGCCTGGCGCGACGCACCCTCGCAGATCGAGGTCGACGGACAAGCAATTCCATTGCAGGGGTTCACATCCGATGAGCCGGCCAGCGTGATCGTGATAGGACGGGACGGCCGCCGCGTCACGCTGCTCGTGATACCACCGGACGCTTCTGAGGGGACTGTGCGTCAACAGCAGAAGGCGGCGTCAGAGCACGCCATCGGCGCGTTCACGGCGAAGGACGGGGAAAGGCGCACTACTGCCCGGTCACTATCCGAGGTCGCAGTGAACCTGGCACGCCATGAGGGGCGCGGCGACAAGCAACGTACCGCCGACATCGCTCGGTGGTGTGAGGAGGCGGGCAAACAGTTCTCCGATTCGCCTGTCCAAGTTTTCGTCCCGATTCTCGTGGAGCACATAGTCCGCAACCGCATGGACGCGCCCGCGGCTCCGAACTAGCTCAACGCACCCCGTCACTCGTCGACTGGCCACTGCCGCGGACCTTGTGCCCTACCGGTTCACCACCGCGCGCAGTCCAATGGGCATGTGAACCTCTCCCACCGACGTCTGTGCGAACTCGTCGGACTTGCTGCGATCGTCTTCTCGGCCGTCTACCTCATCTCAGACGTCGTCGAGGTGGTACAGGGCAACTTCTCAACGTCGCGCCTCATCCTCACCTATGTCGGGGAGTCGACGATCCCGCTCTTCGTGGGCGGCATCTTCGTGGCGCAACGACCTCGCATCGGTTTGCTGGGCCTATTTGGTGCGGTGACCTACGCCTACTCGTACGTATTCTTCACCAGCACAGTCGTTTACGCGCTCGTCGCGGGCACACCCGACTATCCGGCCCTCACTGCGAAATTCGGCCCGTGGATGACCGTGCACGGAGCCCTCATGCTGATCGGCGGTGTTGCCTTCGGTGTCGCCGTCGTCAGGGCCCGAGTTCTGCCTCGGTGGACCGGAGTCGCCCTTATGGGAGGAGTCATTCTGGTGTCATTGGCATCCGGTCTTCCCACCTTCGCGCGTGCCATCGCCGAGGCGGGACCCGCCGTGGCGTTCATCGGGATGGGAATTGCGCTGCTGCGCGGACGGCTACACCAGGCCGATGAGTCTGGGACGGAAGCAGATGCCTTCCCGAAACCCGCCGGTCGGGTGAAACCGGGTACGAGGTCGAGGCCAACCGTAGGGTGATCCATTCCCGGCGCAGCATCGGGGAAGTCGCTCGCGCACGTTCACGGTGCCCCCCGGCACGAGCGGACTCGGGTTCGCCGCCCATCATCTGGAGCATCGCGATCCCCCCGGTGCGGACGAATCGGAGGACGAGGAGGGCGGCGAGGAGGAGGAAGGCGATGTTGAGCCAGTTGGTGTAGTTCCACGAAATCCCGGCTTCCATGACCTTCGCCGATCGCTGCGCGGGGATCAACCCGGTAACCCAGAAGAGCAGTTCGACTGCGTAGCCGGCGACGACCATTGCCGCGTAGAACGTGCCAAGCAGCACGACCGCCGTCCTGAGGCCGTAGTACTTTGTTGAGGATCGGCAGGTTCAGCAGGTCGGCGAAGATGAAACGCGACTACCCCGCCGAGGCTGATGCCGCCGTTCCACAACACTGCGGCCAGGTGCACGTTCCCGATCGAGCAGACGAACGACAAGATCGCCACGATCGGGCCGATGATCGGTCCCCACAGCGCGGAATCGAGCAGGTGGCGGTTGAGAGAGAAGTTGTGCCAGAACGTGTCTGGCACCCAGGAGCCGATCGCTCCCTCGATCAAGAGTCCGATCACCAGGTCGCGCAGGATCGCCGCCCACTCCATGACGAACACGTGCGCAACCGACGTAACGCCTGCCTTCGAGACCAGTCTCGCCCCGAAACGATCCCTCTGCCGCTACCGACATGTCCATCGCCGCATGGCCTTCCATCGATCCGGCCACTCCTCGCTCGGCTTGTTCGCGGGCCGTGTCGATGAGCCGCTGCCGGACGAACAGCCGGAATAGCAGCGCGAGGAGGACGCCGCACCCAGGCCGGCAGCGGTCACCAGGGTGCGGGGCGATTATCTCCCAGTAGGCGCACCACCGTCGATTTGCGCACCACCGCCTGCACGACCGCCGACAATGCAAAGCCGAGAATGAGAGCCACAGGTCTCCCAGGTTATCGAACCCGCCAGCCCGAGTGCGTGTCCGATCGCTCCCATGAGACCTTCCTCTCCAATACGAGATTTAGTGAACGTAGGCCTTGGGCCCGGTGAGGAGTGCGGTGAGACAGGCTTTCGCGTCGCCAAACAGCATGGCGGTCTTGGGGTCTGAGTAGAGTTCGTTGTCTATTCCGGTTTTTCCGTGGCAGATGAGCAGGTCGTGTGCGTCCGCGAGTGGGGCGAGCACGTACGCTACGGCTCGGATAAGCCTGAGCTGGATGCCGGCGTCGGGCTTCTCGCCGCGCTGCAGCAGCGCGTTGCCGCCCAACGCCACCACGATCCGCACGTCAGCCGCCGGCGAAGGCGTTGACCAGGACGGCCTTGATGGTGTGCAGCCGGTTCTCGGCCTGGTCGAAGACCACCGACGCCGGCGATTGGAAGACGCCGTCGGTGACTTCAGCGCCCTCCAACCCGAAACGTGTCTGGAGGCGGCGCCCAAGTTCGGTCTCGGTGTTGTGCAGCGACGGCAGGCAGTGCATGAACTGGGTGTCGGGCCGTCCCGTCGACTTCATCAGCGCGTCGGTCACGCGGAACGGCAGGAGCTCGGGAACCCTTGTCTCCCAGTCCTCGTCGGACTCACCCATGCTGACCCACACGTCGGTGTAGACGAAGTTCACGCCATTCACCGCGCGGTCGACCTCGTCGGTGACCAGCATGCGCGCACCACTTTCGGTGGCCAAACGGTGGGCGGTCTCGATGACCTCGTTGGGTGGCCACAGCTCCTGGGGTGCCGAAATGCGGACGTCCATGCCCAGCAGCGCACCCGTGATCAGCAGTGAGCGGGCGACGTTGTTGCGGCCGTCGCCCAGGAAGCAGTAGGCGATCTCCTCCAGTGGCCCGTCGTGGTGTTCGGTCATCGTCAGTATGTCGGCCAGCATCTGGGTGGGGTGCCATTCGGTGGTCAGGCCGTTCCAGACGGGAATGCCTGCGTTGTCGGCCAACTGCTCGACGCTGGACTGGGCAAACCCACGGAACTCGATGCCGTCGAACATGCGGCCCAGGACCTTCGCGGTGTCGGCGATGGATTCGCTGCTGCCGATGTGCGAGCCGCTCGGACCGAGGTAGGTAACGTGGGCGCCCTGGTCGTAGGCGGCCACCTCGAACGCGCACAGGGTGCGCGTGGAGGCTTTCTCGAAGATGAGTGCGATGTTCTTGCCGACCAGCGTCCGTGTCTCAGTCCCTTCGGTCTTGGCGTGCTTGAGGTCTCGCGCCAGATCCAGCAGCGCCAGGAAGGCGCCCTTGTCCAGGTCGAGTTCCTTGAGCAGGGAGCCGGGGTGCCGGTGCGTGTTGAGAGTGGACGTCATGATCAGATCCCGTCGCGTTGAATGGGGCAGGTCATGCAGCGAGAGCCGCCCCGGGCCCGGCCAAGTTCACTGCCCGGGATGGGCAGTACCTTGATGCCGTGTTGTTCGAGCATGCGATTGGTGACGGTGTTGCGTTCGTAACCGATGACTACGCCGGGGGCGACGGCCAGGAAGTTGTTGGCGTCGTCCCACTGCTCACGTTCGGCGGCACGCGCGTCCTCGTCGGCGGACAGTACGATCACCTCGTCGACGCCGAGTGCATCGGCGATGGTGGCGAACAGGTCGTAGCGCGCTTCGACGTGCAATCCGCCGGTGTCGTGCTCGGAGACCTCTTCGGGGTCGACGGGCGTGATGACCCACGTGCGCAGGTGGGCCGGATCGAGGTCGGGGTAGCGGACGAACATGGCCGTGTCGATCATGGTGAGCACCGTGTCCAGATGCATGAACGCTCGCGACTTGGGCAGCTCCACGGCGATGACCTTGGTGGCGGCGTTGTGCCGGAACAGTTCTCGGGCGAGGATCTCCACGCCCATCGGCGTGGTGCGCTCCCCCATCCCGATCAGGACGGCGCCCCGGCCGAGGACGTGGATGTCGCCGCCCTCGAGCGTGGCGGGCTGATGGTCGACGTCGTCGTCACCGTAGAAGACGGGGAAGGCGGCGGCCGAGAACATCGGGTGGTAGCGGTACACGGCGCGGGAGTGGATCGACTCGCGTTGCCGAGCGGCCTTGGCCATCGGGTTGATCGACACGCCGCCGTACACCCAGGCGGAGTTGTCGCGCTGGAACAGCGTGTTCGGCACGGGGGCGAGCACGAAGTCATCGAGGGCCAGGCTCTGCCATAGCAGGCTGCGGGCGTGCAGCGGCGAAAGGTCCGACTTGGTGATGCCGCCGATCAGCAGGTCGGCGAGGGTCTTGGTGTCGACGTCCTCGGCGAGCGCACGCATCGACGCGGTCAGGGTGGGGCCCAGCCGGTGGACGTTGCAGACCCGCTCCAGCACAAACGCTTTCGCCGCAGGCACGTCGAGCGTCTGGGCGAACAGGTCGGCGAAGTGATGCACGGTGACGCCATGATTCCGAAGCGTCTCGGTGAAGGTGTCGTGCTCCTCGCGGGCCCTGTCTGCCCACAGCACGTCATCGAAGAGCAACTCGTCGCAATTGGACGGGGTTAGGCGCGTCAGCTCCAGCCCTGGCCGGTGAACGATGGCTTGGCGCAGTTGACCAACTTCGGATTCGACGCCGAGCATGTGTGTCGTCAAGAGGACTCTTCCGAGCAGTTTCGCGATCCCGACGCTGCGACGAGCGCGCCTGTCAGGGGTCGCAGAGGCGAGACTCTGGATGCGGTAAGCGGAGAGCTTGCGCGACCGTGGCTACGAGGCGACGTTCGCGGTTCCAGACCGGCATTGTCTCTGCTGTTTCAGTGCACTCCCGTTGGAGCGCGAAGTCAAACGCCCGCGACTCCGAGCGCCTGGCCTATCGCGTAGGTGACGATCATCGCGATCGCTCCGCCGATGGTGACGCGAACGACGGCGCGGGTGGCGCTGGCGCCGCCGAGGCGTGCGCTGACGGTACCGGTCAGAGCCAACGCGAACAGCACGGCCACGAAGGTGATGGGGATGCGGACGGCGGGGGGAAGCGCAACGATCGCGATCAGCGGGAGCAACGCTCCGACGGTGAAGGCGACGGCCGACGATAGGGACGCCTGCCACGGATTGGTGAGGTCGTCGGGGTCGATGCCGAGTTCGGCGTCCACGTGCGCCGCGAAGTCGTCGTGCGCGGTCAACTCGTCGGCGACCAGCCGGGCGGTGGACGGGGTAAGCCCCTTGGCTTCGTAGATCGCGGTCAGCTCGGCGAGTTCGTCGGCCGGTGCTTCCGCGAGCTCGCGACGTTCCTTGGCCAGCAACGCCTTCTCGGTGTCGCGCTGGGTGCTGACCGAGACGTACTCGCCGAGTGCCATCGACACCGCACCGGCGACCAGGCCCGCGACGCCCGCCGTCATGATCGGTCCGCGCTCGCTGGTGGCCGCGGCCACGCCCACCACCAGGCCGGCCACGGAGACGATTCCGTCATTGGCGCCCAGAACACCCGCGCGCAACCAGTTCAGCTTCGAGGCCACGCCCGCGCCGTGGGGCTCGGCGGGATGGGTCGCCGATGAGGGGGACTGGCCATCCGCGGCGTCGACGTTGTTGTCCTGACTTGCGCTCACGATGTCGGAGGTTATTACTTTTCGCGCCGGTCAGCCAGCAATCCAAGGCTTGCCAAAGCTCAGTGGCCGCTCTCACCACAGCTTTTCTGGGTGTAGCGTCTTAGCTGCTGAGATCGTCAGCGAGTCCGGTACGAGCCAGCTGTCCGCCGCTGGATTCCAGGAGCAACCGCTCCGCCCCGTGCGCTCCGTCGCTTGTCTCGCCTGGTCGGACCACAATGCTCACGCCACTCGTCCAAAGACCCTCGTGCCGAATGTGATTCAGGTCAGCGCCGACGACGCGGTCGAGTCCGATCCCAGTCGACGACTCGATTTGCTGTTCCGGGACCTCCGATCGTCGGCCAACGGCATCACCGACCGGGAGGCGGCCCGGCGGCTGACGGTCTACGGGCCCAACGCGCTGGCGCGACGCGGCAAGAAGCAGTGGCCGCGAGACCTGTTGGCGCAGTTCGTGCACCCGCTGGCGCTGCTGCTGATCGCCGCAGCGGTGCTGGCCGTGGCCAGCGGCAGCCCGGTTCTGGGTGCCGCGATCACCGCGGTGATCCTGCTCAATGCGGTGTTCGCGTTCTTCCAGGAGCAGCACGCCGAACACGCCGTCGAAGCGCTCGCCGCCTATCTGCCCTCGCGCGCCGGGGTGCTGCGCGACGGTGTCCGCCGGGAGGTCGACGCCACCGACCTGGTACGCGGTGACGTCCTGATCATCGAGGAGGGTGACCGGGTCAGCGCCGACGCGCGCCTCATCACCGGGTCGGTCGAGGTCGACATGTCCTCGCTCACTGGCGAATCGCAGCCCGCCACCCGCACCACCGGGCCATCGGATCCGAAAGTCGCGCTGATTCAGTCCGAGAACATGCTGTTCAGCGGCAGCGCGTGCGTGGGCGGTGAGGCGCGTGCGATCGTCACGGCGACGGGCATGCACACCGAGATCGGCCGCATCGCCGCGCTCACCGAACGCGTCCGCAGTGACAGCAGCCCGCTCGAGCAGCAGGTCAAGAAGGTGGCCAAGCTAATCGCCCTGGTTGCCGTCGTGGCGGCGGTGGCGTTCCTGCCGCTGGGCCTACTGGCCGGTTTGACGGTGGGCGCGGCCATCAGCTTCGCGATCGGCATGCTGGTGGCCAATGTGCCCGAGGGCCTGCTGCCGTCGATCACACTTGCGCTGGCGGCCGGTGTACAGACCCTGGCCCGCCGGGGTGCGGTCGTCAAACGTCTCTCGGCTGTCGAAACGCTGGGCTCTACCACCGTCATCTGCACCGACAAGACCGGCACCCTGACGCAGAACCGGATGCAGGTCACCGGGTTGTGGACGGCTGCCGGCTCAGCCGATTGCAGCGCGAGCGGCGAGCTGTCGTGGTCGAGTGGGTCGTCCGGGGCACCCGCCGCCCTGGCCGCGGCGGTGGCCACCGTCGCGACGCGCTGCTCCACGGCAGACGCGACCAGTGTCACCGGGGATCCGACAGAGGTGGCCTTGGTCGAATTGGCCACGGCCATGGGCCTTTCCGATGATCGCGCGGTACGTCGGGCGCTGTTCCGGTTCGACCCACGGCTACGCTTGATGAGCACCATCGACGGCGATCAGCAGAGCGGTGGCACCTGGGTCGACACCAAGGGTGCGCCGGAGGCCGTGCTGCCGCTCTGCACCGAGCTCGCGCTCGCGCCGGGCGACAGCCGACCGCTGAGCGACGTCGATCGCGCCGAGATCGCCGCCGCCATCGACGAATACGAGCAGAAGGGCCTGCGGGTGCTGGCCTTCGCCCACCGCCGCCTCGACGACGGCGCGCCCCCGCCCACGGAGCGGGGCGCCGCCGAACGGGCGTTGTGCCTGCTGGGCATCGTCGCCCTGCTCGACCCGCCCCGCCCGGAGGCTGCCGCGGCCATCGCCCGGGCCCATCGGGCGGGAATCAAGGTGCTCGTCGTCACCGGGGACAACGGCACCACCGCCGCCGAGATCGCCCGTCAGGTCGGAATCGGCACGGGTCCTGCCGGATTGCGCACCATCTCCTCGGCCGAGCTTGACGCGATGAGCGACGAACACCTCGACCAGGTCCTGAAGGGGGGCCACGAGATCGTCTTCGCGCGCAGCTCGCCCGAGGCCAAGCTGCGCATCGCCGACGCGCTGCGCGCGCTCGGCGAAGTGGTCGCGATGACCGGCGACGGGGTCAACGATGCGCCCGCGTTGCGTGCCGCCGACATCGGTGTCGCGATGGGCCGTTCAGGCACGGAGGTCGCGCGTCAGGCCGCGACGATGGTGCTGACCGACGACGACTTCGCCACCATCATCGACGCGGTCGAGGAGGGGCGCCGGGTCTACGACAACGTGCGCCGGTTCATCCTCTACATCTTCACCCATGCGGTGCCGGAGGTGGCGCCGTTCCTGCTGTTCGCCGTCGCGGGTGGCGCCGTCCCGCTGCCGCTGACCGTAATGCAGCTGCTGGCCATCGATCTGATCACCGACACCCTGCCCGCGCTGGCACTGAGCCGTGAGCCTGCCGAGCCGGGCCTGATGGACCGGCCGCCGCGGCCCAAGACCGAGGGCATCATTCGCCCGGCGCTGCTGGCACGGGCGTGGGGTTTCCTTGGTCTCATCTCCGCGGTCCTGGTGTTGGCGGGGTTCTTCGTCGTGCTGGTCCGCGGGGGCTGGACTGCGCACGCCGACACCAGCCCCGGCAGCCCGCTGCACCACGTGTATCAGCAGGCGACGACGGTCGCATGGCTCGGCATCGTCGCGTGCCAGGTCGGGACGGCGTTCGCCGCGCGCACCGAACGCGCGTCGTTGCGCAGCGTGGGGTTCTTCACCAACCGGTTGCTGCTCGGTGCGATCGGCATCGAGTTGGTGCTGGCCGCCGCGCTGGTCTACGTGCCGTTCCTGCATCCCGTATTCGGTACGGCCGCTTTGACTCTCGACCAGGTGTGCCTCGTCCTGCCGTTCCCGTTCGTCGTGTGGGGCGCCGACGAGATCCGCCGCTGGATCCAACGGCGTCGACACTCCCGGGCGCCTGACTCTGCACCGGTCTCCCCGGCGCCCGTCGCCACGACCGGTTCCGTCCACACCATCGCAGCAATCCCCAGCTAAGGACAGCTAAGGAAGTTCCACGGTCCTCGCTCCTCCGGCGGACGCCGACGTGTTCGCGCCACTGACCCCGGGTGCCCTGCAGGGCTCGAGTCCCTGAGGGCTGTGGATGTGCTTCTCCGCGACGGCCGATCTGGTCGTCGGTATCGCGCTGCTGCCGGTCGCCGCACTGTCGCGGGAGGTCAGGCGCTGGCGTGAGGTGCCGTTCGCGTCCTTGCCCGCGGTGTTCGCGGTACAACACTCGGACAGTGGGCGTCAAGGTCAATGAACACTGGTCTAGTGGCGACACGGCCGCCCACAACGTCATCGATCACGCGAAGTGGCTGGATTATGCCGCTGCGTGGGCGGAACGACTATCGGTGACTGCCGAGGCGGTGGCGCATGCCTTCGACATCGCGAACCAGGACACCCCGACTCCCGCTGAGTTCGCCGATGCCGAATCCGACGTGCAGGAAGCTGGCGCGCTCGCGGCCGTCTCGCCTGCGATCGGTGTGATCGAATACCAGTGGGCCAACGAGCGATACGCTGAGTCGTATAGAAACGCGGAAACTGCGGCGACGCAGTATCACTCAGTCAGCGCGGCGCTCATCGCCGTTGGCGACCCCGATGGTCCCGTGTCCGCCGATTGCTACCAACGCCGGCATTCCCAACATTCCGGTTGGGGCCGTCCGGAGTGGGGAGATACCGCCTGACGTGGCGAATCTGGCGGATGAGATTCCAGGGGCATCGGTGGGGCCAGAGGTAATCATAGGTCGGAGACCGAAACGGACCGTGTTGATGAATGGCATGACCCCCTACGTGGGCGGCGACCAATTCTTCAATGACAAATCGCCGTTGCCCATCGCAAACCCTGCGGGGGCACCGATCACCTACAAGTAGTGCGACTCCATCGGCAGTTTATGACCTGATGGGCGTCTGGATGCCAGCGCATCCAGAGTGGGAAGTTCTCCGGGTGGGCTGCGAACGGAGGAAGTCAATCGATACGACGCGTTTCATGAACGAAGTGGCCGCATCGTTGCAGTTTCCGTACTACTTCGGCCACAACTGGTCCGCTTTCAGAGATTGCGTCAACGACCTCAGCTGCTAAGAGGAGCCAGCTACCTGATCGTCTTCGACTCCGCGCAGCATCTCCTGTCGGACGATTCGGATGACTTCGGCGTATTGCTTCGCATACTGACCGACAAACACGAGCAGTGGCGCGCCGTCACAACAGATTTCGGCGCGCGCGG
This sequence comes from Mycobacteriales bacterium, assembly GCA_038244615.1. Taxonomy (GTDB): domain Bacteria; phylum Actinomycetota; class Actinomycetes; order Mycobacteriales; family Mycobacteriaceae; genus Mycobacterium. The sequence continues at coordinate 59,502 of JBBRTH010000019.1, read as the reverse complement.
TGAATGGCGGATGGCCGTTCAGTCAGTTCTAGCGTGTGAACCACAGGAAGCTGCAGCGTTGAGTCAGAGGATGCGTGACGTCGGCGCGGCATCACGCAACTCTGACCGGGCTGGCAAGAGTCACTTGAACACTCATTGGCCGAAATCCCTGCCAATCCTGACGGGGACCGCTTGTGGCCGAACGCATTCCGCCGAGCATCTCTACGATCACCTCATGGTTGACCAAGTGGCCTGTGGTGGTACCGAGCCTCGATCCACCGATAGGCACTATGAGTGACGGCGGCGATGCTGCTCTGAGTCGACCCCATCCTTAACGCCTGGCGCGACGGGCGCCACCGTCCTCGACACCTGATCTCGCTCATCACGACGGTGATTCGAGCACAACGCATTCCAGACCGGGCGCTCCTTTTATTCGCCGGTCGAGCGTGAGCAACGGCGCAGTCAAGGCCTCCGCGAGCGCGACGTAGGCGGCGTCGTAGCAGGACAAGTTGTAGCGCAGTTCCCAAACTCGATTGGCGAGGAGTTCGTACGGCCACAACGCCACGTCCAGATCCAGTAGATCGGCGTGCGCCTGGGCGGCCTGGTCGGCGCTGACGGCACCGTTGAGCTCCTGTCTACGAATGATGTTGGAGCATTCGTAGGAAAGCAAGGAGGGTGCGAACAGCTCGGTGCCGATCATCGCACCACTAGCCCAGCGGCCATCCGGACCGGAGTCGAGCAACATCGCAACCGCTGCTGATGCATCGCACACGGCCCGCGTCGTCATCGCCGGTCGGCGTCTTTGGCACCCAGAATTGTTGATGCGCCTAGCCGCGTCCCGGTGGCCTCGACGCGCGCACGGGCCCGAGCGATGAGGTCGTCGGCAGTTGGTTTCGAAGCAGACGTGACGAGCAGCCCGCGAACGTACTCCTGCAACGATTGCCCAGTCCGTGCTGCCCGTGCCGCGAGTTCGTTGCGTACGTCATCGGGGATATCGCGCACGGTAATGGCAACCATAGCTGCATTCTAGCTGCATCGCTGCTGTAATGGTGCAGGATGCCGGACGACTGCGAACGCCTCTCATACGCGCCAACCCGCGTGGCACCGGCTCCGGCATCGAGGTCGTGGTCTTCGGGGTGCTGAACTGGTGGGCCTGATCGTCGTCGCGACGGTCTACTCTGAGGCGCTCACGTCGCTGTGGTGTGCGTACGCGGCGGCGGCCTCGATCGCGGTGTGGTTGCACATGTTGAGCTGGCGGCGGTCACCGGTCGAGGGCATGGTGAGCCCGGCGTAGACGAGCAGCTAGTCCACGTTCATGTCGATTCGAGCGGGGAATCGATACCGGTAAGGCCAAAGTCGTTGCCTGAACCGCCCCGGCGAGTCCGGAGACTTCGTTTGTTGTGAACTCGGTTAGCTTGCTTGCTGACCGGTGTGTCGATTGTAGTGCAGTTGCTCGCACTCGATTGGCCGCTGCCTTTGCCGAACTCGACATGCACTTGGCGGGCCAGGCAAGCCTGGTGCTCGGTCACCGGATCCAACGCGATTCCGGCTTCCTGGATCAGTTCGTCCAGCCCTCTGCTGACGATGGGATGCGCTGAGAGTCGATCACGCATCGCATTCGACGTAGCTTGCCGCGGACAGTCGTCGCACGTCGGCAGTCGCGATGGCGGTGGCGTACACCGCCGCATCTTCCTCGCCTGTCAGGATCGCGATGATCGCCGACGAATCCACGATGAAGCCGGTAGGCCTGCGTCGTCGTAGAGCAACTCGGCGTGGTCGAGCCGCTTGGTCGCCGGGGTCATCCTGCGCGCGGTCTTGTGGCCTATGTCGAGGAGGCGGGCCGCGAGGTCATCCTGCTGCAGTCGCGCCAAACGTTCGTTGACTGCCACCGTCACAGCTTGAGACTGGGACTCGCCCGTCAGCGTGGCGAGCTGTTTGACTGCATCGTGGACCGACAGATCTTTGATGTTCAGCGCCGTGTGGGTACCCGTCTACCTGTCCGATGGTACCTCTCCCTACTGGCAATGGCGCCGCACCTCAACAGGCTCGCCCACGTGCACAAAGGGGGTGCCCCAACCCGGTGGCAGGCCATCCGCTGCGCAATGATCACCATCCCAGGGGCGGCGTTGAACCTGTCCGGTGCGTAGTACGTGGTGTGTGGTGAACCCGAAATACGGGGCGGTGCTCGAGAACCTTGGCAGGGTACGGCTCGAATGGCTCGCATCGTCGACGCGGCCAGGGCCGTCGGCGGCAGGCACCGGCACAGTTCATGGAGGCACCAATGTCGTTCTATGGCCGCGTTTTTGCGCTCATCTACGACCCGTTCCTGGCGCTCGGAGAGCGCGCGGGCATGCGGGAGATGCGCCGCCAATCCCTGGCCGGCGCGCACGGACGCGTACTGGAGATCGGCGCCGGCACCGGGCTGAACCTGCCGCTATACCCCTCCGCGGTAAGCAGCCTGACCCTGGCGGACCCCGAGCCGCCGATGATCGCCCAGCTGCGGAAGCGGGCACCCCTCGATTCCGGCCGTTCGGTCGAGGTCGTGCTGGCCCCCGCCGAGCAGCTGCCCTTCGGCGACGACAGCTTCGACACTGTGGTGTCCACGCTGGTGCTGTGCACTGTCGCGGACCCGGCTGCCAGCCTGCGCGAGATCGGCCGCGTACTCGTCCCCGGCGGGCGACTGCTGTTCATCGAGCACGTCCGCGCCGCGGACGAACGCCTAGCTCGCTGGCAGGACCGTCTCCACGATCCGTGGCGTCGCTTCGGCTACGGCTGCCACTGCAACCGCGACACCGTTGCTACATTGCGCGAGAACCGATTCGACCTCGCTGACGTACAAGAGCGCCGCTGGCGGGGCATGCCCCCGATCGTGCAACCACTGCTCATCGGAACCGCCAACTCGGTGCCGTCGAGCGCCTAGGCGAGATGCCCGGAACCCAAGTGGTGGGTTAGCGATAGTGTGCAGCGATGAGCACCGATGTCGCCGACGGGCAGCCAGTCGTGGTGGGCATCGACGGCTCCGACACGGCGCTGGCGGCCGCGCAATGGGCCGCCGCATACGCCGCGAAGAGTGGGTCACCGCTGGTGTTACTGCACGCAGTGGCCCGGCTGGACTGGCATTTCCTCACTGAGGCTCCAGCACCTGCGGGGGACGGAGATGACACGGCCGACTCCGTCCTCGGCGCGGCCGAGGCGGCGGTGCGTGCGGCGCAGCCGGATCTCGACGTCCGGAGCGCGATTGTCAAGAAGTCGGTCGCCGGGGCTCTGCAGGACGCGTCCGACGGGGCGCGGCTGCTGGTGATGGGAACCGGCACTGACGGCGACATACTGGGCAGGCACGTTGTGCGGATCGCCCACCGGGCGCTGTGCTCGGTGCTCATCTGGCGGGCTCCGGTGGCGCACCGCACCGGTAAACCGCTGCCCGTCGTGGTCGGCATCGACGAATCCGAGGACTCCCTGCGGGCGCTGACGGTAGCGTTCGATACCGCGCACGTCCTGCACGCGCCGTTGACGGTGGTGCACATGTGGGAGATCGGCGCTGCGGTGGGCCTGGGTTACAGCCAGGGGCTGATGGACTGGCAGTTGCTGGATCTGTTGCAGACCCAGCAGCGCCAGCGCATGGACGAACTCGTGGCACCCTTCGCGAGGAAGTACCCGAACGCGCACGTGAACGAGATCTTCCGGGACATCAGCCCGGCGAAGGGTCTGCGCGAGTTGTCCGGGGGTGCGCAACTGGTCGTCGTGGGCAGCCACGGCAGCGGCAGGATCGCGGCGTCGACCCTGGGTTCGGTCAGTCAGAACGTGATTCATCACGCCGAGTGCCCCGTCCTGGTGGTTCGCTAGCCCGCCCAGCCAAGGCGACGGCTGATCCCGTCCGCCGTGGCGTGGCACGGTCGTGACATGTATGTGGCGCTGATGCATCTCCACCTGGAGTCGCCGGAGTACCCTCGGATCGTTGAGGCCGAAGTCCTGAAGCTGCCCTCCTGTGTCCTGAAGAATCTCGATATCTTGGTCGCAGTCCCAAAGCGCGAGCGCGAACCCGTCTTATCCCATTGCCCAGCAACGGCATCGGGGTCAGTGTGGGCGAAAGGCCTTCGCGACCGTACGTTTGAGAACCAAGGTCACCAAGGGGCCCGACTCCCGTGACGCGGTAATTGCCATGGCGTACAAGCTGATCGAGGCCGCACAGGCCTGTTGTCGGGCCGTCAACGCACCACCCCCGTTCGCCCTGGTCCGCGCCGGCACGGTGTTCCACAAAGGCACACTCCTCGAACGCCCCGTCGACATCACACCCACCGAACCCGGCGAATCAACCGAAACGGAGTTCGCCTGAACCAAACCCATCCAACAGGTCCTGAAAGTTTCCTACAATCGCCGGATGGCTCGTCTATTTGGACTCTTGACGGTCTCCCTCATGCTTGTAGCCTGCGGTGGCGGCCACGACATCGCCGTCTCCGACACCCTGACAGAGCCTGGTGAGGTTACCGTGGGTGAGTCCGACCTCGGAGTCCGTAGCCAGGAAGTATTAGACGCTGCGATTCGGGCCGATGCACCGGGTTGCTCGGCTGCAGTGGGTGTCGAGGGGAAGGTGGCTTGGACTGGGGTTCGCGGGATTGCCGACATGGCGACCGGAGCCAAGATCACGACGGACACCGTCTTCGACATCGCATCGGTGTCCAAGCAGTTCACTGCCACTGCAGTGCTGCTGCTGTCGGGCGCCGGCGGGCTACGGCCTGACGACTCAGTAGTCGATCACCTACCCGACTTGCCGGAGTGGGCCACCACAATCACCGTCGGGCAGCTGATGCACCACACCAGCGGAATCCCCGACTACATCGACTTGTTGGAGGATGAGGGTTACGAGCTAAGCGACCGCACCACCCAGGCCGACGCCGTAAATGCTCTGGCGGCTGCACCTGAGTTGGATTTCGCGCCGGGCAGTAGATTCGAGTATTCCAACTCCAACTATCTACTGCTGGCCGAGATAGTGAACAAGGCAGCGGGAGACCCGTTGCCCGAGGTTCTTCGCACGCGGATCTTCGCACCGCTCGATCTTGCGATGGTGATGAACCCAGGCAGGCAGCTTCCTGGGATGGCGCTGTCGTATGAGACGGATGAGTTTGGCGCCTACCGGGATTCGGTGATTTACTCGAGCTGGGAGCAGGTCGGGGACGGCGGTATTCAAACCACCCCTAGCCAGTTGGTTCGTTGGGCTGACAACTATCGGACTGGCGTAGTCGGTGGCCGACGGCTGCTCGATGCGCAACTGCTGGGAGCGGTGCCGACCGAACCTGATGGTGACGGGCGCTACGGGGCAGGGATCTTTGTATTCCCCGACGGCACGCTCGATCACTCAGGTTCGTGGGCTGGTTTTGTGTCGGACTTTCGCATCAGCGCGGACCGGCGAACCGCACTGGCTATCAGCTGCAACACCGAAGACCACGATCCCGCAACAATGCTCGACAGGCTAGCGCAGCTCTGGACCTAAGTTTGGCCCGCCACTTTGGGGGAGGCGTCTCTCTCCTGATGAGCAGAATCGACGGCGATCCAGGGAGAAGGCGACAGCCGGTGCCCGGGTTCGTAGCGATCATCCACTGCGACAGGCCGACCGGGGAACGCCTCCTGCAGAATGTCCGGGTCGGGAAGCACACCGCTGATGTTATCCGGAGCGAATTGCCAACGGGGCAGTCGCCATTCACGGCCTACCTTGATGCCGACGAGCTTTCGGGAGTCCAGTCTGGCGGTGACGCTTTGGGCCGCAGTTCCGAGCAACTCCGCTGCGGCGTCCCTGTCGATACTGTCCGCCGCCATTTGGCGCCGGTGCGAAAACTGTTCTCTGAGATCGGCGACGACCGCCTCGACGGAAGTCACCGGGTCAGGTCCCCAGAACCGCTCCTCGAGGTCGTCGCTAGGAGGGACCGTTGCGGCCGCTTCGAGACGATGGCCAGAACCCATCAGTAGCAACCTCGCCGACGCGGTCCTGCCGCTGATCAGGACGCGAGCCGATTTCTACCGTCGGGGTGCGGCAAACGGACCTGGACAGCAGATGCACGAGGCTCTCGACATACTCGAGTCCGAGATCCCGACAGCCGACGCAGGCGAGGTGTACACCGTCACACACAAGGCCTTGGCAAGTGCGATCAAGGTCATTGCCCACGCTGACGACTCCGACGGGATCATCGGCGACGCCTGCCGCCGCCTGCTCGACCTGCATCCGAAGGTCGCCGCAGCTGCGAAGGTGCCATCGTTGAAACTGGTCGACTGGATGGTGAAGTTCCAGTTCGAGGGCGAGGTGGACTACTTCACCCTCGAACCGGTGACCTATGTCGCCGCGCTGGGTGAGGCCGGGACGCCCGACACCGGGTGCGCGACCGCGTGGATGACATCCTCAACACCTGGCGCGACGGCGCCACTGTCCTCGACAACTGATCTCGCTGGCCCCCTCCGTTGAGACTGCGTCCAGGGCGGAGAAGTGCGAGTAGACCGCGCCGCCAGCCAGTATGAACACGTCCTCACCGCGGCTCAAGCGCTGCAGCCAAGTCGCGGAACCCGGTCCGCCCGCGACTTCTTCTTCGACATCTGTTGACACCTCAACGCCGCCCTGTGCGCATAGTCCGTGCAAACTGGGAACTAACTGGTACTCTGCTCCCTATGGAGGCTACCGTCGACTCGGTGGGGCGCGTGGTCGTCCCAAAGGTGCTCCGCGATGCCCTTGGCCTACGCGCCGGCTCCACAGTGGACATCTCGCCTTACGGCGCCGGTCTGCAACTCCTCCCCACCGGTCGGACCGCCCGCCTCGTTCACGAAGCAGGTGTGTTGGTGGCAACCGGAGACACGCAGATCGACGACGACGACGTCTTCGGACTCATGGATGCCGGCCGGCGTTGATCGGCGTGATCGCCGTTGACACCAGCGTCGCGGTACCGCTGGTGGTGAGCACCCACGGTGCCCACCATGCAGTGGTCGAGTGGTGGAACGGACACCCGGTGGCTCTCAGCGGCCACGCGTTGATCGAAACCTACTCGGTGCTGACCCGACTCCCTGGCGATGTCCGGTTGACCGCAGCGGATGCGGTCAAATTGCTCACTGAACGCTTCGCAGCCCCGCTGCTCCTCACGGCCGCCGACGCTGCTCGCTTGCCGGAGTTACTCGCTGCCCACGGTATCGCGGGCGGTGCCGTGTACGACGCGATCATCGGGATGGCGGCTTTACGGAACGGCTGCGTTCTGGCCACCCGCGACGCCAGAGCCACCGGCACCTACCAGGCGATCGGCGCCAGGATCGAAGTAGTCAACTGACCGACGTCATCGCGATGCGGGCGCTGGAACTTTTCCGGTGCAGTTAGGCAGGGTTTTCATGGGAGAGGTAGGCCCGACGAGTTCAGCGGCAAACGCCACCAGGGACATGCTGATGATCTTCGGCATCACCGGGACCCGGCGAAGAAGATGACGTTCCAGTCGCTGTCAGGATCGCGATGATCGCCGACGAATCCACGATCAAGTCGGTAGACCTTCGTCGTCGTCAAGAAGTTCGGCAGGGTCGAGCCGCTTGGTCGCCGGGTCATCCTGCGCGCGGTCCTATGGCCTATGTCAACGACTCGGGCCACCAGGTCGTCCTGCTGCAGTCGCGCCAATCCTCGATGTTGAACGCCATGTGGGTACCTCTCTACCTGCGCGATGGTACGTCGGCCCGATGACACTCGGCGTCTTGTCCCAACCACGCTCGCCACCCATGCTCCCCCGCCGCATAGGGTGATCACCGTGGCCGATGCGCTCGATCCGATACAGACCTTTGCCGACATCCTGGCCGAGCACGGCCCCTTGCCGGAGGACGACGTCGTCCGACGGCTTCAGGCGGCCGGGGTGGCGGACCCCGATGACGTACTCGATGAGCTGATAGACGAAAGCGGTTGTGCAGCAAGCCAGCTGACCGACGAACGGTGGGTCTGGCTGCCGACGCTGCTTGACGGGCGGGTGTTCACCCACCGGCTCAGCGCAAGCGAGCTGGCCCACGACATGCTCACGGTGACCCCGGATCTGGACCCGGTCACCACGCTGTGCGAGAGCGAACGGTACGGGCGGTTCGCCGACGGATCCCCCGCGCGCGTCGCACTGCCGATGTTCGACATCGAGTTGCTCGACGAGCGGGAGATTCCGCTGGATCTGGTCGATCCGTTGGGTGCCTTGCTTCTGACGTCGGGCGCGTTGGCCTCGATCGGTGCGGTCGAGGGCGGCCTGGTCGGGGTGCGTCTGACACCGGAGGGGTTGGCGATCGAACCGGTCACCACGATCGCCGATGCTGCGGTCGGCGCGCAGTTCGCGGCGATGCTCAACGTCGACGAGCCTGCGTTCTTCGACGCGGTGGTCTGGACGGCATGCGTCGACGATCCGGCGCTGTTCACCCAACCGCTTGCCCCATTGCGCGAGATCGCCGACGCCGCCGGCCTTCCGTACGACCAGGAGTGGCTTGCCCCCGTTGGATTCGACTTCGACGTGTGGCGCTTCGATCTTGGCTGCGCACGGCTCGCGCGGCGATACGAGCTCGACCCCGACGACGCATTCGCGCTGTACACCCTGCTCGAGCTGAGCGATCGCATGTCGCTGCTGATCGAGACCGCCGATCCAGAGCCGCTCGATGATTCATCGCCCACGGCTGACGAGGAGTCGGACGTGGACGAGGGTCCCAGCCTGGCCGAGCTGACCGGTGAGCTCGGTGCCGTTCTCGCCGACCCGATGTTGGCCGAGATCCTGATGACCGAGACGCTCGACAGAGGCCGCATCGGAGCGGCGGCGCTGGGCCTGTTCGCGGAGACGCTGGAGCCCAAGGTGCCACGGGCGGCGCGGGTGGCGTGTCGCTGGCTGCGCGCGGTCGCACTGGAACGCACCGGCTCGGTCGAGGAGGCCGAACAAGCCCTGCTGGCCGCCGAGTCCATGGACACCGACTGGGCGCCGGCGCTGTTCGATCTGGCGCGCTTCGCCGCCGATCGCGGTGACGCCGAGCGCGGGCTATCGCTGTTGCGCCGCGCCGGCGCGGGAGCGGAGGATCCGATGGTCAAGCTTCTGGAGCAACACCGGGTGACGCCGCGCACGGATCTGGGCCGCAACGACGCGTGCTGGTGCGGGTCGGGCCGCAAGTACAAGAAGTGCCACCTCGGGCGCGAGCAGTTGCCACTGTCTGAGCGGGTCGGTTGGCTGTATTCCAAAGCTGCCCAGCACGTCGTCGTGAATGACTGGAGGGACCTGCTGGCCGAGGTCGAGCTGGAACGGCGTCGCTACGTCGACGACGAAGCGGATGCCGATCCACTGCCGTTGGACGCGGTGCTGTTCGAGGGCGGGGCGTTCGAGAACTTTCTCGACGTGCGCGGTGCGCTGCTGCCCGAGGACGAGCGGGCGCTGGCCGAGCAATGGCTGCTCACGGAGCGATCGGTATTCGAGGTCGACGAGGTGCACCGCGGCCATAGCGTGGCCGTGCGCGACGTGCGCACCGGCGACAGGCACGTAGTAAGTGAGCGCGCCGCCAGCGGTTTCCTGAAGCTCGGACAGCTGATCTGTACGCGAGTCTTGCCCGCCGGGGACACCATGCAGTTCTTCGGCGGGCTGGAGCCGGTGGCGCTGCACGAGCGTGACGCGTTGATCGCCCTGCTCGATGCCGAACCCGATCCGGTGGAACTGGTGGCGTACCTGAGCCGACGGTTCGCACCGCCGACGCTGGTCAACACCGAGGGTGATCCGCTCGCGATTTGCGAGGCAACCGTGCGGGTCGGCGACCCGCACGCGATCGAGGCGGCGCTCGACGAGACCTACGACCGGCTCGACGGTGAGGAGCCGCCACGCTGGCTGGAATACATTGTTGCCCAAGGCATGCCGCGCATACGGGCCACTTTGGTGCTCGACCGTGACACCCTGCGGGTGGAGACCAACAGCGACAATCGGATGGACTCGGTGCTGGCCACGCTGGCTCTGGTGGATCCCGCGATGACGGTGCTCGACGACACCCGTCAACCGATACGTGACACCCGTGAGGCCGCGGAGTTGGCCAAGCAACTGCCCGGCGGTGGTGGCACGGCGCTCGACCCGGACGACCCCGAGGTGGCCGCCTTCCTCGACGAGATGATCCGCACCTACGAGACCAACTGGCTCGACGAGCGCATCCCTGCACTCGATGGCCACACGCCGCGTCAGGCCGCCGACGACCCCACCCGACGGGCCGACCTAGTCAAGCTGCTCGACACCTTCCCGGCCGGTGAGGCCGCCCGCGGCGGCATGGACGCGGACCGGCTGCGCGCAGCACTGGGGCTTTAGCAGTTCGTGGAGTATCAGCTCAGGCGCACACCCATTCCGACTGCCATGACCGGCACAATCCACAGGTCGTCAACATTCTCCCGACCCAGTTGAGCGTCGCCCATTTCTGGTCGCATTGCAGCGCTGCTCGGCAGAAGATGACCCTGCGCCACTATGAGGCCCGATAGGTTGATCGCAAGCGTTGCTTGATCCCGATCTGCTTTGGGGGCGATGACATGTTTGAGGTCCACAGCGCGCCGGCCAGCATCGGAGTGCTGACCAGTGGAGGAGACGCCCCAGGGATGAACGCGGCGGTGCGCGCGGTCATCTGCACCGCGGCGTACCACGGCGTCGACGTCTACGCGATCCACGAGGGATACCACGGCCTGGTGACAGGTGGCGACCTGATCAAGCGGATGGAACCCGAGGACGCCAACGGCATTCTGCATCGAGGCGGAACCGTCATAGGTACCGCTCGATCCCAGGAATTCAGAACGCGGGACGGCCGCAGAACCGCCGCCCGGAACATGGTCGAGCGTGGCATCGACGCACTCGTGGTGATCGGTGGCGACGGAAGCCTGACGGGTGCCGACCTGTTTCGCCGGGAATGGCCCGACCTGCTCGCCGAATTGATTGACGCCGGCGAGATCTCCCCGGATATCGCCGACGGACACCCCTCTCTGCGTCTGGTTGGTCTGGTCGGCTCCATCGACAACGACATGTCGGGCACGGACATGACGATCGGCGCCGACACTGCGCTACACCGGATCGTCGAGGCGATGGATGCGTTGCGCAGCACCGCGTCCAGCCATCAGCGCACCTTCGTCGTGGAGGTGATGGGACGGCAGTGCGGCTACCTCGCACTGATGGCCTCCCTGGCCACCGCGGCGAACTGGCTTCTGATCCCCGAGCAACCACCTGCCGAGGACTGGGCGATGCAGATGTGCCGGGACATCAAGGCGGGCCGAGACATCGGCCGTCGGCAGAGCGTGGTTCTCGTCGCCGAGGGCGCCCAGGACACGCACGGAAATCCGATCACTGCCGATCACATCAGATCAATGCTGGAGCAGGAACTCGGCGAGGACACCAGGATCACGATCCTCGGCCACGTACAACGCGGTGGCGCGCCGAGTGCATTCGACCGCTACCTTGCCACGCTCCTTGGCCATTCCGCCGTCGAACGCCTCCTGACCGCCGAGGTGGACGCGTCCCCGCAGCTGATCGGGCTGCGAGGAAACCGGGTGGTCACCACACCGCTGATGGACTGTGTCGCGCAAACTCAGGCCATCGCCGAGCGCATCAAGGCGAAGGACTTCGACGGGGCAATGCTGTTGCGCGGCGGAAGCTTCGGGCAGTCCTACAAGATCTTGCAGACCATCCAACAGGCCGCGGCACGGCCGACAGCGGCGGGCAGGAGGCGGTTCCGGCTCGCGATCGTGCATGCCGGCGGACCGGCGCCGGGGATGAACAACGCGGTGCGCGCCTTCGTCCGACTCGGCCTGGACCGCGGCTACACGGTGCTGGCCGTTCAGAACGGATTCCGCGGGCTTCGCGACGGTGACGTCCAGGAGATGGGCTGGATGGACGTCAGCGGCTGGGTGTCCGACGGAGGGGCCGAGATCGGCACGAACCGGTACGTGCCCAGCGGCGCCGCGATCGCGCAGATCGCCGAACAGGTTGCCGCACATCGGATCGACGGCTTGGTGATGGCAGGCGGGTGGGCCGGCTACCAGGCCGCGCACGAACTGCACCGGCATCGGCACCAGTACGGCGCCCTCGACATCCCGATCGTGTGCATGCCGATGACGATCAACAACGACGTTCCGGGAACCGAATTGAGCATCGGCAGCGACACCGCGCTCAACAGCATCGTGGCCGATGTCGACAAGATCAGACAGTCCGCGGTCGCCACTCGACGGGTCTTCGTGGTCGAGGTGATGGGTCGGGACTGCGGTTATCTGGCCTTGCTCAGCGGGTTGTCCTCCGGCGCTGAGCGGATCTACCTGCCCGAAGAAGGCATCACGCTGGACTCCCTGACCGCCGACATCCGCACCCTTGCCGACGGTTTCCGCTCCGGGAAACGGCTGGGCCTGATCATCCGCAGCGAACGCGCCGACCCCGTCTACACCACCGGGTTCCTCACGTCGCTGTTCGAGAAGGAGGGCGGGGACCTCTTCGACGCGCGGCAGGCAATCCTCGGCCACATCCAGGAGGGTGGTGACCCCTCGCCGTTCGATCGGATCCACGCGACGAGCCTGACCGCGCGCTGCATCGAGTTCCTCTCGGAGCAACTCGAATCGGGTAGCCGGGCCAGCGCGATGCTCGGATTCCAGTCCGGGCGGCTGCAATTCACCGACCTGACCTCCTACCCGACGCTGATCGACCACCACGCTCAGCGCCCGCTGGAACAGCGCTGGATGGACCGCCGCGGTCTGGCAGAGATCATGCGAAGCTAGTCTGGCTAGCCGCACCTCGGACACGGCGGATGCATCGCGAACTTGAAGGCGACGAAGCTCGTTAGCCATCGTGGTCCATACGATCGCGGCAGCGGCGGCACAGCACCGCGGGCCAGTCGCCAGCACCCGGCGCCGCCATTTCGGGCTCCGGCCTCGTGAACGGATCAGTGGTGTGGACGACAAGCTGTTCGCGAACGTCCGGCCTGGTGAGGTCGAGTTCCTGATCGCAGCCGTCGCATTGCCCAACAGAGCGCAGCAGTGTCCGCGCGGCGGCCATCGAGTCATGGCCGAAGCGACTTTCGGGGGCGCACCAGTAGCGGCATTCGTCCAGCGAGAGCTCCAGGTTGATGGCGTCGTCACCATCGAAGCGCCAGCCGTCCGCGGCCCACGACTCGAGGTCGAGCATCTTCCCGACAGTCGACAGCTCCACCAGGTTCGGCTGGCGGAGCGGTCGATCGAAGGTTGCGGTCCAACGGGTGACCGTTCGTTTCGACGCGCGCAAGGTCGGCCAGCACCGAGGGCGGATCGGTGTTCAGGACGAACGCGACGAATGGCAGACGCTAGCCCTGCGATCTGCAAGTAGCGGTTCACATTACGAGACGTCGAACCGCTCGGCGCGCAGTCGCTCCAGCGCCCGGCCATCGGTCAGCTCGGCCCGGTCCTCCGGGTGACGCCAATAGTGGTGCACCATCCAGTACAGACCGATGCCCTTCGGGACGTAGAAGTCGGCTCCGTCGAGAACCTGCTCGGTGCCGTCCTTGCGGTGCAGCACGATCACCGTCCGCGTCTTCTTGGCCTCCGTCTCGTCCGACACGTCGATGACGTCGGACCAGTGGGTGGACTCGGCCGACACCGCGGTGGTGACCTCGACGCCAGTCGTTGTCAGTTGAACGCTTCCCATCCCGATACCTCGCTTCTGCCACCAAACGATCACCAACCGGACAGCGATCGCCACGGCGAAGCCCATCGCAATCAGCGTGCCGATCCGCCAGCCCGGCGTCAGCGGGACGATGATCTGACCCGTCGGTACGAAGACCAGGAACGCGACGCCCGCCGGGATGAAGCAGGCCAGCCCGAGCCCCAACGCCCCGGCCAGTAGCCGGTCCGGGCGCAGCGTGGTGCCCGCCGCGGAGGACGACGCCCGCAAGGACGTGCGGCCCGCCAGCACGAGCAGTAGATAACCGAGCATGATCACCGGAAGTGCTATAAACCCGAACGCCGCAATGGCGGTGAGGACGTGGCCGCGCGCGAACGCCCACACTCCGTAAACGATCCCTGGCGAGAAGACCACCATGGCGACGAGCAGGACCCTGTAGCCGCGACGCCGGCCCGCAGGCCAGCCGGGTGGCTCGGGGAGACTCAGTACGGGCATGCGACCTCTCCGATGGCGTTACCCAGCTCGGACAAACCCGCGCCGCCCACGATCGCTCCAGCAGTCGCAAGCACGGGGACCGTCAGCCACGCTGCGGGCAGGAACACTGCCCCGGCCGCAGCGCCAGCTTCCGCGCCGGCCCATCCGCCGCCGAAACCCATCGCCCCTGCGACAACCGCCGTGCAGCGGTCCCGTCCGGTCTCGGCGACGGCCATGTCGAAGATCGTCGTGGCGACGGCGAGCGCGGGCCCGCCGTACTTCATGGACTTGCCGATGTCGTCGACGGACTGGGCGGTCAGCATGGGCAGACCCCCGCCCTGCCCGATGTGCTTCTCAAGACCCGACATAGCGCCACCCGTGTAGTTGGACAAGTCGTCGATCACGTCGACCGGTAGATCGCGATGCTTGCCTTCGGCGGCGATGATTCCCACCCGCGTTTCACCGGTGACCCGGTCCCGGGTGGACGTGACATTGGTGCCATCGGGCCAGCTGTAGGACGTGTAGTCCATCTGGGACTGCAGATCGACCCAGGAACTGGTCGACGAGATCTTGTTGCCGTTCTTGTCGAAGTGTTCGTTCTCGATGAAGTCGTGCTTGCTCGGCCAGAGGAAGGGGCCGTGCGTCGTGAAGTCGTGCCTGCTGCCGTCCTGCATCCAGACGGTCTTCACTTCTTCTCCGTCGGTGTTCGTGCCGTAGGCGATCTCCCGAATGGTCATCGACATGTCCCCATCGCGGATGGCCTCCTGCTGAGTCTGACCGAGCGGAGTGAGCGGGTCGGGAACCTGGTGGCCGGGTCGCGGGTCGCACGACATCATCATGGCTCCGACGTCGGCGGGCGGTCCCCCGTCCGTGTATCCGAAGGCGTTGCCCGCCTTCGCTATCGAGTTGGTCACCTGATCATCGGCGTCTCCCAGCGAGATGAGCAAGCTGTTGATGTTGTTCTGTTCGGCCAGCGCTAGGGCGTGCATCTTGGAGGCTTGCTCGCCTGTCATCGTCTGCGGATCGATGAGCACCACCCACGCGTCCGTCACGTTCAGCGGGCCCGCGTCCACCTCGTCCGCCTTGGCCAGCAGCGCGGCGCGCCACGACCCGATACTCCCGCTGCCCATGTTCAGCGCCAACGACACCGCACTGGCATAACTGCGGAACTGCGTCGCCTCTGTGTCAGCGCGCCGGAACATCGTCGTCGCCGCGTCGTGAGCCCGCCCCGACCAGCCTTTCGTCTCGGGCATCCGGCTGATGCCGTCGTCGATCCCCGTCACCGAGTTGGCAACCGAATCTGCGTTGGAGTCGACCGAACTGGCAGCTGCGACCAACGCCTCCGGGTTCCAGCTCCGCAATGTTGTTCGAGAGGGCAACATCGATCAGAACAACCCGTCGAACTGGCCGGCGAGCGCGTCGTCCGTCATATTGTAGGTATCGCCCGCTCCGCGCACGGCGGTGCCCATGGCCGTCACGTTCTTGGCCAGCTTGGCCGCCATCGCCGAGAAGTGGGCGCCGACGGAGTGGGCTGCCCACTGAGTCGTCGACCCGGGAAGGGCATCGGCCGACGTCGACACCTTGTCACCGATGTCGGCGCTGGTGATCACACCCGCCACGGTGTCCACCTGTCCGGCGAAGGCCCGCAGCACCTCCGGGTCGACCTGCATCGTGCCCCCTCGCGAATATGACGTCCGCGAACCATTTTCCATCATGGTTGGCCACCTAGATTGCACCAGTCGGTGCCGGACTCATTCCATGGATCACGCCGACCAGGCGGCGTAACGCAAGCTGTCACCTCTTCGCGCAGCAGACCCGTACCTCCAGCGGAGAAGTGAGTCTCGTTGAAGCGGTTCTGCATGGTTGATCACTCACGTCATCGATGACGGCTATCGAGTACTCCCCTGGCCGGAACATCGCCGCCGTCGAGGCCGGAGTCGGGTGTGCATGCTCGCCGAACACTTCCGCCAAGGGTCCGGCGTACGTGCGGCACCGGCGTCGACAGATCTATTCGATCGTCACCGATGTCATCGGCTCGTCGCTGTCGGCGGGGTGCGTGTTCAGATGCGTTGATCGCGGCGGGCACCGTGGCTCGAACAAGTTCGCCCATGGCATCGATTCGTGTCGGGATAATGCGGGTGTGCAGTCAAACCGCCGAGATCCGACACCGCAGGCTCGCCTTGGCTGACGACCCGCTTCTGCTAGGGCAGCGGGTGGTGGCGATCTTGGAGACGGGCCTGCGCACGGCGACGTACAAGCTGGCGACACTGATGGCATTGATCGAACACTCCATCGAGAACCTGCCGAGGCAGCCAACCGATCCGCTCGAGGTGTCGATCGCGGATCTGGCACACAGGGTGCTCGGAATCTACTGGCAGCAGGTGCGACTGTTCGACGGGCGGGAGCTACGTCAGTCGACTCAGCCGCGAGCACGAATCCTGCTCGCGGTGAACGACTTGCGAGAGGCTTCGAGCCGCGCCGGCTCTGTCGACATCGCTCGACTGCGTGCACCAGAGACATACGAGCGGACGATCGACGACATCACGTTGTGCCTGGCGCAGCAGCCGCTCCACCGACTGCAGAAGCTGCCCGCCTCGACGACGAGCGACCCATTTCTGTATGACGACTCGTTTCTTCATGATCAGGTTTCGCGCTCGACGCTACGGACGCACGGCAATGCGATCGTGCTCAATTTCGGTGTCGCCTATGGCCTGGCACGACTAGCCGGGCTGCTGAAACCAGCGTTGGAGATCATGTGGGTTGACGACGTCCGCCGGATGAACAAGTTCCTCGACGCCGAAGTGCCTGACGTGGCAGGGCATCTCTTCGGACGGTCGCGCGCGGCACTGGCGGCAGTGCGTGAGCCGTTCAAGGAGGCGTTCGGGCCGCATTGCTTCTACTGTTGGACACACCTGCCGACCAACAACCCAATCGACCACGTGTTGCCCTGGTCGTTGGTCGGTATCGATGGGCTGGCCAATCTTGTCCTTTGCTGTCCTCGGTGCAACGGCGACAAGAGCGGGGCCCTGCCTGCGGTATCCATCGTCGATCGGGTGCTCGATGGTGAACGAGGCAGCGCCCTTGAGGAGATTGCCTCGACCTTGCAGTGGCCGACTCAGCGCGAGCGCGTGGTCGCAGCGGCGCGAGGCATCTATCGCGGACAGCCCCCGGGGGTGCCGACATGGTTGTCCTACAAGCGCATCGAGCGGCTGGACATCGGCTTTCCGCCGGCGTGGATGCGCGTATAGGGTGGCGGTTTCGTCCCAGCTCTCCCATCGATGCCTTGACGTTTCGGCCATGCCCCAATCGTGATCGCCAACTACGTGTCTCGACGAATGGGCCCTCGGCTTCCGTGGCCTTCCGCGGTCCGCCCGAGTTCCGCACCGCCCGGTTGGAGAAGCGGTCAGACGTCGCCGCGAATCGGTCGGCTACATCGGCTGGCAACGAGGGTGACGACTGACCCGCCGGCGGTTCTCCCCACCGAGCCGGGGCGCGACCTACTATGAAGACATGTCAGAACATGCGGCCGCGGTCGAAGTCGCGCATCCACCGCAAGCCCTGCTTCGCGCCATGAATCCGACGCTCCGACTGGCGCTGCGCGCTCCCCTCATCGGCCCAGCGCTCAAAGACTTCATGGTCGTCAACTTCACCGGTCGCAAGACCGGTCGGCGGTTCTCAGTCCCCGTCAGCGCGCACGAGATCGACGGCGACCTCTACGTGCTGCTCAACGCCGGTTGGAAGCACAACTTCCGCGATGGCGCGCCGGCCGAGGTGCTCTACGAGGGCAAGACGACGGCCATGCAGGGCCAACTCATCACGGAACCTGTGGTCGTCGCCGACCTCGCCCACCGCGTCGCCGAGGCCTACGGCGCCAAGAAGGCGCAACGCTCGATGGGACTGAAGTTTCGCGACAACGGGATCCCCTCGGTCGGGGAATTCACTGAAGCGTCAGGTCGCCTTGGACTCGCTGCGATTCGATTGACTCCAGCGGCTGACTGAAAGCGGGCCAGCGCCCGGTCGACGCGCGGGACGAAAGTCTGCGACGCAGAGCACGTTTCGCAGCGCGCCGCGGGCTAGGCCAGACTAAGCCATTACCTGACTAGGCCGGGAATCCAGATCCGGGAACGCATTGTGACGGAACAAACTCTGAACTGGACTACACCGGGGACCACCTATGGCTGGAACTGGCCTGAGAGCCTGTCGGGGCAGCCTCTGCCGACTCTGTGAGAGGATACCTCCATCGCATCGGTGCGATGGCACGGATCCGTTCCGCAGCCCCCCGGCCCATGGGCCCGGGTCATCATCACACTATTTGCCCGTTGGGAGTCCTCATGCGCGCTTACACGGCCGCTGAACCATCCCTCGAATCGCGCTGGGCCGCTGGCGTGATAACACTGCTCTACGGCGCATTGGCCGCGCTCGTTGCGGGTCTTGCGCTCGCCGCGGCGACCAGCTGGCCGTCGCTGGCCGTTCTTTCGTCTGCGCTTGCCTTCGGCGTGCTGGTCGGCGTGTCGACCCGACTCATCGCCGGCGGCCCGATCCGCGGGTGGGCGGCTGTCACGGGACGTGCCGCTATCGCGGTTGCCGTCGGAGTCGTCGTGGGTGAGCTGGCGGCACTCGCCGTGTTCGCCGGAGCCATCGACCGCAGTCTGGACGACAGGGCGGCACGATCTGCCGACGCTGTGCCGGCGGTCGTGCAGGCATCGGCGGACCTGGCCCAGAGCCGCGCAGCGCGAACCGACCTCGACGTCGCGGTCGAACAGTCCCGGGCACGGCTTGAAGGGGCGCTCGTCGTCGCTCGTTGTGAGTACAACCCGTCGCCGGCCTGCCCGCAGACCCGCATCACCGGGATGCCGGGTCGCGGGCCCGAAACCCGAACCGCGAATGAACTTCTCGCCGATTCGCGCCAGGAGCTGGACAACTCCCTCGGCGTGCGTGAGCGCCGGGTAGCCGGACTGGACGCTGCCATCTCTGCCGATGAGCGCGTGCTCGCGAACGTGCGCGAAGCCGCCATGACGGCTGCCGACCGCGGCCTCGGCGCTCGTTGGGTCGCGATGCACGACCACACGCTCGCAGCGCCCGGCCCGCTGCTGCTGCGACTGGTGACGATTGCGTTCTTCGTTATGTTGAGTCTGCTGCCGCTGATCCTCACCCTGTGGCGCGGCCAGACTGCCCACGATCGGCGTGCCGCCGCCCGCGCCGAGCGTGAGCGCGCCGAACTCGAGGCCGACACGGCGATCGCGGTCAAGCGCGCCGAGGTTCGACAGACCGCTGAGATCCTCTGGGCCGAGCAACAACTGGCCAGCGCGCGGCTTGCCGTCGAAGCTCAGGGCGAGATCGACCGCGCGCATCATCGCCGTCGCGTCGCGCAGGCCCTCGAGGTTCCGATCCCCGCCGCATCGCAACGAGAAGAGATAGCGGCCGATGTGTCCGAGCCGAAAGCGTTGGACGTCGAACCGGCGGCAACGCTGCCAACCGACGAAGCGAGGTACCTGCCGGCACGCGTCGAATCCGAAGTCGCCAAGCGCGGTCAACCGCTGATCCCGGTTATTCCCGAACTCACCAGGTCCGCCGTTCGCTGGATCCGTCCGTTCGTGCCCCCGATCGTCGCCAAGGCGATGGACTCCACTACCCACCCCGTGCGTACCGCACGCCAAGTGTTCGAAGAAGTCGAGGAGATCCACTTCTCACTGCGGCGCACGCACACGGTGACAGTTCATTCAGTGGACAGTCCCCATCCGCCGCAAGCGCACGAACTCAGCGGCGACGATGACGGCACGAGGCGACGGGTCGAGTCGTCAGTCGTCCGCGACGACCTCGTCGGTACGCACGCCGACGGTCGCACAGGTGCCATATCGAGCCGCGTACGGGATGTACCGCTCGGGGCCGGAGAGATCCGGGAGCGCGGACTGCCCGAACCCGAAGGCCCGCGCCAACTTACGCCCGGCGAGTAGCCGCGGGGCGAGGCCGGATCCCGGCGTGATCACCCTGCCGTTCACTGCGCGCTATCCGAAGGGCGTGCAACGACTTCGTGATGGGCATCAGCCGGTGGGCATTCCGTTGTGTATCCATCGACTCGGGTCGAAGCCGTTCGCGTGTCTCGGTGAGCTGCCGCTCACCCTCAATGACGGCAGCCACCGCGTTGATCAGCGACAGGTGAGTGAACGCCTGCGGGAAGTTACCCAGATGGCGCCCGCTGCGGGGGTCGATCTCCTCGGCGTAGAGCTGGAGTTGGCTCGCGGAGGGTGAGAACCCGCTCCCCGCCGACGCCGTACATCAGCTGCAGACGACCGCCTTCAGCGTCGGCGATATCGGCGATGAAGTTGACGAAATCGTTGGCCTCCCAGTCCAGGCGCAGAGTGTTCAAGGCCCACAGGGTGGCGACAGTGTCGCGGATCGAGGTATAGCGGTGGTCCCGGTTGCGCTCACCGCCTGAGCGTGAGTGCACTGCGCTGCAGGTGTCCGCGCCATCGATGGTCGGGAAACCTGCCGCGATCCAGCCGGTGCAGGAAGTGATGACAGGTCCGTTACAAGCCCTCGGAGGCCTCGGCGAGTGTTGGAGGTGGCGCGTGGTCGTTCCAGGACAGTGCGACAAAGCGGCGGTCTCCCTCTTTGAGCAACGTCCGTGCGGTGACGGACGTACCCTCGAATCCCACGTTGAGGTCGGTCGTCAACCGCAGTTCGACTTCGTTTCCCTCAACCTGGGCGACGTCGGAGCTTCTCCGCGACTTCACGGTGGCCGTGGCAACAGCCTCGCCATATCCGCCGTCGATGTACGCCCAATGGACTCATCCACCTTGAAAAATTCCGTGCGGCCGTAATCGAACACCGGGCTGCATTCACATGTTCACTTGGACCTTGCCGTTCACACAGCGGATCACACGCAGCAGCACATGGGACGCTTCGTAGTCGGTCGGAGCGCGATGATGAGTCGGCGATCGCCTGCCCTGGTGATGCCAGGGTCCCATCACCAGGGCGTCGGTAACCACAAGCCAACCACCGGCCGTCCGCCAACAGCCCGGCCCGCTACCTGGTCGCCGGGATGGGTGATGCGCTCGCTACCTGGTTCGAGGCACGGACGGTGGTGGAGGCCCACAAGCCGAACGAACTCGGCGGTGCGGCGAGCATGTCGGCGCTGGCGCTGTTACGAAACGCTGCTCGCCGACGGATCATCCGCGCTCGCCGCTGTCGAAGCCCGCTCGGTGACCCCGGCAGTGGAACGGCTCGTTGAGGCCAACACCCTGCTGTCGGGCCTAGGGTTCGAGTCGGCCGGGCTCGCCGTTGCCCACTCGGTACACAACGGCCTCACGATGCTGGGCCCGACCCACGACTTCCTTCATGGCGAGAAGGTCGCGTTCGGCCTGCTCGTCCAGCTCGCGGTGGAAGGCCCGCCGAGCTCGGAGTTCCACGAAGTGGTCACCTTCTGTCGAGGTGGGGTTGCCCACCCGGCTTGCCGACATCGGTCTGTGTGACGCCTCAAACGACGATTTGCGGGTCGTGGCCGAGCGCACCGTTGCCCCGGGCGAGACTGCGCACCATGAGCCGTTCGACGTGACTCCAGAGCTCATCCTCGATGGGATCCGTGCCGCCGACTCGTGGTCCGGGGCTATGTAGGTTCGGGCGAGGATTGCACCTCGGGCACCATCGGTGTGGCGTTAATGGGGTAGGCGCTGGACGCCTTCGGCCAGTGGCAGTGAACGATGACGCGGGCGGATGTTCCTACCGTCCCGCAGATCCCGGTAGCCCTGGCCGTAGGGTCGGCGGTACCCAGGGCCGCCAGAATCCGGACTGCCTCTGCGACAACGCTTCCCGCTGAGGGGCGAAGACCAGACTTCGAAAACCTGCCACCACCGACCCAACGACGAGGACCACCAAGGCGACGGCGCCGATCCACCAAATGAAATGCACCACAGCGCAACTCCCGGGATATGGCAGTGGCTCGGGTCGACGCCGCACAAGCCCGTTGGCGGCATGAAATGAACCACACCTGGGGTGGATCTGGTCGGCAACGGCGCGTTGTTCCACGCTGCTCGAACCCCCCACCGACATCACACCGGAGGTCGCCTGAAACATCTGGGTCACCGGTCTTCAGCAATATGTCCCGCCGTTGCGAGGGCAAGTCCCGGTTCCGCCCGTAACACGCTGTCCTTGGGCACCTTTCGATGGTGTTGTGGAGTGCCGATCGTGCTGATACGTTCTCATTCGTAGATGCGCTGTTGCGCGTCTCCGGACGAGATGTGCGCCGTACCCGGACTGCAAGACGACGCACACTGGAGGATTGATGTCCGGTATCGTTGAAAACAGTCTTGCGTTGGTGGCTAAGCCGCTTGACGTGCGCTGGATTCATGGCTCGCTATCGTCGAAGCACAACCCTGATCCTGATTTGCAGGTGTACTGGTACGACGAGAGCACTGTTGTGCTCAGGCAGAATATGGCGATCGACTACGAGGCGCCGTTCCTGTTCTTGTTGTTCGGCCAGCAGCGCGCGGTGCTGCTTGACACCGGGGCGACCACCGCGGCGGAGCACTTGCCGCTGCGCGAGGTCATCGATGGACTGATGCACACGTGGCTCACCAGCCATCCCTGTGCCGGGTATGAGTTGCTTGTCCTTCATACGCACTCACACGGTGATCACGTTGCCGGAGATGGGCAGTTCTCCGATCGCGCAAATACCGTTCTCGTGGAGGCGGATAGGGATGTCGCGTGGAGCTTCTTCGGTTTTTCGGAGTACCCGGCTGCGATCAGACCGGTAGACCTCGGTGGTCGGGTGTTGGATGTATTTGCGACGCCAGGCCATGATGCGGCGGCGGTGACGTTTTATGATCCGTGGACGGGCTTTCTGCTCACGGGGGACACGGTGTATCGCGGTCGGCTCTACATCGTTGATTGGTCTGCTTATTCGCGCAGTATCGACCGACTCATCGAGTTCTGCCAGACCCGCCCGGTAACCCACGTCATCGGCTGCCACATCGAGATGACCCGTCAACCCGGAGTGGACTATCCCGTCCGGACGACCTATCAGCCCGACGAGCCACCGCTGGAGATGACCGTGGATCATCTGTACGCGGTTCGCGCTGCCCTCGACGAGGTCGGGCCAGAGCCCGCCCGGCGGGCATTCGATGAGTTCATCCTCTGGCCAGAAGATGACGAATCAGAAGATGTATGACGAATCGACATGCTCCCCGTTAGGCGAGGCACCACCGGTTGAGCCGTTCACCGGCTCGCGTGGCCTAGAGAGACGATCTCGCCGGCCACCTGGAACCGTTGCAGCGCTTGCAAAGCGCCGGTTCGTGATTGGCGATCGAACCCCACCGTTGACGGTCGCCCCCTTTTGGTCGGGCTGTCAGCGTGAGGTCGGCCGAAGCGTCCTGGCAGGCATCTAGGTCGCCCGACGGTCCCCGACCGCCGCTCGGGACGTTCCTCGACGGGTCGCACCCCACATTCCGACGCCGATCCCCACAACCGCTCCACCGAGCCCGATGACTTGCTGCGAGCGCCTCATCTGGTGCTGACCATTTATGCCGCCAAGCAGATCGGCCGCGTCGGCTCCCGCGGAGGCAAGGAACCAGCCGCGGGTGTTCCGACCACGAAGCGCCGCCGTCGCGAGAAGTCCGCCGATGAGGGCGTCGCGGTAACCCATCGAGTAGAGGAGTAGCCGCACCCCACCGACGGGTTCGTCAGGGTCACCCCACAACCGGTTCGCACGAATGGGATCGACGAGGAACGAGATTCCCGAGGCGAGGCGGATGCCCCCTACGACGAGCGCGGCACGATCGATCGGCATGCTTCGCAGCCTAGGAGTCAATCACTCGGCGGCGGGCGGCTTTTGACTACGACTGCTAGGGAGGCGGAGTCGCCTGCGCAGGACCGATCTGGACTCCCCTTGAATTGAGGGCGTCGTTCACCGCCTTGCGGATCATCTCGACTAGCGCGGGGTCATCGGTACTCGACGTCGCCACCACCCCCGTCGCCGCCATCTGCTCGGCGACCGCATGCGCCACCTCCGCCGCGCGTTCCTCTTCGGTCTCGTACGTCGCCGCGAACATGCCGAGGACGCCACCGACGATCGCGACGACCACGCTGCCGGCCGCGAAGATCGTCTGCGGGCTCGTCCTCAACAATCCGGCGAGGCTCTGCTTTCCAGCGTCCGCCACGTCGAACTTCGCGACGTCCACGTCGGCAAGTCCCGCGCGGAGCTCCGGGCTGGGCTCGCCGTCGACGATCATGCTCGCGTAGACGAGCGACCCGCACTTGAGCATCTGCTTGGGCACCACCACCCGATCGTCACCGGGCAAGCCAGTGCAGCGAAGGCTGCTCTCCCCTGAGTTGGGAGAAGTCGCCAGCGGTGCTCCGAGCATCAGCGTCAGTGCGGTCTCCTCGTCGAACGCTCTCGACGTGATGTCCGTGTTGCCGATGGGCTGGAGCCATAGCCGGACTTCGTGAGGCTCGGCGACGGTCTTGTCGTCGATGGTGATCTTCGCCGAACTGCCGGCGGCGAAGATCCGCTCGACGACGACGTCGTAGCGCAGTTGTGTCCGCCTGCGGCCCGCACGAAAGAGGGAGAAGCTCAGCCCAATCGCGATGACCGCTACCCCGATCGCAACGAACGCCACGTACATCACGGCTGCCGATCCTACGGCGGCCCAGGTGCGTTCGGATGCTTTATGGGCTGGTCAGGGAAGGCCGACCGACAGCTCTCAGCGCCGCGTCAAACGCTCCAGCGGTTGAGAACGAACTCAGCCGCCCGCCGCACGCGATCGGTTGGTCGAACCACCGGCCTTGCCTCGCCCTCGCGATCGGTCACGCCCCAGCTCCACCCGGTACTGCCGAGGCGTCGTCCCGAACCAGCGTCGGCACGAGCGGTTCAGCGCACTCTGCTCGGTGTAGCCGAGCAGGCCCGCGATCTGGCCGAGCTCGAGCCCGGGCTTGGCGAGATACTTCGTCGCGAGCATCCGGCGTTCCCCATCGATGACGTCCTGGCACCGCGAACCCTCCGCGGCGAGCTGGCGCTGCAGGGTCCGGGGATGCACGGCGAGTTCACTGGCGATCGCATCGAGGCTGCACTGCCCCGTGGGCAGCAGCTGGTGAGCCAGCTGCGCGACGCGATCCGCCAATCGAGCAGTCGGTGGAAGGTGTTTCAACTCAAGATATTTTGCGGCCACACGACTGGCCTCGGGGTCGGCGCTCTCGATCAGGCGGCCAGCCAGACGCGCCGACAGCTCGAACCCGCACGTCGATCGCCCGAAGCGCACCGGGCAGCCCAGCGCGGCGCGGTAGGCCGCATCCGTGCCTCGCTGATCGTGCATGAACCACACGGCGTTCGGCCGCGCCCCAGGGCCGCCCAGCAGATGAATGATGGTGACGCTGAGGGCGAGGCCTACCTCATAGGCCTGGGTGGCGTCGGTCAGACCCCGTTCCGTCAACTCGAGGGTGACCACCAGGGGGCGCTTGGCCGTCGTCCGTGGAGCGAGCTTCAACGTAGTTGCGAGCGAGTGGACGTAGAAGTAGCGAGCGACGGCTTGAACGCCGTCGAGCAGGGTCCGTGAATTCCGCGCGATCACCGCGAGGGGTCCGAGAACGTCCAGCCCCCGCCAACGGGACATCCGCAATCCGAAGTCCGGACAGCGCAAGTCGTCGGCGGTGAACTCGAGCAGCCGAGCGTACGCAGCAAACGGGATGAACGCGTGGTCCGGATCCTCTACGACGGACGGGATGCCGAAGCGCGCCAGATACGGCTCGGGGTCGCCACCGAGCTCGCGCACCAACTCGGGGTAGCCGCGCAGCACGGTCGCGCGGATCAGACTTCCCATACGATACCCCTGTCGGGAAATGATAAAACTGTGTCGCAAAATGTCAAGACCACCAGCGGTGCCCTGGGGCATCCTGAATGTACAACGTCCTGCAGCGCCGCAGGCGGAAGCAGAAGAAGGCGATGAACGCACCACATGTCGATGTCCGCCCGAGCACCTCGTCCGGAAACGGAACGGCCTGTGGACCGACGACCGAGATCCCGACCGTGACCCTCGCTGCCCTGCAGCTACGCGACCGCACGGCTGATGCGTGGACGATCCTCCGCCACAACGGCACTGGGTCACCCACCGCCGACGACCGGCTGTCCAGTCGGTGGTTCATGCCCTTCGTTCAGGACCCTCCGGAAACGCACGAGCCACGCGCCGCCTAGCGCCGTATCACGCTGGCCGCGACCATCTCGCAATACCGCCGACACGACGAATGAAGCCTGACGTCGCTTCGGCTCTGACTCTCGACACGTAGCCGCATCCCCATGGCTCGTCGAACCCCATCACCGCCTCCGCGGTGTCGAGTTCATCCCCAGCTCAGCTGGGACATTGCAGGAGTTCTCATGAACGACCAACCACGAAAAGTCAAGGTGCGCAATACCTGGACGGCCGAGCACGACGCCGTCGTGCAACAGATCGCCGCCGCCGCACAACGCGTCAAGGAGTCCGATACACCAGGTACCAGGGCCGAGCTATTCGAGGCAGTCGAGGCAGCCCGCGTCGTCGGCATCGGATGGACCAAGATCGGAGACACCCTCGGAATCGCAAGCGGCAACGCCTATAAGCGTTACCGGAAGCACCCTGACTCATCGGGTGGTGGGCAACCCCGGGCGATCCGCCACGACGGTTCGAAGCGATGCGGCGCGGGCGAGTCGAACTGCTGACTCGCCCGGGGTGCTGAGGACGTTCCCCGCGCGTGCGGTCATGCACGGTTACCATTTGCCATGACCCGGCGTTCGTCGCAAGACGCACGACGTGGTCGCCCATCGAGAGGCGCTCATGACGTACGCGAGGAGCCACCGTAGGGCCCGATCGATGACGACCCTCGCCTGCGTCGTGGGCTTGAGCCTGACCGTGCTCTCCTGCAATCGTTCTGGTGCAGGCGACCCCGACTTCGCCGGCCTGGTCGACGTCGGTGACGGGCGCAGCATCTTCGCGGAATGTCGGGGTACGGGCTCCCCGACAGTGGTCCTGATGGCGGGCAAGGGCAACGGCGCCGAGGACTGGCTGCAGGTCCTCGCATCCGACGACCCCGTGCACGTCGCCCCAGGTGACGACCTCGCGTTGGGCGAGGGAAGGCTGGAAGACAGCGACGACGCTGTCTTGCCGTCGGTGGCCCGATTCACCCGGGTCTGCACCTACGACCGGCCCGACGTCCGCTTCGACGGCGCCGACCTCACCACGCCGAGGACTCAGCCGCATACCCTCGACGCCGACGTCGCGGATCTGCACGCGTTGTTGCTCGCACTGGCCGCACCCGAGCCCTACGTCTTGGTCCCGCACTCCTACAGCGGCTTGATCGCCACCCTCTACGCGCGCACCTATCCGCAGACCGTCGGCGGCCTCGTCATGATCGACACCGCCACCGAATTCATGGCTGGTGTCGTGGGCCCGGCCAAGCTCGCCAACTGGGACGCCGCCAACGCCACGACGTCACCTCAGGTCCGAGAAGGCGTTCGGTTGATCGATGGGATCGGTCGCATCAATGCGGCACCGCCCATGCCGCAGGTGCCTGCCGTCGTCCTGTCCGCGGACAAGCCGTGGCGGGTGGACCTCCTGCCTCCCGACCCCAGTCGGGGCGAGCAGGTGACCTTCACCGACTGGCTGGCGTCACAGGACCGGTTGACGACGGCACTCGGGGCTGAGCGCATCACTGAAACCCGAAGCGGACACGCCATTTACCTCTACTCACCGACGATGGTGGTCGATGCCATCCGAGGCGTTGTCGACGACGTTCGCGGCACGTCCCCATCGACGACACGCTGACGCCCTACCCCGCCGCGTACTGCACCGGCGCCTCCGACGAGTCCACGCGACCGTTGCTGAGGATCGTCAGCCGGTCCGGGCGCACCTCGTAGCGGGCGCCGTCGGCGGGGTTGGTGACGTCGAATCCACCATCGGTCGGCACCGCGTCGGCCAACCTGAGGTTGGCACCGTCGCGCAGGCGCTCGCCGTGGTAGTAGAAGACGTTCGGCGCCGACTGACAGATCACCGCCAGGGAGCTGGCGGTCCGGATCATTGCCGCGGCGAGGTCCCCGGTGTCGCAACGCGCCGCCTGATTGAGGAAGCCCTGCGAATCGGCTCCGGAGAACGTCGGCGACACGGTCGTCATCGACGGTGTGCTCACCTCAGAGGGCGGCGCCGCCGAGGGCGCCGCAGTCGGCGAGCCGCCAATCCCATTGCGCAGCAACAGCACCGCGGCCAAAACCAACGCGCCGCTGAGCGCCAGCACCGTGCCCGCGACCAGCGCCCTCTGCACGCGGCTGAGCCCCGAGGGCCGAGCGGGCGGCACGGGTGCTCGCGCGGGCAGCGGGTACGGAGTGTGTCCGGTCTCGGCGGGGTTCGGGTAGATCGCCGAGAACCGGCGGGTTCCGGGGGCCGCGGCAGGAGGCGGGGCCGATGCGGCCGGCGGCTGGACTGGTGCCCCCGGCGTGGAGGCTGCAGCGGTGGCCGCCCTGGCCAGTTCGCCGGCCGACGGGAACCGTGCCTCGGGTTGCTTGGCCATGCCGCGGGCGATGACGTTGTCGAACGCCCGCCCGATCCCCCGGCGCATGATGCTCGGCCGTGGCGGCGGGGCCAGGACGTGTGCACTCATCAGCTGCGCCAGGTCGCCGGTCTCGAACGGCGGCCGGCCGGTCAGGCACTCATAGAGCACGCAGGTCAGCGAATACACGTCGGCTTCCGGCCCGGCGACGCCTGCGCTGAAGCGTTCCGGCGCGATGTAGTCGGCCGACCCGACCACCGATCCCGTCATCGTCACGTTGGAATTGCCCTGGGCGTGCGCGATGCCGAAGTCGGCGAGGTAGGCGAAGTCATCGGCGGTCAGCAGGACGTTCTCCGGTTTGATGTCTCGGTGCACCAGACCGTCGGCGTGCGCGGCATCCAACGCGGCCGCCACCTGCATGAGGATCGCCGCCGCCCGCCTCGGCTCCAGCGGCCCGTCCGCGCGCAGCACGTCCTTCAGGTTGGCACCCTCGACCAGGCGCATGTCGATGTAGAGGACTCCGTCGATCTCGCCGAAGTCGTGCACGGGGATCACGTGCGGTTCCTTCAGACGCGCCGCGATCCGCGACTCGCGGCGGAAGCGCTCCTGAAAACCCGGATCGGTGGCCATCTCGGCTCGCAGCAGTTTCAGGGCGACCGTCCGATCCTTGACCGTGTCGTACGCCTGGTACACCTCCCCCATGCCGCCCACTCCGATCAGGGACTGCAGCTCATAGGGCCCGAACCGAGTGCCCAGACGTGAGCCGCGGTAGGGAGACGCCATGCCGCGATTCTGTCAGGTCCACCGAAGATGCAGCTCACGGCGGTTTCCCCACCTACGGCGGGAGCGTCCTCAGAGAGCGGTCACGCCGAAGTGCTCGAACAGGTCGGCGATGTCGCAGATGACGACCGTCTGCGGCGGGCCGTCGATGTGATTCCACAGGGCGGCGTAGCTTGGGTCTGCCGATGCGCCGTACATCGAGATTGATCGCAGCCGCCAGCCGTGCCCGAGCTTCGTGTTGTGCTCGGTCCTTTGATCCTGCTCGTTCTTGGATAGATACCACTCGATCGTCATGTCGGTTCCCCTCGTTGAAGTGCGCTTGTTGGGCGTGAGGGAACTGTCCATCCACACAGGTCCGCTGAACACGCTTAGTGCGATACTCATACTGACCTGGGAGAACGCTGTGAACGTCAGGGAGTCGAGAGACTGCGCTTGCGGACGACGTTGAGAGCGATTCCCGCGGAAAGCAATCCGAGCAGCAAGGTGCCGACCGTGGCGACAGTGCTCACCGCGCTCGACTCGTGCTTCTCCATGGCCAACGCGGCCTCCAGGTCCTTCTGCGCCTGCTCAGCGGCAGCGGAATCATGCCCGCTGAGGGCGATGGTGAGGCGCTGTTCGATCGGGTGCAGCTGCGCGGCCAGATCTGCGCGGCCAGCTTGCTGCTCGGCTGACGGTGACGTGAAAGCGGTGATGATCGCGAACACGGCGACTAAGGTCGCGATGCCCGCGAGGATGACCTCGGCCCTCCCGTACGCCTTGAGTCGCTCTGACTTCGTCAGCCGTCGTGCCTCGATCTCGACGCCGAGTTTGCCGCCCAACTCGTCCACGGTGCTGGGTGCTACCACCGCGCTGCGCACCTCGCGGTTGACCGTCACGTTCAGGCGAACACCGCCACTGGATCCCGATTTGCGGAACATCATTGGCTCGGCCGTCGTGAAGAATGGGTAGTCGTCAGTCTCGTTGGGGCCAGCCAGATTCGGAACGACGACGGTTCTCGTTGGTACGTCGCCGTTCTGGTCCAGCTTCAACCCAGTGTCTATGAACCCGGAGGTCATCGCGGCAACTGCGCCCAGTACGTCGTCGCCAACAGCAAGGCGATTGGCGGCATGCGTAGCCCACCAAACAGCAAGAACGGATTGGTGCCCAGGGACTCGGCTCCTCGTGCTGCATAGGCGGTAGCGAGCGCCCACGTGGCCAGGTTCTGTTGGGCATAGGCATCGTCTGCTGACCGGAACTGCCAGCCACTGACCTCGCGGAGAAGTGTCTCGGTCGCCATCGTGATCATGGCGGTGCCCAAGTCGTGGTCGACGATCCTCTGGGCTCGCTGGCCATTGGCGGCGTCTCGCAGGCCGAGGGCCTGGCCGGGATTTTCTGGTCGAGAACGATCCCAAAGATCGACCATGTCTGTGGGCGATTCAGGCCTGTCCCGAGAAATGCCCCCGATGAGGGTGACAAGGGCAGAACCCATCGCATCGAGATTCGCCTCGGCGACTAGTGGCACGGCACGATTGGTGACCAGGGGTGCGATCGCCGGGAACTGCAGTGGCCCAGAGCGATTCAGAAACGCGTAGAGGCCGGGGTCCATGAGCGTGGTGCCTGCTCCGCCGATCGGCGGACTGGCGGTCACAGCAGTGACAAGCCCGAGGCGCGTCAGGCAGTCAGCGCAGCGAAAGTAGGTTTGGCCCTGAATGATGTCGCCATGGATCTGACAGGCGTGCACACCGCAGCCGTTGCAGGTGCCGAACCCCTCGGAGGCGGTCCGGCTCCCCTGGGCTGGCAGGGTTGCGCCGCCTATGACGCACAGGTAGCACGAATCCACGATTGCCCCGACCCTCGAGAAAGGCATGACCCTACTGCGGCGGCGACCATCGCACCAGAGCCTATAACCTGTACGCCAACTGACTCACGATGCGAACCAACGCACGATGGAACTGGAATCGTGCGGAGGCCAGAACCGTGCAGGGCTGCATCCGGGCATAGACAATCGCCGCACGGCATCGATCGCTCCCTGTCGACGGCGCCCACGCGAGGTCAGAATGTCCGCACGGAACTACGCCCATGCCGATGGGCTTGGCTGTTCCTGGATTTCAGTCATGGTCCCAGTACACCCACCACGTTGTGAGGACGGCGTGAGACCTCGTCAGCGCCCGAAGCCCGCGTCCCGCAGCACCTGCGCCATCGACCCCGCAGCCGGCGTCGCCTCCCGACGGTCGGAGGTCTTGGGACGACTGGGGCTTGGCCGCTCACCGCGACTCTTCGGCGCCGGAGTCTTGGCGGGCCCACGCTGCTGCGGGGTGTCGTTGAGGCGCAGCGTAAGCCCGATCCGCTGGCGGTCCACGTCGACCTCGAGGACCTTCACCTTCACCGCCTGCCCGGACTTCACGACCTCGTGTGGATCGGAGACGAATCGGTCCGACATCGCCGAGACGTGCACCAGCCCGTCCTGATGGACGCCGACGTCGACGAACGCACCGAACGCCGCCACGTTGGTGACCACGCCCTCGAGGACCATGCCGACCTTCAGATCGGTGACCTTCTCCACACCGGCGGCGAACGTGGCCGTCGAGAACGCGGGCCGTGGATCGCGGCCCGGCTTCTCCAGTTCGGCGAGGATGTCGGTGACCGTCGGGATGCCGAACCGGTCGTCGGCGAAGTCGGCGGGGCGCAGGGACCGCAACGACCGCTCGTCGCCGATCAGTTCGGCGAGGGTGACGCCCGAGCGGTCGAGGATGCGCCGCACCACCGGGTACGACTCCGGGTGCACGCCGGACCCGTCGAGCGGATCGTCGCCGTCGTTGATCCGCAGGAAGCCGGCGCACTGCTCGAATGCCTTGGGGCCCAGCCGCGGAACCTTCAGCAGCGCCTTGCGGTTGCGGAACGGCCCCGTCGACTCGCGGTGGGTGACGATCGCCTCGGCCATCGAGTCCGTCACCCCGGACACCCGGGCGAGCAGCGGCACCGACGCGGTGTTGAGGTCGACCCCGACGGCGTTCACGGCGTCCTCGACCACGGCGTTCAGGCTGCGGGCCAGCGTCCCCGGCGTCACGTCGTGCTGGTACTGCCCGACGCCGATCGACTTGGGCTCGATCTTCACCAGCTCGGCCAGCGGGTCCTGCAGCCGCCGCGCGATCGACACCGCACCGCGGATCGTCACGTCCAGGGTCGGCAGTTCGTGTGCGGCATAAGCCGACGCGGAGTACACCGACGCGCCCGCCTCGCTCACCATCGCCTTCACAGGAGCATTGGCGCCGGCGGCGCGGATGTCGGCGATGAGTTCGGTTGCCAGCGCATCGGTTTCGCGCGACGCCGTCCCGTTGCCGATGGCGATGAGGTCGATGCCGTGGCGGGCGATCAGCGCTCCGAGTATCGCCTTGGACTGATCCCACTGCTGGTGCGGCCGGTGTGGGAAGATCGCGCAGTGGTCGAGGACCCTGCCCGTCGCATCCACCACGGCGACCTTGACGCCGGTCCGGAAGGCGGGGTCCAGCCCGAGGGTCGTGCGGGTGCCCGCCGGCGCCGCGAGCAGGAGGTCCTTGAGGTTCTTGGCGAACACCGCGACCGCATCCAGCTCGGCGCGCTGCTTGAGTCGGATGCGGGCGTCGACCGCGGCCGAGACCATCAGCTTGACCCGCCATGCCAACTTGACGGTGGTGGCCAGCCACGGTGTCGCCGGCGCCTTCGACGACAGGTCGACGCCGAGCGTCCTGGCGACCATGGCCTGGTACACCTCGTCGTGCTCGCCGCCCTCGAGGTTCAGCGAAAGGACGTGCTCCTTCTCCCCGCGCATGACGGCCAGCACGCGGTGCGACGGCATCTTCTCCAACGGCTCGGAGAACTCGAAATAGTCACGAAACTTCTGTGCTGCCGGACTTTTCGCGACGTCCGCCGATGACGGAGACGTTCGCAGTGAACCGTCGGCCCAGAACTTGGCGCGGACGGCGCCGACGAGTTCGGCGTCCTCGGCGGCGCGCTCGATGATGATGTGCCGCGCGCCCTCGAGTGCCACGGCGGCGTCGGCGACGTCCTCGTTCAGGAACTCCCCGGCCACGTTCTCCGGGACCAGTGTCGGATCGGCCAGCAGCCGATCGGCTAGCGGTTCGAGGCCGGCTTCGCGGGCGATCTGCGCCTTGGTCCGCCGCTTGGGCTTGATGGGCAGGTAGATGTCCTCGACCCGTGACTTGGTGTCGGCCGCAAGCAGTGCCGCGCGCAGGTCGTCGGTGAGCTTGCCCTGCTCCTCGATGGAAGCAATCACCGCGGTGCGACGCGCGTCGAGCTCCCGCAGGTAGCCGAGACGCTCCTCGAGCGTCCGAAGTTGGCCGTCATCGAGGCTGCCGGTGACTTCCTTGCGGTAGCGGGCGATGAAGGGGACCGTCGCGCCCTCGTCGAGAAGCTGGACCGTCGCGGCGACCAGCGCCTCGCGAACTTCCAGTTCCTCAGCAAGACGGGCGTTTACGGACTTGACGGTAGGGCTCGGAGTCACGCGGAGACCCTACCGAATCGGTCGGACGGACCCCGGCGGGTCCGACCCCTTGCAGCCGAACACCGAAACTGACGGACGCGCCGATAAGGGTGCTCTGGTGTCTACTCGCGGGTAACATTCCCTGACGTGGAGTCGCCTGTGCCCTCCGATCTACGAAACGACCCGCCGTGGGCCGTTGCTGCGATGACCGAGGCGATCGACGAGACGGCCGAGGAGCGCGCAGCCAATGCGGCTGCGGCAGCCGGGCTCGACGTTGACGAGGGCGATGCGGCCGGACTGATGGTGCAGTCGGCCTCCGGCGTCATCGAGGCGGCGACCCCTCAAGCCGAGATCATCCTCGGCCTGACACTCGACCAGATGCTCGGGCGCGACAGCTCCGACCGACGCTGGGCTGCCATCGACGAATCCGGAGTCCCACTTAGGCCGCAGGATCACCCTGCGATGCGCGCCATCCGAGCCGGCGTCGCCGTGCGCGGCGCGGTGATGGGAGTGCATCGACCCGGACGCGACGTCGCGGGCGAGCACGTGTGGCTGATCGTCGACAGCGTTCCCATGAACATCGGCGGAACGACGCCAACCGTGGTGTCGCGGTTCGCGGTGATGACCGGGCCGCGCGTCACCGAACTACGGCTTGCCGCGTCGGAACGGCTACACCGGTTCCTGGTGGAGAACACGCCCGACATGGTGGCCTGGCAGCTGCCGGACACGACGTTCATGTGGGTCTCCGGGGTGTCGCGGACGATGTTCGGTCGCGAGCCCGAGGAGATGGTCGGGACGACCGTCTACGACTACGTACACCCCGACGACCTGACGACACTGCGGACCGCCCATTCGGCGATACGCGACGGGCTGGCGCCCACCGTCGTGCTGCTGAGGATGCGCCACCGAGATGGTCACTACCTGTGGATGGAAATTGCGGGACAGGTGATCCGCGATACGGACGGCACGGCGTCCCAGTTCCACACGGCGTGGCGGGACGTGACCGCGCGGGTCGCGGCAGAGCGGGAGCGTGACGCTGCGCTGCGGTTGGTGCAGTCAGCGATCGAGAGCTCCCCGATCGGCATCGCCCTGTGCCGTCCCGACGGCACCTTCGAACAGGTCAATTCCGCGTTGTGCGCCATGTTGGGCTTTCGCCGCGACGTCTTGATCGGACGACCCCTAGGCGAGTTGGTCGAGCCAGGCGCGCGCGCGCCCGACCATTTCGCCACCTTGCTGGCCGGTGCCCCGGCGGTACACGACTCCGAATTCCGCTTCCTGAGGGGCGACGGAACGTGGATGTGGGGCCACTGCACCCTGGTGGCCATTCGCGACGAGGACCGCCCCGGGACCTCACGAATGCTGCTGCAACTGCAGGACGTCACCGAGCGGCGCCGTGCCCTCGACGAACTCGCCCAGCTTGCCTCACATGACTCGTTGACCGGCCTGGGCAACCGGACCGCACTGAGCGACCATCTCGTCCGTACCGCGCGGGACCTCGCCCCCGATGAACTCAGCGCGATGCTCTTCATCGACGTCGACGACTTCAAGGTCGTCAACGACACACACGGTCACGATATCGGCGACAAGCTGCTGGGTCAGATCGGCAAGCGCGTGAGGGACACCATCCGGAGCGACGACTTCGCCGCCCGTCTCGGTGGTGATGAGTTCGTGGTCTTCTGTCCGAGAGTGATTGATGTGGAACATGTTTCGCGAATTGTCGGGCGAGTATCGGGCGAACTCTCGGGCACCTACCTCTTGGGCGGACACGCCATCGGCGTCTCGGTGAGCGTGGGCGTGACGACGACGCGGGGACCCGCCGTGGACGAACTGATGGCCAGATCCGATCAGGCCATGTATCGAGCCAAACGAGCCGGCCGGGGACTCGTCGCCATCGACGATCTTCTCGAGTGGGACCATCATTGAGACGAAGCATCTCGGCGTGGTGCGCACGGTCCCCGGGGAGGAGGAACTCGTCAACGATGCCCCGGGAACCGTGCGCTTGCCAGGGAATCCAGGAGAAGACGCCATCCCGGAACCCGCTGACATCACGCTGCCACACTCCAGCG
Source organism: Mycobacteriales bacterium (assembly GCA_038244615.1). GTDB lineage: Bacteria > Actinomycetota > Actinomycetes > Mycobacteriales > Mycobacteriaceae > Mycobacterium. The sequence continues at coordinate 23,629 of JBBRTH010000019.1, read as the reverse complement.
ACAGGTCAACCCGGGGGCGACGACGTCCGACGACTGTTTCACTGCCGTTGCCCTACCCGTGACATTTCGTTCATTCACGTTGTACGTTTCGCCACCATGGCGCACCATGTGCGAGTGGTTCTTTTAGAAGAAGAGGATCGACTCATCGGCGCGGCGACCGAACGCCTCGTGACGTGCTTTCCCGGTGTTCCCGAGAGCGTCCTGTTGGACATCGTGGGATCCGTCCGCCGAAGCTTCGACACCGCGTCGATACGTGATTTCGTTCCGCTGTTCGTGGAGCGCAAGACGAAGGAGCAGCTTGAGGCCCTTGTCTCCGTCGGCGCCTCATCGCGTGAGGCCACCGTCGGACGCTGACTGCGACCAGGCGGCGACCTTCGCCCAGGAACTCTCGCAGTTGATCGCCGACTCTCGATTGCGGGTTGGCCACATCGCTGCCGAGGCTGAACGAGCGCTCCTGCGCGACATGCACAAGACTGCGGGTCGTCTTCGTGGCGCGGCCAAACTCCTGCAACGTGAGATCGACGAGATGTGCCGCATGCATCGACGACTGAGATCCCGCTTCCCGGCGACGGTGACTGGCAACCAATAGCGGACCCCTCGGTTACCGGCGGACCTCGCGGCGGTAGGTGAGTTTGTCGAATTCCCGGCCGTACTCGTCAACGGCGACGACGTCCATCTCGCTGACGAGGTGTCCGGGGCGCACGTCGACTCGGAGGAAGGCGTAGTTGCGAAACCGCACCCGGGACCAACCGACAGGCTCCTTCTGCTTGTCGCCGTGATCGGTCCAGACGTAGCTGTTGGCGACGAACGTGTCGGCGACGTCATGGCCCCGGTAGGTTTCCGGCTCGCCGGGCTGGAAGTCATATCGTGGTCGACCCCCGCATCCCACCGTGTAGTAGACGGTGCCATCGGTGTCGGGATGGACGGTCGCACTGTCGCCCGCCGCCCTCGTGGGCATGTTGCCTCGGATGGGGTCCGTCCGTTCGAAAACGTGATTGTGGCCTTGCAGCACCACGTCGACGCGGTAGCGATCGAAGAGCGCCGACCAGGCCGCTCGAACGCCACCGTCGCTGGCGTGCTGCGCGGTCGTGGAGTAGGCGCAGTGATGGAAGAAACACACGATGAAGTCGACGTTGGGATCGTCGCGATGAGCCGCCAAGGTTCGCTGCGCCCAGGTGTTCTGGCTACCGCCCGAGTACCCCGTGTTGGCCCTGATCTCGAAACTGACGTCGTTGGCGTCCAGCGAGAGCACGGCGACGTTGCCGTAGACGAACGAATACACCGACGGGCAGGCCTCGGGACCGTTGCCGGGAAAGTCCAGACGCGCCAGATGGCCTCCGTAACCATGGCTCGGGTAGGCGGCCTCCATGTCGTGGTTGCCGGTCGCGAACATCCACGGCGTCGTGGACGCACTGGCCTCGATCGACGCCAAGTAGACGTCCCAGACGTAGGGGTTGAACTTGTCGAAGCCGCTCGCGAGCGTGCCGCTCGACGGCACGAACGTCGCCGGCTTGCCCGCACCGGAGGGGTCCGCGTAGGCGATGTCGCCGGCCAGCAGGTGAAAGTCCGGCTTGGACGCGAGGATCTGGTTGAGCACGTTGGCGGTGTGTGACGCGGTGGGATCGTTGTCGGGCGCGTAGTAACGGTCGTCGTAGTCGCCGGCGCGCAGACCGGGCGGCAGTGCCGGTGTCTCATCGGTGCCCTGGTCGCCGATCATGGTGAACCTGAACGGGCCTAATGTATCTCGCGTGCTCGACATGGCCGTCGAGGCCGAGCGGACGTCCGTGGCGAAGCCGTCGTCGGTGCGCCACCGGTAGTAGTGCGGCGAACCATCGGACAGACCGTCAACCGGAATGTGGGCGTAGAACTGCTCAGCCGCCAGCACCCCGCCATCGCTGTCGGGGATCTGGGTCACCAGGTTGCGGATCTCCGCTTCGACGCTCGCGCCGAGGCCGGGAGTAGGGCCATGGTCGACGAAGACCTTGGCGCCGTTCGGATTTCGCGAGAGCTGCGCGGCAAGGCGCAACTGGCTGGACGCGTCAGCCCCGTATCCCACCCGCCGGTTGGCCACCTCCAACGGCGCGTCCCGCGCATAGGCGCAGGGACCGAACGGTGACAAACCCAGCGCGGAGACTGCGGCCGCGGCTGCCGATCCACCCAGGAAGTTGCGCCTCGACACCGGGTGGCGGCGCAGATAGACGTTGTGCCAATCGTACTGCTCGGCCATCGACATGTGCGACCCCAGTGCCGGCGGGATGCCGGTATCTGGCGTCTCCCCGGAAGGGTTCACGCGGTTGGTGGGCACCATTGGATGCTTGCTCAACGCCCTTCGATGTTGCGGCCCCAGAGGATCATCCATCAGGAAAACTTCCGATGAACACTAGTCAGGGAGCCGCAACAGTTGCAGCTCGACCAGGTGCTGCGGCAGCGCGTCGACGTATTCGGCGATGGCAGCGCGCACCTCGGCCTCGTCAACTATCTGATGGGCGTTGCGCTCGATCTGAATCGGATGCTCGCGGGCGCTGGCCAGGAGCGCCTCCACCAGGGACTCGGCATCGCGGGTGCCGTCCAGTAGTGGAAACAGGCGGCTGTCCAGGGCCGACAGGATCAGCGTCTCGTGCCAGGGGTTGAAGGTCGACGCATCGCCTTGGCCGCGCGTCACCTCCACCATGCGCCTCGACGCTTCGGCAAGCCGCAACGGTTCGGGCGCCGGTTCGGGCAACACGGGATCCAGCCGGAACCGTGCCGCCCCCTGCAGGATCAGAACCAACATCAAGTTGTCCACGTGGTCCGCGAGGTTCGCGCTGGCGGTGACCCCGCCGGTCTCGAGCCGTGCCTGCACCTCGGCGATCAGTTCGTGTCGTGACACCGTCCAGGGCCAGCGCGCACTGAGAGTGTCCAGTGCCGCCTTGAGGCCCGGGTCGTTGGTGAACAGGGTCGCGCCGTCGGACTCCAGATACTCCTGGCGTGAGTTGTCGAGGCGGGTCGGTCCGTTGACGGGTGGGACCCATGCGGCGAGGTGGAAGCGTTCCAACCGGCTGCGGCGCGGGTCGTACTCAATGTGCGGCGCCCGTTCGGCGTGGACCAGCAACGACTCCCGGAACATGCGGTTGAGGACGAAGTCCAGGTACTGCTCGACCAACACCTGGACACCGCTGCAATTGGCCCGCAGATACTCGTCGACCTTGGGGCCGAAGTTGGCGGGGATCATCGTCTCGACGTGCGCCTCCGCCAGGTAGGCGAGACCGTGTGCGCCCGCGCGTCCCACCAGCTCGTAGAAGTAACAGGGTGAGTTGAACGCCGCGAGTTCGTCGTGCAGTACGTAGGAATCCTCGAAACCCAACGCGTGGTCCCTGGAAACCTCCAGCACCCGGCTCATCACGCCGTCGATTGGGACGACCTCTTCGAGGAAGTCGACCATTCCGCGGGCCGCCCGCACTTTGTCCACCGGGGTCTCGCTGCTCCCGCTGGCGAGCAGCATGGCGTCGCGAAGAACCTCCTTCGACTTCCACCCCGGATAGGTGTTGTAGCTGACGTAGCAGACGCCGTCGGGAGCCAGTGCCCCGCGAACGGCGGCCAGCAGCGCATTCTGTACCTCGTCGGGCACCCAGCTGTACACGCCGTGAGCGATGATGAAGTCGAACTGCCCCAATCCCGTGAGGTCCATCCGGGCGATGTCGCCTGCGATCAGCTCGAGGTTGTCGAGGCCCAAGGCCCCAACGCGCGCACGTCCCTGCTCGATCTGCACCTGGGAAAGATCGATGCCCACGGCACGCGCCCCCGGATGCGCAGCGGCAAACGGGATGAGGTTTCCCCCACCGGCACAGCCGATTTCGAGCACTCGCGAACTAGATACGTCCGGTACGTCCAATCCGAACAGGTGCGCGATCGCGGCCAGCTGCCCCGGCGCCGACTGGGGGAACGAATTCGAGATGTAGGGCGTCGCGTCGTAGTCCGCGCGCAGCCGGTCAACCGCGTCGTTCATCTCGTGGGTGGCGGCCATCTCGTCATTCGAACACAGTCACGGCAACAACGGCTGTACGGGTCGAATCAAGGCGACGCCGACGCGCCGCACACCCGCGCGGCTGCCGCCGCGGCGACGAAGAATCCGAGCGACGACCACCCGGCGGCGTCACTGAGCCCGTTCTTGGCCATCAGCAGCAGCGCCCCGCCGGCGACACAGACCAGCACCCCGGCGGCCACCGACCGGGCACCCGCGGCCCGAGCGCGCGCGTCCCACCACGGCAACCGACGATGCTCCAGCGGTGACAGCAGGGCGAACGCGAGAGCCATGACGGCCGCGAACACGACGGCCCGCAGCGCAAGGCGGCCGCAGAAGCCCGGCGTGTGCACGTCGTACGCGTCGACACCGACGGCGTGCAGGGCGAAGGTCGCGACCGCGATCGCCGGGATGTGCCAGAGGTAGAGGGTCATCGCTCCCCCGTTGCCCACCGCGACGGCGCGCCAGACCCGCGGCCGCGCCGCCCAGCGGCGGATGGCGCCTGCCGCCGCCACGAAGACGCATGACATCCACGTGCACTGCAGGGCGAGCACCAGCGTCGGCGGTGACACGTTGGACAGGCGTTCGGTCCCGGTCACGACCAGGGACACCTCGTAGGGCCCGATCATGACGGCCACGACCTGCGCGGCGAGGGCGACCGCGGCCACGGCGAGTGCCGCTGGCGGGCCGATCAGCCGACGCGCGTAGGCCACGCCGATCACGACGGGGATCAGCCACACGAACACGAAGTTGGCGACACCCGCCTCGGGCGAGCCGACGGCGAGCCGAATCGCATCCATCGCGGCCGCGGCGGCCAGCAGCGCAACGACGACCAGCGCGACCGCGCGTCCCGCCCGCAGCCGCGTCATCGCCGGAACGAAGGCCAGCACGACGAGGTACACGCCGAGGAACCACAGGAGCGCGACGGATTCGCGGCCCAGCCCCGCTGCCGACTCGCCCCCGAGAACCCACCGGGTGACGAGCAGACCCGCCACCCACGCGGCGAGATACCAGAACACGGGCCGGCACAGCCGCTGCGACCGGGTGAACAGCCAGGTGCCCCACGACGTGCCGGGCTTCCATCCGTAGGCGCCCGCCGCACCACCGGCGAGGAAGAACAGCGGCATGACCTGCGCGGCCCAGGTGATCGGGGCAAGCGCAGGCAGCTGGCCCAGCAGGTTGCCGATCCGCAGGCCGCCGCCGTCGATGGTGGCCAGCAGCAGCGCGCAGTGCCCGAACATCACCACGACGAGCGCGCCGAGCCGGGCGACGTCGACGGCGCGGTCGCGGGCGGGTGCGGCGTCGTCGGCGACCGTGGGGGCGTCCGAGGAAGACCGGGTCAGTGCCATGAGCCCAGCATGCCGGGCCGTGCGCCGCCGCTGTTGAGTAGGACTACGCGATTTTGGGGCACCGGGGGACTTTGGGGCACCGGGCGACTTTGGGGTCGGGTGACATTCGCCTACATTGCAGGGTGATGCGCTCCGCACTGATCGTTCTGTCCGTACTCCTCGGCATCGTGGCCTCGTCTACGGCTCCGGCGAGCGCCGCCCCGCCGGCGATGCCCGACCTTCGTGGCTACCTCGTGGTGGCGCCCGAGGCCTTCGCCCTGGGCAACGAGGCCTACTTCCAGACTCCCGATGGGCTGCTGTGCGGGATCATGCCGGACCGCGGGGTCGCTGGATGCGACGGACGACTGCCCGGAACGCCGGGCGGCGCCAACGAGATCGTCCTGACGGCCGACGCCAACACGCGGGGCCTGCGGGCGACCGCCAGCCCTCGATTCGTGAAGTCGACCGGAGACGCCGCCCCCGTACTGCACGAGGGACAAAAGATCGTGTTCGGCGACTTCGAATGTGCCGTCGCCCCAGGACCGTTCACCGCCTGCACCAGGGGTCAGCCGGTCACGCAGTGGATGATGTTGTCCCCCAACGGCACCGGCATCGGCCCCGCGACCGAGGGTCTGCCGCCGGGCTTCCCCGATCCGAACGAGTTCGTCCTCAGCGACGAGACCTACGTCGTCGGCCAAGGCGCGAAGAACCTGTTTCCGGTCTTCACCGTGAACGGCGGCCTGACGTGCTCGATCATCGTCTTCAGCGGTGGCGAGATCGGTTGCGACGGACCATTGCCCGGCGTCACCAACGGTCAGAACGAAGTCTTCATCCAGCTGCCCGGCACCTCCGGAATCCGCCGCGCCGACGCCCCGAAGTTCAGCACGCCCGCCTACCCCGGACCGATCAAGCAGTTGCCGGTCGGGTACCGGGTCAACGGCATCGGCTCCACCTGCATGGCCGTCCCCGGTGGAGTGGCATGCATCGGCACGCTCGCGGGCGCTCTGCAGGGGTTTGCGGTGTCGCCGTCGGGAGTGACGACGTTCGGCGGTTAGTGCGGAGACGTCCGAGGGCCCTGCGCTCAGGGATTGAGGTCTTCGTGCTCTAGGGACCTTCAGCTCGGGTTGATGCGCTGACCTGATGATCGGTGCCACGGGGTGGAAAATGCTCGTCCTCGCGATGGCATCGCCGGGACTCGTCCTGACGGGCTGCACGGCCGTCTCGCAGGACGGCCCCGCGGTGATGATGGGCGATGATTCCGGCTATCACTACTCTTCGCCGCATTGCACTGCCCCGAAAGGCTGCCGGGCGCTGTCGTACAGGTGACCCTCTCGGACATGGGTATGACACACGCGATGGGCGGCACGGCCCCAATGGGCAGGCACATGGTGCCGTTCGCCGAACCCGCCGCGAAAGTGGATCTGCTGTGCCGCCCCATGGCCATGCCCCTCGATCCCCGCCGATCTCGAGGGACGCGCCAGGTCGTCTTCAGACGTCCTCGATCGACGTAGCCCATACACATAGTGGCCTGCCGCAGCAAATTCGGGAGGCCTCGTGCAATCGGCCCGGACGCTCGACGGCAATGACGCCGAAAGGCAGTGCTCGGAACCGTCGTCGGGCGGGCGAGCTTTCGCATCGACGAGACGTGGGGTGTGTCCACGTCGGCCCGAGCTTCAGTGTGACCGGCTAGGTGGATAGCCCAGTCGTGAAGCCCGCGTGGGGCGGTGGCGACGCAGGTGTGCAGAACGTCGACGTTGACAAGGCGCCCCCGAAGTGGCGGGTGGCCCCATCGAGGTCGACTTCTGGATAGGTCCTTTCACGTCGTCCTCGGTCGGCCCGTCCCCCTCTCCGGGGACGGGCCGACTGGCGTCGATTTCAGTAGTGACCTGCGCACTTGCAGCGAGGTTCAGTAGCCGACTACTGAAAGCTTTTGCGGTGTGACGGCACACGGTGTTCATAGGTGGGCAGAGCTGCCACCTGATGAACGCAACTCGCCGGGGTTGCGACAAACCCTAGGGGATGACGATGACCACGAATTGCGCGACCACCACGAAACACGTTGTCAGCACGGCAAAGAAGATCATCGCCACCGGTAGCGTGGCGTTCGCACTGGCCGGCCTCGGCCTCATTGCGGGTGTCAGCACCGCCGCTGCCGACACGGGTACGTACGACGAGCTGCTCAACCTTCAATTGGAGAGCTGCTGGCACTCCGGACTCTCTTCTGGATGCGCGCATTTGCGCGACTCGAGTTCCTACCCGCTGGCCGCGTCCTATCCCGCCGCATCGTCCTATCCCGGCGATTCTTCGTGGCCCGGGGGCAACGCCAAACCGTAGCGGCTGGAGCACCGGCGTCTCAGCGAAGCCGGTAGCGGGGTCGGTGACCACAACGTCGGAGTGTGGCGCGAAGGCCACCATCTTGCCGTGGTCGAAGGCGAATGCGTACCACTCACAACTGGTGTCACGAGATCGACCTGCGCGTCGATCGACTTAGGAGCACGCCGGATCGGAGAGTTGATCGAGTGGGACCGCGTCACCAGATCGAAGTGCAGATGGTCTGAGCCGTCGAACTGCGGGTTGATCCGCGATGGATCAGCTGGATCGCGAACGACCGCGTCGAAGTCGACCACTGCATCTGCTGGGCTCTGGTCGCGGATCCACGTGTTGACCGCCTGGCGCTTGTCCTCCGAATCGGCAAGCATGGCCGAGCTACCACCGGCCGGCGTGAGTGTGCCTTGCAGCACTCGCAGACCGTGCGCGTGCCTGCGGTCGATCAGCTGGCGGTAGCCCTCGATCAATTCATCGACGTCGGCGTTGGGGGCCATCAAGAGGTCGTTGATGCCCTCGAGCAGAATCACCGTCGTCACGCCCGCTTGGCCCAAGACGTCGGCATCGAGACGCCCGAGCGCGGCCGGGCCATACACGTCGGCGTTACCGCCCACGGTCCCGTTCTGCAGCACCCGGTTGCCGGCGATGCCCGTATTGAGCATCGCCAGTGGACGTTTGGTGTCGCGCAGTCGACGGCCGAGTACATCGGGCCAGCGCCCATCGGCATCGATCCCCTCGATCGTTTCCGGCGTCCCGTTTGGTACCGCCTGGTAGCCGTCGGTGATCGAGTCGCCGAGTGCGACGACCGCCCCGACAGACAGCGGCGCCTCGACCCCGGTCACGAACGGTCGGGTGGTGGCGCGTTCGGTGAACGCCGCACCGCCCTCATGCCGTCTGAAGCGTCAAAGCCCATCGCCAGCGTCATCCCCCTCCCCCCACACCGAGGTCGGGGCCACTGTAGACCGCCTCGCGTTGTCAACATGGCGATTGCCGGATGCTCGTAGTGTTCCTAAGCCATGATCGTGCTACCGGGCATGACCCTCGCGCGAGCACAGGCCGGCGGAGGATGGTCACACTCTGACGATCGCAATGACCGACCCGGGCGGCGGGCTGCCGCTACCCACAACGCTGGCGGCCGACGCCTTACCGGAATTCCATGCCGTAGCCGAGGCGCTCGTGGCGGCGATGCGCACCAACCGCATCCCGGGGGCGGCGCTGTGCATTCTGTCAGGTGACCGCGAGGACACGCCGCCTTCGGCGTGGCCAGCATGAACACCGTCGATCCGGTCGGCGCATCGACCAGGGGGCGGTCGTTCTGGACGCGCCGGTCCGCGCCTACGTCCCCGACCTGCGGGTCAGGGACGAGGACGCCGGCGCGCGGTTCACGATCAGCCGCCTGCTCGAGCACTCCGCGGGCTGGTACGGCGACGACGCGACCTATTCCAGCGAGGACGACAATGGCATCGCACGCTACGTCGCCGACGTTCTGCCGAAAGCTTCGCCGCAGCAGTATCCACTGGGAAAGTTCCTCTCCTACAACAACTCCGCATTCACCCTCCTGGGGCGAGTGATCGAGACGGTCACCGGGAACAGCTACAACACGGCGATGAGCAATCTCTTACTCGGCCTTTGGGACTCGACGACACGCTGCTGGACAGGGTTTCGGTGCTGCGACGACGGCCACTACGCGGGATCGATCAACGGCGCCGATGGTGTTGCCGCACAGACCCCCATGTGGCTGCCGCGGTCGGTCGATCCGGCAGGTGGAATCTGGGCGACCACACGAGACGTGCTGCGCTACGCCCGGATGCATGTCGGAGATCCGCCGGCCGGGAGCCCAGGCCGTGGTGTCCGCGGGAAAGCCTGCGGCGCATGCCAGAGCCCGCGATGGGTGTTTCCGGGCTAGCGCTCAGCATCGGGCGCAATTTAACTCGTGCAGGACGTCGGTGGGGTGCGCACGATCATGCACAACGGTGACAACGCCGGGCAACACACCGTGTTCATGGCGATCCCCGAGAAGCGATTTGCCTTGATCTTGTCCGTCAACAACATCGGCGCCGGAACCCCTGCCGAACTCGAGACCGTCGACGCGGCGCTGAGCCACTATCCCGGCCTCGCGCGGTTGGCCGGCAAGATCGGAGCGACCCGCGCGATGATCGCCCCGGAGGACGCGCGGAAGATAGCCTTGCCCGCGGCCGCGTTGGCCGACTACGCGGGCCGGTTCTCCAATCCCGGCATGGCGACGACGTTGACGGTCGTCGATGACGGCCTAGTGGCCACGACGGTTCAAGACCGGCAGCCCAACACTTTTCATTCGCTCGTCGGTCCGCCCCCCGGCCCGACGACTCCGGTCGACTTCCTCGCGAAGGATGCGGGTGTCGTCGGTAGCGCTCGCGTGCCATTCACCCGAGACGACACCGGCCGCGTCCAGTGGGTCGCCAGCGGATTCCGGCTGATACCGCGCTGAGGATCTCCGGCGAGCCTTGCCCCGGCAATTTTGACGCAATCGCAAGTTTCGCCGCGAAAGAGTTCGCGGTGTCCTTTACTGTTGTGCATATTCGCCACGAACGATCGGACGTATCGATGACTGCAGAAAACGTGGCGGACCTCAGCACCGGCGACGAAGAGTGTCGGGATTGCGGCTACGAGCCGGAGCTGAAGCGAACTCTGGGCGGCTTCCAGGTGTTCGCAGTCTCTTTCGCGTTCATCTCGGTGGCTGTCGGCATCTTCGGGACCTACGACGATCTCCTCGCGACCGCTGGACCGGTAGGCATCTGGTTGTGGACTCTCGCTGCGGTGGGGCAAGCCCTAGTGGCCCTGGTGGTCGCCCAGTTCGCGGCGCGCATCGCGCTCAGCGGGTCGTCCTACCAGTGGGCTTCGCGGCTGGCCAATCCGAAGATCGGCTGGCTGTTCGGGTGGCTGACGTTCTGGTACTTGGCGATCGCCGTGGTCGCCTTGGACAACGCACTGGCGAGCCAGGCGTTCATGCCCCTGGTGGGTATGCAGGAGAACGAGGACACCGCGCGGCTGCTCACGGTGGCGATCCTGGTTTTCCAGTCCGTGTTGGTGATTGCCTCGACGCGCCTGCTTGGTCTGATCACTTCCGGTGCGGTGGCCATCGAACTCGGCATCGTAGTGGTGCTGGTGATCGCACTGGCGGCCGTGATGGTGTTCACCGGCAGCGGCGACCTGGCCAACCTGACCTCCCGCGGAATCGCCGCGACTTCGCCGAACTACTACGCCATCGGCGGCGGGCTGATGGCCGGAATGATCATGGGCCTGACCACCCTCGTGGGCTTCGACTCCGCAGCCAATCTCGCTGAGGAAGCCAAGGACCCGTTTCGCAGCGTCCCGCGAGCGATCGTGGCATCGGTGGTCGCGGCCGGAGTACTGGGGCTGGTGTTCCTGATCGCGCTCACCGCCGCGATCAAGGACATTTCGGCGGTGAGCTCCAGCGGCTCGCCGGTCGCGGCGATCATTCGCAGCCAGCTGGGGCCGGTGACCGAGCGAATCCTGTTGGCCGGACTAGCGTTTGCGATGTTCGGGGCGGGAATGGTGATAATTGCAGCGTGCTCGCGACAGGTGTTCGCGATGGCCCGCGACGAGCGGTTCCCGGCGCACGGATTGATGCGACGGGTCAACCCACGCACCCAAACCCCGGTGCCGGCCACGATCCTGATCCTGGCCGTCGGGGTCGTGCTGATGCTCGCCCTGCCCGGTAAGGCACTGCTGCAGCTGATCATCGGGTCGACGATTCTGCCCGCACTCATCTACGGCGCGATCGTGATCCTCTACCTGGCGGTGCGGAAGCGGCTGGAGCACAAGGAAGGTGGGTTCAGCCTCGGGCGCTTCGAAATGCCGGTCGCCATCACCGCGCTGATCTGGGAGGCATTCGTACTGTTCGTACTCGTCACTCCCGCAGATGCCACCGTTCCCACCCTGATCGTCTTCGGCCTGATTCTCGCCGGCGGCGTGTACTTCGCCTACATGATGATCTTCAATCGTGAGGTGCTCGAGCACGAGCCGGGCGAAGTTTCCGCCGCGGCCGAGGTCGCCGAATGACCGCCGTGACGGCACGACCGGCCGAGCTGACGGGCAGGATCGTCCGTCGAGGCGACGCCGACTATCCGGAGGCGCGTACCTCCTGGAATCTGCTCTTCACCCACGAGCCGATGGTGATCGTGTTCGCTCAGCAGACACAGGACGTCGTCAATGCGTTGTCCTGGGCGCAGCAGAACGACGTACCCCTGCGGGTTCGCAGCGGTGGACACTGTCTCGAGGGATGGTCCACCGTCGATGATGGCATCGTGATCGACGTCAGCGAGATGAAGTCCGCGACGGTCGACGCAGCATCATGTCTCGCGACCGTTGGCGCCGGGCTCAAACAGCTGGAAGCCGTGACCGCGCTCGGCAAGGCCGGATTCGCGGCGCCGACCGGCACCGAAGGATCGGTCGGCCTCGTCGGCGCGACGCTCGGCGGCGGCTTCGGACTGTTGACCCGCAAGCTCGGTATGGCATCCGACAACCTCATGGCGGCGGAAGTCGTCGTCGCATCGAAAGACGGCGGGGCACAGGCGATCATCGCCGACGAGCAGAACAACGCGGACCTGCTCTGGGCGCTGCGCGGCGCCGGCAACGGCAACTTCGGCATCGTCACCTCACTGACGTACAAGGTTCATCCACTGACGCAGACCATCTACGTGACCGCGACCTGGCCGGGTCTCGACGAACTACCCGCAGTGTTCGAGGCCTGGCAGCGCTCGGCGCCTTACGTCGACGACCGTCTCACCAGCCAGCTCGAGATACACCGAGAGGAATTCACGCTGGTCGGTGTTCTCGCCTCCGGGTCAGAGGAAGAGGCGACACAGATGTTGGCGACAGTCCTCTCCGTCGGCAATCCCGACGTCTCGATGACCAATGGGAACTGGCCCGACATCTACGCGGGATTCCAGATACCGACTCCCGACGAGCCCCAGAACTGGAAGTTCACCTCGCAGTTCATCTACGACCCGTTCCCCGCGGAGGCGATCGCCGTGGTGCGCACGTTCATGTCGAAGGCACCAGCACCGGACTGCAACTACTTCACGAATGCCTTCGGCGGAGCCGTCACGGGCAGTGAACCCCCCGGCGGTTCGGCGTTTGCCCATCGCAACGCACTGTTCTATGCCGAACCGGGCGCCGGCTGGGGCACTCGCGGTGCGGGGATACCGGCGTCGGAGGACCCGCTGACTGCCACGTCACAAGCCTGGATTGCCGAGTTCAACGACGCGTTGGCGCCCTACGTGAACGGCGCCTACGTCAACGTGCCGAACGCCGGCATGGCTGATTGGGCGACCGCCTACTGGGGCCCCAATGTCGACCGATTGCGCACGATCAAGGCGAAGTACGACGACAACAACGTCTTCAACTTCGAGCAGAGCATTCCGCCGGCGAGGTGATCGCATCGTGCGTTTCCGCGGCGAGGAGGCGCACCGCCCGTGGTTGAGTTCGTCACCGATCGCGTCGTCCGGTTGCGGGACGGGCGGCGCATGGGTTTCGCGCAATTCGGAGATCCGGACGGCTTCGTCGTCGTCAACGCGCACGGTGGCCTCGCGTGCCGACGCGATGTTGCCGCCGCCGCATCTGTCGCCCACCACGCTGGAGTCCGACTGGTGTCTCCGGATCGGCCCGGCATTGGGTTGTCCGACCCGCAACCCGGGCGCACCGTCCTGGACTGGGCTGGCGACGTCGCGGAGCTTGTCGACCAACTCGGTGTCGACCGATTCGCGGCGATGGGATGGTCCATGGGTGGGCAGTATGCGGCCGCGATCGGCCATGCGTTGCGGCTCCGGGTGACGCGGGTCGCGATCATCGCGGGGGCCTTGCCCCTCACCGAGTCGGGCGTCTTCGATCACCTGCCGAAGATGGACCGCGTGTACACCTCGCTTTCCGAGCGGGCGCCATGGGTTGCCCAGCAATGTTTTCGGACAATGAGTTTGGCGGCGCGATGTGCCCCGACCTTGTACGGCCGGCTCGCCGCCCGCGTACTGGGTGCCGCTGATGTCGCGGGAAGCCCTTCGCCGACCAGCAGGTGTCGTCGAGCAGTACCGAGCATGGGTCCGGCCGTGGGGATTCGCGCCAGAGGATCTCGTCGTGGGAGTCGACGTATGGACTGGAACCGATGACGCACTCGTCGATGGTGATTGGCCCTCCGAACTGGCGGACCGAATTCCCGGTGCGAGGCTGTATCGCCGGTCCGGCGGGCACTTCATGGCGCACCTGCACTACCAGGAGATCTTCGACGCCCTGCGTCGCCCTTGACGCGTGACCTGGAGGCCGGCGGCGTGACTCCGCGAGGCGATGGAAGCCATCGAAATGTCAACGCGGTCATCGTTTTTACGACGCGAGTTCCGGGAATGATCATTCGTACATCTGCGCGGGCACGTACGCTTCGTGCGTGACCCCACGTGGCGATAACGCTGGCTGAGCGGCCAGATCTGCGGGATAAGGCTATTCCCGATGCGGGCATCTGGCCGGAGTTCAACCCGCAGGGCGAGACCTACCGACAGTTCTGGTCACGGCTGCCCGACGAGTTCTCGGAGTTTCAGTTCGCCATGTGCGATGAGCAGACCGGCGACGCGCACACCGTGCCGTGTTGGTGGGACCGCACGCTCGCCGGGCTGCCCGGTGGCTTCGACGCGACGATCGCCGACGCCTTCAAGCGGCGCGACGCCAATCAGCCGTTCAACACGCTGTGCGCCATTGCGGCCGAGATTCCGAAGGGCGGACGCGGAGGGGGTCTGGCGGCGGAGATCCTGAAGGCGATGGGCGACATCGCCGTTCGGCATGGCTTCACGCAGCTGATCGCGCCGGTTCGTCCGACGCTCAAGGATCGCTACCCGAACCCACCGACTACTGGATCTCCACCCTGGGCCCCGACACACCCCCTCAAGGAGCTCGTGCGCCTGGCCAAGATCCGCTGGCGCATCGAACACGACTACCGGGAACTGAAAACCGTTCTGGGCCTTGACCACTTCGAAGGACGCTACTGGACCGGCTGGCACCACCACGCCACCCTCGTCTCCGCCGCCCACTCTTCATCACCACCCTACGGCTGACCAACCCAAAAGCAGCTGGGCAAGGCTGACCTCTACGGCATCGTGCGCGAACTCCAACGTGCACTAGCTCATTGGATCGGCACCTGCCCGCTATGCCACCACAGGTTCCCGATCTAACAAAGAACTACATATCAGGGCCTGACCTCGAAAACGTTGTTGAACGGTGTCTGCGCCACCAACCGGAACCGGGTGAAGCCGGCCGCGGTGACTACGTCACGGATCTTTGCGGGTCCGGCCTGCGTGCCCAGCGCCATCCCGACGGGCTGCGCCAGAGATGACGGCGTGCACAACAGCGTGGAGAAGCCGTAGAAAGCGCGCCCGATCGGGCTGAGGTTGTCCGCGACGTGGTCGCCGGCCGCGGGCTCCACGATCATCCAGGTGCCGTCGTCGGCGATCACCTCGCGAACGTGCCGCGCTGCGCCGATCGGATCGCCCATGTCGTGTAGGCAGTCGAACATGGTCACCAGGTCGTACGGCCCGCCAGCGAACGCGTCCGCGGCAGCGGTCTCGAAGCTGACCTGCGACGAGGCTCCCGAATCGGCGGCACGTACGCGGGCCGTCGTGATCGATCCGGCGTGGCCGTCAATGCCGTGGAAGGTTGATGCCGGGAACGATTGCGCCATCAGGATCGTCGACGCTCCATGTCCACAGCCGACGTCGGCGACGGCGGCGCCGGCGGTGAGCTTGTCGACTACCGTATCCAATGCCGGCAGCCAGTCGGCGACCAGGTGTGCGGCGTACGTCGGTGCGAAGAACCGCTCGCACCCGGCGTGTACATCGGTGCAGTGGTCGCCCCACCCGACGCCGTCGCCGGTCCGGGCGGCTTCGATGATTCTGTTTGCGTCGCACACGGTTCCGTAGGCAGTCTGAAACAAGCCACCTACGAACGCCGGGCTGGTTTCGTCCGAGAGCGCGACTGCCTGCTCGGGCGGCAGATGATAACGACCGGTGGCGGGGTCGTAGGTGACGAACGATCCCGCGGCCTGGGCGTTGAGCCATTCGCGGGCGTAATGCTCGTCCGTGTCGGTGCGCTGGGCCAGCTCGGCGGGTGTGCTGGCGCCGCTGTCGGCCAGGCTCCGGTAGTAGCCCAGGCGATCTCCCATCACCACCAGGGCACAGTTCAGGGCAGCTCCGGCTTCCTCGACGGCGCGGAATACGAAGGCCATCAGTCTGTCCGGGTCGACGGCGACTGTGGTCGTTGGGGTGTCGTTCACGGTGCTCATTGTTGTGTCCTCATCATTGACGGTATGGATGGACTACTTTGATTTACTCGTTGTGATGTCCGGGTTCTGAACGGACGACCGGTCTCGGTCGTGGTGCCCCATCCCCTTAGTCCCCGTGTCCCATTTGGTCTCACCTTTTGTGCGCGCCCATTGTCGCTCGCATCGCGGTCGGGGCGTCACCGGTGCAGCGGCCGGCGTCAATCGGTGTCGATCTTGAGTCCCGCCGGGGTGAGTAGGTACCATTTCGCTCCGAAGCTGTTGTTCCCCTGGCCCGCAGTGGTTCCCGGGCCTTGGTCGCCGTCGTAGTAGTACAGCGGGTGGCCGTTGTAGGTGACTTGCATCGCGCCGTCGGACCGAGGATTGGTTGCCAGCAGCGCGGCGTTCACGTCGGCACCCGCCACCGGAGCGCCGGGGGTGGTCAGCGGCGGCCACATCTGGGCGCATCCGCCGGTGCAGGTCGAGGTGGGCCCCTTGTCGGCTTCGAACAAATACAGCGCGCGGCCCTTCGCGTCCGTCAGGATCGAGCCTAAGGAGTTCGGAGCGCTCGCGACGCCGGCGGGCTCGGCCCCGTCCTTCGCGGGCGCAGTCGTCTTGGGAGCGGTCGTACTGGCAGCCGGTGTCGCTGATTTCTGGTAACCCCCGGCAGTGGCTCCGCCCGAGCTACACGCAGTTGCGAGCAGCATCCCGAAGACACAACCAGCGAGCTGAAGGGTTTGATTCATGGGCGATGTACTCACGATCAACGGATGTGGCGCTCTCGCTCAAGGCGAGAGCGGGTCGCGGCGAGAATGGGAGTCCACCTGTCGTTGCGTCCCCCCATGACACGCACACCTAGCGGGAACGGTTCAATTCGTCGGTGCCCGCACGGTGTTCTGCTCGCAACCCACCGGTTTCGCCTACGACGGCGCCGCCCCCTATGGTCTTTGACACCGTCACCGACCATCGCGACCTTCTTGCGCTGCCGTTGCCGGTCAGCGATCTTGGCTGCCTTCTCACCGGGCAGCACCTCGGCGATGACCGTGTCGATTCCCAGCTGCCCGGCGATCCGCTCGGCGGTGGCTTGATCGTCCCCGCTGAGCACGACCACCGCCTCGCCCATCGACCCCAACCAGGACGCCCGGTTGAACCGACTTCGTGGCGCCGATGCATCAGCGCACCGAACTCGACATCCTCCTCGATCATCAGCTTGCGGTTTCCGACCGCGACGCGAGGGCCAGCCACCGTCGCTACGGCGCCGCGCCCTGAGATGCCGCTTCGGCCATCACCGCCATTCCGGGGGCCACGCTCATCGCCAGCAGCCCCTCCCGCGCGGCGCCGGCGATGTCGGTCATCGCCAGTAGTCAAGCGGACGTTGATGATTCGCGCTCAATGCGTGGTGGGGTCCGATTCGGGCTGGAATGGGGGAATGGAGCGGTCGGCCATCGCCGATTCACCGCCGGCCCGTAGCGGTCGGTGCACCACTTGGCCGTGGCCGACGAACATTGGAAACCGCTCTGCAGCTGGGCGGAACAACCGATCCCACTCGACCATTGCGCGGGCGAGCTTGGTTCGGCCACGAGCAGTTAGACAAGCGTTAGCTTGGACAGTGAGGACCTCTCGGTAATCGATGTCCGTGTGGTGCCCACACCGATACCGGAGGCCCTCACTGCCTTCCTCAAACCACGCCGCTCACAATCTGCCTGGTCATTGCAACCAGATCTTGTGAGACTACTTACGGATACCACCAGGGGCGGCGGAAGGTCTCGTAGGCCTCCTGGTGGGCTCTTTTTCCTGTCTGCCGGGCGAAGTTCTGCCGCCATGGAGGTCGGCGGCCTGGTCATCGAGCGGCTGAAGATCCTCGGTGAGATCCTGTTCCGGCTTCGTGTTGAATTCTTGGCTATTCGACATATCGTGTCTCCGATCGCAGTTGGTGATTAGACGGTACTCCCTGGCTGTTTCCTGCGAAAGACGTCGACTTTCGGTTCGATGAACACTCACCTAATGGGATTCGTCAAACGCCGGTCGAGCGCGTCAGAGGGTGAGTTGCTGACCAACCAGGTAGTAGTAGAGGCCCTGACGGTCCATCAGTTCATCATGGCTGCCTTGCTCGACGAGGCGCCCCTTCTCGAGCACCAGGATGATGTCCGCATCCCGCACGGTACTGAGTCGGTGGGCGATCACGAATGACGTTCGGCCATCCAATAGTTGGTCGAGATTCTCTTTGACCGCGCGCTCAGATTCGCTGTCCAGCGCGCTGGTCGCCTCGTCGAAGACCAGGACCGGCGGACGGTGGTAGACGGCGCGGGCGATCGCGATCCGCTGCCGCTGCCCGCCGGAGACCCGAAGCCCGGTTTCACCGATCCGCGTCTGGTATCCAAGCGGTAGCCGCTCGATGAATTCCGCGGCGTTGCCCACACTCGCGGCCCATTGGACTTGTTCCAGGTCGGGGTGTTCCTCACCGAACGCGATGTTTTCGGCGATCGTTGCGTCGAACATGTGGTTTTCCTGCAAGACGAATCCGATGTGACGACGCATCTGGCGCATATCGAGGCTCTCCATATCCGCGCCGTCGTAGAGGATCGCACCACCGGTCGGCGGTAGCAGCCCGGACAGGCACTTGATCAGCGTGGTCTTCCCCGAGCCGCTGCGGCCGACGATAGCGACCCGCGTCCCTGGCCGTACCTCGAAATCGATCTCATCGAGCACGGGCGCCGGTGCCGGACCGGGATAGTGAAACGACATGCGGTGGAAGCGGATATGTCCGGACAGGGATTTGACCGGCGACAGCTTCGAATGATCCTCTCCTTGCTCAGGATCTTGTTCGAGGATGTCGTTGAGACGACTGAGCAGAATGGACGAATACTGCAGCTGATCCCACAAACTCAGAACCGCGATGATGGGACCGTTGGCGAGCAGTACCAGCGCGTTAAACGACACGAGCCCGCCTATCGTCAATTGGTCCTGCAGCACCTGTAGGGCGCCGACCCACACGAACAGTGCCAGCGACAGAAATGACACGAATTGAATCGACGCCTCGTAGAGCATTGCGGTGAGGTCGGCCCGGTAGAGCCGGTCGGACAGGTTGTCGAACTGCGCGAGGAGCAGCCGCCCCAGCGCCCCCTCGGCCCCCATCGCCTTGACCGTCTCGATGCCTCTGATCGAATCCATCTGGCGCGACTGGTACTTTCCCCACGATTCCTCGAGCACGTCGTACGCCGGCCGAAGGCGCTTCTGCGAGTACCACATCAGCAGCCCGTAGAGCGGGATGGTGGTCAGGTAGAGCAGAGCCAGCCGCCAACTGAACGCGAACATCACGACAATGGCCACGACGAGCTGTGTGATGGCGGCCAGGCCGATCACCCCGTCCTGGACCATGAACTGACGCACTTGTCGCAGGCCGTTGAGCCGCCGCGCGATATCGCCGATGCGCCGGGTATTGAAGTAGCTCATCGGCAGCGCCAGCAGCCTGTCGGACAGCGTGTCCAGACTGGCTCTGTCGATGTGCACGGCGGCGCGACTGAGGATGATCCGTTGTACGAGCGTGACCAGCATCGTCAAGATCAAAGCGCCGAACATCGCTATCACGAGCAGTGTCAGCAGCTGCGCGTCGTGGTCCTCGATCACGCTGTCGACGATGAACTTGGTCAGTATCGGTATGAGCATCTCGCCGCTGGCCGCGACGAGGGCTAGCACCAATGCCCAAATGAGCGCGCGGCGGTAGGGCTTGAAGAACTGCACCAGCCACCCGATGCGTGACGTCTCCTCGGGGGCGTTGCAGAACGCTTCGGTGGGCGAGAAGAACGCCGCATAGCCGGACCACTTCGACACGAATTCGGACCGGGTGACGCGGCGCCTTCCCCGCGCCGGATCGGATAACCACGCGTGGTCGCCATCGACGTCGTACACGACCAACCAATGGTCGGCTTCCCAATGCACGATCGCAGGTAGGGGCATGGTGTCGAGGCGGCTCTTGGACATCTTGACCGTGCGCACTGCCAGGCCAAGAGCCTCAGCTCCCCGGGCGAGACCCAGGAGGCTGGTGCCGCCGATCGACGTGCTGACTGCGTCGCGCACGTGCGAAATGGAAACCTTGCGGCCGTGATGCCGGCAAATCATCGCCAACGCCGCCGCACCGCAATCCATTTGATCCGCCTGCAGCACCATCGGAAACCGGCGGATGCGCCTTGGCGGGCGGGTGAACGTGCCGAGATCCGCCACCCCATCCTCGACGAGCTGCTCGTTCCCGGCCGCAACGCTGTGGGTTTGCTGATCGCTGACGACCTCCGAGCTGGTGGCGTCTGCAGGCAATAGCTCCTCGGCGAAATCCAGCGGGACATTGGCGACACGGCGGTAGTCGTATTGCGCCACCCTTTGCTCGATACTCCTGCGGAACTCTGCCTGCTCGTTGAGTAATCGCTCGAATAGCGCAGGCTCGAGCGCCCATAGCTCACAGTCGCTTACCGCCTCGACACCGGCGGTGCGATTGCCGCCCTGCAATAGCGACACCTCGCCGAAGAAGTCGCCCCGCCGCAGGTATGCCCGGGGTTCGCGCTGTCCGTCATGATCGATGTAGGCAGTCAGCCGACCCTCCCGGACGACGTACATCGGTCCGGTCGGGTCACCTTGGCGGATGACGGTGTCGCCGGCGCTCACCAATGTCGGTGTCAGCCCCTCCAGTAACAGCCGCATACCGTCGTGCGGAAGGTCGGCGAATGCGGTGTATTGGCGCAGAAAGTCGCGAAGCTCATGGTGCCGCATGTGCAGGTCGACGTAGCGGGCGACGTCTGGCTCGCTGAGTACGAGCGCTCCGAACACGTTTCGGTCGAGCCGCAGCGCACGTACTGCGCCCGACGCCCGCACTGTCGCGGTACGCAGCCCATCGGCCTCCACCAATGCCCGCTCCCCGAACGAGTCCCCGGGGTGCAACGCATTGAGCGGTACTTCCTCGCCGTGATCGCCGATCTTGATCACCCGCGCCGTGCCGGACTCGATGACGAAAAGTGCATCTGCAGTGTCGCCTTCAGCGACGATCACCTCGCCGAAGCGGTAGTCGACACGGGTAAACGACATGGTCACCAGCCTGCGGATGTCGGCGGGCATCAGGTCGAGCAGCGCGATGCGGGGCAGGTCGGTGCTTGGCGTTCGAGCGGGGTCAGTGATGCTCATGCCAGTGCCAACTCACGTGACGGTTCACTTCGGTCGCGAGGGCACGTCGAACGACTGTCGTGGTCGCGCGTTTGCGTACCGCTGGATCATCAAGGCTGGGTGGGATCCGGCGCACGACAAGCACCAACTGGTGCTGATCGCCGATTCTCAGCGGTCCCAGCAATTCACCGCTGCTCGACGCCAGCAGCCTTGGCCGCAGTGCAGGTTCGGTGTCGTCAAGCAATGCGCTGGTCTCGTCCAACCGTGCCTCCGCGTCGCGTGCCACCTCCGCCAGCTGGCGTCCGTCCATTCGGACACATAGCGCCGCCTCCCGCACCACCATTTCGTCGGCATGGATCAGGCGTTGCAAGTCCATTCTGATCCAGTTCATCTGGTTGTTGCCGACTTCGGTTCGCAGCGCCGAGTCGTTGGCGTGGGCTAGACAGAAGAGTTCGCGCCCGGCGGGTAACCCCGCCAAGTCGTCGCCGGCAAGTGTCGACTGCTCGCTGAGACGTACGGCGACTTCCTCAGCGAGCTGTTTGGCATACTCGCCGATCTTGCCCGAACAGACGGCGTGTGCCCAGGTGGCACGTTCTGTTGTCGCCTCGTTTATCGGCGATTCGTCATCGGCGGGCTCGACGAGCGTGCGACGCATCTCATTGGTCCACTCGACGATGGTCACATCGTTATCGCGAAGCCACTCGTTGAGCTCATCAGCACTCAGCAAGTGCATACGATGACGGAATTTGGCTGCGGCGCTTGTAATTTCGGCCGAACCGGGCAGCGAATCAGTGATGGCCAGCTCGCGTTCACGGGTCAATCTCCTGGCCAGCTCGCGTTCCAGGCTGGCCCATTCACCGCGGGCCTTCGCCGCGCCGATGATGTCCGCCCAGGTGAAGTCGCGGCCGCCAGCACTGAACACCGGTCGGGAAAGTGCATCGACCACGGCTGCCGCGCCGGACTAACGGGCCGCGGTTGGCGGCGCACCCGAACCGATTAGCACCAGCCAAGTCTAAGTGGCAACCGGCTGCTCAAGTGATGTTGCCGGCAAAGTTGGTAGGAAGAGGGATCGCACACCATCGTCAAAGACGTCGCGCCCAAGTTTGACGACGACTTCGGATAAGCCCTAGCGCACCTGATGCCGACGCTCGCTTCTTATAGAGCGTTGTCGCTGCCGTCACCGACAAGCACGTGGGGTAGAGCGCCATATTGAAGGACACCTCGTCGAACACTCCAGGGTTGTTCCGATAGGTATCGATCCAGTGGTATCCATGCGCAGCCGACGAACCGTCCGCCATTGATTCAATACCGCCGAGCCGTCCCAGCTGTTCGCGTCGACGAGCTCGCGGAGCATCGACACCGTGTCCTTCGGCGTCGTCAGCTTCGCAGCGCCAGTGCGCGTACTTCAAGCGACACCACCTCGCTATCCAAAGCCGCGATCGCCCGCTGCCGCCTGCTCCGTCGCTGGCTCCAGATGCGTTCCCGCTAAACGTTCACGGACTTCCGTTGCTCATCGACGTTCTGATACCGGATTTGGATACTCCGGAGTTGACGTTGAGCGCTCTTAGCAGGCCCAAACGTCCATTGCACTAGAGCAGAGGCCAGCAACGCGGTGCGCAGCGCCGTGAAGTGCGCATAGTGCCGAATTGGCTTCTGAGACACCATCGCATCCACAACTGATCCAAGATGATCGATGGCCGACGCGATCCCGTACGACGCCACGTCCGACACAGTCGGCTTGTCCACGTCATCGGCCGCCAGGTCAATGCCTGGCGCCGGCATGTGGGTCTGGGTCAACCGAAGTTCGCCCGCACCGTGCATCCAATTGACGACCCGCGCCGCTCCTCGTCATTCATGATGAGGATTGTCGCCTTCCGATGCGAACATCCGAACATCGGGTTCTCCGCCCCACGGCCCCCACAGGCACCTGGGCACAGGTGCGACTATTGGCCTCCCAGAATTTGGCTCTACCACGTTTCCGCTGCTCGTCCGGCTCAGTGGCATGACTCCCATGCTCCACTTGGTCAATGTGAATTCGAGGTCCTTCACGGTCCTGTGTCCTACACCCGCTAAGGCTTCCCCTGCCGCCATCGACGGCCTGACCAGCGCGCTCTGGTTGTAGTTTGCTGGCGTGGCAGAGGGAAAACGCAGGTTTGGGTACACAGTTTGGGTCCGGCATGGAGAAAGGCCGCTTCCCAAGTTGGGAAACGGCCTCTGACCTGTGTCGGGCTGACAGGATTCGGAGATATTGTCAAGACCTGTGGATGAGGTTATTTCAGGCGACCTCCGTTTCGGTGGATCCGGCATCGGGTTCGGTGGGTGTGATGTCGACGGGGCGTTCGAGTAGTTTGCCTTTGTGGAACACCGCGCCAGCACGAACCAGGGCGACCGGATGTGGTGCGTTCACGGCCCGCCAGCGGGCCTGCGCAGCGTCGATCAGCTTGTAGGCCATGGCAATCCCCGCGGCGCGCGAGCCGGGGCCTTTGGTGACTTTGGTCCGCAACCGTACGGTGGCAAAAGTGCTTTCGATCG
>JBBRTH010000018.1:0-86355 GCA_038244615.1 Mycobacteriales bacterium | reverse complement strand
CCGATGGCACAGGCGATACTCAGTCCACATACCCCAACATCACGCACCGTTGCGATGTGTTGGCTATGTTCTACCCGAAGGTTCTACCCGAAGGTTCTACCCGAAGGTTCTACCCGAAGGTTCTACCCAAAGCATTCGGCGCCCCGCACGACGTGACCTGCGTCGTCGGTGCCGACAACGTTGACACGGAGGTGACACGTGCGCGGTCGCATGGCACGTAATGCATTTGCTCTCGCGAGCGCGGGCTTGCTCGTGATAGGGATCGCTGGCTGCAACCAGTCCACACCGGAGGAGAGCACGTCGCAAGCTGACCTGAAGATCGTCGAGCAGGTCCAGATCGACGAGAACGGCGCCGAGGTCAGGGCGGCCCAGGGCGCAACGCCTGCGGATCCCACCGGTGACGGTAAGGCGACCTGCCCGCCGGTGTCGATCGCGATGGCGGGTGCCCTCAACGGTCCCGACGCCGCGCTCGGCATCAACATCAAGAACGGTGTGCAGTTGGCCATCGACAAGCACAACGCTGCGAACCCCGGCTGCCAGGTGCAGTTGAAGCCGTTCGACACCGAGGGTGATCCGCAAAAGGCCACTGCCGTCGCCCCCCAGATCGTCGACGATCAGTACACGATCGGTCTGGTCGGTCCGGCCTTCTCCGGCGAGACGAAGGCCACCGGCACGGTGTTCGATCAGGCCGGACTCGTCGCCGCTACGGCGTCCGCGACCAACCCGACGCTGAGCGAGAACGGCTGGAAGACGTTCTTCCGCGGCCTGGCCAATGACGGCGTGCAGGGCCCGTCGGTGGCCAACTACATGAAGAACACGCTCGGCTACAAGAAGATCTGCGTCGTCGACGATAGCACCGACTACGGCCTCGGTCTGGCCGTTCCGGTGCGCGAAACCCTCGGACCCGTGGCCGATTCGGCCTGCAACATCCAGGTGAAGAAGGGTGACAAGGACTTCTCTGCGGCCGTCACGCAGATCAAGGGAGTCAGCCCGGACGCCGTCTTCTACAGCGGCTACTACTCCGAGGCGGCGCCGTTCGTCCAGCAGTTGAAGGACGGCGGGGTCGAGGCGACCTTCGTCAGCGCCGACGGCACCAAGGATCCGGAGTTCGTCAAGCAGGCAGGCGAGTCGTCGAAGGGTGCAATCCTGTCCTGCCCGTGCGGTCCGGCCACCGGAACGTTCGCCGACGAGTACGCCAAAAAGTTCGGTCAGGAGCCCGGCACCTACAGCACCGAGGGCTACGACCTCGGCACGATCATGCTGAAGGGCATCGACTCGGGTGCCATTACCCGACCGGCGCTGCTGGACTATGTCAAGAACTACAACGGTCAAGGCGTGGCACGCAATTACCAGTGGTCGCCCACTGGTGAGCTGACCACCAATCTGATCTGGATCTTCAAGGTTCAGTAGCCGTTGACACGAGGCGCGTCCGAGGCGGTAGGGCTCGGGCGCGCCTCGTATCCGTTGTTCACCGAGGAGCCGCCGCCGGATGATGCACGACTGCATCGACCAATTTGCCTGCCAGGCCGCCAACATCAACTTCAATGTCGATGGCCTACTGAACGGCTTCTGGCAGTTGACGATAGACGGTCTGTCGTGGGGTGCCATCTACGCACTGGTGGCTGTCGGCTACACGCTGGTGTTCGGGGTCCTGCGACTGATCAACTTCGCCCACTCTGAGATCTTCATGCTCGGCATGTTCGGCACTTACTTCTGCCTGGACCTCATCCTGGGGTTCACGCCGAGCGGTAACGCCTACAACAAGGGCGTCGTGCTGACGATTCTGTATCTGGCGATCGCGATGATCTTCGCGATGCTGGTATCGGGTTCGGCTGCAGTCGGTTTGGAGTTCATCGCCTACCGGCCGCTGCGCCGCCGAAACGCGCGGCCCCTGACGTTCTTGATCACCGCCATCGGCATGTCGTTCGTGCTGCAGGAATTCGTGCACTTCATCCTGCCACGCATCATCAAGGGCTACGGCGGGTCCAACGCCCAGCAGCCGATCACTTTGGTGCAGCCCAAGACTCAGTTCACCATCTTCGGAGCGACGGTCTCCAACGTGACGTTGGTGATCATCGTCGCCGCGTTGGTGCTCGCCCTGCTGACCGACATCGCGATCAATCGCACCAAGTTCGGCCGCGGCATCCGCGCGGTCGCGCAGGACTCGACCACCGCGACGCTGATGGGCGTCTCTCGCGAGCGCATCATCATTAGCACCTTCCTCATCGGTGGTCTGCTCGCCGGCGCGGCGGCGCTGCTCTACACGCTGAAGGTGCCACAGGGCATCATCTACTCAGGCGGATTCCTGCTCGGCATCAAGGCGTTCTCGGCGGCGGTTCTCGGCGGCATCGGAAACCTGCGCGGTGCGCTGCTGGGCGGTCTGATCCTCGGCGTGATGGAGAACTACGGCCAGGCGGTCTTCGGCACCCAATGGCGTGACGTGGTGGCCTTCGTGCTGCTGGTCCTCGTCCTGCTCATCCGTCCGACCGGCATACTCGGTGAGAGCCTCGGGAAGGCGCGCGCATGAGTCATCAGGCGGGACCGGAAACCCCCAAGGGCACGACGCGGGCACAGCGACTACTGGCCCCGGGCGACGGCCTGCGGCAATGGTGGGACGGACTCAGCAGGCCACAGAAGTGGATCTTCGGCGTCATCGGCTTCGGCCTGCTGGCTTTGCTGCCGCTGTTTCCCCCGCCGTGGATCGCCACGACCGGAATCAGCCTCGGCGGTGTGATGGCTCAGTTCGCGATGATCGCGATCATCGCCATTGGGCTCAACGTCGTCGTCGGTCAGGCCGGTCTG
Source organism: Mycobacteriales bacterium (assembly GCA_038244615.1). Lineage (GTDB taxonomy): Bacteria > Actinomycetota > Actinomycetes > Mycobacteriales > Mycobacteriaceae > Mycobacterium. The sequence continues at coordinate 83,553 of JBBRTH010000018.1, read as the reverse complement.
CTCGACCTCGGCTACGTCGGCTTCTACGCCGTCGGGGCCTACACGGTTGCGCTGCTCACCAGTCCCGACAGTCCGTGGAACAAGATGGGCGCCAACGGGTTCTTCAGCCAGGACTGGGCGTGGCTGTCCTGCGTGCCGATCGCGATGGCGGTCACGGCCCTCGCGGGGTTGATTCTCGGCACGCCGACCCTGCGCCTGCGTGGTGACTATCTCGCGATCGTGACGCTCGGATTCGGTGAGATCATCCGTCTGCTCGCCGACAATCTCTCCGACATCACCAACGGGTCGCGCGGTCTGAACCAGGTCGCCTATCCGCGGGTGGGGGAAAGCGAGCGTCTGCCCAATGGCGTCTTCTCGAGCGGAAATTCGACGGGCGATGCCAATTACGGCACCTGGTGGTTCTGGCTCGGTCTGCTGCTCATGATCGGCATCCTGCTTCTGGTCGGCAATCTGGAGCGCAGCCGGGTCGGCCGCGCCTGGGTGGCCATCAGGGAGGACGAGGACGCCGCGGAGGTGATGGGCGTCGATACGTTCCGGTTCAAGCTGTGGGCCTTCGTGATCGGTGCCGGGATCGGTGGCCTCTCCGGAGCGCTGTACGCCGGTCAGGTGCAATACGTCGCTCCCACGAACTTCAACATCATCAACTCGATGCTGTTCCTGGTCGCCGTCGTGCTCGGTGGGCAGGGCAACAAGTTGGGCGTCATCTTCGGCGCCTTCATCATCGTCTACCTGCCCAACCGGCTCCTCGGCGTGGAACTGTTCGGCGTCAACCTCGGCGACCTGAAGTACCTGTTCTTCGGGCTCGCCCTGGTGGTGCTGATGATCTTCCGGCCACAGGGCCTGTTCCCCGTGCGGCAGCAGCTCCTCGCTTATGCCTCGTCTGCGCGCAAGCTGTTGCGCAAGGCCGATGATTCGAAGGCGGCGGCATGACGAGCAGGAAGCGAAGCGGGATCGCGCATGAGGGACGAGCGAGAAGCGAAGCGGGATCGCGCATGAGGGACGAGCGAGAAGCGAAGCGGGATCGCGCATGAGTGGAGAACCAGTCATCGACGAGGAACTCGCGTCTCTGCAACGCGAAGTCGACGCGGCCGAGGGCGCAACCCTACTGGCGACCAAGGACCTCACCGTGAAGTTCGGCGGGCTCACCGCCCTCGATGCGGTGACGTTCGACATCAAACGCGGCGAAATCCTCGGGCTCATCGGCCCCAACGGCGCGGGCAAGACCACGTGCTTCAACGCGATCACCGGGGTGTACCGCCCCACCTCGGGATCGGTCACCTTCGATGGCAAACCGCTGGGAAAGATCAAGCGGCATCAGATCACTCGGCGCGGCATCGCCAGAACGTTCCAGAACATCCGGCTGTGGGGTGAGATGACGGCGCTGGAGAACGTGGTCGTCGGCACCGATGCCCGGCACAAGACGTCGGTGCCCGGAGCCCTGATCCGGACCTCGAGACATCGTCGCGAGGAGAAGTCGGCGATCGAGAAGGCCGCCGCCCTGCTGCAGTTCGTCGGCATCTCGCAGCGCGCCGATGAAAAGGCCAAGAACCTGCCCTACGGCGATCAGCGTCGGCTGGAGATCGCCCGCGCGTTGGCGACCGAACCGAAACTGCTGTGCCTCGACGAGCCCGCCGCCGGGTTCAACCCGAGTGAGAAGTCGGCTCTGATCGAGCTGATTCAGGCGATCCGGGACGACGGCTACACCGTGCTGCTCATCGAGCACGACATGCGACTGGTCATGGGCGTCACCGACCGGATCGTGGTGCTCGAGTTCGGGCGCAAGATCGCCGATGGCCTGCCTGCCGAGATCCGCGATGACCCGAAGGTCATCGCCGCCTACCTGGGAGTGCCCGATGACGAGCTCGACTGAGGCCACCGAGACCGCGGAGGACGATCCGCGGCCCGTCCTGCTCGAGGTCCGCGACGCCGTCGTGCACTACGGCAGAATCAAAGCCCTGCACGGTATTTCGTTGATGGTGCACAAGGGCGAACTCGTCACCCTGCTGGGTTCCAACGGCGCGGGCAAGACTACGACGATGCGCGCCATTTCCGGCCTGCGGCCGTTGACGTCGGGTTCGGTCTGGTTCGACGGCCAGGACATCACGAGGGTCAAGGCGCACCGTCGGGTCACCGATGGGCTCATCCAGGCGCCGGAGGGGCGCGGTGTATTCCCGGGAATGACCGTGGCGGAGAACCTCGAAATGGGTTGCTACGGGCGCAAGTTCCCGAGCAAGGCCGAGCACCGTGAGCGGTTCGACTGGGTGTTGGAGACGTTCCCCCGGCTCGCCGAGCGTCGTAATCAGGTTGGCGGCACGCTGTCGGGCGGCGAGCAGCAGATGCTGGCCATCGGTCGGGCGTTGATGGCACGGCCCAAGGTGCTCCTTCTCGACGAACCGTCCATGGGTCTGGCGCCGATGGTGATCTCGCAGATCTTCAAGATCATCTCCGAGATCAACAAGCAGGGCACCACGGTGCTATTGGTCGAGCAGAATGCTCAGCAGGCGCTGAGCCGGTCCGACCGCGCCTACATCCTGGAGACGGGCTCGGTCACCCGGGCAGGAAACGCCCGAGACCTGTTGGCAGACGACAGCATTCGCGCGGCCTACCTCGGTGTCGCCTAGCTCCACCATCTCCCGCGAGCGTGCGTGTCGGTACGCGACACGCCGAGCAGATGTGGCACGACGCGCACGCTTGCTGAGGCTACGTCAGCGGGCGACGATGACTGAGGAGCCGTGTCCGAAGAGGCCTTGGTTGGCGGTGATGCCGACGGTGGCGCCCTCGACCTGACGGCCGATGGCCTGACCCTTGAGTTGCCAGCTGAGTTCGCAGACCTGCGCGATGGCTTGGGCGGGGATTGCCTCACCGAAGGACGCGAGTCCGCCGGAGGGGTTGACGGGGATGCGGCCGCCGATGGTGGTGGCGCCGCTACGCAGTAGCTCTTCGGCTTCGCCCTTGGCGCACAGACCGAGGTGCTCGTACCAGTCCAACTCGAGTGCAGTCGACAGGTCGTAGACCTCGGCCAGAGACAGGTCTTCAGGTCCGATGCCGGCTTCGGCGTACGCAGCGTCGAGGATCTGATCCTTGAACACCCGGTCTGGCGCGGGGACGACCGCGGTGGAATCGGTGGCGATGTCGGGCAATTCGGGCAGGTGTTGCGGGTAGTGCGGGGTCACGGCGGACACCGCCCGCACCGACGGCACGCCCGCGAGCGAGCCGAGATGCTTCTCGGCGAACGACTTCGAGGCGACGATCAAAGCGGCCGCACCATCGGAGGTGGCACAGATGTCGAGCAGACGCAGCGGGTCGGACACCACGGGTGAGGCCAGCACGTCGTCGGTGGTGACGTCCTTGCGGAAGCGGGCGTTCGGGTTCTGCAGTCCGTGGCGGGCGTTCTTGACCTTGACCTGGGCGAAATCCTCCAGCGTCGCGCCGTACAGATCCATGCGACGGCGCGCGAGTAGCGCGAAGTAGACGGGGTTGGTGGCGCCGATGAGGTGGAAGCGCTGCCAGTCGGGATCGCTGCGGCGCTCACCGCCGACGGGGGCGAAGAAGCCCTTCGGGGTGGTGTCGGCGCCGATGACCAGCGCGACGTCGCAGAATCCGGCGAGGATCTGGGCGCGGGCGCTTTGCAGGGCTTGGGAGCCCGACGCACAGGCCGCATAGCTCGAGCTGACCGGGATACCGTTCCAGCCGAGTTTCTGGGCGAAGGTGCCGCCAGCGACGAAACCTGGGTAGCCGTTACGGATGGTGTCCGCGCCGGCGACCAGTTGAATCTCGCGCCAATCCAGGCCAGCCTCGGCCAGGGCGGTGCGGGCGGCGACGACGCCGTACTCGGTGAAGTCGCGGCCCCACTTGCCCCAGGGGTGCATGCCGGCGCCAAGGATGTACAGCGGTTCCGGGGTTATCTCGGGGCTCATGCGATCCTCCAAGCGTGGACCGTCCGCACGAAGCCGTCGTCGTCGGTGAAGAGCGCCATGGTGGTCAATTCCATCTCCATGCCGACCTTGAGGTCGGCGGCCAGAGTGCCCTCGACGACCTTGCCCAGCACGATGATTCCCTCCTCGGCCAGCTCCACCGCGGCCACGGCGAACGGCTCGAAGGGGTCGGGCGAGGGGTACGGAGGGGGCGGGGCGTACTGGTTCTCGGTGTAGGACCACAGCGTCCCGCGCCGAGACATCGGCACTTGGTCGAGCTGCTCACCGTCGCAGGCGGGGTTGGGGCAGTTGTTCTCCCGCGGGGGGAACACATACGTGCCGCACTGCGTGCACTTCCCGGCGATCAGATGGGCAACCCCGGCGTCGTCGGTGGCGAACCACCCGTCGATGGCCGGTAGTCGCGCTTGGGCGTCCGTAGATCCTGGCACGCGGCCAGCGTAATCGATGCCGACCGCGAAACTGAAACGTGTTGCAGTCTCGAGCCGGAAAGGCGGCCGGATCCGTCTTGACCAGCTTGCCGAATTCCTGCCCTGCAGCCCATCCCGGGAGTACCGTCCGGCCCAGAAATGATGTCTGGAGATCTGCAAGATCGGAGACCACTGATGGGACTCTTCAGCAAGGCCAAGGAAGCGGCACAGCAGGCATTCGCCCAGCAGGCCGCGCCACCACAGGGCGACGGCATGGTGCACGTCCAGGGCGCCGGGCCAATCGACTCCGCCGTGCTGGGTGGACCGTCGACCCGCTCGGTGGCTGCGGACGACGCGATCTGGCATCCCATCAACGGCATCTCACTTCAGGACTACGCCGAACTCGCCCGCGAAGCCCAAGGCCGTGGCGTCACCGATGAGGCCGGGATGATCGCGCTCGGCCGGGAGCGTGGGTGGGATCCGGCGGACGTCAAGGCCGCGCTCGACGGCTGGGTGCAGCGGATGGGCCAGTCGATGGCCGTCGGGCAGCAGTTCCGCAAGCTCCTCGGCTAGTGACGGGCGAGATGCGGGGGCCGCGGTCCTCGGGCAGATGGCACGGCGTCTCCTCCGTGTCGGCGGGGGTGAATAGAGTGAGGGCGTGAGCCCTGCCAAGACCGACACAAAGCCCACATTGATGCTTTTGGACGGCAATTCGCTGGCGTTTCGCGCCTTCTACGCGTTGCCTGCGGAGAACTTCAAGACCCAGGGCGGTTTGACCACCAACGCGGTGTACGGCTTCACGGCCATGCTGATCAACCTGCTTCGCGACGAGCAGCCCACGCACATCGCCGCGGCCTTCGACGTATCCCGACAGACCTTCCGGTCCGAGAAGTACCCGGAGTACAAGGCGGGCCGATCGGCCACCCCCGACGAGTTCCGCGGCCAGATCGACATCACCAAGGAAGTCCTTGTCGCACTGGGCATCACGGCCCTCGCCGAGGCGGGATTCGAGGCCGACGACATCATCGCGACGTTGGCCACCCAGGCCGAGTCCGAGGGCTACCGGGTTTTGATCGTTACGGGTGACCGCGATGCGCTGCAACTCGTCAGCCCCGACGTCACGGTGCTCTACCCGCGCAAGGGTGTGTCCGAGTTGACGCGATTCACCCCGGACGCCGTGGTCGAGAAGTACGGGTTGACGCCCACCCAGTACCCGGACTTCGCCGCGCTGCGCGGCGACCCCAGCGACAATCTGCCCGGCATCCCCGGCGTGGGGGAGAAGACGGCGTCTAAGTGGATCGTCGAATACGGATCCCTGCAGGCGCTCGTCGGTCAGGTCGACACCGTCAAGGGCAAGGTCGGGGAGTCGTTGCGCGCCAACCTCTCCCACGTCATCCTCAATCGGGACCTGACCGAGTTGGTCAAGGACGTGCCGCTCGCCCAGACTCCTGACACGTTGCGGATGATGCCGTGGGATCGCGACCATATCCACCGACTGTTCGACGACCTGGAGTTCCGGGTCCTTCGCGACCGGCTGTTCGAGACACTCGCGTCGGCCGACCCCGAGGTGGAGCAGGGCTTCGACGTGCGTGGCGGAGTGCTCGAGCGCGGCCAACTCGCACCGTGGCTGGCGGAGCACGGCAGGGGCCGTAGATTAGGTCTCGCCGTGGTGGGCACCCATCTGGCGTTCGACTCCGACGCTACCGCGGTCGCGATCGTGTCGGCCGGCGGGGAGGGCTGTTACTTCGACACTTCCTCGATGGACCCCGACGACGAAGCGGCGCTGGCGGCCTTTCTGGCGGACCCGGTCCAGCCGAAGGCGCTGCACGAGGCCAAGCTCGCGATGCACGACCTCGCGGGCCGGGGCTGGAACCTGTCGGGTGTCACCTCCGATACCGCGTTGGCCGCATACCTCATGCGGCCGGGCCAGCGCAGCTTTGCGCTCGACGACCTCGCAGTGCGCTACCTGAAGCGCGAACTGCGGGCAGAAAATCCTGAGCAGCAACAACTTTCGCTTCTCGACGACGAGGACGGCGTTGACGATCAGGCAGTACAGACCCTGCTGCTGAGGGCTTCCGCGGTCGCCGATCTCGCCAACGCACTCGACGAGGAGTTGGCGAGGATCGACTCCTCGGCGCTGCTGGACCAGATGGAGCTGCCGGTGCAGCGGGTGCTCGCCCAACTGGAGGCGGCGGGTATCGCCATCGACCTCGACCTCCTGGGCCAGTTGCAGAGTCAGTTCGCGAACTTGATCCGTGACGCCGCCGAAGCCGCGTACGCGGTGATCGGCAAGCAAATCAACCTTGGCTCGCCGAAACAGTTGCAGGTGGTGCTGTTCGACGAACTGGAGATGCCCAAGACCAAACGGACGAAGACCGGGTACACCACCGACGCCGACGCACTGCAGGGGCTGTTCGACAAGACCGGGCATTCCTTCCTGCAACATCTGCTCGCACACCGCGACGCCACCAGACTCAAGGTCACGGTCGACGGACTACTCAACGCGGTGGGCTCCGACGGACGCATCCACACCACGTTCAACCAGACGATCGCCGCGACCGGGCGGCTGTCGTCCACGGAGCCGAACCTGCAGAACATCCCGATCCGCACCGAGGCCGGCCGTCAGATCCGCGAGGGCTTCGTGGTCGGCCAGGGTTACACCGAGCTGATGACGGCGGACTACAGCCAGATCGAGATGCGGATCATGGCCCACCTGTCCGGTGACGGGGGGCTCATCGAGGCGTTCAACACCGGTGAAGATCTGCATTCGTTCGTCGCCTCCAGGGCGTTCGGCGTCCCGATCGACGAGGTCACGGCCGAGCTGCGCCGTCGGGTCAAGGCCATGTCCTACGGGTTGGCCTACGGGTTGAGCGCCTACGGCCTGGCGGCCCAGCTGAAGATCTCCACCGAGGAGGCCAAGGTGCAGATGGACGCGTACTTCTCGCGCTTCGGCGGAGTGCGGGACTACCTGCAGTCGATCGTCGACCAGGCGCGCAAGGACGGCTACACCTCGACGGTGCTGGGCAGGCGGCGCTATCTGCCGGAGTTGGACAGCAGCAATCGCAACGTCCGGGAGGCCGCCGAGCGGGCCGCGCTGAACGCGCCCATTCAGGGCAGTGCCGCCGACATCATCAAGGTGGCGATGATCAACACCGACAACGCGATCCGCGACGCTGGGCTGAAGTCCCGGATGCTCTTGCAGGTCCACGACGAACTGCTGTTCGAGGTGGCCGAGGGCGAGCGCGACACGCTCGACGAACTGGTGCGCGACAAGATGGGCGGGGCCTACCCGCTCGAGGTGCCGCTGGAGGTGTCCGTCGGGTACGGGCGTAGCTGGGACGCCGCAGCGCACTGACCTGTCAGGAGCCTGGTGCGCGGTAGCCCGCCACCGCCTGCAACACCGGGGCGGCGGCCCGCGCCGCGTACACGCCGTAGGCCTCCTCGTTCAGCAGCGCGTGCACCCGTTGGTCGCCGAAGCCACGGTCGATGCGATCTCGCACGAACGCCAGCTCGATCACCTGTGCCGCAAAGTTCTTGACGCCCCGGCCCGCCGGCTTCCCGCCGACTCGGGACGCCTCGCCGACGGCCAGCTTGCGGTTTCGGATCGAGCCCAGCCAGGCTGCCTCGTTGGGGGTCACCAGGCCAGCAGCGACCATGCCGGGCAGCTTGGCGGCGACGATGCGCTGCTCCCGGCGCCTGCTGGCGACGGCGAGTACGATCGCCAGGCCGAAGACGGGCACCATCCAGAAGAAGTACACGAGGAAGTACGTCTCGATGCCGAAGAACGACGAACCGTTCCACAACGCGTGCATGAGCACCGCACCGGCATAGCCGAGCAGAATGCAGCCCGCCTTGGCGAGGAAGCCCCGGCGTTGCAGGGCGAAATACACGCCGATCGCCGTCAGCGTCGTGAACAGTGGATGAGCGAAGGGACCCATGATCAGCCGCAGTCCCGCGGTGACGAGCGATCCGCCGAGCGATTCGCCACCGCCGATGTAGCCGATGTTCTCCAGCCAGGCGAAGCCCGCCGCCATGATTCCGGCGTAGGCGAGGCAGTCCGTCAGCGAGTTGAGCTCGTTGCGGCGGCGACCGGTCATCATGATCAGCAGGAAGGCGCCCTTCGCGGCCTCTTCGACGATCGGCGCCACGATCGCGAGAGTGACGAACTCGTCCGTCGCGGCCTCACCGGTGGCCAGCAGCGCTCCGAACGCGATCTCGAGGATCACCGAGACGACGATCGCGACCGATGCGCCCCACACGAAGGCAAGTACCAGCAGTCGCGGTGGCTCCGGTTCCCATCGATCCAGCCATAGATAGGCCAGCACGACCACGATCACCGCCACAGTTGCGAGCGCGAAGCCGATGGAGGTGCCGACGGGGTTGACCGCGGTCAGCAGGATCAGCGATACGACTGCGACGGTGCCCATCGCAATGATTGCGCTCAGTGGCGCGCCGACCTGGCGGACGCGCTGGGTGCGCGCAATGGGAAACGACACCACAGCAGACTAGTGGCGGTCGGGCGCTTGGCACGGCTTCGATACCGGACCATGATGTCGAGCCTTCGATCGAAATGAACGTCGGTGTTCGGCGTCTATCCGTTGCCCACGACGTCCCGCAACACGGGTAGATCGGGCGGGCGATTTCGGATTGGGACGCGCTGAGCTGGATGAACGCCTTGCGATGTATCGCCGCCGCTTCGGTGTCGACATCGAGGGACCGCGGGCAGTAGCACGCTAGCGTCGACGCCGAGTACCAGGTTTGTCCAGCGTGTACCCAGTCGAGTAGTCTTTTCGAGTACTCGTGGGCGCGCTCGATCGCGTGTAACACCAGTACACACCAACACCATCTGTCCCTACGATAAAACCTGTCCGGAGCCACCCACCACATGCCAAGTCCGTCCATCACCTCGCCGCAAGTAGCCATTAACGACATCGGCTCGGCCGAGGATTTTATGGCCGCAATCGACAAGACCATCAAATACTTCAACGATGGCGACATCGTCGAAGGCACCATCGTCAAGGTTGACCGTGACGAAGTCTTGCTCGACATCGGTTACAAGACCGAAGGGGTCATCCCTTCCCGCGAACTCTCGATCAAGCACGACGTCGACCCCTCAGAGGTTGTGTCCGTCGGCGACGAGGTCGAAGCGTTGGTCCTCACCAAGGAGGACAAGGAAGGCCGTCTGATCCTGTCCAAGAAGCGTGCCCAGTACGAGCGCGCCTGGGGCACCATCGAGGAACTCAAGGAAAAGGACGAGGCCGTCAAGGGCACCGTCATCGAGGTCGTCAAGGGCGGGCTCATCCTCGACATCGGCCTGCGTGGCTTCCTGCCCGCGTCTCTGGTCGAAATGCGTCGCGTCCGCGATCTCCAGCCGTACATCGGCAAAGAGATCGAGGCCAAGATCATCGAGCTCGACAAGAACCGCAACAACGTGGTGCTGAGCCGCCGTGCCTGGCTGGAGCAGACCCAGTCCGAGGTGCGCAGCGAGTTTCTCAACCAGCTGCAGAAGGGCGCCGTCCGCAAGGGCGTCGTCTCGTCGATCGTCAACTTCGGTGCCTTCGTGGACCTGGGTGGCGTCGACGGCCTGGTGCACGTCTCCGAGCTGTCCTGGAAGCACATCGACCACCCGTCCGAGGTCGTCACGGTGGGCGACGAGGTCACCGTCGAGGTGCTCGACGTCGACATGGATCGCGAGCGGGTTTCGTTGTCGCTCAAGGCGACTCAGGAAGATCCGTGGCGCCACTTCGCGCGCACCCATGCCATCGGCCAGATCGTGCCCGGCAAGGTCACCAAGCTGGTGCCGTTCGGTGCGTTCGTCCGCGTCGAGGAGGGCATCGAGGGCCTGGTGCACATCTCGGAGCTGTCCGAGCGCCACGTCGAGGTCCCGGACCAGGTGGTTCAGGTCGGCGACGACGCCATGGTCAAGGTCATCGACATCGATCTCGATCGCCGTCGTATCTCGCTGTCGCTCAAGCAGGCCAACGAGGACTACACCGAGGAGTTCGACCCGTCGAAGTACGGCATGGCCGACAGCTACGACGAGGCGGGCAACTACATCTTCCCCGAGGGCTTCGACTCCGAGACCAACGAATGGCTCGAGGGCTTCGAGAAGCAGCGTGACGAGTGGGAGGCCCGGTACGCTGAGGCCGAGCGCCGTCACAAGATGCACACCGCGCAGATGGAGAAGTTCGCGGCAGCCGACGCGGAGGCGGCCAGCCGGCCTGCCACCGCCAACGGCACCTCGTCCTCCTCTACGTCGTCGTCCAGCTCGGGTGAGCCCTCCACCGGCGGAACGCTGGCGAGCGACGCTCAGCTGGCAGCGCTGCGGGAGAAGCTCGCGGGCAACGCTTAACACAAGCAACGCCTACAAGACCACTCATTCGCCGAGTTTGGATCGAGTGAAACCACGCAGGAAGTCCTCGCGACTTCCTGCGTGGTTTATTTTGTGAGGACACATTCATGCTTCGTATCGGGTTGACCGGTGGTATTGGCGCCGGGAAGTCAACGGTGTCCGCGACATTCCACGAGCTCGGCGGGATCATCGTCGACGGCGACGTCATCTCGCGTGAGGTGGTCCAACCCGGCACCGAGGGGTTGGCGGCGCTGGTCGAGGCGTTCGGATCCGAGATCCTCCTTCCCGATGGCGCACTGAATCGCCCGGCGTTGGCGGCGGTGGCCTTCAGCGACGACGACAAGCGAGCGACGCTGAACGGCATCGTGCATCCGCTGGTGGGCAAGCGGCGTGCCGAGCTGATCGACGCGGCGCCGTCGGATGCCGTGATCGTCGAGGACATTCCACTGCTGGTGGAGTCACAGATGGCGCCGATGTTCCCACTGGTCGTGATCGTGCACGCCGACGTAGAAGTGCGACTGACGCGGCTGACCCAGCAGCGGGGCATGCCTGAGTCCGATGCACGGGCACGTATCGCGGCGCAAGCATCCGAGGATCAGCGCCGCGAGGTCGCCGACGTGTGGCTCGAAAACACCGGTACCACCGAGGAACTGGCGGCGGTCGCCCGCACTCTCTGGCATCAGCGGATCCTGCCGTTCGCCCACAACGTCCAAGCCGCAGAACCGGCCCACACCTCGCCGCGGTTGGTGCCGTCGGATCCGACATGGGCCGATCAGGCCAGGCGCATCGTCAACCGTCTCAACACGACGTGTGGTCATCGGGCCGTGCGCATCGACCACATCGGTTCGACGGCGGTGCCTGGGCTCGACGCCAAGAACGTCATCGACGTTCAGATAACCGTGCCGTCCCTCGCCGTGGCGGACGAGCTCGCGGACGCGCTGCTGTCTGCGGGCTATCCCCGCGTGGGCGTCACTACCGACGTGGGCAAGCCCGATGCTCGCAGCACCGTAGAGGTATTCGACCATTCCGATGATCCGTCGTTGTGGCGCAAGCGGTTTCACGGCTCCGCCGACCCTGGTCGGCCGACCAACGTGCATCTGCGGGTCGACGGCTGGCCGGGGCAGCAGTTCGCTCTGCTGTTCGTCGACTGGCTCATCGCCGAGCCGAGTGTCCGAAACGAGTACCTCGCGGTGAAACGGGACGTGGAGGCCGCAGGACACCGGACGACGGCTGACTACGCGGACGCGAAGGAGCCCTGGTTCGTCGATGCCTACCGCCGCGCGTGGGCCTGGGCGGACGCGACGGGCTGGCGCCCATGAGGCGAGGGCTCAGGCCGCCGGAGCGGCAGCCGTGGCGGGGTCGACGGGTGCCGGCGCATCGATCGGTGCCGTGTTGCCGGTCGGGAAGTTGGTCACCGATCCGCAACTGAGCACGCCGTAGCCCGGATCGTTGTGTTGGGGTGTGAGCCGTGGCGCGACGAACTGATCGGCCTCCGCGATGATCTGGTCGTTGACCAGGATCTCGCAGTGCAAGCTGGCCGAGTACGGCCACTGGATGGACACCTGCATGCCGGCCTTCTGCGTCTGGCTGACCACGCCCGTCGCCTCGAATGTCCGCCCGGGCACCATCGTCGGGTCCGCGGTGTTCACCTGGTCGTCGGCCATCGCGTAGCTGATGGTCGCGCCGCGTGACACGCCGTCGACCCGGGCGCGGTAGACCACGTTGTAGGGGCCAGGCCCGAAATCGGCCTGCGCGTCCGGCGGTGGTGGTGTGTCGGCCGACTGCTCGGTGGCGTCGGGTCCCGGTGTACCACTGGGGTCCGCCAGTGCGATCGCGGGGAGCAACTGGGCGCCGAACAGCAGAACGGTTGCCGCAGCGCCCGCCGCCAGTCCACGCTTAGTCAAGCTCATGAATGCAGACTTTACGCTGCCCGCCAGGTGAGGACCATTTCGTGGTCCGCAAGCCACTGTCCGAGGTGGTACCCGTGGCGGGCGAGACCGTCGATGGCGACGACGGCGGTCTGCACCGCCGCGCTCGCGGACTCCGGCGTCATCAGGCCTTGTCGTACCGCCTCGAACAGCTCGTCGACGTCGATGAGCTCGACTTCTGCACCGGTCCGAAGGACGAGGTCGAGGTAGTGGTCCTCGGCGTGCCAGACATCGCCGTCTACGGTGTACCGGCCGACGTCGAGGTAGAAGTCCTGATCGCGTTCATGGCCGGGATTGAAGTGGAAGACCGAGACCCGCAGGCCGAGCAACGGAAGCAGCCACGACTCGAGGTAATGGAACTGGGCTCGGCCTGGCGTCGGCCTGGCCATGTAGAGGCCCCAGGGGTGCACGGTGAATACGTCGACGTCCCGCACGATGCCCTTGGGATCGGTGTTGGTGCGGGCGGCGAGGTCAAAGATCTCGTGCTTCGGAGGATGGATTCGGACAGCCTAATGGGAACCGATCAGCTTGCCGGTGGGCAGGAGCGGCGCGACCGGGGGTTCGCTTGTCGGTGGTTGGTTCTAATCTGGTGAACATGGCCTTCGCTACCGAATATCCCGTCGTCGCGCACTCGGAGTACCGAGCCGTCGATGACGTCGTGCGCGCTGGTGGCGACTTCGAGGTGGTCAGCGAGTTCTCCCCGGCTGGTGACCAGCCCGCGGCCATCGCCGAGTTGGAACGCCGCATCAACGCGGGGGAGCGCGACGTGGTGCTGCTGGGTGCCACGGGTACCGGCAAGTCGGCGACCACGGCATGGCTCATCGAGAAGCTGCAGCGGCCGACGCTCATCATGGCGCCCAACAAGACGCTTGCCGCCCAGTTGGCCAACGAGCTCCGAGAGATGTTGCCCAACAACGCCGTCGAGTACTTCGTCTCGTACTACGACTATTACCAGCCCGAGGCGTATATCGCGCAGACCGATACCTACATCGAGAAGGACAGCTCAGTCAACGACGACGTGGAGCGCCTGCGGCACTCAGCGACGTCGAACCTGCTGTCGCGGCGGGACGTGGTCGTGGTGGCGTCGGTGTCCTGCATCTACGGTCTCGGCACACCGCAGTCCTATCTCGATCGCTCGGTAGAGCTGAACGTCGGAGACGAGGTGCCGCGCGACGGGCTGCTGCGACTGTTGGTGGACGTGCAATACAGCCGCAACGACATGGCCTTCACCCGAGGTTCCTTCCGGGTGCGGGGCGACACCGTGGAGATCATCCCCAGCTACGAGGAACTTGCGGTGCGCATCGAGTTCTTCGGGGACGAGATCGAAGCGCTCTACTACATGCACCCGCTGACGGGTGACGTGGTGCGCAAGGTCGACTCGCTGCGGGTCTTCCCAGCCACCCACTACGTCGCGGGGCCGGAACGGATGGCGCACGCCATCTCCAGCATCGAGAATGAGCTCGAGGAGCGGCTCGCCGAACTCGAAGGCCAAGGCAAACTGCTCGAGGCGCAACGGCTGCGGATGCGCACGAACTCCGACGTCGAGATGATGAAGCAGGTCGGGTTCTGCTCGGGCATCGAGAACTACTCGCGGCACATCGACGGGCGTGCTGCGGGCACGTCGCCCGCGACGCTGCTGGACTATTTCCCAGAAGACTTTCTCATGGTCATCGACGAGTCACACGTCACGGTGCCGCAGATCGGCGGCATGTACGAGGGCGACATGTCGCGCAAGCGCAACCTCGTCGACTTCGGCTTCCGGCTGCCGTCCGCGGTCGACAACCGCCCGCTGACCTGGGAGGAATTCGCCGATCGCGTCGGGCAGACGGTCTATCTGTCGGCGACGCCCGGGCCCTATGAGCTCAGCCAGTCGTCTGGCGAGTTCGTTGAGCAGGTGATCCGTCCGACCGGGCTGGTGGACCCGCAGGTCGTCGTCAAGCCGACCAAGGGCCAGATCGACGACCTGATCAGTGAGATCCGCAAGCGCACCGAACTAAACGAGCGGGTGCTGGTCACCACGTTGACCAAGAAGATGGCCGAGGATCTGACCGATTACCTACTCGAACTCGGCATCCGCGTGCGCTATCTGCATTCGGAGGTGGACACCTTGCGTCGGGTTGAGCTGCTGCGCCAGTTGCGGCTCGGTGAGTACGACGTGTTGGTCGGCATCAACCTGCTGCGCGAGGGTCTCGACCTGCCGGAGGTGTCGTTGGTGTCCATTCTCGATGCCGACAAGGAAGGCTTCCTCCGATCGGCGCGCAGCCTCATCCAGACCATCGGTCGCGCGGCGCGCAACGTGTCCGGTGAGGTCCACATGTATGCCGACAGGATCACCGATTCGATGGCGCAGGCCATCGAGGAGACCGATCGCCGCCGGGCCAAGCAGATTGCGTACAACGAGGCCCACGGGGTGGACCCGCAGCCGCTGCGGAAGAAGATCGCCGACATCCTCGACCAGGTCTACCGGGAGGCCGACGACACCGATGCGACGGTCGACGTGGGTGGCTCCGGCCGTAACGCCTCGCGTGGGCGGCGGGCTCAGGGTGAACCCGGTCGCGCGGTCAGCGCGGGCATCCGCGAGGGGCGGGACACGGCCAACATGCCCCGCGCCGAGCTCGCCGATCTCATCAAGGACCTCACCGCGCAGATGATGGCCGCTGCGCGGGACCTGCAGTTCGAACTGGCGGGCCGCATCCGCGACGAGATCGCCGACCTGAAGAAGGAGCTTCGCGGCATGGACGCCGCCGGGCTGAAGTGAGACGCTGCCCGAAGACGTCTTGATCTCAACCATGGTTGAGCTCGTACGGTTGTTCCCGTGACACGGACCGAAAGCCCCCCGGGCGGTGGGTGGGCAGAACTGCTGGGGCCCAAGAACCTCGGCGCCTCGACCGTTTTGGCTGGTGGCGTGGCGCTGTACGCCACCAACGAGTTCCTCACCGTCAGCCTGCTTCCCAGCACCGTCGCCGAGATCGGCGGCGAGCGTCTCTACGCATGGGTGACGACCGTCTACCTAGTCGCGTCGGTGGTGGCGGCCACCACCGTGAGCTCGGTGCTGACGAAGCTCGGGCCGAGATGGGCCTACGTGTCCGGCCTCGGCGTGTTCGGGATCGGTAGCGTGCTGTGCGCAGTGGCGCCGACCATGGAGTTCCTACTGCTGGGTCGCCTGGTGCAGGGCGCGGCCGGTGGCCTGCTCGCCGGCTTGGGATATGCCGTCATCAACGCTGCCCTGCCTCGATCGCTGTGGACCAAGGCGTCGGCGCTCGTATCGGCGATGTGGGGCGTCGGCACCCTGGTCGGGCCGGCCGCTGGTGGGCTGTTTGCGCAATTCGGTTCTTGGCGTTGGGCATTCGGCGTACTCGCATTGCTGACGGCCGCCATGGCGGCATTGGTGCCGTTCGCGCTGCCCGGTCGGACGGCTGACGAGGATCGGCCCATCGCCGACCGCATCCCCGTGTGGTCGTTGATGCTGCTGGGCGTTGCCGCGCTGGCGGTCAGCGTCGCGGGCATCGCGCGTAACCTCGCCGTGACCGGTGGCTTCCTCGTCGCGGGCCTGGCTCTGGTGGCGGTGTTCCTCGGCGTGGACCGGCGCACCGCCGCGTCGGTTCTGCCGCCAAAGGCCATTCGGCCTGGCCCGTTGAAGTGGATCTACCTCACGCTCGGTGTGTTGATGGCGGCGACGATGGCGGACATGTACGTGCCGTTGTTCGGTCAGCGGCTGGCGCACCTGGTGCCGGTCGCCGCGGGCTTCCTCAGCGTCTCATTGGCGGTGGGATGGACCATCAGCGAGATCGTCAGTGCGTCCCTGACCAGGACCCGTGTCATCGTGCGAGTCGTCGCGGCAGCGCCGCTGGTCATGGCGGTCGGCTTGGGGATCGCCGCGGTGAGCCAGATCGAAGACGCCGCCGGGCTGGTGATCGCGGTGTGGGTGGTGGCTTTGCTGATCACCGGTACCGGCGTGGGCGTCGCGTGGCCCCACCTCTCCGCATGGGCGATGGGCAGCAGTGACGACCCAGCCGAGGGGCGCACCGCAGCCGCGGCCATCAACACCGTGCAGTTGATCAGCGGCGCGTTCGGTGCCGGGCTTGCGGGCGTCGTCGTCAACCTCACCGATCGGGGCGACGCGACCGCTGCCAGGTGGATGTTCACGGTGATGGCAGTCCTGGCCGCCGTAGGGTGCATCGCCTCGTATCGTGCGAGCCGCGACCAACTGGCCCCTTAGTCGGGATCGTCGTCGAGCTGGCGGATCGCGGTGACGCCGTCTATGCCCGCAAGCAGGGTCGGTGCGTTCAGGATGCCGTTGCCCGACAACGTGAGCAGCACGCCGCCGGTCGGATCCGATTCCAGCTCCGCAAGCTGCCAGTTGCGTCGGTCGCATGCCTGTAGCAGAGCCGACATCACGCCGCGGCCTTCCTCGTAGGTGAGGTGCATTCGGATCGAGCCGCTCAAACGGGCGGCCAAACGCTTGGCCAACGGCATGAACCCCAAGATGATGAGGAAGTGCATCGCCGTCACGGTGCACGCGAGCAGCAGCAGGCCCGAGCCGGCAGCCATGCCGATGGCCGCGGACTCCCAGACTGCAGCCGCAGTCGTCAGTCCATGGACCGAGCCGCGGCGGAAGATGATGATGCCTGCGCCGAGAAAGCCTATGCCCGAGACGATTTGGGCCGCGACACGCGACGGGTCGACGATGACTAGCCCGTCGACCAACACGTCCTGGAACCCGTACTTGCTAACCAGCAGGATGAGCGCAGCCGCCGTACCCACGATGGTCTGCGTCCGAAGGCCTGCGCTCTTACCCTGAATCTCGCGCTCGAGGCCGATCAGCGCCGTGAGGCCGAACGCGACGAACAATTCGATGATCTGACGGGTGCCTTGACCCGGACCGCCGAAGAAGGGCGGATCGGCCAGCAAGTGATACATGCGGACAAGGTAGCGCGACCCGTGGGTGCCGCGATGAGTCTTGGCCGGTCGGCGAGTCGATACCGCATACGCCGAACCGAGAGGATGTGCCCATGCCCCCGTTCCCTGCCGCCTACCCAGACGTCGCCACCGGAGGAGAATGGCTGACTGCGCGCCGACGGTTGTTGGCCCGCGAGCGTGAGGTCACGCACCTACGAGATGAGGTCAACGCCGAGCGACCGCGGATGCCAATGGTCAAGGTGGACAAGGACTATGCATTCGAGGGGCCTGCAGACAAGCTGCGCCTCGTCGACTTGTTCGAGGGCAGGCCGCAGCTCTACGTGCACCCGAGACCAGCACGGCTGGACGTTTCCGTGCTACTCGTCGCGTGACGGCGACTTCACCTACGACTATCGGGCGACTCTCGACCCGGAGCGGATCCCGGTCGAGTACAACTACAGGTCGCTCGACGAGTTGCGTGCCGACGGATTCGTCGACGATGACCTGCGTGGCGACATGCCGGGCGCCAGTGTGTTCCTGCGCCGCGGCGACGAGGTGTTCCACACCTACTCGACCTACGCCCGAGGGCTCGACCACACCTCGGTCGGCTACCCGTTCCTGGACCTGACGCCATACGGTCGTCAGGAGGAGTGGGAGAGTTTCCCCGCCGGTTGGCCGCGCAGCGGATTGGCTGCCGGTGTGCTTCTGCGCTAGCGATCACGCCGATCGAAAGAGTGAATCCCGTCACCGGCTCGCAATCGGACTGGTGGGGACGCTACTCAGCTCATTCGATCGGGTCGCTGGTCGTGGTGGTGGTGGTTGGCGGTGGCGGGCTTGAACTAGAGCTGGTCGAGGGCGACGTCGTGGGCGTCGAGGTGCGCGTTTGGGTTTGGGTGGTCCGCTCCGTCGAGGACGCGGCGCGGCTCGGGCTGAACGAGTTGCTGGGCTTCGTGGACATCGTCGGGGTTTGCGTGGTCGTGCGCGTCGGAGCGATGGTGGTGGACGCGGTGGTGATCACGGCCGTGGTCGGACCCCGGACGGGTTCACTTGGCGCGGCCGTGGTCGACGGCATGTTGGGGGCAAGGGACGCAGGCCCGGTAAAAGCCGTCATGCTGCCCGGCGCCTCCGTGGTCGGCTCAACGACCTCACTGACCGGATCGACGCGTTGTTCTTGGAAGAGCAACGGCGTCGACAGCTGTGCCACTCCTGCAATGCCGAGGATGACGAACACCGCGATCAGCGCCGCCCGCGCATGGTGCCCCTGCGTCGTCGAAAGGTGCGGCGTGGGGAGTGCTTGCGGCGGTCGAGAAGCCGCGAGCAGGCCCCGAGAGGCCGCGGGCAGGCTCCGGGAGGCCGCGGTCAGTGTCCGTTCGCGCAAGGACGCGGGCGCGGGTAGGAACACCGGAACACCGCCGAGCAGCGCGACGGGGTTGACCCTGCGACGCCGCTCCTCTTCGCAAACCGAGCAGCCGTCGATGTGGCGAGCGGCGCGCTTGCGCATCAGCACGGTGAACGTGCCATCCCAGTCATCAACGAGCGCAGCCAGTTCGGGGCAGCATGCGGGGTCGGCCTTCACCCCGCGACACACCAACAGAGCCCCTAGAGAGCGCTCGACGCCGTCGCGCAACCGCACGGCCAGAGTGTTGGCATTTGTATGGCTGACCCCGAGCGCAGTGGCCAGTTCGGTACCGTCGAGACCGTGCCGGTACGTGAGTTCGAAGACGGTACGGTCCCGCTCCGATAGTCCGCCGCAGGCATCGGCGATGAGGTCGGCGAGTTCGCTGCGGGCCGCCAACGTCGCCAAATCCGGCTCTCCACTGTCGAACTCGGGCAGTTCGTCCGTCGGCATTTCGCGACGACGAGCCCGAATGCGTGCCAACGCCTGATTGCGCGCGATCGCATACAGCCAAGGCCGCAGTCTGCTCGGGTCACGCAGCGCACCGAGTTGGGTCACGGCGTCGACGAACACGTCCTGCACGCAATCGGCCGCCGCGTCGGTATCGCGCAACATGCCCGCGCAGAAGTCGTACAGCCGGTTGGCATACCTGTCATAGATCGCCGCGAAGGCCGCACGGTCTCCGTCTGCGGCAGCCGTCGCGAGTTCAGCATCGTCGAGCGCGCCACCAAACTCGGGCGGAGCGATTGTCATACGACTCTTCCTGTTGAACTGCTGTGAGAATACTTCTTCGCTACATCACGTAATCACAGGGTGAGTCGTTCACCCGAACTGATCGGCCCGCCATCAGAACGATGACGGGCCGACCAGCTGATCACTTCGCGCAGCCCGACCACGCGACGTAAGAGCCGGGCCCGGTTCGTTGCATCGCGCCAATCTGCGCATCCCGCAGGTTCGAGCCATACCAGCCGAAGTGGTACTGACCGCTGACGGCAATTGCGACGCATCCGTTCTTGGACCAGGTCTCGACCGCACAGTGGCCGCCGCACTGGCTGAGCGCGCTAGCGAGGGCGGTGTCGAGGTTGGTGTGTTGACCAGTGCCGATATGCCCGCTCGCCGTCGAGTACGCGATGGCGATGTACTTGGCGGGGGCGGCATTGGCAGGCACCGCCGTGCCGATGGCGCCCGTGACGGCCGCCGCAGCGAGCATCGTCGCGGCGAGCGTCCGGCCGCGGCGGGTCCTGAGAGTGGTGGTCATGTCGTACTCCTTCGAGGTGTCGCCGCCCGGCTGGGCCGCGTTCAACAGCTAGGGGGCGCGAGCCACCGGGATTCGCACACTTTTTTTCAAGGGTTTTTTGCAAGAGTTTCTTCCTGAAGCGGTTGAGGTCCTCCCTTCGGCCGGCTGGCAGCCGAGGAGACGGCCGTTGGACATGGAGGTTTTTTCGTCAACCCGTGCCGGCCGACGCAATCAGTGGTGACTGCGTGCGCTGCGGCATGATGCCGGGGTGACCTTCCACTCGCCGTCGCTGGCCGACATCGTCGCCACCTTGCAGGTCGACCAGATCGACGACGACACCTTCGTGGCCACCCAGCTCGACAACCCGGCGCACCACATCGTCGGTGGGCACATCGCCGGACAGGCGCTCATGGCCGCGAGTCGCACAGCGCCCGGACGCGCACCGCACAGCGTGCACGTGTATTACCTACGCGCCGGTGACGCAAAGCGGCCAGTCGACTTCCAGGTCGTCCGGCTCCGCGACGGAGGGACGCTGTCCACCAGGCAGGTCACCGCACGGCAGGACGGCGAGGTGCTGTTGGAGGCACTCGCGTCGTTCAGCACCCCGGTGGACAGTCTCGACTACCACGCCCCGATGCCGGACGTACCCGACCCGGAGTCGGTGCCACCCGTCGTGGAGCAGTTGGCGGACTACGCCGACGAACTCGGCGGTTACTGGATCCGTCCGCAGCCCTTCGAGTTGCGTTACGTCGACCCGCCGCCCCGGCTCGCTCTGGAGCTATCCGAGCCCTCACCGCGCATCCGGATGTGGTGGCGGCCAACCGAATCCGTGCCCGATGACGAGGTCCTGCACAGCTGCCTGCTGACGTATCTGTCGGGCACTACGATGCTGGAGGCCGCCATCACCATGCGGCGCGCCACGCCGCTCACGACCTACAACGCTTTAATCGACCATGCCCTTTGGTTCCATCGACCGGTCGACCTGTCCGACTGGGTGCTGTCGGATCAGTTCTCGCCCAGTGGAATCGGTGGACGCGGACTGGCGACGGCCACGATGTACAACTGCACGGGCCAGGTGGTGTGCATCGCCACCCAGGAGTTGTACTTCGGCCGCTCACGCAGCAGCTAAGCCAGGTCGATCCTTACCGACCTGCCGACCCACCGTTGCATGCCTGGACGCCGGAACAAGCCGGCACGAAGATTGTCCGGTTCTCCCACGACTTCGACGGGCAGGCCTTCCTCGCACCGACTCCGTGCCAGCTACCTCGGGTGTAACTATTTGCGCTGGGCGTCAAGGAATCCCAGCCGTCCAACTTCGATCCGAGGCATCGGGATCAACTCAGCAGCACGATAAAAGCCTTTGTGGGAGAACACCTTCAATACCTTGGATGGCGCTGTCAATGACGCAGGTCACATTGGGCCCGTCGAAGCGAGCCGTCACGCGTCGGGGCGACGCGCGTACCGTTGCTCACCAAGGTCGCGTTCACGGACTGGCCTGCGGTTACGATCAGTCCCGGCAATACGCATGTCATCCGAGCGAATTGGCCCCTGTGCGTTGAACGACGGGTTACTGTCTGGGGTGGCTTGGCAATCGAAACTGGAGGGCATGAATGGGCGCCTATCAGACCGTTTTGGTCGGCACTGACGGTTCGGATTCATCGCTGCGTGCGGTAGACCGGGCCGCCCAGATCGCCGGGGGAGCGGGCGCAAAGCTGATCGTGGCGACCGCGTACTTCCCCCAGAGTGAGGATGCTCGGGCTGCCGACGTCCTCAAGGACGAGGGTTACAAGATGGCGGGCAACGCTCCCATCTACGCGATCCTTCGCGAGGCCAAGGAGCGGGCCCACACGGCGGGAGCCAAGGACGTCGAGGAGAAGGCCGTCGTCGGCGCCCCGGTCGACGCCCTGGTCGATCTGGTGGAAGAGATCAAGGCCGACCTTCTCGTCGTGGGCAACGTCGGGCTGAGCACGATCGCCGGTCGGCTGCTCGGATCGGTGCCGGCCAACGTCGCGCGTCGGTCCAAGTCCGACGTCCTGATCGTTCACACGAGCTAGACCGGCACAAGCCGCTCGAACAAGGGCGTGAAGCGCGAGAGGGTGGCTCGGCCCGCGGCAGCTGGACCTGACGCAACTCGTTCTCGAGGCAAGCCACCCGCGGCGGACTCGCGTGCAGCAAGGTCAAGTACGCCCGCGAGTCCAGATGCCGCCACACCCGCTCGGCCGAGTGGTCATCGACCGACAGCGACGCATCCCAGTCCGGGCAGGCGAACCGGGTCCGGCCCGGATGCTCCACCAACACGTCCACCCGTCCGTCAGCTACCGACCGGCGACGCCTGGGGGTCGCTCCCACCGGCCGCGCCGCTCCCGTCGCGGGTGCCCTCCCGCCGACCCCCGGCCCAGATCGATGTGGGAGTCGGGGCGTTCGTCGACTCGGTGGGTGCAACGCAGATCATCGTGGGCTTGCAGCGCCTCAGCGCGATGCCGATCGACATCGCGGTCACCGAGGTCCAGCAGGCCATCGACAGTCGCGGCCCAGGGTGATCAGGAGCCGGAGCGGGTGCACAAAGTGGCCCACGTAGCGACGGTAGCTGGTTACGATATGCGTCGATGAACTCAACCTTGTCACGACGCATCGTTACCGTTGCCGTCGTCGCCTCAGTGCTTTACTGGATCGCACCGTTCGCACACGCCGAACCGGATGACATCGGCAACGAAACGGCGGCACCAGCCCCCCCGGCGTCCTCCGTTGTCGACTCGCCGACGCTGTCGCTGACCGACTTGGGCGTCGGCTCACCGCCAACGTTCTACGGACCACGGGGCACCACCTCGGTGGGCATTCCCGTGCCGGCCGGTCTCGCGCCGGTAGCGCTGAACGCGGTGCTCCAAGTTCCGCTCAATGTGCGCACTGTGCTGGTGACCGTCACCCAAGACAGTCGGACGATATCCAGAGTGGAGTTGCCGCCGGCCGACATGGCTCCGGTGGTCATTCCGCTTCCGGGTGTCAAGGTCGTCGACCACTACGCAACCGTCACTCTGACCATGACATTTGCGCCGCTCGAGGGCTATTGCGTCGACTCGTTGGATCCCGTGCGTTTCGTCGATGGATCGATTTCCTATGCGGGCGTCGAGGTACCGCCAACGACTGTTGCCGACTTCCTCCCGCCGGTGCTGCGCAAACTGACAATCGGGGTGCCGGCCACACCGACACGGGCCGAGTCGAACGCGGCGGTGCGCCTTGCCACGGCCGTGGTCTCCCACTACGGCGTTCAGAATCCGCAGGTGGCCGTCGTTCCACTCGAGGAGGGAACAACCGCCCCGGCTATACCGTCGGCCGCGCTGGAACGGCAAATCGTCATCACTGAGGGCCCCACCGCCGGGCTGGCGCTCCAGGGTGGGGCCGGCATTCCGGCACTGTCCATCACGGGATCGGGTGACGCCCTCACGAACCAGATCCGGCTCCTCACGAATGACCTGCTGCTTCCGCTGGCCGTGAGCAGGGCGGCGGTTGCGCCGGCGCTGGCCAGCGCGACCAAGCTGCCCGGCGATACCGCGACGCTGGGGGGCCTGGGTCAGTCCGATCTCAGTGCGGCCTGGTTATCGCCTCAGGTGACGGTGGGGATCGACCAGACCCGTTTCGGCCACTCGATTCGGAACGTCCGCGTCCACCTGATGGGCTCGTACTCTGTGGTGCCGCGCGACTTCGGTGGCCAGATCGTTGTGATGATCGGCAAAGACACCCTCGACCAGTGGACGACTGACGACACCGGCGTAATCGACCGATGGGTGAACATCCCCGATCAACTGCTCGAGCGCAACACCAACTTGGCGGTGAAGCTGAATGTCACGGGCAATGCCGGCAATTGCGGGGACTTCCAACCGATCACGCTGATCATCGACAGCCGAAGCCAGGTGGCAACCACTCCGGCCACACCACCCGTTCCGCTGGGGTTTCAGTCGCTGCCGCAGACCCTGATGCCCCGGGTACAGGTGGGAATCGGTACCGATGCATTTCTTGACACGGTGCGTGCTGTCTCGATTCTGGTGGGGCTACAGCGTCTTAGTTCGGTCCCGGTCGATGCCACTGTGACGAGCTTGGCGCAGGCGGCGAAAAGCGCCGACCCGGCGATTCTCATTGCGGCCGACGGATGGTCCGACAAAGAGATCACGCTTCCGATCGAAGGTTCCGGAAACAACGTCAAAGTGAAGGGCGTGGACGCCGATGGAAAGCCGACCACCCTGGCGCTGGGGGCGCCGATAACCTTCGCGTCATTGCAGACCGTGTTCGACAAGCAACGCTCTGTGCTGATTGCCACCTCCAATGGCCAGCCCCAGCAACTCGATGACTTGCTGGGCACACTGGCCGCCGACCCGGGCGGCTGGGCGGACCTCGAGGGTGGTGCGGTGATCTCGGTGCCGGGTCGCGAGCCGGTCGTTGTTCCGAACCCCGCTGGGCAGGCGGAGATGAAGAGCCCTCAACGCGGGTTCTCGTGGCAGTGGTGGGTGGCCGGCGGTGTAGTCGCCCTCGCGGCCCTGAGCGCCGTGATCAGTCTCGTGGTTTCTCGGCGATCCTCCGCCGCGGCGCATCGAGAATCCGCCGAGCTGGACTGATCGACACCGCCACAGCCGACCAGTCGATCGCCGAACGGCAGTGGTTTCCAGCCGCCGGACGCGATCCGTTCACTATGGCAATACACCTACAAGGCCTATCACTTCCATTCCACGCTGACGAAATCCCCGAGCAACCACCACCCCTGGGAATCCAAACCGTGGACTGGCCGATGTCGCTGCGGCCGGTGCTGTGGTGGTTGGCAGTGCCCGTCCTGTTCTAAGCGGCATGGCGGGCGTTCGTTTGGCGCGACTTGCGGTCTGCCGACGGTGGTTGGATCCGTCGGTGGTTGGATATCGCGCAGGGTTCCTGCCGTGGTTCGCCGACATCAACCGGCAGATGTACTCTTTCTATGCGGTGCCGATGACGCCTTTCCTGATCATTGCGATCGCGCTGATCCGCTGCGACATCGTGCACGCCCCGACGCGCGATGCCGAACGCCGAACGCCGAACGCTGGGCCTTCTCGTGGCGTGCGGCTACATCGCTCTGGTGATCACCAACTTCGCCTGGTTGCACCCGATACTCATCGGCATTCCGGTTTCCCCGTCGACGTGGACCATGGAGATCTGGCTGCCTAGCTGGCGCTAGGTGAATCACCGCCGACGCCGACTAGTATTCGGGCGCCGGGTGCGGGGCAGCTGCACACGAACATTGGGGGCCACATCGATGCCGCGTCGCCGCAGGTCGCTGATCATCGGTTTACTGACGGCTGTCGGGATCGCCACCGCTTTCGCTCTCGGCATCACGATCGCCCGGGTCGGCGGGCTGGGCAGTGACGACCTGCGCGGCCACACCTTCTACGTGAATCCCGACGGAAACGATGCGTCCGACGGCACATCCACCGATCGGGCGTGGCGGACCCTGGACCGGGTGTCGAAGCAACGACTTGTGCCCGGCGACCGGGTGCTCTTGGGCGGCCGGCTGACCGGCACACTGTCAATCGGTCTTGGCGAGGCCGGTGATGCCGCCAACCCGGTGGTCATCGACTCTTACGGCCAGGCTCGCGCAGCCATCGTCTCCGACCTCGGTATCGAGGTGCGCGACACCGCAGGAATTACGATTCGGAATCTCGGAATCTTCGGCTCCAGTAACGGAGCCCAGGACACCGGTGTCCGGCTGAACGCCTCCGCTGCAATCAAGAGCCGACTCGCTGGAATCACGTTGGAGAACCTCGATGTCAGCGGGTTCGAGAACGGCATCGCGGTAGGTGCCGACGGATCCGCCGGATTCGCCGACGTGGTGATGTCGAACTTGGCCTCGCATAACAACCGCAACAACGGGGTGGCTGTGTTCGGCGCCACACCTGACTATGCGCACCCGTCCTACGCGCACACCCGCGTGACGATCACCGGGGTGATGGCCTATGACAACACCGGCAGTCGAAACAACACCGACCACAACACCGGCAGCGGCATCGTCATCGGTAGCGTGGACACCGGCCGCATCGCCCTGTCAACCGCGTACTCGAATGGAAAGCAGGCGGGCAACATGCGTGAAGGACCCTTGGGGATCTGGGCCTACGACTCCACGCGGGTGATCATCGAGCACAGCGTGTCGTACAGCAACAGGACACTCGGGGCCGACGGCGGTGGGTTCGGCCTCGACCAGAGCACAACCGACTCGATGATCCAGTACAACCTGTCCTACGACAACTCGGGTGAGGGATTTCTCCTGTTCGGCCAGCGCACGAACGGGTCCAACACCCGAAACGCAGTGCGTTACAACATTTCCGTCAACGACTCGCGAAACGGGTACATGGGCGCGATAACGCTGGTGGGCGGTAGCGGAATCGGCGATGACGACGGCCGAATCTCCGACGCCGTCATCTACCAAAACACCGTAGTCATCAACGACCCAACCCCGCCAACACCCGCGCTGCTGGTGATCGGCGCAGTGGAGCGGACCAAGGTGGCCAACAACATCCTCGCCGGGCCGGTGGCCCTGGTCAACCGGCAACCCGCCACTGACGTCACTCTCGCCGGCAACTTCTACTACTCCTGGGGTGCAAAACTCGTTCAGTGGGGCGACACGGATTTCGCCACCCTCGAGCAGTTCCGTGCGGCCACGGAGTCCGAACGGCTGAACGGCACAGCAACCGGCCTTCAGGGCAGCCCGCAACTTGTGGCCCCCTCGCTGCCTACGGCCATCGGGCGCGCCACACAGCTCGACAAGGCCACCGGTTTCGCGCCGCAGGCCGGTTCCGCCCTGATCGACGGCGGTGTTGCGCTGCCCGCCGCCGGCGTCACCGATCCAGGCGGCCGAGACTTCCTTGGCACCGTCGTCGACTCGGCTCGCTCCGGCATCGGCGCCATCACCGGCTGATCGCGGCCCATCGCCGGGCGGCATCCGCAGGCTCATCGGGTTCACTGCGCCCTACCGTCAGCCGGTTACCGGCTCGCCGCCTGGACCTACTCCATGGCGACACGCGATCTTAGCAATATGATCGAGATCATACTGTTTGGATGTTTATCGGTTACCATCAAATGGTTGCTATCATGGGCGGAATGATTAGATGCCCACTGATGTGGGTGTACTCACCCGTTGCAGACTGCCGGCAATTGTCTAGAAATTTGTCTGAAGCACGTTCAGGTGAACGTTGTACGTGAACAGCAAAGAACTACACCTGATCCTGATCGAGCCAGTAAGGGGCAGATCCATGCTGATCTCCGTCATCGGCAGCGGGTACCTCGGCGCCACCCATGCTGTCTGCATGGCAGAGATCGGCCACGAAGTTGTCGCAGTCGACGTGGACACCGACAAGATCACGAAACTGCAGGCCGGCGAACTGCCATTCTTCGAACCTGAGCTCGACAGTCTGCTGAAGAGCAATCTTTCTCGAGGGCGCCTCCGATTCACCGACAGCTACGAAGACATCGCCGCCTCTGCCGACGTGCACTTTCTCGCGGTCGGGACCCCGCAGCGAGCGGACAACCCAGGTGCCGATCTGTCCTTCTTGCATGCGGCAGTCGACGCTCTGGCACCTCATCTGCATCGCCGGACACTTATCGTCGGCAAGTCAACGGTCCCGGTGGGAACGGCCCAAGACCTCGCTGAGCGCGTCCGCGCCATCGCCCCGGCCGGCGATGGCGTCGAACTTGCCTGGAACCCGGAGTTCCTGCGCGAGGGGTACGCGGTCCAGGACACTCTGCGCCCCGACCGAATCGTGGTCGGCATCGAGAACCGCCCGTGCAATGTCGCCGAGGCGACGCTGCGCGACCTCTATGCCCCGATCCAGCACGATGTTCCCTTCATCGTCACCAACCTCCCGACCGCTGAGCTGGTCAAGGTTTCGGCCAACGCGTTCCTCGCCACCAAGATCTCGTTCATCAACGCGGTCGCCGAGGTCTGTGAGGTGACCTCGGCCGACGTCACAACGATCGCGGACGCCATCGGGTACGACGCGCGGATCGGGCGGAAGTTCCTCAATGCCGGGCTTGGCTTCGGCGGCGGCTGCCTGCCGAAAGACATCCGGGCGTTCGTGGCCCGCGCCGACGAACTCGGCGTCGGTGACTCACTGGCCTTCCTCCGAGAAGTCGAGAACATCAACGTGCGTCAGCGCGGCCGTGTCGTCGACGTGGCACGGGAGTTGTGCGGTTCACTCGCCGGGGCCCGGGTGGCCGTGTTGGGCGCCGCATTCAAGCCGGACTCCGACGATGTCCGCGACTCGCCGGCTCTGGACGTCGCCGGTGAACTCCAACTGCAGGGCGCTCACCCGACCGTCTACGACCCCAAGGCCATGGACAACGCCCGCCGACGCTATCCGGCCCTGCGCTACGCCGACTCGACCGGTGAGGCTTGCCGGGATGCCGATGTGGTGCTGGTTCTGACCGAATGGGATGAGTTCCGCAAGTTGCAGCCCGCCGACTTGGCCGCCGTGACCGGCTCGAAACAGATCATCGACGCCCGCAACTGCCTGGAACCGCGGTTGTGGCGCGAAGCGGGCTGGACGTATCGGGGGTTTGCGCGTCCGTGACGACTTCCCGAGATCAAACGACCTCATGTCACTAAAGGAGTAAGTAAGTGCGTGTTCTGGTGACGGGTGGTGCCGGCTTCCTGGGTTCACACGTCTGTGATCTGCTCATCGGTCGCGGGGACAACGTGGTTTGCCTCGACGACCTGTCGACCGGCCGGCCCGAGAACCTCGAACACCTCATCGCTTCACCTCGATTCACGTTCGCCAAGGGCAGTGTCCTGGAATCGATCAGGTTTCCGGGCGTCTTCGACGGGGTCGTGCACCTGGCCAGCCCCGCCTCACCGCCGGAGTATCTACGGCGGCCCATCTTCACCCTGCGTACCGGTTCCGAGGGCACGCTCAACGCGTTGGAGTTCGCGCGATCCAAGGGGGCGAGATTCGTTTTGGCCTCCACCAGCGAGGTCTACGGTGACCCGCTGGTGCATCCCCAGACCGAATCGTATTGGGGCAACGTCAACCCGATCGGTCCGCGCAGCGTCTACGACGAGGCCAAGCGCTTCGCCGAGGCGATCACGATGGCCTACCGCAACGAAGAAGGTGTCGACATCGGCATCGTGCGGATCTTCAACACTTACGGCCCGCGGATGCGTCCTGACGACGGGCGGGTCGTGTCCAACTTCATCGACCAGGCTCTCCGAGGCGAACCGCTGACGCTGTTCGGCGACGGCAGCCAGACTCGCAGCCTGTGCTACGTCAACGATCTCGTCCGGGGCCTGGTTCTCATGCTGGACTCCGATGAGTCCGGACCGATCAACCTCGGCAACCCGGTCGAACTGACCGTTCGCGAGATTGCCGAATTGGTCCTGGAGTTGACGGACTCGACATCCGAGATCCTGTTATGCCCACTGCCCCAGGACGATCCGACCCGCCGTCAGCCTGACATCGCGGTGGCCCAGACCAAGCTCGGATGGAATCCGCAGATGCCGGTGCGAGACGGAATCGCCCGCACCGTCGAGGCGTGCATCGAAGCGATGTCGACGGAATTGGCGTCGTGACCACTCTCGAGAGGCCCGCGGTCTCTCGAGAGGAAGACTTCATCCGCGCGCTGTCGAAGGGCGGCATCGTCGCGATACGCCCTTCGGGTCCGGTCTTCGCCCGTGGCCGGCCGCGGCGGCGGTGCAGTCGGCCGGGTACCTTCGTACCGGCCTTACCGCGTCGTGCCAGGGTAGCGGTCGCTGCGCTGACCGTGGCATGGGTTGCAACGTACGTCATCTTCTGGATCTGGTGGCTACTGCCGCAGCACCGCACCGACGCGTTACCGTTCACGGTCAACACCGTGATCCTCGCCTGGGTGTCCACGGTGCCGGTGTACTTCCTCCTCACTGCCAACCGGCTGCAACGCGTCTCACCCACGCTGGAGATCCCGCAAGTGAGGGTCGCCATGGTTGTCACGAAGGCGCCATCGGAGCCGTGGCCCCTGACTCGCACCACTATCGAAGCCATGTTGTGTCAGGACTTCCCGTACGCCTACGATGTCTGGCTCTGCGACGAGGACCCTACCGACGAGACCCTGGCATGGTGCCACCGAAACCGCGTGCGCGTCTCCACCCGCCGCGGAGTGCAGGAGTATCAACGCGAAACCTGGCCTCGCCGACGACGCTGCAAAGAAGGCAACCTGGCCTACTTTTACGATCGCTTCGGTTACCGCGACTACGACGTCGTCTCGCAACTGGACTGCGACCACGTCCCCGAGCCGACCTACCTGGCGGAGATGGTCCGCCCGTTCGCCGACCCGGCCATCGGCTATGTAGGGGCGCCGAGTGTCTGCGGAAAGAACCGCCACCAATCCTGGGCGGTAAGGGGCCGTCTCTTCGTCGAGGCAACATTCCACGGCGCTCACCAACTCGGCCACAACGGCCACAAGGGTGATCTTGCTCCCGTCTGCATCGGGTCGCATTACGCAGTTCGCACCACCGCGCTCGCGTCGATCGGGGGCATCGGGCCGGAACTGGCCGAAGACTTCTCGACTTCCTATCTGATGAACGTGGCGGGTTGGTGCGGCGCGTTCGCCGTCGACGCGCACGCCGACGGCGACGGCCCGACGGATTTCCCCGCAGAGATCACCCAGGAGTTCCAGTGGTCGCGCAGCCTGGGCGTGATCATGTTGAACCTCATGCCGCGCACATTGTCGCGCCTTCCTTTTCGCAAAAGGATCCGGTTCGGGTTCGCGCTCGCCTGGTACCCGATGCTGGTAGCGACGTTCGCAGCGGGTCTCTCTCTCACCGCCGCCGCCGCTGTGTTCAACATCCAGTGGGTGCGGGTGAACTACTTCGAGTTCGTCGTCCTGGTCGGTGCACTGAGTTGCTGGCTGTTGGCAATCTACGGGGTACTGCGCGCTCACCGGCTGCTACGGCCGAATGACGCGCCCGCGTTGAGCTGGGAAGGCACGTTCTACGTCCTGACGAGATGGGTCTACAACGGGTGGGGCCTGCTTGCCGCGCTGATCCAAATCGTGGCACCGCGACCGCTCGAACTGAAGGTCACCCCGAAGAACGTCAAGGCCGTCGTCCCGCTTCCAGTGCGAACGGTCTTGCCCTACATGGTCATCGCCGCGGTGCTCTCGATTGCCGCGCTGGTGGGTATCAACCACCGTGGGCCGGTGGGTTACATCTTTCTATGCCTGCTGAACGCGGCCGCCTACGTCGCAGTGAGCGTCATGGTCCCGTTCCTGCACGGCTATGAAGCGGTCCGGTCACAGCCTTCGCCCGCTCGCAGGTTCCTGGCTCTGGTGGGCGGGACGCTTCTGCTGAACGTCCTGGTCGTCGGTCTCTTCGTCCTCGCCGCCAGTCAATACCCCGCCTACTTCTTCGAGGAGTTCAGATGGTGAGGAGCCCGTCGACGATCATGGTCACGGGCGGCGGCGGCTTCATCGGCAGCCATGCCAGCGTCGCGCTGGCAAACAGTGGCTACGACGTCGTCATCGTCGATGACCACTCGACCAGTTCACCCCACTCCATCGACCGGATCCGACGGCTGGCCGAACGTCCGATCACCACTTACACGCTCGACGTCGCCGACCGGGCCCGCGTCACCGAGGTGATGTCCGACCACCATGTGGACGCGGTGATTCATTTCGCTGCCCGCAAGGCGGTCGGCGAATCAACACAGATTCCGCTGGAGTACTTCGACGTCAACATCGGTGGGACGGCTAGTCTACTTCGCGCGATGAGGGACGCCAACGTCAACCGACTGGTGTTCTCCTCCTCCTGCTCGATCTACGGCGACGTCGAGGGCGGACCGCTCGACGAGAACGCACCGGCACAACCCACGAACCCCTATGCCTGGTCGAAGTGGACGTGCGAACAGATGATCGGCCAGGCGGTTCGCTACCACCCGGAACTGCAGGCGATCAGCCTGCGCTACTTCAATCCCGTGGGCGCACACCCGTCCGGGCTGCTGGGTGAAGACCCCACCGGAGTACCCAAGAACGTGATGCCGTTCCTGGCCCAGGTCGCCGTGGGCCGCCTCGACAAGCTGTCGATCTTCGGCGGTGACTACCCGACCCCCGACGGCACCGCCATCCGCGACTACATCCACGTCCTCGACGTGGTCGACGGCCATATCGTGGCCCTTGACCACTTCGCCGACACCGACGACATCCAGGTACTCAATCTCGGTACCGGTGTCGGGACCTCCGTGCTCGAGCTTCGGGATGCATTCGCCGAGGCCTGCGGGTGCGACATCCCCTTCACCATCTGTCCACGGCGCTCCGGTGACGTGCCGGAGCTGGTCGCCGATGCGACCGCGGCACGGGACAACTGGGGCTGGCAGGCCCGCCTCACTCTCGCGGACATGTGCCGCGACGCCTGGCGCTTCCAACAGCGCAATCCCAACGGCTACCGGCCCTGAGCAACCGCTGAAGCGGATCTCGGGCAGCGCGGGCACGACATGCACCGCGGGCCGCCTTGGCCGGGGCACCAATCATCTTCAGCTGAGATCCCTGGCTACCAGCCCCTCGACCCCGGGATGCCCTTGAACGGGCCCCTTGCCCAACTGGTGACCCAACCGCCGTAGAAGCCGCCCGGTTGCGGCTCGACCTGCTCGCCGTTGACGGTGCAGCGGTCGACCTCTGCGGCCATCACCGCGATCGCGCCGGTGATCGCATCGAAGCCGGCCGTCGGCTCGAGGTAGGTCCAGCCGGCGCGTTCGGCGACGTGTGTGTCGGTGACGAGGTCATAGTAGGACGCCACGCCCTTCCATTCGCACCACGACGACCCGGGTGCCTCGCGCAGCACGCCGTCGTCGAACGAGGACGGCGGCAGGTAGTACGTGGGCGGGTGACTGGTCTCCAGCACCCGCCACGCGCGATCGGTGGACGCGATGGTCCGACCGCCCAGTTCGATCGTGATCGAGCCGGCGAACGTCTCCAGCCTCGGCGGTCGCGGATAGTCCCAGACCGACTCCTGTCCGGGGTCGGGCTTATCGGGCTTGGGCCATGGGTTCATGGGATCGACGGTACGTGTCACTCGGCTGATCGACCGCACGGGAGGCGGGCCTGGCGTCACCAACCGCGCTGGCGCCACTCTGCGAGGTGCGGCCGCTCGTTCGCGAGCGTGGTGTCGTCACCGTGGCCGGGGTAGACGACGGTCGAGTCGGGATAGACGTCGAACAGGCGCCGCGTGACGTCGCCGAGCAACCGCTCGAAGTCGCCGTCCTTCCAGGTCTTGCCGACGCCGCCGGGGAACAGGCAGTCACCGGTGAACAACTGGACGGCGTCGCCTGCCACAGGCCCGCTGAGGGCGAGTGCGATCGAACCCTCCGTATGCCCTTGGAGGTGGATCACGTCGAAGGTCAAGTCACCGATCGTGACGGTGTCACCGTGGGCCAGGATGCGGTCGGGCTTGACGGGCAACGGCTCGGCGTCGAGTCGATGCGCGGCCGTGGGCGCGCCAGTGGCCTTGGCGACCTCCTCGAGCGCCATCCAGTGGTCGCCGTGCTGATGGCTGGTCACGATGAGCGACAGCGTGGGGGCGTAGCGCTCCACCAGGTCGAGCAGGATCGAAGCGTCGTTCGCTGCGTCGATGAGTAGCGTCTCGCCGGTGTGGGAACACGTGATCAAGTAGGCGTTGTTGTCCATGGGGCCGACGGACGCCTTCACGATCGTCGCGCCCGGAAGCGTGCGGCGCGCGGCCGAACCGGACTCGACATGACCCGTGTAGTTGTCATCGACGGAGGATTTCTGACCCGTCATGACTGCCACGGTACCGGGCTTGTCGGAGGGTGGACATAACATGAGCGTGGCCCACTTTGTGCGGGTTGAGGCGTGGTATGGAACCAGGAGAGATATCAGTTGGCTGACCGCCTGATCGTCAAGGGAGCGCGCGAGCACAACCTGCGAAACGTCGACGTAGACCTGCCGCGCGACTCGTTGATCGTCTTCACCGGTCTGTCCGGGTCCGGGAAGTCGTCGTTGGCCTTCGACACGATCTTCGCCGAGGGGCAGCGCCGCTATGTCGAGTCGCTGTCGGCCTACGCCAGGCAGTTCCTCGGTCAGATGGACAAGCCCGACGTCGACTTCATCGAGGGCCTCTCGCCTGCGGTGTCCATCGACCAGAAGTCCACCAACCGCAACCCCCGCTCGACCGTCGGCACCATCACCGAGGTATACGACTACCTGCGGCTGCTCTACGCCCGCGCGGGCACGGCACACTGCCCCGTCTGCGGTGAGCGCATCGCCCGGCAGACGCCTCAACAGATCGTCGACCAGGTGCTGGCAATGAAGGAGGGCATCCGGTTCCAGGTGCTCGCCCCGGTGGTGCGCACCCGCAAGGGCGAGTTCGTCGACCTGTTCGAGAAGCTCAACTCGCAGGGGTACAGCAGGGTCCGCGTCGACGGCGTCGTGCACACCCTCACCGATCCGCCCAAGCTCAAGAAGCAGGAGAAGCACGACATCGAGGTGGTCGTCGACCGTCTCAGCGTCAAGGCCAGCTCGAAACAGCGCCTGACCGACTCGGTCGAGACGGCACTCGGGCTCGCCGACGGGATCCTCGTGCTGGAGTTCCCCGATGACCGGGCCGAGGACACCGATCTTCCGCGCGAGCAGCGGTTCTCCGAGAAGTTGGCCTGCCCCAACGGTCACGCCCTGGCAGTGGACGATCTCGAGCCGCGATCGTTCTCATTCAACTCGCCGTACGGCGCCTGCCCCGAGTGCACGGGTCTTGGCATCCGCAAGGAGGTCGACCCCGAACTGGTCGTGCCCGACTCGGAGCTGACGCTGGCCGAGGGTGCCATCGCGCCATGGGCGATGGGCCATACCGCCGATTACTTCACCCGGATGCTCGAGGGCCTAGGCGAGAGTTTCGGATTCGACGTCGACACCCCGTGGCGCAAGCTTCCGGTCAAGGCGCGCAAGGCGATCCTCGAGGGCTGCGACGAGCAGGTGCACGTCCGGTATAAGAACCGCTACGGCCGCACCCGTTCGTACTACGCCGACTTCGAAGGTGTGATGGCGTTCCTGCACCGCCGCATGGAACAGACCGAGTCCGAGCAGATGAAGGAACGCTACGACGGCTTCATGCGCGACGTTCCGTGCCCGGTCTGCGAGGGCACCCGGCTGAAGCCGGAGATCCTGGCCGTCACCCTCGCCGCTGACGACGACGCGAAGTCCATTGCACAGGTCTGTGAGTTGTCGATCGCCGACTGTTCGAAGTTCCTCAACGGGCTCACGCTCGGCACTCGCGAGCATGCCATCGCCGGGCAGGTGCTCAAGGAGGTGCAGTCGCGGCTGGGCTTTCTGCTCGACGTCGGCCTGGACTACCTGACGTTGTCCAGGGCCGCTGGCACGCTCTCCGGCGGGGAGGCGCAACGCATTCGGCTCGCCACGCAGATCGGCTCCGGACTCGCGGGCGTGCTGTACGTCCTCGACGAACCGTCCATCGGTCTGCACCAGCGCGACAACCGTCGACTGATCGACACGCTCGTCCGCCTGCGGGACCTCGGCAACACGCTGATCGTCGTCGAGCACGATCTGGACACCATCGCCCACGCCGACTGGGTCGTCGACATCGGGCCGGCGGCGGGTGAGCACGGTGGCCACATCGTGCACAGCGGCACCTATGCCGATCTGCTGACCAACACCGAATCCATCACTGGCGCTTACCTTTGCGGCAAGCGGAGCATCGAAGTGCCGGCCATTCGCCGTCCGATCGATCGCACACGACAACTCACGGTCGTCGGCGCCCGAGAGAACAACCTGCGCGAGATCGACGTGTCCTTCCCTCTCGGCGTGCTGACCTCGGTCACCGGCGTCTCGGGCTCCGGCAAGTCCACCCTCGTCAACGACATTCTGGCCTCCGTCCTGGCCAACAAGCTCAACGGCGCACGGCAGGTTCCCGGCCGCCACACGCGGATCAACGGCATCGACCAACTCGACAAGCTGGTGCGCGTGGACCAGTCACCGATCGGGCGCACTCCGCGGTCGAATCCGGCCACCTACACGGGCGTCTTCGACAAGATTCGGACGCTGTTCGCCGCCACCACCGAGGCCAAGGTGCGCGGTTACCAGCCAGGACGGTTCTCGTTCAACGTCAAGGGCGGCCGCTGCGAGGCGTGCTCCGGTGACGGCACCCTCAAGATCGAGATGAACTTTCTGCCCGACGTGTACGTGCCGTGCGAGGTCTGCCACGGCGCCCGGTACAACCGGGAAACCCTCGAGGTGCATTACAAGGGCAAGACCATCTCCGAGGTCCTCGACATGTCGATCGAGGAGGCGACCGAGTTCTTCGAGCCGATCACGTCGATCTACCGATACCTCAAGACGCTCGTCGACGTCGGCCTCGGCTACGTGCGGCTGGGTCAGCCCGCACCCACGTTGTCCGGCGGTGAAGCCCAGCGGGTGAAGTTGGCCGCCGAGCTCCAGAAGCGGTCGACGGGCCGCACGGTGTACGTGCTCGACGAGCCGACGACCGGCCTGCACTTCGAGGACATCCGCAAGCTGCTCAAGGTCATCAACGGTCTGGTCGACAAGGGCAACACCGTCGTCGTCATCGAGCACAATCTCGACGTCATCAAGACCTCGGACTGGATCGTCGACATGGGGCCGGAGGGTGGTGGCGGTGGCGGCACGGTCGTCGCGGAGGGCACTCCGGAGGACGTGGCCGCCGTGGCGGAGAGCTACACCGGCCAGTTCCTCGCCGAGATGTTGCCGTCGCCGGCGCGCGCGAAGAAGCGGCGCAAGGTTTCCTGAACCGCCCTAGCCGGAACTGGCCTTCGATAGCGGCGACGGGAAACGGGCGGTGATCCTTGTCCCGCCGAGCCAGTCGGTGAGTTCTGTTGCCTTGCGCACCAACGCCTTCGACGCCCTGGTGTCGACCTTCTCGACGAGCTGCAGGACGACACGGCCGTCGGCGTCCTGAGTCCAGCCGCCCACGATCCGACCGTCGCACCATGCCGTCGGTCCGCCGTTGCCGTTGCGGTCGAATACCAACGTCCTGTGCTGGCCGAGATACCAGTCCTTGTCTTGCCAGCCCATCGTCGTCACATCCAGGCCGGGGAGCAGGGCGCACCACCGGTCGCACGCGGGTTCGGGTTCCAGATCGTCGGGCAGGACGAAGCCGGGGGTCCCACCCACGTCCACCTCGACGGCGCAGACGTCACGCAGGCCGTCCCGCGCCCACGTCAGCGTGTGGCCGAAGTACCACTTCACGTCGTGGACGCTGGCGGGTCCGAACGTCCGCAGCCACGTTCTGATCAGACGCGCCCGGGCGGCGTCGTGGTCCACGGGGTCGGGGGTTTTGCCGAGCCACTGCGCCATGGCGGTCCACTTCGGGCGCGACGTCGTCCAGGTCCCCTCGTTGGGGCCGCGGACGGTGTGCCCCTCGACCCCCAACACCGTGAGCACCCGCGGTGAAATGGGACCCTCCCCGCCCCAGGGTTTTCCGGGTGCCGCGTCGTAGG
The DNA here is from genome assembly GCA_038244615.1 of Mycobacteriales bacterium. Taxonomy (GTDB): domain Bacteria; phylum Actinomycetota; class Actinomycetes; order Mycobacteriales; family Mycobacteriaceae; genus Mycobacterium. The sequence goes on along the minus strand of JBBRTH010000018.1, from coordinate 45,925 downwards.
TGCCCGCTAGCTGGGGGAGCGCCGCCCGCAGTTCTCGGGCGCTGGCGTAACGGTGTTCGCGCAGATGCGCGAGGACGGCCCCCGACGCCTCCTTCATCCACGCCTCGCCGTCTGCGGCGATGCCGGCCTTCACGACGTCGGCCATCAACTTCCGGCGCTCGTTGGCGGCCACCCGATCGCTCGCCGCGGACTGCACGGCAGGCAGGTCGCCGGCGTCGAACACCCACAACGTGCGCCTCATGGCGAGGTGTTTGACCACCGTCCGGTCCTCGTACAGCGAGGCGTCGAGGTCCGCGACGCGAAAACCGTGGCGGCGCGCCCACAGCGACAGGTAGGGCGTGGCCGGGTCGGTGGCGTGCAGGCCGACGAACGAACCGGCGACCTCGGCGACGCGTTGGTCGGTGGGTTCGGCGAGGAAGTGACGGCGCGCCAGCCGCGTTCGCCGCTCCTCCACGGTGAAGGAACGCACCGCGTCAGATCTTGTCTGATTCGTCCCGCATCGACGCCCTGATCTGCTTGAGGCGCTCATGGGCGGCACGTTGCCGGGCCTCGTACTGTTCTTCGACGTCACGACCTTCGGCGGTCTCCGACGCCAGTTCAGATGACCCGATGGCGGTGCCGTACCTGTTCTCGATCTTTTCCCTGACCGCCTCGAAGGTCGGTACGCCGTCGGCGGTGTAGCCGGTGTCCAGCGGCGTCACGGGCAGCGGGTCCGGCACGACCTCGGCATCGATGATCTCGTCGGGACCTCCCACGTCGGACCCGGAATCTGGCACTGCTGAGTCGACCACGCTGCCACCGTACCCCCGCCGATTGTTGGGATCGGTAGCGATTCGGGCGGCCTGTACTTGCCTCACGACGACGCCATCGGGGCGGAGTGGAACGAAGGGAACTCTCGATGAAGAAGATCGTGACGGCGGGCATCGGCATCGCGGCGGCCGCACTGGCTCTGGTCGGCTGCTCGGACGACAAGGGCTCGACGCCTGCGTCCAGCACACCGGCCGCAAGCGGCAGCAGCACGCAGGTCAGCACCAGCGGCAACACCGAGGTCAAGGTCGAGGGCCAGGATCTGGCGGGCCTGGACCTCAACTCCGTGAGCTGCGTCAAGGCGGCGGGCAAGATCAACGTGGCCAGCGGCGCGGTCGGCGGCCAGCAGGGTGTCGCCGTCGTGATGACCGACGCGACGCCACCGACCGTCGAGTCGCTGGGTCTGGTCGTCGACGGCAGCGCGCTCGCGGTCGCCCAGATGGGTGGCATGAAGAGCGGCTCAGCGGACGTGGCGGTCGACGGCAGCACCTACACCATCACCGGTGAGGCACAGGGCGCCGACATGAAGAATCCGAGGGCGGGCATGATCACGAAGAAGTTCGAGATCAAGGTGACCTGCAACTGACGGGTCATCCCGCGGGCGGTGGACGTGCCTGGCACGTCCGCCGCCTTCGCACCCGCGGGGAGCTACGCCAATGCTCCGCGCGGACTTATGATGCAGCCGTGTCGATCCCCGGGGAGCTGGAGCGGGCCCGCCACCTGGCCTTGGCCTCCGACGAGACGGCGGCCAAGGAGCTGTTGCTGTCTCTGATGCCGCAGATCGAGGCGGCCGATCGCGACGATTGGATGCTCGAGGCGTTGGCCCAGCTCGGTGAGCTGTACCTGGTCAGGACGGCGTACGAAGGGGTGCGCGAGGGTGCTCGTCGCATCCGAGACTGCCTCGCCGTCTACGCGTCGATTCTGGCGGGCACCGCGACACCGGACGTGGTCGAGAAGTCGACCATGACGACCGCCGAAGTGCGCCACCTGATTCGCAGGTACGGGCGCCGGGCAGGTTTTCTGGAGACGGGCCTCGCCGCTGCCATCGGCGACCACGAGGGGGCGGCGGTCGCGCTCGGCGCGCTGGACGACGGTGACGACGAATTCGCCGATCTCGCCGAGGAGCATGCCTATCTGTTGACCTACGCGCGGATCGTCTGCGCGGAGGGTTTGTGTGACGACGATCTACATGTGCGGTCCGTATCGTTGTGGGACAGCGTGATTCAGCACATCGAGACGTCTTCGGGCAGCGGTGAGTCGGCCGACAATCTGCGGGTGCTCGGCAGCATCGGGTACGCCAGGTTTTGCATCGAGACCGGCAGGCTCCACCAGGCCGCACCCTGGCTGCGACGTGCCGAGGCCCGGGCCGAGGCGCGCGGATGGGAGCTGGCAACGGCACGAGCGCAATTGGAACGCGGGGCCGCGAGCTGGTCCGCCGGCGACCGGGTGACCACTGAAGCGCGGATGTACGAGGCCTATCAGGTGATCGCCAAGTATGCCCGCGCCAACGACGTCTCCCGGTGCTGGCTGTTCTTCGGGCTGACCAGGATGTCTGCCGGTGGACTCAAGGTCGCCGACGAGTGCTGGGAGAACGCCGAGCGTCACTGGCGCGAGCTCGGAAAGCCGTTGCACATCCACCGGATTCTGCTGCAGCGCAGCTGGATCGCCATCTTTCGTGGCCGTTACGCCGAAGCCGTCGACATGGTCGCGCAGGCGCGCGCGTGCCTCGATTCCTCGCCCCGCAGCAGCTGGTTGGCCTACGCCAGGCTCGACGACCACCTCGGCAACGTATGGCGGGCCGAGGCGCTCGCCGACTTGGGCTTCGACGGCGCAGGCCGCCCGAACGAGGATTGGGACGCCGCCGAGGCCAGGTACCGCGAGAGCTCGGGTGTGATTTCCGGGACGGAACCGGGCACGGCGCACCATCGCGCGGCGATGGAGAAGCTGGAGCGGGCGGCGGAACTCAAGGTCCCCGCGTCCCTGGCCGTCGATTCGGTGCGGTACTCGGTTGCCGACGCGGAGGCGCGGGCGCAGTGGGCGACGTGTGTGTCGGCGCCGTTGCTGGCCGGTGCCTTTGCCGTCGCATCGGATTGGGAGAACTCAGATCTCGTCAGCCAGTTGGTCGAATACCACAGTGCGCGAGGGACGTTCAGTGCGGAGCACGCAGACGCCGCGGCGATGGAGTGGTCGAGTGTCTCCACGGCGGCCGCTCCGATGACCGATGTCGACGAGCTGGCCCTGGTGGCCGCGGGACCGCCGATCACCGACGGCACCGGGCTCACGCGGTTGGGCCCCCTGCCTCCGTTGCGCATGGACCCGACCACGGGGCCGGTGCTGGATCACTATCGAGAGTTGGCGCTGCAGCGGTACGGCCAGTGCATCACCGCCGCCGAATCGGTGTGGGAGACGTGGCCCTGAACACGCTTCCCGGGTCGCTGCGCTCCAGCCCACCGGAGACGCCCGCCCTGGTCCTGCGGTTCGCAGACGTCGGGGTGGCCACCTACGCCAGTCTGCGGGTGGTCGGGGATCCGTCTCGAACGGTCACCTGGGTCGTTCAGGCGATGCACACTCGCGAGGTTCTCGACGACCTGGCCCGCGCGCTTCCGGAGCCATCGGCGGGGGAGTCCGTGGCCGAAGCCGTGGCCAGGGCGCTGACGGCCGGACCCTTCGCCGCTCCGGACACCGAACTGGCGCTCGCGCGAGGTCTCGGGGCGGCACTCCTCTCCGATGCGGCCTGGCGCCTGCTAGAGGAACGCGCTTCCACGCCACGTGCAGTGCTCTTCATCTCGCCCAGTGCCAGATTGGGGCGCGTGCCGTGGGGCCTACTCGCGCTGCCCGCCGACTCCGAGGGGGAGGCCTACCGACTGGTGGAGCTGGTCGACGTGCTGATGGCCATCCCGCCGAACATCGTCAACGCGCCGCGTCCGCGCACGGCATGGGCCGAGCGTCGCCACCGCTTGCCCCTGCTGATCCTCGACCCACGGGTGCCAGGGCAGCGCGCCGACTCGGCACTGGGGTCGGTCCTCGGTCGACCGTCTCGGGAAACGCGCTTGGCTCGGCACTTCGCCGAGGACGTCGCCACGCAGCAGGTCCTGCCAAGGGTGTCCGCGACGACCGAACTGTTCCGCCGCACGGACGCCGACCGGGAGTGGTTCGCCACGATGTTGGTCGAGGAGCCTCGACGCCTGCTCTACGTCGGTCACGCCAGCGCCGCCGAGGACCAGTCCGGCCGCGCGGACCAAGCGGCGCTGCATCTGGCGGAGGAGGGTCCGCTCACCGCGGCGGCCATCATGTCCCGCCGAATGCCGCTGCCGCCCCGGGTCGCGCTGATCGCGTGCGCGTCCGGCGGCGACTACCGGTTCGACGAGGCGACGGGTTTGGTCGCGGCGATGGTCCTGTGCGGTGCGCAGTTGGTGACGGCCACGCTGTGGTCCCTGCCGACGACGGCAGGGTACCGGCAGTTCACCGGCGGCACCGCCGATCCCATGGCCGACCTCGTCGTCGCGGTAGACGATGCTCACGACGACGACGAGGGTGGCCGCGCGGTGAATCGATGGCAGCGGGATCGCATGCGAGAGTGGCGTTCCGGCGACGTGACCGCAAGCCCGTTGTACTGGGCGGCGCTCGTCACGTTCGCGGTCGACGGCGCGCGCTGATCAGTCAGCTGGGCGGTACGGAGACCGCGACCGAGGATTCGTCACCGCTGCAGTAGTAGGCGTCGACCACGGAGCCCGGCGAGACCTTGGCCAGTGCCGACTCCGGTACCAGTGCGGTCTCGTGGGCGGGAAACTGCCCGCCCGCCGCTCGGCGGACCATGAGGTCGAGTTCGACCTCTCGGTAATCCTCGCGAGCGGCACCGGTCGTCCTCATCGCGGTCACGACGCCGCGGGACCTGGTGCCATTCCTGATCAGCTCGATCTGCGGAGGTGTCACCAGACCCTTGCGAACGAGCATCTGGTCGAACGCCGTCCGTACCGCCGACATGTCATCGGCGAGCGAAAGTCGTTCTCGTTCAGACGGATCGAAGGTAACCAACAGCAGGACGCCTGGCCGCAAGTCGCCGAGCGGCGCTTCGTCGGCATGTCGACGCAGCCGGCCGACGAAGTGCTGGCCGGAGATGCTCTCCACGTCGACGGTGATGAGTCCGTCAACGGCGCGCACGGTGCCGATGCCGACCCCGGTCGGTTGTCTGGCGGGGAGGAGTTCGGACGGTGCGCGGGTGGCGCGCGACAGGTGCGCACACAGAATTCCACCGATCGCGGCCGAGAGCAGGAACACAACGGCGGTCATCAGGACGTCGGACATGTCACCAGGGTCCGTCTGTGCGACTGCTACCGAACCCAACTTTCCGGCGCGGGGTTTGACGGGGTTCGGCCTATCCTGAGCAGATGACCACGGCCCGTCGCCTGGTGGCCGACGCCGCCACCCGCGCCACCCGAGAGGGTGTCGTGTTGCCGCGACGCGTGGCGATCGACGAGGCATGGCGCGCGATCGGACCGGGTGTGGAGGTCCTCAGTGGCACCGACGGCGCTCCGCTGAGACGTACCGTCAAGCGGATCCTCGACCCGTTGGTGTTTCGCCTCCGCGCCAATCCGCAGTACTCGGCACCCGTAGTCACACCCGAGACGGGAGCGTCGATGCGGAACCTGATTCTCGATCAGGCATCCCAGTTGCGCTCTACCGCTGCATGGTTCGCGGTTCTGAAGCTCGAACGCCGCAGACTGCGCATCACGGCCGGCAACGCCCAAGAACTTTACTTCCCAGTGTGTTTCGAGCTCGCGGTAACCCGAGGGGCACCGGCTGCCGACGATCGCGTGACCGCCGAGTCGGTACTGCGCGGAGTGCACGACGACCGCGACCGGACCGGTATCGAGGTGCTCAACCGCTACGTGGACGGTGAGGAGGTGGTGGCGCAGCTGTCCCGCCAACTCGAGCGCAGCTGGCGCGACGTGCGGCCGGAAGACACCATCGCAGGGCCGTTTCTCGCCGGCCTGACGACCGTGCTCGGTGCCGCAGGCGGGCACAACGCCGAGATGGCCAGGCAACGGGTGTGGTCGGTGCTGATCGCCGATGCGACGCCGTACAACTTCGGCGCGAAGGCTCGGGTCGACGTCGCCGAATTACCCTGGTCGATCGTCGACATCGGACTGAGCTCCGTTGCCCCGCAACCGCCGCCGCCCGTGCTGTGGGGATCAGAAGGGGATCTGCCGTTGAATCGCAGCGTCGCGGACAGGGTCAGGGCGACGTTGCGTCGAGCATTGGACCGCGACGAACTTCCCGACATTCCGCTGCTGTGCGCCGAGGAGGTCGATCGGGCGTGTGCTCCCTGGGGGTTGCTGGCCGAGGACAAGCAGGCAACCCTGATCGCGGGCATCGAGGTCGCGGTCGATCTCCATCCGTTCAGCAATGACACCCCTACCCGCTACGCGTTGGCGAGCGCCATCCAGGCGAGGCTGTGCAAGGAGGCCTACGTCCTGCACGCGCGTCGCTACCTCGTTGACGGCGGACCGATTCATCCCCGTCAGCGACAGGTGATCGACGATCTGTCGATCTTCTCGAGGCCGTATCTCAGGAGGCTGTGGGCCCGCCTGCACGGACGCGACGTCTGGCAGGAGCCCTGCGACGACGTCGACGACTTGCGGGCCCTGCTCGAGGGGGTCGCGCGTTCGGTCAGTCTCGACCACCGCCAACGCATCAAGTCGATGTTGGAACTGCAGGAGTACGAGGTGGCCCGGTGAAGGTCGTGGCGGAGTCCGGTTTCTGGGTCGTGGGGCCGTCCGTCTCCGCTGTGCCCGCGGTGGCAGTGCTCGAAGTCAGCGGTGCGGTTCTGCAGTGGACTGTCGATGATCCGGGCGGCGTGGCGGCGACCAGGGTGACGATCACCGACGTGGTTGCCGCCGACTGGTTTTGGCGCGTCGTGGGGCCGACGGGTCACGCCGCGATCGTGTCGGGAGTTGAACCAGCCGACGTCGACCTGCTGCCCGAAGCGTTGGAGCCGTTGCGGCGACTTGCCATCGGGCACTGGCTGCGCAGGTGGTGGCCGGAGAGCAGCCGGGACGGGATCGCATGTCTGGACCGCGCGTTGCTCGACGGCCAGTTGGCGGTTCTCGTCAGCGCGGCGCAGGAATTCTTCACCGAAGACACGTTGGACTCCGACGTCGATGGGCTGCTCGCACCCCACCAGAAGGCCCTGCGCGCATACGATTTGGGTGGTGATCCTCGCGTCGTCGAGATGGTGCTGGCCTGCGCCGAGCTTGCTGACGAGGTCGGCGCCTGGTCGGCCGAACCGTCCGAAACACCCGTCGGATCAGTCCCCGGGCGCCGCGACGACTACGCGCTGGCAGCCGGCGTGGACGGTGATCGCGTTCAGGGTGCGATCGCCCGTGGTGTCGGGTCGGTCGACTGGGTCGCCGTGCCGCAGGGGATGTTCGATGCGGCGGAACGCACGATCGACTGGTCCGTCCTGGCCGCCGACTCGTCGGTGTTCGCCACGGTCCGCGTCGCGCTGACCGGCCAGGTGCCGGCGGGTGGGATCGACGTGCGACTGCGCTCCGGCCCGTTGAGCGGTTCCGGCGTCCTCGACGCCCGCGGGACGGCCGCGATCACGGTGGTCGGCGAGGACGGTCGGGAGCTGACCGAGAACCAGGCGTGGGACCACGACTGGTCGACGACCAGCGTGGCCGTCGGCCACGAGCGCTTCGACACCGGTGACTCACATGAGGCCGCGGCGCTCCGGCAGCGCGTTCGCGACTTCGCCAGGGCGCGGCTCACCCATCGCGGGCCCGATGCGTTCCTCGCGGAGATCGTCGCCGCCGAGTCCGACTACTGAATGTGCGACAGCAGCGGCGGTGGGCCGGGCAGTTCCTGCACGGGGGTTCCCGGTGTGTGGACCTGGCCCGCCAGCCAGGGCAGCGCGGCGGCGAATGCGCCGTCGGCGAACGGCCAGTCGTGCCTGCCCGGCTGTACCACTACCGCGCACGTGATGCCATTGGTCGCGCCGAGGGCACACAATGAGTTCGCGGCGGCCGCCTGATCGCTGACGTGCGTCGCGGCGTCCTTGCCGCCCAGTCCGGTGCCGTTGTCGTTGACCGCGTTCACGACCGTCGCGCCGCTCGTCGAACCGGATCCGTTGATGTCAAACCACCCGGAGACCCCGGTGTAGGGACCGTGCTTGGTGATCACGGTGGTCGGGTCGAAGGCCGCGTAGGCCGAGGCATTGCCTCCGAACAACCGGTCGATCGTCTGCTGCTTCGATCCGGAGTTGGGCGCCAGATCGCCCGCGATGTCCTCGAACGTGCTGAACATGTCCGGATGCATCGTCGCCAGGTCCACCGCGCACGTGCCACCCATCGACCAGCCCACGAGGCCCCAGTTCGCCCGGTCGGTGCTCACGCCGTAGTTGGCCTCCATGAACGGCACCACGTCCTTGGTGAGGTGGTCAGCGGAGTTGCCACGCGAACCGTTGACGCATTCGGTGTCGTTGTTGAACGCGCCGCCGGTGTCCACGAACACGAGCACCGGGGCGTTGCCTCCGTTCGCCGCTGCGAAGTCGTCGACCGAGGTGATCGCATTGCCCGCACGCAGCCAGTCGCCGGGGGTGTTGAACTCGCCGCCGATCATCATCAACGTCGGCAGATGTGGCGCCGGGTTCGTCGCGAACCAGACGGGCGGGAGGTACACCAGCTCACCGCGGTGCTTGAAGCCCGACGCGGTGGAACCGATGTTCACCGGAACCACGACGCCCTTGGCCGGAATCTGATGCTTGGCCTGCATCGTGATCACGGTCGCCGGGTCGGTCTGGTCGGGCAGTGGGCCCTCCGTGAGTTGGTTCCACGCGGTCTGGACGGTGGGGAAGTAGCCGACCCACAGATTCAGCGCCAGCGCCGCGCACAGGAGGCACAGCGGCAGTCCCACGGAGGATGCTGCCCGGCGCCCCCAGCGGGCGTTGCGCCAGCCGGCGACCAATACCACGGCGGCACCACCCGTGACAGCGAGCCAAACCCACAGCAACCTCGGAGCCGGGTCGTCCGACATGCCCTGCGACGAGATGAACCGGTAGGACGCCGCTGCCACGGCGGTACCGACGATCGCGGCCACGGGGAGCCACACCAGGCGCCAGCGGCGTGTCCGCCACCCGATCGCCGCCAACACAACGACCACCGTGACGGCTTGAATCGTCAACGGCAGCCAGCCGTGCATCAACGAGAGGTGTTGTTGCCGAAAGTCTCCGGCAGCCGACCACAGTGTCACGCCGACATGGTGACTGCCGTTCCTGGTAACACGCTGTTAGTTTCCCCTTAACGGGGCTTGGCCAGCGGGAAGGGCAGGGTCTCGCGGATGCTGCGGCCCGTGATCAGCATGACCACGCGATCCACGCCCATGCCCAGGCCGCCGGTAGGCGGCATCGCATATTCCATCGCCTGCAGGAAGTCCTCGTCGAGCTCCATGGCCTCCGGATCGCCGCCCGCCGCGAGCAAGGACTGCTCCTGGAGCCTGCGACGCTGCTCGACGGGGTCGGTGAGCTCGCTGTAGGCAGTGCCCAACTCGACGCCCCAGGCCACCAGGTCCCATCGCTCCGCGACACCGGGCAGGCTGCGGTGCGGCCGGGTCAACGGTGACACCGACGTCGGGAAGTCCTTGTAGAACGTCGGGCTCTCGGTGCGGTCCTCGACGAGATGCTCGTACATCTCGAGGACGACCGCGCCGGGGTCCCAGTGGGTCTGATAGGGGATCTTGGCGGCGTCGGCGAAGCGGCGCAGCGTAGCCAGGTCGGTTCCGGTGTCGACGTGCTCACCGAGTGCCTCGGACACGGCGCCGTGCACGGTCTTGACGGCCCACTCGCCGGAGATGTCGACGGGCTCGAGGCTTCCGTCCTCCCGCGGCCGCATGACGACGTGTGACCCGTTGGCGGCCAGCGCCGCGTTCTGGATCAGCTCGCGGCAGCCGTCGATCCACACGTTGTAGTCGGCGTGCGCCTGATAGGCCTCCAGCAGGGTGAACTCGGGGTTGTGGCTGAAGTCGACGCCTTCGTTGCGGAAGGCGCGGCCCAGTTCGAAGACGCGCTCCACACCGCCGACGCACAGCCGCTTGAGGTAGAGCTCCGGCGCGATCCGCAGGTAGAGGTCGAGGTCGTAGGCGTTGATGTGGGTGATGAACGGGCGGGCGTTCGCACCGCCGTGGATCTGCTGAAGGATCGGGGTCTCGACTTCGAGGAAGTCCTTGGCGAACAACGTCTCCCGAATGGAGTGCAGAACGTTGCTCCGAGCCCGAATCAGGTCGCGGGACTCGGTGTTGATGGCCAGGTCCACGTATCGGGTGCGGACTCGTGCCTCCTGGTCGGTGAGGCCCTTCCACTTGTCGGGCAGCGGCCGCAGGCACTTGCCGATCAGTCGCCAGCCGTCCACCAGCAGCGACGGGGTGCCCGACTTGCTGGCGCCCAAGGTGCCCGTCACCTCGACGAGGTCGCCGAGATCGATCGCGTTGGTGAAGTCGGCTGTGCCGCCCTGGGCGAGTCGCGAGTTGTCCAACAGCAGTTGGACTTCGGCGGACCAGTCGCGTAGGTCGGCGAACAGCACCGAACCGTAGTCACGGAGGCGAAGCACCCGACCGGACACCGTGACGGATTCGCCTGCCGTCTCCAGCGCCTGGGCGATCGTGTGGCTGGGCGCCTTGCCGACGGGGTAGGCGTCGATACCCCTGTCCTGCAACGCCTTCAGCTTGGCCATCCGGACTCTGACCTGTTCGGGTAGCCGGTGGACCACCTCGTCCGCTGGTCCTCCGAGTTCGAGTCCGGTGAGGTCGGGGGCGCTGCCGTCGTGCTGCAGCCTACCCGAGTTGACGAGGGTCTCCGGCGCCGAGATGTGTTGTCCCGTGTGCTGTTTGGTACGGCGGCTGAACGGCAGCACGAGGAAGCCCTCGGCGATCACCGACGCGATGCCGACGCGTGGTACGAGGCGGGCGTCCTCGTAGCAGGCGAAGCGCGGTACCCATTCCGGCATGTACTTCATGTTGGATCGGTACAGCGTCTCGAGCTGCCACCAGCGTGAGAAGAACACCAACAGCGTCCGCCACAGCCGGGCGATCGGGCCGGCGCCGAGTTGTGCGCCTTCCTCGAACGCCGAGCGGAACATCGCGAAGTTGAGCGATATGCGGTTGATGCCGATGTTCTCGCCCTGCAGGCATAGTTCGCTGACCATCAGCTCGTTGGTGCCGTTGGGCGACTGGGGTGAGCGGCGCATGAGGTCGAGAGAGGCGCCGTTGGTGCCCCACGGCACCAGCGACAGCATCGCCACCACGACATCCTGCTCGCCTCCGTTTTCCTGAATGGCTTCGACCAACATGCAGTCGCCATCGGCCGGATCGCCGAGTCGGCCGAGCGCCATCGAGAAACCGCGCTCGGTCTCGGTGTCACGCCAATCTTCGGCGCGCTGGGTGGCCGTGGCCATCTCCTCGGGCAAAAGGTCGCGGTGGCGCCGGATGCGCACGGTGAGGCCTGCGCGTCGGGCCCGCGTGACCGCCTGGCGGACGGGCTTCATGTCGGGTCCGGAGAGCCTGAACCGGTCCGGATACAGAATGGCCTCGTCGCCGAGTTCGAGGGCGTTGAGACCGGCCTCGCGGAAGGCTTGTGCGGCAGTGGCGCTCGCCCCCATCACCCCGGGCGCCCACCCGTAGGACTGGCATAGCGTCAACCAGGCCCCGATGGCGGCGGGCCAGGCACGCGGGTCGCCGAGGGGATCACCGCTGGCGAGGCAGACGCCGACCTCGACGCGGTAGGTGATCGCGGCTCGCCCGTTCGGCGCGAACACCACTGACTTGTCGCGACGGGTGGCGAAGTATCCCAATGAATCGTTCTTACCCCACACTTCGAGCATTCCGCGGATGGCCGACTCGTCCTCACCGGTCAGTGCGTTCTCGGCTCGCTGCGACTGGAAGAGCACGACTGCCGCCGCCATGAGCGCCAAAGCGCCGAACAAGCCGAGCAGCGCGTTGACGAAGACGTGTGGGTGGTGACCGGAGAAGGCGTCGGCGTCGACCCCGGCGAACACCACGACCCGGTTGGCGGCGTACGGCAGGCGCTCTTCGTAGTCCAGGGATCCGGGGAACATCTCGAGCAGCCCCCAGCCGACCAGGATGCCGATCGCCATTCCGACCGCCAGCGCCGCGGCGGCCTTGATCAGTGCGCCCCGTCGAACCTTCGCCCAGAACTCCTTGCGGGCCAGCACCAGCAAGGCGATCGTTGCGACGTGGAAACCCACTCCGATGACCTCGCCGACGTCCTCCATGACCGACTCGGGCCCGGTGGACAGGTCGACGACGTTCCAGCCGATCGCGGCGACCATGTAGAGGACGAGGATCCACCACGCCACGTTCTTGCGTGCCGCCAGTGCCGCCGCGAGCAGCGCGAGGACGAAGGCCCAGGCGAAGCTGGTATCCGGGAAGTTGAAGATGTAGGCGTTGACCCACTCGCGCGGCACTTTGATGGCCCACCGAACCAGCGGCGAGATGCTGGCGATGAGCGACAGTGTCGCAATGATGCCGACGAGCCAACCCGCGGCTGCGGGCACCCACCGGAAACTGGACGTTCTAAGCTGCTTCGGCGTGGTCAGCGTCATAGACCACCAGGATATTCGCTCCAGCCGCGAAATGGTTGAGACTGCGGGCGGGAGGAGCGCGCGGCGCGTGGCTACCAGACCGGCCCGGTGTACTTCTCGCCTGGGCCCTGGCCGGGTTCGTCGGGGAACGCGGAGGATTCACGGAACGCCAACTGGAGTTGCTTCAAGCCGTCGCGGACCGGTCCGGCATGCGGTCCCAGATATTCTGCCGAGGCCTTCACCAGGCCGGCGAGTGCCGTGATCAGCCGTCGTGCCTCATCCAGATCGCGATGCGGAGACTCGTCGGGGTCATCCTCGGACAGTCCCAGCTTCTCGGCGGCCGCACTCATGAGCATCACGGCCGCCCTGGTGATCACCTCGACGGCGGGAATCTCGGCCAGCTCACGGATGGGCGGCGACGCCGACGAGTCGAGCGATTCAGGAACATCGGTCATGACTGCTAGACTTTCATGCGCGACCGTCCCGGCATACGCCAGGACAGCAAGTGGAGTCCCGCTCCCACCGTTGGCCAACTGGGTACAACGGTCCGGTCACAGACACCGTCAGGTGTGTGTTCTGCGTTCTACGCAGGCGACGCGAGTCGTGATCGGTCGGCATCGGGCCCTGCTATACGCAGGGCCACTCTGCTCTTTTGGGCAGGGTGCTGATGGCGTGGACTCCTCGAAGACTACATAGGAGGCCCCATCAGCACTGAGACCCGCATCAACGAGCGCATACGTGTACCTGAAGTCCGCCTGATCGGACCAAATGGTGAGCAGGTAGGCATCGTGCGCATCGAAGATGCCCTCCGCGTCGCCGCGGATGCTGATCTCGACCTCGTCGAAGTTGCCCCGGCCGCCAAGCCCCCGGTCTGCAAGATCATGGACTACGGCAAGTTCAAGTACGAGACGGCACTCAAGGAGCGCGAGTCTCGCAAGAACCAGCAGCAGACCGTCGTCAAGGAGCAGAAGCTTCGGCCCAAGATCGATGACCACGACTACGAGACCAAGAAGGGTCACGTCGTCCGGTTCCTTGAGGCGGGTTCGAAGGTCAAGGTGACCATCATGTTCCGCGGCCGCGAGCAGTCGCGGCCCGAACTGGGATACCGGCTCTTGCAGCGACTGGGCGCCGACGTCGCCGACTATGGCTTCGTCGAGACGTCCGCCAAGCAGGACGGCCGCAACATGACGATGGTGCTGGCACCACACCGCGGCGCGAAGACCAAGGCCAGGGCGGCTCACGACGCCGCGGCGCCACGGGCGCAGCGCGCGGTACCTGCCCCAGCCGAACCCGTGGCCGCACCGCCCGGTGATGCACCACCCGCAACACCATAGAACTGATCCACCACGAGAACTGAGGACTCATGCCCAAGGCCAAGACTCACAGCGGAGCGTCGAAGCGCTTCCGCAAGACCGGCACCGGAAAGATCGTGCGCCAGAAGGCCGGCCGCCGCCATCTGCTCGAACACAAGGCGACCAAGCGCACCCGTCGTCTCGATGGTCGCACCGTCGTCGCGGCGAACGATGCCAGCCGCGTGAACAAGATGCTGAACGGCTGACCGCAGCTCTCCCTGTCCGTACGAGATTTTAGGAACACTCATGGCACGCGTGAAGCGCGCACTCAACGCCCACAAGAAGCGGCGTACCGTACTGAAGGCCTCGAAGGGCTACCGCGGCCAGCGGTCGCGCCTCTATCGCAAGGCCAAGGAGCAGCAGCTCCATTCGTTGACCTATGCCTACCGCGACCGCAAGGCCCGCAAGGGCGACTTCCGCAAGCTGTGGATCACCCGGATCAACGCTGCGGCCCGCGCCAACGGCATCACCTACAATCGGCTGATCCAGGGCCTGAAGTTGGCTGGCGTCGAGGTCGACCGCAAGAACCTGTCCGAGATCGCCATCAGCGACGAGGCCGCGTTCATGGCGCTGGTCGAGGTCGCCAGGGCCGCTCTTCCCGAGGACGTCAACGCCCCGTCAGGCGAGGCCGCCTGAGTCCCGGCGGGGCTGGGGGTCCCCCCACTTGCGGGGGAGGGCGCAGCGTCCGGGGAATCGGCTCCGACGGAGAGCAGGAGCGCAGCGACCGGGGAATCGGGACAGCGCTCACCGAACGTTCGGCCCGCGTGGTCGCGGCAGCCAAGCTGCTCCGCCATGTGGGTCGTAAACGTACCGGCCTGTTCCTGGCCGAAGGCTCGAACATGGTCGAGGCCGCGTTGGCACGCGGACTGGTCACCGACGTCTATGTGACGGAGTCCGCGCACAGCCGATTCGACGGGCTCCTGCGCTCGACGCCCGTTCATTTCGTCACCGACAAGGCGGCGAAGTCGTTGTCCGACACGGTGACTCCCGTTGGACTGGTCGCGGTATGCGCCATGCCGACGCCGAGCCTGGACGACGTGTTGGCGAACTCGCCGTGTCTGGTCGCCGTGGCCGTCGAGACTTCCGAGCCCGGAAACGCCGGCACGCTGATCCGACTCGCCGACGCCATGGGCGCCGATGCTGTGGTCCTGGCCGGGCACAGTGTCGATCCCTACAACGGCAAGTGCCTGCGCGCGTCCGCCGGCAGCATCTTCGCGTTGCCGGTACTCGAAGTGGCCGATACTGCAGCGTTGGTCGACGATCTACGCACCGCGGGCCTGCGTGTCTTGGCTACCACCCTCGATGGCGAACTGTCCCTCGACGACGCAGACCTGTCGGTACCCACCGCCTGGCTGTTCGGCGCCGAGGCCCACGGACTGGCGCCCGATGTCGCCGCGCTTGCCGACGCCCGGGTACGCATCCCGATGTCGGGGAGCGCCGAGAGCCTCAACGTCGCTGCGGCAGCCGCGATCTGCCTGTATGAAAGTGCGCGCGCTAGCCGCTAAGTAGTCCCCGTGCGACGTGGGTGATCTGGACTTCGTTGCTCCCGGCATAGATCATCAGCGACTTGGCGTCGCGGGCCAGTTGTTCGATGCGATACTCGGTCATGTAACCGTTTCCGCCGAATAACTGGATCGCCTCCATGGCAACGTCGGTGGCGGCTTGCGAGCAGTACCACTTCATCGCCGACGCCTCGGGTAGTGAGATCGGCGTGCCCGCTTGCAAAGCTTCGATGACACGGAACAGCATGTTGCGCACATTCATTCGTGCCACTTCCATGTTCGCCAGTTTGAGCTGGATGAGCTGGAACTGGCCGATCTCCCGACCCCACAGCGTGCGCGACTTGGCGTAGTCGACGGACAGGCGCAGACATTCCTCGATCACCCCGAGCGCCATCGCGGCGACGCCGATGCGCTCGGCGGAGAAGTTCGAGCGGGCGCTGTCGCGGCCGTCGCCCTTCTCGTTGTCCTCGGCCTCGCCCAGCAGTCGATCGCGGCCGAGGCGTACCTCGTTGAAGAACAGTTCACCGGTCCGCGAGCTGTGAATACCCATCTTGCGGAGGGGCTTTGACTGAACGAATCCGTCCATGCCCTTGTCGAGGACGAACGTCAGAACCTTGCGGTCCCGCTTGCTGACTGCCGGATCGCCCTCATCCAGCTTCGCATAGATGACCGTCACGTCGGCGTCCGGACCGTTGGTGATGAACGTCTTCTGCCCGTTGAGGATGTAGTCGTCCCCGTCGCGCACGACGTAGGACTTCATGCCGCCGAACGCATCGGAACCCGAGTCCGGCTCGGTGATCGCCCATGCGCCGACCTTCTCGTAGGTGACGAGGCCGGGAAGCCAGCGTTCCTGCTGTGCCAGCGTGCCGCGCGATGCGATCGTCGGAACCGTCAGGCCCAGGCTGACACCCATTCCCGTCACCACGCCCATGCTGACCCGGCACAGCTCGCTGATCAGCACGAAGCCCATGCCCGCCTGTTCGCCGCCACCACCGAACACGCCACCGGACGTAGAACTATCGGACGAACTCCCGCCGTCGCGCATCTTGGCCAGTCGCCTCTCCAACGACTCCTTGGCCATGACGTCGATGCCGAAGGCCGAGAACAGTTTGCGGATGATCGGATAGGGCGCCATCTCGCCGCTCTCGAGGTCGTCGACGTGCGGCCGGATCTCCTTGTCGACGAACTCACGGACCGCATCGCGCACGGCGATGTCGACGTCTGACCATTCGAGCATGTGTTCAGGCTGCCTTTCCGGGCTTGTGCCGACCGCGCGCCGGGCGCAGGCCAGCGAGGGAGAACGTGGGTTGCACCAGGGATCCGGCACGTTCGATCATCGACTTGCCACCAGGCACATAGTGCACGGGCAATCCCCTACGATTGCGTGGGGGACCCATGAAGCCCGGCGGCTCGACCAGTGGGGCATCGACGGGGAGCGACCGGAAGATCGCTTGTGGGCCGCCAATTCCCCTGGGTGGAGCCGTATTTCGTCGGGAATGGCTACGAACGCCATCTGCACCAGCTTTCCGAACAGCCGCAGCACCACCTCGTCACTGGGTGTCCAGCGCATGCCGGCCTTCTCGCGGACCGCAGGGTCGACGAGGCCGGCGGCGATCGACCGCTGGCGGCTTGAACAGCAGGTCCCACACCGGGGTCGGCATCGCGACGAACCACGGCTTGGGGATCCGAATCGAGAAGAAGTCCGGTACCGCTGGACGCGGTCGCCGTCATACGCCACGCCCATGATCGGCAGACCGACCTGGCGACCCGCTGCAGCGGCTCCCGCAGCAGGATCGAATGGTCCTTCGACGCCTGCGCCGATTCTGGGTACATGTTCTGGATGGCGCGATCCAGACGCCCAGCATCCCCGTGCGGCGGTCGCCGAAGTACTTCCACGTCAAAAAATGGGGGCCGAGTGGATCGGCGGTCGTCGTTGATCTCGCGGTCATCGTGTCCTCGCGCAGTTTCAAGCCCACGGGTCGTCCGCCGAAAGTATTCGTGACAACACCCGTTGTCCACCATTGTTCGGCGGCGCGCTACGCATCGGTATCCCGCGCGCATCTGCCGGCTACGCCGTCGTGACCTGCAGATATTTGGACAGGTGCACGTGGCACGGGCGACGGCAGGCGTTGTCGACGCAACGCGATGGCATCGGCCCACCCACGGGTCGAGCGGTATTGCTGTGAGCAATGTCCCAGGACCTGCGGTCAAGGTCAGCCGACCAGCGGCTTCGTCGTGCTGGGCCCCCAGGCCGGGCGGCGGTGATTGCTTGCCCTCAGACGCGACACCTAGGCTGGCCGTCGTGGATGGCGAATCGTTCGGGGAACGGTCCGGCCACAGTCCCGGGGGCCCGCTATCGTGGCTGAAGATCGGCAACCACAATCCCGGTTTCATCGCCTTCGTGAGGCGTGCTCGTCGGGCCCTGCCCGGTGATCCGGACTTCGGGGATCCCTTGTCCGCGGCCGGCGTTGGCGGACCGCGGGCAGTTGCGCGTGCCGCCGACCGCATCCTTGACCGCTACGCGGCCTCGCGGGAGGTGAGCCTGGCGGGTCTGCAGGTGTGGCAGGCCCTCACGGAGCGGGTCTCCGGTCGACGGGCGAGCCCTGAGGTCACGCTGGTGTTCACCGATCTCGTCGGGTTCTCGGACTGGTCGCTTCGTGCCGGGGACGACGCCGCGCTGACACTGGTCCGGCGCGTCACCCAGGTAACGGAACCGCCGCTTCTGGAGGCCGGTGGACACATCGTCAAACGGATGGGCGACGGCGCGATGGCGGTCTTCGCCGATCCCGCAACCGCGGTGGGCGCGGTTCTGAACTCACTGGAAGCCGTCAAATCCGTTGAGGTGGGCGGCTATACGCCAATGATGCGGGCAGGCATCCACACCGGCCGGCCGCAGCGCATCGGTTCGGATTGGCTCGGAGTCGACGTCAACGTGGCCGCGCGTGTCATGGACCGCGCCACCCGGGGCGGGCTGGTCGTGTCCAACGTCACCCTCGCGGGTATCTCGGACGAGGACTTCGAATCATTGGGCATCACGGTCAAACGCGTACGCAAGCAACTGTTCTCGGCGAGAGTGACCGGCGTTCCCGACGATCTCACCATGTACTCGGTGAAGCCTCGCAGGGGTCTGCCAGGTTCAGAGGACGTCGAGGAAGAGGCGTCGGGGGCATAGTGGTCCCGATGTTCTTCGCAATGTCGTCTCGGGTGGCCCGCATTCGGGTCACGGTGAGCTATGCCGTCGTCCTGGTCGCCGTCACGACCACATTGCTTAAACTCGGCCCGGCCTCCAGGACCGGGTGATCCAGCACGCAAGTACCAATCTGCACAACCTCAGTCACGGGCACGTCGGCACCTTGCTCGGCAGCGCATTCGTCGTCGATGCCGGGCCGGTCGTCTCCTGGCTGCCCGGCCTGGGCGAACTGCTGTGGCGCAGCGGGCGGCTGATGGTGGCGTTCGTGGTGGGCACGTGGGTGCCACGCTGCTCGTAGCCGTCGGGCTCACGGCGGCCGTGACGAACGGTTGGCTGCCGGTCAGCGTCGCCAAGGCGACCGACGTCGGCATGAGCTATGGCGCGACGGCCGTGCTCGGGGCCCTCACCCCGGCCCCCGTAGTTGGCGTCTGACGTGGATCGGGTGGTGGCTCGCCGCAGCGGTGGCGGTGGTCACCGTCGGCACGGACTTCACCGACGTCGGGCACCTGATGGCACTGATTCTGGGCATGGTGGTGGCGACGCGCTTCGGGACGCCGCGGCGGTGGACGTGGCCGCTCGCGCTGTTGTTGGCCGTCGCTGCCCCGTTCGGGTTCGTCGTGCTCTCCGGCACTGATGGCGTTCTGCCCCTGGCCGCTGCCTCCGGCCTCGCCGGGGGTTTGCAGGGCACGGTCGTCACGCTTCTGAGGGCACGGCGGGGGCTACCCGAGGTCGACCAGGGCTATCCACAGTCGCCGATTCATCCACAGGCCGGGTCCCTGGGGTTCGCAAGCAGCCTGAGGATTGTGGGGCCGACGCAATCTCGGAGAGCCATGTGCGCGACCGTGGCCGCCCTAAAGAAGTCCTTCGCTTAGCCGTCGACATCACTGCATGAACAGTTCAACGGCAGGGCAGCACAATTGCAGCGCAATTACTCCTTACGCTTCACCGCGAGGTTCGAGCATGAATATTGCTCGCTCACCACTGCGCCGGTAATGGTCGCGGTAGGCGGGCCACAGTTCGACCAATTGCGGCCAGTAGCGATCTAGTTCGGGGCCGTGAAGCTCGCACGCTTCGCACGTGATGACATCAGAGCCGACTTGGACTGTGGCCGTTGGATTGGCACGCAGATTCAAGACCCAGGGGTTCGTGCGTTCGGAATCGGGCTTGACGTTGCAAACGACGAGCCGATCGGAATCGCGAAGGAAGAACACCGGAGTCGTGCGGGACCTGCCCGTCTTGCGGCCCGTGGTGGTCAACAACAGAATGTTGCGGTTCAGGCCGCCACACCGGAACATCCGTCCGCCGGTGCGGCGGTAGACCCAGCGGTGCACGGGTGCCACCACATGCTTGATCGCCCATACCGCCAGTGGGCTTGCTCCGAACGAACCCCGACCACGAATACCCGACATGGAATGAGCGTAGGTAGATCAAGAACCGGATCGACTTCTGTATCGCAAGCCTGAGCATGTCGTGGCACCTGGCAGCCTGACACAACGTCAGCACGGCGATCCAGCGGCTGAGTCATCCATCGGAGGCTAAGCGCCCTTCGGCCAGTCGCCATCATCACCTGCTGACGACATCTTGGTCGGGACCGGGCGGCCGGTACGACGAACAGCAGCCCGACGGCACCGTCGCGTGGTGGGCGCCGGGCGGCCAGACGTACACAACCCGGCCGGGCAGCCTGCTGATCTTCCCGCGGTTGTGCGCACCGACAGCTGCTGTGTCAGCGGCGAAGGGCGCGATTCCAACGGCCACCGGCCTGACCATGCCAAAGGCGGGGCATCACCCGTGCCGAAGCCCAGGCGCGACGCGTAGACGCCGAACGTCTCCTCAATCACCAACGCCCTCAACGGAATTGATCGGCGGATGCCTCGATCCAGTCCGAGCACCACGCTTCTGGGGGGTCCTCGAGCAGTTCACCGGGCATCAGCCAGTCGTAGATCTCGGCGTAGGTCTGGGTGCGCTGGCCCTCGATGCGGCGGTTCAGCATCGCCGGCGAGAGTTCGTGAAATCCGTCGAGTCCCATCGAGGCGACGATCTGTGCGGCACTGGCGACGGTCGCACGCTGATAGTTGAACACCCGCGTCGTCTTGTCGGGGACGTCGAGCGCGCGGGTCCGGGACGGGTCCTGCGTGGCGACGCCGGTGGGGCAGCGGTTGGTGTTGCACTTGAGGGCCTGAATGCACCCGACGGCGAACATCATCGCGCGCGCCGACATCAGGAAGTCAGCGCCTTGGCATACCCGGCTGACGACGTCGACGCCGCTGGCCACCTTGCCCGACGCGCCGATGCGGATGCGGTCACGCAGGCCGGTGCCGACCAGGCTGTTCTGCACCAGCATCAGGCCCTCGGTCAGCGGCATCCCCACGTGGTCCTCGAACTCCTGCGGAGCCGCTCCGGTGCCACCCTCGCCACCGTCCACGATGATGAAGTCCGGGGCGATTCCGGTCGCCAGAATGGCCTTGCAGATGGACAGGAACTCCGTGCGCGCGCCGATGCACAGCTTGAAGCCGACCGGCTTGCCGCCCGACAGTAGTCGCAGGGTCGCGATGAAGGCCGTGAACTCCGTCGGCGTACTGAACGCGTTGTGCGATGGCGGCGAGATGACCGTCTTCCCGATCGGGACGCCGCGCGTGGCGGCGATCTCGGCGCTGACCTTGGCACCGGGTAACACTCCGCCGAGTCCGGGTTTGGCGCCTTGGGACAGCTTGATCGAGATTGCCTTGACCGACGGCATCCTCGACTTCTCGCCGAACGCCACCGGATCGAAGCGGCCGTCGGCGTCGCGGCATCCGAAGTACCCCGAGCCGATCTCCCAGATCAGATCGCCCCCGCCGCGCAGGTGATACGGGCTGATGCCGCCCTCGCCGGTGTCGTGGGCGAACCCGCCGCGTGCCGCACCCGCGCTCAGGGCCTCGATGGCGTTGGCGGACAGCGCGCCGAAGCTCATCGCCGAGACGTTGAGCATCGCCATGTCATAAGGCTGCGCGCAGTCAGGTCCGCCGAGGCGCACCCTGGGATCGAGGGTCTCGGCGAAGCGGGCTCGAATGGAGTGGCGAAGGAACTCGTAGCCGACGGCATTGACGTCGCGCTCGGTGCCGAACGGCTCGTCCCCCTTGGTGCCCTTCGCCCGTTCGTACACCAGGTCGCGGGTTTCCCGGTCGAAGGGCGTCGCCTCGGTGTTCGATTCGATGAAGTACTGCCTGATCTCCGGACGGAGCATCTCCATCAGGAAGCGGACGTGACCGAGGATCGGATACACCCGCAGGATCGTGTGCCTGGTCTGCACGAGGTCCCAGGTCCCCAGCGCAGCCAGAGCCACCAGTACGAGCGCGGGCACCGTCCACCACCAGGACACGAACGCGGCCGCCAGTACGGCGAGCACGGCGACGATCCAGACACCTGCAACGATCACGGATCGCATGATCACGGCGTGAGGGTAGCGCGAGTCACCGCCCACCCGTCGCTATGATCGCCGGGTGGTAGATCAGCCGGACTCGTCGGGACTGTCGCAGGAGGCGCTGACCACTGCCGTCGGCGCGGCCCGCGAGGCCTTCGAGCAGGCGGGCGACCTGGACGCGTTGGCCCGCGCCAAGACCGAGCATCTCGGCGACAGGTCACCTATCGCGTTGGCACGTCAGGCGCTTGGCGCGCTGGCGAAGACCGACCGGGCGGACGCCGGTCGCCGCGTCAACGAAGCCCGCACAGCGGCGCAGGGCGCGTTCGACGTGCGGATCGAGGTGCTTCGAGCCGAACGGGACGCTGCCGCCCTGGTCGCCGAGCGCATCGACGTGACGTTGCCGTCCACCCGTGAACCCCTCGGCGCCCGCCACCCCATCACGATCCTCACCGACCACGTTGCCGACGTCTTCGTCGCGATGGGCTGGGAACTGGCCGAGGGGCCCGAGGTCGAGACCGAGCAATTCAACTTCGACGCGCTGAACTTCCCGCCCGATCATCCGGCGCGCAGCGAACAGGACACGTTCCAGGTCGCCCCCGACGGGTCGCGACAGGTGCTGCGGACCCACACGTCGCCGGTACAGATCCGTGCGCTGCTCGAACGCGAGGTGCCGGTCTACGTCGTGTCGATCGGGCGCACGTTTCGCACCGACGAACTCGACTCCACCCACACGCCGGTCTTCCACCAGGTCGAGGGTCTCGCCGTGGACCGCGGGCTGACGATGGCGAACCTGCGCGGCACGCTGGACGCGTTCGCCCGCGCCGAGTTCGGTCCGCAGGGCCGCACCCGCCTACGGCCACACTTCTTTCCGTTCACCGAGCCGTCGGCCGAGGTCGACATCTGGTTCGAGAACAAGAAGGGTGGCCCGGGCTGGGTCGAATGGGGTGGCTGCGGCATGGTCAACCCGAACGTGTTGCGCGCGTGCGGCATCGACCCCTTAGCGTACTCCGGCTTCGCCTTCGGCATGGGACTCGAGCGAACTCTGCAGTTCCGCAACGGAATTCCGGACATGCGCGACATGGTCGAGGGTGACGTGCGGTTCTCCCTCCCCTTCGGGGTCGGAGCCTGATGCGGGTTCCCTACAGCTGGCTGCGCGACGTCGTGCAGGCCGGCGCTCCCGGATGGGACGTCTCGCCCGACGAACTCGAGCGCGCGCTCATCAGCATCGGCCACGAGGTCGAGGAAATCCTTCCCGTCGGCCCGGTATCGGGTCCGCTGACGGTCGGCCGCGTCGTCGAGATCGAGGAGCTCACCGAGTTCAAGAAGCCGATCCGGGCGTGCAAGGTCGACGTGGGCGAGAGCGAGCATCGAGACATCGTCTGCGGGGCAACCAACTTCGCGGTCGGCAATCTGGTGGTCGTGGCGTTGCCCGGCACCGTGTTGCCCAACAGCGACGTGCCCGGCGACTTCACCATCGCCAAGCGCAAGACCTACGGCCGCACTTCCGACGGGATGATCTGTTCGGCGTCCGAACTCAATCTCGGCAGTGACCACGCAGGAATCATGGTGTTGCCCCCCGGCACCGCCGAGCCGGGGGAGTCCGCGGTCGACGTGGTCGGCCTCGACGACGTCGTCTTCCACCTGAAAATCACCCCGGACCGTGGCTACTGCCTTTCGATCCGCGGGATGGCGCGCGAGCTCGCGTGCGCCTACGACCTCGACTTCGTCGACCCTGCCGACGTCGCGCCGTTGCCCATCACGGGCGAGGCGTGGCCGCTGACCGTCCAATCGGGCACTGGCGTCCAACGATTCGGGCTGCGCCCCGTCACCGGCATCGACCCGACCGCGGTGTCACCGTGGTGGCTGCAGCGCCGGCTCCTGCTGAGCGGGATCCGGTCCATCTCGCCGGCCGTCGACGTGACGAACTACGTGATGCTCGAGATCGGCCATCCGATGCACGCGCACGACCGCAGTCTCATCACCGGCGGATTCGACGTCCGTTTCGCCAAGCCGGGGGAGACCGTCGTCACCCTCGACGACGTGAAGCGCACCCTCGATCCCGGTGACGTGCTGATCGTCGACGACGTGGCGACCGCCGCCATCGGCGGTGTGATGGGGGCAGGCAACACCGAGGTTCGGGACAGCACGACCGACGTCCTGCTCGAGGCGGCGGTGTGGGATCCAGCGACCGTATCGCGTACCCAGCGCCGCCTGCGCCTGGTGAGCGAGGCCAGTCGTCGCTACGAGCGCACGGTCGACCCCGCGATCTCCGTTGCGGCCCTTGATCGTTGCGCCACCCTGCTGGCCGAGATCGCCAACGGCACCGTCGAACCCACGCTCACCGACTGGCGCGGAGAGCCGCCGCGGGTCGACTGGTCGCCCACGCCGGTCAGCATGCCGGAGGACTTGCCGGACCGAGTGGCAGGCGTCGACTACCGGGCGGGCACCACCGTCCGGCGGTTGACCCAGGTCGGGGGCCGAGTGACGGCTTCGGACGGGATCGTCACCGTCATTCCGCCAAGCTGGCGCACCGACCTCGAGCAGCCCGCCGACCTCGTCGAAGAGGTGCTCCGGCTCGAAGGTCTGGAGAAGATCCCCTCGATCTTGCCGACCGCCCCGGCGGGACGGGGACTGAGCCCCGCCCAGAAGCGTCGGCGTGCGATCGGAAAGTCGCTGGCGCTCAACGGTTTCGTGGAAGTACTGCCGACGCCATTCCTGCCCGCGAGCATCTTCGACGCCTGGGGGCTTGGGGATGACGATCCTCGTCGCGCCACCATGCGGGTGCTCAACCCGCTGGAGGCCGATCGGCCCCAGCTGGCCTCGACGCTCTTGCCCGGGCTGCTGGAGGCGTTGGTGCGCAACGTGTCTCGCGGCGCCCCCGACGACGCGTTGTTCGGCATCGAACAGGTGGTCCTGGCGACACCGCAGACCAAGGCGATCGAACGGCTCCCGGTCGATCGCCGTCCCACCGAGGCCGAGATCGCGATCATCGACGAGGCGCTGCCCCGGCAGCCGTTGCACGTCGGCGCCGTCCTGACCGGCATGCGGGAGCCTGCCGGTCCGTGGGGGCCCGGTCGCCCCGTCGACGCGATGGACGCGTTCGAGGCGGTACGCATCATCGGGCGGGCATGCCACGTCGACTTCGAGTTCCGGGCCGCGCAACAGTTGCCCTGGCATCCGGGGCGCTGTGCCGAGATCCTGCTCGGCGGCGCCGTGATCGGCTACGCCGGCCAGTTGCACCCCGCAGTGATCGAGCGGACAGGTCTGCCGAAGGGCGTGTGCGCAGTCGAACTCGACCTCAGTGCCGTCCCCGTCACCGAGCCATTGCCCGCCCCTGCGGTGTCACCATTCCCCGCTGTGTTCCAGGACGTCAGCCTGATCGTCGCCGACGGCGTCGCCGCGCAGGCGGTCGTCGACGCAGTGCGGGAGGGCGCGGGCGAGTTGCTCGAGGACGTCCGGATCTTCGACGTGTACGTGGGCCCGCAGGTCGGCGAGGGCAACAAGTCGCTGGCGTTGGCGTTGCGATTCCGCGCTGCGGACCGGACGCTGACCGAGGACGAGGCCAGCGCGTCGAGGGACGCGGCGGTCGAGGCGGCGACCGCGCGAGTTGGCGCAGTTCAGCGCCGCTGAGTAATGAATTTGCACCCAAGCGCATAACCATGCAAAATCGCTGCATGACCTCAGTGGCAGTGGCGGGTGCCAGCGGCTATGCGGGCGGTGAGATTCTGCGGCTCCTGCTCGGCCACCCGGCCCTCGCCGACGGGCGCCTGACCATCGGCGCGTTGACCGCCGCCGCCAGCGCGGGCACCGGCCTGACCGAGCATCATCCCCATCTCCTGCCGCTGGCCGACCGGGTCCTGGAGGCGACCGACGCCGACGTGCTGGCCGGCCACGACGTCGTGTTTCTCGCCCTGCCCCACGGGCATTCGGCCGCGGTCGCCGATCGCCTAGGACCCGACACCCTGATCGTCGATTGCGGAGCCGACTTCCGGCTGACCGACCCGGCCGCATGGGAGCGGTTCTACGGCTCGGCCCACGCGGGCAGCTGGCCCTACGGTCTGCCCGAGTTGCCCGGTGGACGGGAGGCGCTGCGGAACACCAAGCGCATCGCCGTCCCCGGCTGCTACCCGACGGCCGCTCTGCTCGCCCTGCTGCCCGCCCTCGCCGAGGACCTCGTCGAACCGGCCGTGACGGTCGTCGCGGTGAGTGGCACCTCCGGTGCAGGCCGTGCGGCGAAGGTCGACCTCCTCGGCTCCGAGATCATCGGCTCGGCCAGGGCGTACAACGTCGGCGGTGCGCACCGGCATACGCCGGAGATCGTGCAGGGTCTGCGGACGGTCACCGACGAGGACGTCACCGTGTCGTTCACGCCCGTCCTCATCCCGACGTCGCGGGGCATTCTCGCAACGTGCACCGCCCGTA
This sequence comes from Mycobacteriales bacterium, assembly GCA_038244615.1. Lineage (GTDB taxonomy): Bacteria > Actinomycetota > Actinomycetes > Mycobacteriales > Mycobacteriaceae > Mycobacterium. The sequence goes on along the minus strand of JBBRTH010000018.1, from coordinate 19,661 downwards.
CCGGCGCCTCGCTCTCCGAGGTCCGGGCGGCCTACGAGAAGGCCTACGACGGCGAGCCGTTCGTGCACCTGCTCCCGGAAGGTCGGCTTCCGACCACGGGGTCGGTGATCGGCAGCAACGCCGCGCAGGTCGCCGTCGCCGTCGACGTGGACGCCGGTGTGCTGGTGGCGCTGTGCGCGATCGACAATCTCGTCAAGGGAACCGGAGGGGCGGCTGTGCAGTCGATGAACCTGGCGTTGGGCTGGCCGGAGACGGAAGGACTCTCGATCGTGGGGGTGGCACCGTGACACTCGTACGCACCCAGGGGGTCACCGCGCCGTCGGGGTTCCGCGCCACCGGTATCGCGGCGGGCATCAAGGCCTCCGGCAAACCTGACCTCGCGTTGGTCTTCAACGAGGGCCCCGACTACGCCGCCGCCGCCGTCTTCACCCGCAACAAGGTGAAGGCCGCCCCCGTGCTCTGGACGCAACAGGTGATGACCACCAAGCGTCTTCGCGCCGTCATCCTCAACTCGGGCGGGGCCAACGCCTGCACCGGGCCCCTCGGCTTCCAGGACACGCATGCGACCGCCGAGGCCGTGGCCAACGCCCTGTCGGACTGGGGCACCGAGACCGGAGCCATCGAAGTCGCCGTCTGCTCCACGGGATTGATCGGCGACCGGCTGCCGATGGACAAGGTGCTCGGCGGGGTCAAGGACATCGTGCACGAGATGGCGGGCGGTCTGGCCGGCGGCGCCGAGGCGGCCCAGGCCATCATGACCACCGACACCGTCGCGAAGCAGGTCGCGCTGCATCACGAGAACTTCTGGACGGTCGGCGGCATGGCCAAGGGTGCCGGGATGATGGCGCCGTCGCTGGCGACCATGCTGTGCGTCATCACCACTGACGTCGTGGCTGACGCGGACGCCCTCGACCGAGCGCTGCGCAACGCCGCGGCCCGGACGTTCGACCGGCTCGACGTCGACGGCAGCTGCTCGACCAACGACACCGTGCTGCTGCTCGCCTCCGGAGCCAGCGAGATCACCCCCACCCAGGACGAACTCGACGCGGCGGTGCTGGCCGTCTGCGATGACCTCTGTGCGCAACTGCAGGCCGACGCGGAGGGTGTCACCAAGCGCGTCGCCATCACCGTCACAGGTGCCGCCAATGAGGCCGACGCGGTCGTTGCGGCCCGCGTCATTGCGCGCGACAGCCTTGTCAAGACGGCGATCTTCGGGTCCGACCCCAACTGGGGCCGGGTTCTCGCGGCGGTGGGCATGGCGCCCGTCGAGATGGCGGCGGACCGGATCGGCGTGTCGTTCAACGGCGTTCCAGTGTGCGTCGACGGCGCCGGTGCGCCGGGGGCCCGGGACGTGGACCTGTCCGGCGCCGACATCTCCGTGGCCGTCGATCTGGCCGTCGGTGCCGGCGAGGCCACGGTCCGCACCACCGATCTGTCCCACGCCTACGTCGAAGAGAACTCGGCGTACTCCTCGTGAATGCCGATGAGCGCTTGCGCGAAGAGCATCCAACCGCCGATGAGCGCATGCGCGAAGAGCATCCAAATGCGGCGCAGGTGCTCGCCGAGGCTCTGCCGTGGCTCAAGCAACTCCACGGCAAGATCGTCGTCGTCAAGTACGGCGGCAACGCCATGACCGACGACGTCCTCAAGGCGGCCTTCGCCGCGGACATGGTGTTCCTGCGCAACTGCGGCATCCATCCGGTCGTCGTGCACGGGGGCGGCCCGCAGATCAGCGCCATGCTGAAGAAGCTCGACATCGCCGGGGACTTCAAGGGCGGATTTCGCGTGACGACACCGGAAGTCCTCGACGTCGCCCGGATGGTGCTGTTCGGTCAGGTCGGCCGTGAACTCGTCGGCCTCATCAACGCTCACGGGCCCTACGCCGTCGGCATCACCGGTGAGGACGCCCAGCTGTTCACCGCGGTGCGACGCAGTGTGCTCGTCGACGGGGTGGCCACCGACATCGGCCTGGTCGGCGATGTCGAGACGGTCGACACCAGGGTCGTGGTGGATCTCATTGCTGCGGAACGCATTCCGGTGATCTCGACGATCGCGCCCGATGTGGCGGGCGTGGTCCACAACATCAACGCCGACACCGCGGCGGCCGCCCTGGCCGAGGCACTATCGGCCGAGAAACTGTTGATGCTCACCGACGTCGAGGGTCTCTACACCGACTGGCCCGACCGCTCCTCGCTGGTCAGCGAGATCGACGTCACGACGCTGACGGGACTGCTGCCGTCGCTGGAGTCGGGCATGGTGCCCAAGGTCGAGGCGTGTCTGCGCGCCGTCGCGGGGGGCGTCCCCAGTGCCCACGTGATTGACGGCCGGGTGGAACACTGCGTGTTGGTCGAGCTGTTCACAGACGAAGGATCGGGAACGAAGGTGAGGATGTGACCGGCGGGCTGGAGCGGAGCGACCCAGGGAATGGGTTGACGGAAACTGAAGGGCTGCAACAGCGTTGGCAGGCCGTGATGATGGACAACTACGGCACGCCACCGGTCGCGTTGGTCAGCGGCGATGGGGCGGTCGTCACCGACGCCGACGGCAAGACCTACGTCGACCTGCTCGGCGGTATCGCGGTCAACGTGCTCGGGCACCGTCATCCCGCGGTCATCGAGGCCGTCACAAGGCAGCTGAACACGCTCGGTCACACGTCGAACCTCTACGCCACCGAGCCGGGCATCGCCTTGGCCGAGGCGCTGGTGGCCCATCTCGGCGACGCTTCGTCCTTCTCGGCGCGGGTGTTCTTCTGCAACTCCGGCACCGAGGCCAACGAGGTCGCCTTCAAGATCTCCCGACTCACCGGACGCACCGAACTGGTGGCCGCCGAGGGCGCGTTCCACGGCCGCACGATGGGCTCGCTGTCGCTCACCGGTCAGCCGTCGAAGCAGGCGCCCTTCGAACCGCTGCCCGGCAACGTGACTCACGTTCCCTACGGCGACGTGGACGCACTCGCCGCCGCCGTCACCGATCAGACTGCCGCGGTCTTCCTCGAGCCGATCATGGGGGAGGGCGGGGTCGTCACGCCGCCACCGGGCTACCTCGTCGCGGCCCGCGAGATCACTGCGCAGCACGGCGCGCTCCTGGTGCTCGACGAGGTGCAGACGGGGGTGGGACGCACGGGATCCTTCTACGCCCATCGGCACGACGGCATCACCCCGGACGTCGTCACCCTCGCCAAGGGCCTGGGCGGAGGGCTACCGATCGGTGCCTGCCTGGCGATCGGGGGCGCGGCCACACTGTTGACGCCGGGCCTGCACGGCAGCACCTTCGGGGGCAATCCGGTGTGCACCGCCGCGGCACTGGCCGTCCTCAAGACGCTGGCCGACGACGACCTCATCACCCGCGCCGACATCCTCGGCAAGACCATCAGCCACGGCATCGAGGCGATCGGGCATCCGCTCGTCGACCATGTCAGGGGCCGCGGCCTGCTGCGGGGCATCGTCCTGACCGCGCCGCACGGCAAGGCCGTCGAGACCGCCGCCCGTGACGCTGGCTTCCTGGTCAACGCCGCGACGCCGGACGTCGTTCGGCTGGCGCCGCCGCTGGTCGTGACCGACGCGCAGATCGACGCCTTCCTCACCGCGTTGCCCGCGGTCCTCGACATCGCAGCTCAGATTTCGGGGAAGGCATCGTGAGCGTCCGGAACTTCCTGCGCGACGACGACCTGTCGCCAGGCGAGCAGGCCGAAGTCCTCGCTCTCGCAGCCGAACTCAAGAAGGCGCCGTTCAGTAGGCGCCCGCTCGACGGTCCGCGTGGCGTCGCCGTCATCTTCGAGAAGAACTCCACCAGAACGCGCTTCTCGTTCGAGATGGGCATCGCCCAGCTCGGCGGCCATGCCATCGTGGTGGACGGACGCAGCACGCAGCTGGGCCGGGAGGAAACGCTGGAGGACACCGGCCAGGTGCTGTCCCGCTACGTCGACGCCATCGTCTGGCGGACCTTCGCCCAGGAACGGTTGACCGCCATGGCCTCCGGTTCGACCGTGCCGATCGTCAACGCGCTCTCCGACGAGTTCCACCCGTGCCAGGTACTGGCCGATCTGCAGACGCTGGCCGAACGCAAGGGTGACCTCAAGGGCCTGCGGATGGCCTACTTCGGTGACGGCGCCAACAACATGGCGCACTCGCTGATGCTGGGAGGCGTCACCGCGGGAATCAACGTCACGATCGCCGCACCAACGGGTTTCGAGCCAGCCACGCAGTTCGTGGCCGCTGCGCAACGCCGTGCCGCCGACACCGGGTCCACCGTGACCGTGACGGCCGACGCGAAGGCCGCCGCCGACGGTGCCGACGTCCTGGTGACCGACACCTGGACGTCGATGGGGCAGGAGAACGACGGGCTCGACCGTGTCCGTCCGTTCCGGCCGTTTCAGGTCAACGGTCAGCTGATGACGCTCGCGGACTCGGAAGCCGTCGTCCTGCACTGTCTTCCGGCCCATCGCGGGCACGAGATCACCGACGACGTCATCGACGGACCGCAGAGCGCCGTCTGGGACGAAGCCGAGAACCGTCTGCACGCGCAGAAGGCGCTGCTGGTGTGGCTGCTGGAACGGTCATGACCCGAGGAATGACCGGAGCGACTCGGGCGGGACGACAGGCGCGCATCGTCACGCTCCTGTCGTCGAACTCGGTGCGCAGTCAGGGCGAGCTGGCCGCGATGCTCGCCTCCGAGGGGATCGACGTCACCCAAGCCACCCTGTCCCGTGATCTCGAGGAGCTCGGCGCGGTGAAACTGCGCGGCGCCGACGGTGGCACCGGGGTGTACATCGTGCCGGAGGACGGCAGCCCCGTCCGCGGGGTTTCGGGTGGTACCGAACGGATGTCGCGGCTTCTCGGCGAACTGCTGGTGTCCACCGACGCCAGCGGCAACCTCGCGGTCCTTCGCACTCCGCCCGGCGCGGCGCACTACCTGGCCAGCGCCATCGATCGCTCCGCCCTGCCCTACGTCGTCGGCACGGTCGCCGGGGATGACACCATCCTGGTGGTGGCGCGTGAACCCATGACGGGTGCCGAGCTGGCCAGCACCCTCGAAGAACTGAATTAGGGAGATCGATTCAATGTCCGAACGCGTCATCCTGGCGTACTCCGGTGGTCTGGACACCTCCGTGGCGATCAGCTGGATCGGCAAGGAGACCGGGCGCGAGGTGGTGGCCGTGGCCATCGATCTCGGCCAGGGCGGCGAGGACATGGAGGTCGTGCGGCACCGCGCACTGGACTGCGGCGCCGTCGAGGCGGTGGTGGTGGACGCCCGTGACGAGTTCGCCGAGGAGTACTGCCTACCGACCATCATGAGCAACGCCCTGTACATGGACCGCTATCCGCTGGTGTCCGCGATCAGCCGCCCGCTGATCGTCAAGCACCTGGTCGAGGCGGCGCGTCAGCACGGTGGCGGCATCGTCGCGCACGGTTGTACCGGCAAGGGCAACGACCAGGTGCGCTTCGAGGTCGGATTCGCCTCGCTGGCACCCGATCTCGAGGTGCTCGCTCCGGTCCGCGACTACGCCTGGACCCGGGAGAAGGCCATCGCGTTCGCCGAGGAGAACGCCATCCCGATCAACGTGACGAAGCGGTCACCGTTCTCCGTCGACCAGAACGTATGGGGCCGCGCCGTGGAAACCGGCTTCCTGGAACACCTCTGGAACGCGCCGACGAAGGACGTGTACGACTACACCGAGGACCCCACGGTCAACTGGAGCTCTCCCGACGAGGTGATCGTCGGCTTCGAGAAGGGCAAACCCGTATCGATCGACGGCAGGCCGGTCACCGTGCTCGAGGCCATCGTCGAGCTGAACCGCCGCGCCGGCGCGCAGGGCGTCGGCCGACTCGACGTCGTCGAGGACCGGCTGGTGGGCATCAAGAGTCGCGAGATCTACGAGGCGCCCGGCGCGATGGTGCTGATCACCGCGCACACCGAACTCGAGCACGTCACGCTGGAGCGCGAACTCGCCAGATTCAAGCGGACCACCGACCAGCGCTGGGGCGAGTTGGTCTATGACGGACTCTGGTACTCACCGCTGAAGAACGCCCTCGAGACGTTCGTCGCGACCACCCAGGAGCATGTGACGGGGGAGATTCGCATGGTTCTGCACGGCGGGCACATCGCCGTCAACGGCAGGCGCAGCGCGGAGTCGCTGTACGACTTCAACCTCGCCACCTACGACGAGGGCGACACCTTCGACCAATCCAGCGCGAAGGGCTTCGTCCACGTGCACGGGTTGTCGTCCAAGATCGCCGCCCGCCGGGACCTCGGATCGTGACCCCCCTTCCGCGGGCGTGCGTGTCGGTACACGACACGCCGGTCAGAATTGGCAGTTCGCGCACGCTCGCGGAGGCCTGAGATGAGCACCAACGAGGGATCGCTGTGGGGCGGACGGTTCGCCGCCGGCCCGTCGGACGCCCTTGCCGCCTTGAGCAAGTCGACCCACTTCGACTGGGTGCTGGCGCCCTACGACGTCAAGGCGTCCAAGGCGCACACGCTCGTGCTCTTCGGTGCCGGCTTGCTGACCGTGGAACAGCGCGATGGTCTGCTGGCCGGGCTCACCGCGCTCGGGGAGGACGTCGCCGACGGCAGTTTCGCGCCACTGCCGAGGGATGAGGACGTCCACGGTGCCCTCGAGCGTGGCCTGATCGACCGGGCCGGCGACGACCTCGGCGGACGGCTACGGGCAGGTCGCTCGCGAAACGATCAGGTGGCCACCCTGTTCCGGATGTGGCTGCGCGACGCGATGCGGGTCGTCGGAAACGGTGTGCTCGACGTGATCGGGGCACTTGCCACCCAAGCCGCGTCACATCCCACCGAGATCATGCCGGGCAAGACGCACCTTCAGTCGGCACAGCCGATCCTGCTCGCGCACCACCTGCTGGCGCACGCCCACCCGCTGCTGCGCGACGTCGACCGGATCCTCGACTTCGACGATCGCGCGGCTATTTCACCGTATGGCTCTGGGGCACTTGCCGGTTCGTCGCTGGGCCTGGACCCCGACGCAATCGCCGCCGACCTCGGCTTCACCGCTGCCGCCGACAACTCGATCGACGCGACGGCATCCCGCGACTTCGCGGCGGAGGCCGCCTTCGTACTCGCGATGATCGCGGTCGACCTGTCCCGCCTGGCGGAGGACATCATCCTTTGGAGCACCACCGAATTCGGCTACGTGACGCTGCACGACTCCTGGTCCACGGGCAGTTCGATCATGCCGCAGAAGAAGAACCCCGACATCGCCGAGCTGGCACGCGGCAAGTCCGGCCGGCTCATCGGCAACCTCGCCGGCCTGCTGGCCACGCTGAAGGCGCAACCGTTGGCGTACAACCGCGATCTGCAGGAGGACAAGGAGCCGGTCTTCGACTCGGTGGCCCAGCTGCAGCTGCTACTGCCCGCGATGGCCGGGCTCGTCGGCACGCTCACCTTCGATGCCGACCGGATGGCCGAGCTCGCACCCCTGGGTTACACGCTTGCCACTGACGTTGCGGAATGGCTTGTCCAACAAGGGTTGCCGTTTCGTGTCGCGCACGAGGCCGCGGGTGCCGCGGTGCGGACAGCCGAGGCGCGCGGTGTTGGACTCGAAGAGCTTGCCGACGACGAACTGGCGGGCATTCACCCCGGTCTGACGCCCGAGGTTCGTGAGGTGCTGACCGTCGAAGGTTCGGTGAACTCGCGTGACGCCCGCGGTGGCACGGCACCGGTGCAGGTCGCCAAGCAACTTCAGGTCGTGCGCGATACCGCAGATCAACTCTGGATTCGCCTGCGCGGCTAGTCTTGATCGATGTCGCCCCTCTCGAGTCGCAGCAGCTACAACGGAGATGGGCGCGCGGCCAGGAAGGTGGTGCCGCGGCGCGGCATTGCGGCCTGGGATCCCGACGCTCGCGGGCACGATGCGTTGGCGACGGTTCTGGCGCAGAACGCGATTCGTGCGCAGGACCTGTTGCCGATCCGGCACGGTCGGATGGCCGCCTCGCCGTGGACGTACTTTCGTGGAGCCGCCGCGGTGATGGCGGCAGATCTTGCCTCGACCCCGAACACCGGTATCACCGTCCAACTGTGCGGCGACGCGCACGTCCTCAACTTCGGCCTGTGGAACACGCCCGAGCGCAACGTGTCCTTCGATCTTCGTGACTTCGACGAGACGCTACCCGGCCCCTTCGAGTGGGACGTCAAACGACTGGCGGCATCGCTGGTCGTGCTGGCCCGCACGCACGGGCTGCCCGAATCCGTTGGTCGCCAGGCCGTCTCTGCGTCCTATCGCGGCTACTCGGCGCGAATGCACCGCTATGCGTCGATGCCGGAGATCGACATCTGGTACGACAAGATCGTTGTCGACGACCTACTGAAGTACCTGGCGCCCGACGACGCACACGAAGTGGGCAGCCAACTCGACTCGCAGTTGCGAAAGCGCACCAGCCGTGGGGCGTCCAAGAAGATGACCACCGTCGTCGACGGTCGTCGCAGGATCGTCGAGGATCCACCGTTACGCACCCACGCGTTCGGCGAAGCGGATGCCGATCCCGACGAGATCTTCCTCGCCTACCGTGACTCGCTGCCGGATCACGTGTGGAGCCTGTTGACGCGATTCGACCTCGCCGACTCCGTCCGGCAGGTCGTCGGCGTGGGCAGCGTCGGGATGCGGGTCTACCTCGTACTGCTCGAGGAACAGCGCACCCGCGATCCGTTCTTCCTGCAGATCAAGCAAGCGGGCCCATCGGTGTACGAGCAGTTCGCCGAGCGCAGTGAGTACACCCACCACGGTCAGCGTGTCATCAACGGCCAGAGGTTGATTCAGAGCGCCACCGACATGTTCGTCGGTTGGACCACCATCGAGGGCAACGACTACTACGTCCGGCAGTTCCGCGACGGCAAGGTCATTCCCAAGGGGGAGACGATCGCCGACCGGTTGTCTGACTTCGCGGGGCTGTGCGGTGAGGTGCTCGCGCGGGCGCACGCCCGCAGCGGCGATGCTGCAGCCATTGCTGACTACCTGGGCACCAGCGACCGGGTGGAGACGGCGGTCGTCACGTTCGCCTCGGCGTACGCCGACCAGAACGAGCGCGATCACCGCCAGTTCGCCACCGCGGTATCCGAGGGTGCCCTTCCCTCAGCGGAGGGCTGGCGCTAGTCCTCGGCCAATTCGAGCCACTCCTCCTCGAGGGACTCCTTGCGGGCGATCAACTCGTTCAGCTCGGCGTTCAATTCACCGAGCCGCATGTGGTCGGCGGCTTCGTCGGCCATGGTGAGGTGCAGCTTCGCGATCCGCTCGTCGAGCTTCTTAAGCTGACTCTCGATGCGGGACAATTGCTTTCCCGCCCTGTGCTCGCGCGCCGAGGCGGTCTCGTTGCGCTCGTTCGGACGGGTCACGGAGGTGTCGTTGGCGGTCGGGCGATCGGCAAGGTACTGCTCGATCCCCCCGGGAAGCAGCACGCAGCGGCCGCCCCCGGGCAGCGCATACGTCACGTCGCTGACCCGTTCGAGGAAGTAGCGGTCGTGGGTGACCACGATCAGCGTGCCCGGCCAACCGTCGAGGTAGTCCTCGATGACGTTGAGGGTGTCGATGTCCAGGTCGTTGGTCGGCTCGTCGAGCAACAGCACGTTGGGTTCGTCGAGGAGCAGGAGCAGGAACTGGAACCGCCGACGCTCACCACCCGAGAGCTCCGAAAGCCGGGTGGTCAGCTTGTCGCCAGTGAACCCGAAGTCCTCGAGCAGGGTGGCCGTGCTGACCTCCTTGCCGCCCGCGAGCTCGGTGATCCGCTTGGCGTTCTCGACCGCGTCGAGGACGCGCTCGTTTCCGTCCATCTCGACCAGTGCCTGGCGGAGATAGCCGAACCTGAGCGTCTTTCCGCGCTTGACGGTGCCCGACGTCGGCGGCAGCTCCCCGGTCAGAAGCTTCAGCACCGACGTCTTTCCGGTGCCGTTGACGCCGACCAATCCGATGCGCACGCCAGGCCCGATCGACCAGTCCAGCTTGTCCAGGATCAGCTTCTCGCCCGCCTGCAGCGACACCCGGTGCAGGTCGAACACGTCCTTGCCCAGCCGGGCTGTCGCAAATTTCTGCAGCGCCAGGGAGTCTCGCGGTTCCGGCTCGTTGGCGATCAGATCGTTGGCCGCCTGGATGCGGAACTTCGGCTTCGACGTCCGTGCGGGTGGTCCCCGCCGCAGCCACGCCAGTTCCTTGCGCATCAGGTTTCGGCGACGAGCCTCGGTGCCCGCGGCCACCCGCGAACGTTCCGCCCTGGCCAGGACGTAGGCCGCGTAACCGCCTTCGTAGGCGTCGATGGCGCCGCCGTGGACCTCCCAGATGCGCGTACACACCTCGTCCAGGAACCACCGGTCGTGGCTGACTACCACCAGCGTCTTGGCAGTCTGCTTCGAGAGGTGGCCGGCCAGCCACCCGATGACCTCGACGTCGAGGTGGTTGGTCGGTTCGTCGAGGACGAGAACGTCGTGACCAGCGAGCAGAATCGCGGCCAGCGCTACGCGGCGTCGCTCACCGCCACTGAGGTTGTTGACCTCCCGATCCAGCGAGACCTCGGTCAGCAGGTTCTCCACCACCGACCTGGTCTCGGCGTCGGCCGCCCAGATGTGGTCGGCTCTTCCGTCCACTCCGTCCCGTACCCCGTCGCTTCGCTCGCCCCACACAACGTCCCGCACGGTTGCGTCGGGATGGAAGTCGTCGGACTGGTGGAGGTAGCCCACGGACAACCCCGACGTGTGGGTGACGCGGCCGGAATCGGGCGGGCGCGTGGCCGTCAGGATCTGCAACAACGTCGTCTTGCCGTCGCCGTTACGGCCGACGACGCCGATCGCGTCGCCTTCGTCGACGCCGAGGCTCACGCCGTCGAGCAGGGTGCGCGTGCCGTAGTGAACGGTTGCACGTTCGAGGTTGATCAGGTTCGCCATCAGGCGCCGATCATAGGGGCTGATCCGGGAGGAGTCCCAAGCGCGCTGTGCCATGATGACGTCGTATCGGGGGATTCGCGCATCGCACGAAAGGGGACGGTCGTGGTGGACCTTTCGGCAATCACCGGGCCCATGGGGCGGTTGGTGGCGACCGCACAGAACGGTCTGGAAGTGCTGCGCTACGGCGGCCTCGAGACCGGCTCGGTGCCGTCACCCTTCCAGATCGTCGAGAGCGTGCCGATGTATCGGTTGCGCCGGTACTTCCCGCCCGACAGCAGGCCAGGCGCCAAGCCGGCCGGCCCACCGGTGCTGATGGTGCATCCCATGATGATGTCGGCGGACATGTGGGACGTCACCCGCGATGAGGGCGCCGTCGGCATCCTGCACTCCACGGGTATCGATCCCTGGGTGATCGACTTCGGGTCACCCGATCAGATCGAGGGCGGCATGCAGCGCAACCTCTCCGATCACGTGGTCGCGCTCAGCGAAGCCATCGACACCGTGAGGGTTCTCACCGACCGCGACGTGCATCTCGCCGGGTACTCGCAGGGTGGCATGTTCTGCTACCAGACCGCCGCGTACCGGAGGTCGAAGGATCTCGCGAGCATCGTCGCGTTCGGATCGCCCGTCGACACCTTGGCCGCTCTGCCGCTGAACCTGCCCGCGGGGTTGGCCGTCAGTGCGGCGGACTTCATGGCCGACCACGTCTTCAGCCGCATCGACATCCCGGGTTGGCTAGCCCGCACCGGCTTCCAATTGCTCGACCCCATCAAGACGGCCCAGTCGCGGATGGACTTCGTGCGTCAACTGCACGACCGCGAGGCCTTGCTGCCGCGCGAGCAGCAGCGCCGCTTCCTCGCATCCGATGGCTACATCGCGTGGTCTGGCCCGGCGATCGCCGAGCTGCTCAAGCAGTTCATCGCCCACAACCGAATGATGAGCGGCGGATTCGCCATCCGGGGCGACCTCGTCACGCTCAGCGACATCGAATGCCCGGTGCTCGCCGTCGTCGGTGAGGTCGACGACATCGGCCAGCCCGCGTCGGTCCGCGGTATCAAGCGCGCTTCACCGCGGGCCGATGTCTACGAATACCTCATCCGCTCAGGGCATTTCGGCCTCGTGGTGGGATCGAAGGCAGCCACCCAGACGTGGCCGACGGTCGCGGCGTGGGTGAAGTGGCTCGCGGGTGAAGGAGAGAAGCCCGCCGACATCGTGCCGATGGCGCTGCAGCCCGAGGAGAGCAACGACTCCGGTGTGGCGTTGGCCACCCGCATCGTGCACGGCGCAGGCGCGGCCGCGGAGATGACGTTCAGCGTCGCCCGTGCCGCGGCAGACGCCTTCGTCGCGGCCAACAAGTCGGCCCGCGCTCTGGTCGTCGAAACCGCGCGCACGCTCCCACGTCTGGCGCGGCTGGGGCAGGTCAACGACCACACCCGCATCTCGCTCGCGCGGATCATGACCGAGCAGGCGCGTGCGACGCCGGACGGCGAGTTCCTGCTGTTCGACGGGCGCGTGCACACCTACGAGGCGGTGGACCGCCGCATCAACAACGTCGTGCGCGGTCTCATCGACGTCGGTGTGCGGCAGGGCGCCCACGTCGGCGTGCTGATGGAGACCAGGCCGAGCGCACTCGTCGCGATCGCCGCGCTGTCGCGACTCGGCGCGGTCGCCGTGCTGATGCCGCCCGACGCCGACCTGACCGACGCGGCCCGGCTCGGCGCGGTGTCTGACGTCATCGCCGACCCCGTTCACCTCGAGGCCGCGAAGAAGCTCCCGTTGCGAGTGCTGGTTCTGGGCGGCGGTGAAGCGCGCGAACTGGACCTCGGTGCGGACGACGACGTCGTCGACATGGAGAAGATCGACCCCGACGTCGTCGCGCTGCCCGGCTGGTATCGGCCCGACCCGGGTTTCGCCAGGGACCTGGCCTACGTCGCCTTCGCGACGGTCGGCGGCAAACTCGTCGCTCGTCAGATCACGAACTTCAGGTGGGCCCTGTCGGCCTTCGGCACCGCGTCCGCTGCCAACCTCGGCTCCAACGACACCGTGTACTGCCTGACTCCGTTGCATCACCAGTCCGGCCTGCTCGTCAGTCTGGGCGGCGCGGTCGTTGGTGGCACGCGCATCGCGTTGTCCAGGGGTCTACGTCCGGATCGCTTCGTCCACGAACTGCGCCAGTACGGCGTCACGGTCGTGTCCTACACGTGGGCGATGCTTCGCGAGGTCATCGACGATCCGGCGTTCATGCTGCAAGGCGGCCACCCGGTGCGGCTGTTCATCGGCTCGGGCATGCCGACAGGTTTGTGGAAGCGCGTCGAGGAGGAGTTCGCGCCTGCGCACGTCGTCGAGTTCTTCGCCACCACCGACGGACAGGCCGTGTTGGCCAACGTCTCGGGCGCCAAGATCGGCAGCGAGGGCCGGCCGCTGCCGGGAAGTGGGCAGGTCGCGCTCGCGGCGTATGACCCCGACGACGACCTCATCCTCGAAGACGACCGCGGCTTCGTCGCGCTGGCCGGCACCAACGAGGTCGGTGTTCTGCTGGCGCACCCGCGGGGTCCCGTCGATCCGACGGCGTCGGTCAAGCGCGGAGTGTTCGCACCTGCCGACCTCTGGGTGTCGACCGAGTACCTGTTCCGACGCGATGAGGACGGCGACTACTGGCTGGTCGACAACCGTGGGTCGGTCATCCGCACCGAGCGCGGCCCCGTGTTCAGTGCAGCAGTCAACGACGCGGTAGGACGAATCGTCGCGGTCGATCTCGCGGTGACGTATCGGCTGGAGGCCGGTGGCCACGACCTCGCCGTCTCGGCGTTGATGCTGAGGCCGGGCGGCAGTGTCCCGACGGCCGATCTCAACGAGGCGCTGGCCGTCCTTCCGGTGGGCGCTGCGCCCGACATCGTCCACGTGGTGCCCGGGATGAAGCTGAGCGCGACGTACCGGCCACTGCTCGGCCTGCTGCGCGCGGCAGGCATCCCCAAACCGTCCCGTCATGCCTGGTACCTCGACGTTGACACCGGGACCTACAAGCGGCTCACCGCTGCCGTTCGCGCCGAGGTCACCGGGATGGCGCCCGAGAGGAGTGAAGCGAGTGACACGCTGCCGTGATCTTCGCGCTTTGTTAGGCTCCGGATGGCGGTACGTGGCCACCCGGGTCGGGCCGGAAACTCACCCACGCTCGACGATGGAGGATTGATGGCGGCACGGAGCAAGAACGGCTGGCGTCGCGCCGTCGCCGGGGCCATGGCCAGTGGCGCGCTCGCAGCTGGACTCGTGACCGGCGGGAGCTCCGCGCCCGCTTGGGCAGAGCCCACGACTGTGGCAGCTTCACCCGACGACGCGACGGCCGCCCCCGAGATGACCGCAGACCAGGCCCTCGCCATAATCAAGGCCAACTACGACACCGGAGCCGGTGGCGGTCAGCTGTCCACGTTGATCCACAAGGTCCTCAAGCTGCGTGAGGCGGGGTACTACCCGTCGAACGCAAACAAGCAGGCAATCGTCGCCGCGCTGGACAAGCGGCCGAACCAGGCACCGCTGGTGGCGGCCCTCGAGTCGACCTTGGCATTTCAGACCAGGCAGGCCTCCCGGGGCGGCGGCGGTGGCCCCGCACTCAACCCGCCGACCATCGGCATCGGCGGCAACGGGGGCAACGGTGCGATCAATCCCAATGATGGCGGCGGCATCAACATCCCGCTCGGCTGACTCGATGCTCGATCAACGTCTACGGAGCCTCCTGGTATGTCCACAGGATCGCGGACCGCTGTTGCTCATAGGTGACGAGGTGCTCTACAACCCGCGGCTGCGGCTGTCCTACCGCATCGAAGGCGGCATCCCAGTGCTGCTGGTCGACGAAGCGGTGACCATCACCGACGACGCTGAACACGCGGCGTTGGTGGAACGCGGCGAACCCTAGCCGAGTCCGGGCAACTCGCCGGTGAGGTAGCGCTGCAGGTTCGGCGCGATCGTCTCGGCGATCTGCTGAACGGGCAGTGACTTGAAGGGTTCCAGTTCGAGGATGTAGCGCGCCATCACGACGCCGACCAACTGCGACGCCACGAATTGAGCGCGGATCGGACCGGAGCCGGGCGGCTCGTCCACCCGGGAGCCGACCTCGACGGTGATCACGTCCTGCAGGAACGACCGGATGAGGCTGACGTCGTCGCCGGCGAGCAGAGAGCGCATGGTCGCGATCAATCCGGAGCCGAGCTCGGAGTCCCACAGTGGTAACAGAATGGACGGCAGGGTCAGCCCGAGGTCCTCGACGGGGACCTCCCGCATCGGACCGATGACCTGCATCGGGTCGATCGGAATGTGGACGGCGGCCGCGAACAGTTGCTCCTTGGTGCCGAAGTAGTGATGTACGAGCGCAGGGTCGACGTCAGAGGCGGCTGCGATTGCACGGATCGATGTGTTGCCGATACCGTTGCGGGCGAACAGTTCTCGCGCATTGGCGAGGATGCGTTCGCGGGTGTCGGAGGTGCCGGGAGGGCGGCCGGCGCGCTGACGGCGCGAACTGCTCACGGTGTTCTGCGTCGCAGGGTGGCCGCGGCCAGTCCCATCGCCACCACCGCGAACGCGACGACGATCCCGATGTCGCGCGCCGCCGTGGCGGTGAGCTCGGGATGAGCGCCGACCTCCTTCAACGCCTCGAGCGCATAGCTGGCCGGCATCGCGTTGCTGATCCACTGCAGCCAGTCCGGGAGCACGTCGCGCGGGACGATGATCCCGCACAGCAGCAGCTGTGGCGCGATGACCACGGGCATGAACTGGACGGCCTGAAACTCGGTGCGCGCGAACGCGCTACACAGCAGCCCCAGTCCGACACCGAGCACGGCGTTGATGATGGCGATCGCGAACACCAGGCCGGGACTGCCCGCGGTGTCCAGTCCGAGCATCCAGAAGGAGATCAGGCACGCCACGGTGGCCTGCGCCGCGGCCGCGATCGAGAAAGCGGTGCCGTAGGCCGCCAACAGATCCAGTCGGCGCAGGGGAGTGGTGAGGATCCGCTCCAACGTTCCGGAGACGCGTTCGCGCTGCATCGTGATCGACGTGATCAGGAACATGACGATCAACGGAAACACCCCGAGCATGATCAGGCATGCGTTGTTGAATGGCGACGGCGTGCCTGGTCGGTGCGGCACGTCCTGGAACATGACGTACATCAACGTGATGATCAGGGCGGGTACGACGAGGATCATCGCGACGCTGCGGTGATCGCCGGCCAGCTGCCGCAGGATTCGCCCGGTGGTGGCCAGATAGGCCTGCGGGCTCAGCCGAGCGCGGGTGCGGTGCTGTGGCGAATGACGGACAGAAACGCTTCCTCCAGTGATTGACATCCCGTGTCCTCTCGTAGTCTCGTCGGCGTGGTGTGGGCGAGCAGGCGGCCTTCTCGCAGCAACAGGAGATCCCCGCAGTGCTCGGCCTCGTCCATGACGTGGCTCGACACCAGCAGCGTCGTACCGCGGCGGGCCAGGTGGTGGAACTGTTCCCACAGGTCGACTCGGAGCACGGGGTCCAGGCCGACGGTCGGTTCGTCGAGTACCAGCAGGTCGGGATGCGCCACCAGTGCGCAGGCCAACGAGGCACGCGTCCGCTGACCGCCGGAGAGGTTGCCGCACAACGCCGTTCGATGGTCGTCCAGTCCGACGTTGGTGACGGCCTCGTCGGCGGCCGTCGCGCCGGAGCCATACAGCGACGCGAAGTAGCGCACGTTGTCGATGACGCGGAGGTCCTCGTAGATGGTGGGGTCCTGGGTGACGTAACCGACGCGGTGCCGTAGTTCCGCGGAGCCCGCGGGTCGCCCGAGCACGGTGACCGTGCCGCTGGCGACGATCTGGGTGCCGACGATGCTGCGGATCAGCGTGGTCTTGCCGCAGCCGGAGGGGCCGAGCACGCCGGTGATGGTGCCGGGGGCGATGCGTACCGAGACGTCGTCGAGGGCCGTGCGTTTGCCGCGGACCACCGTCAGATGGTCGACGGCGACGGCGGGTTCACTGCCATGTCGATTTAATTCATCGTACGATGAAGTCATCATATGATGAATATCCTCCCCATGGGTAGCTAGAGTCAAGAGCGCCGGGCAGAATCGCATTCGTGAGCGCGGAACCCTTGGCCATCGACCCGACGTCGGCCGCTCGACTGCTGGTCGGAGCCGTGCTGACCGGCCGCGGGGCTTCCGCGGTGGTCGTCGAGGTCGAGGCGTACGGCGGCCCGACCGATGGACCATGGCCCGACGGGGCCGCGCATTCCTTCCGCGGTCGCGGCGGACGCAACGCCGTCATGTTCGGCGCGCCGGGCCGGATGTACGCCTACCGCAGCCACGGCATCCACGTGTGCGCGAACGTCGTCTGCGGTGACGAGGGCGTGGCCGCCGCCGTCCTTCTGCGTGCCGCGGTGGTGACGGACGGCGCCGACGTCGCCCACGCCCGTCGCGGTGCCGTGACCTCGGCGGCGTTGGCCCGTGGTCCCGGAAATCTCTGTTCGGCGCTGGGAATCACCATGGACGACAACGGGATCGACCTCTTCGACGGCCCCGGCCCCGTGCGACTCGAACTCGCGCCTTCCCGGCCCGTCGTCAGCGGCCCACGCGTCGGTGTGAGCAGGGCCGCAGACCGACCGTGGCGGTTCTGGCTGGCGGAATGCCCCGAGGTGTCGGCGTACCGTCGCAGCCCCCGGGCACCCGCCCCGGGCGAGAGCGATTGATGCGGGAGGATTGGCCCGTGACTTCTCAGGGCGCCGGCATCCTCGACGAACTGGACTGGCGCGGCTTGATTGCGCAGTCCACCGACCGTGCGGCGTTGGCCGACGCGACGGCAGCGGACCCACTTACCGTCTATGCGGGCTTCGACCCGACGGCGCCGAGCCTGCACGCTGGAAACCTGGTGCCGTTGTTGGCGTTGCGGCGGTTCCAACGCGCGGGGCACCGTCCGATAGTGCTGGCGGGCGGCGCCACCGGAATGATCGGCGATCCGCGGGACGCGGGCGAACGCAGTCTGAACGCCGACGACACCGTGGCCGAGTGGGCTGACCGAATCGGTGGCCAGCTCGAACGGTTCGTCGACTTCGACGGTTCGCCCACCGGCGCGGTCGTCGAGAACAATCTGGCCTGGACGTCGCAGCTGTCGGCGATCGACTTCCTGCGCGACGTTGGCAAGCACTTCTCCGTCAACGTGATGCTCGATCGGGACACCATCCGTAGGCGCCTCGACGGCGAGGGCATTTCCTACACGGAGTTCAGCTACATGCTGTTGCAGGCCAACGACTACGTCGAACTGCATCAGAAGCACGGCTGCTCATTGCAGATCGGCGGCTCCGACCAGTGGGGCAACATCATCGCCGGCGTTCGTCTGGTCCGTCAGAAGCTGGGTGCGACGGTGCACGCATTGACGGTTCCGCTGGTCACGGCCGCCGACGGGACGAAGTTCGGCAAGTCGACCGGTGGCGGAAGTCTCTGGCTCGACCCGCAGATGACGAGTCCCTACGGTTGGTATCAGTACTTCGTGAACACCGCCGATGCGGACGTGATTCGTTATCTGCGGTGGTTCACGTTCCTATCGCCCGACGAACTCGGCGAGCTCGAGACTGTGACCGCCGACCGACCTCACGAGCGTGCTGCGCAGCGGCGGCTCGCTCAGGAGTTCACCACTTTGGTCCATGGGCAGGCTGCGACCGAGTCGGTCGAACTGGCCAGCCAGGCGCTGTTCGGCCGCGGCGAGCTGGCGGAGCTGGATGAATCGACGCTGGCCGCCGCGCTACGTGAGACGTCGGTCGCCGAGCTCAAGCCGGGTGTTCCCGACGGGATCGGCGATCTCCTGCTGGCCACTGGTCTGTCGAAGAGCAAGGGCGAGGCGCGACGCACGCTGTCCGAGGGCGGCGTGTACGTCAACAACGTCAGGGTCGAGACGGATGACTGGGCGCCCGAGTCGGGGGACTTCCTTCACGGCAAGTGGCTCGTCTTGCGGCGCGGCAAGCGCAATGTGGCTGGGGTTGAGCGGACGCTCGAGGCCTAAACTTCTGCCGGACACGCCATCTACCAGGCAATTTGACTCTCCGTTATCCGGCACGTAACTTGGTACAGGTCGTCGTGACGCGGTCAAGCCGCTGAGCGCGACGGCATCCCAGAGGGAAGTCCACTTCGGTGGTTGTCCTCATCGTCCGCACTACGGCCAGCGGCTCTCGCCGCGGGTTTTGTGCGGCCGAGTGGGTGTGTTGTTTGAGAACTCAATAGTGTGTTTGGTGGTTTTTGTTTGTTTGTTTTGCCATCTTTTGTGGGGGGACTCCTCGTCTTCCTGTCTTGCTTGGGGTGGTTGTTTTTTTGATGCCAGTTTTTGGTGTCTTTTTGTTGGGTCGAATTGTTCTGATTCGGATTCTGCCTGTGCCTGTGGGTGTGGGTTGTTTTTGTTTGGAGAGTTTGATTCTGGCTCAGGACGAACGCTGGCGGCGTGCTTAACACATGCAAGTCGAACGGTAAGGCCCTTCGGGGTACACGAGTGGCGAACGGGTGAGTAACACGTGGGTGATCTGCCCTGCACTTTGGGATAAGCCTGGGAAACTGGGTCTAATACCGAATATGACCTCAGGATGCATGTCTTGTGGTGGAAAGCTTTTGCGGTGTGGGATGGGCCCGCGGCCTATCAGCTTGTTGGTGGGGTGATGGCCTACCAAGGCGACGACGGGTAGCCGGCCTGAGAGGGTGTCCGGCCACACTGGGACTGAGATACGGCCCAGACTCCTACGGGAGGCAGCAGTGGGGAATATTGCACAATGGGCGAAAGCCT
>JBBRTH010000017.1:0-87786 GCA_038244615.1 Mycobacteriales bacterium | reverse complement strand
GGCACCACCGGCGCACCGAAGATCCTCGATCTACCCGACACCGTATGGATCAACCGACCAGCCCAAGACGCCACCCAGGAGCCCGACACAACAGCCGCCTAATTAACACCCACTGGACTCATCCACCTTGAAAAATTCCGATGCGGGACGTCGAGTTCCTTCCGATACTCGAGACCAATGACGTTCAAGTACGGCCATTGGCACTTGCCCACATGCCGCTGGACACCGAACGCTCAGCACACTAACTGCACGCCTGAGAGCAGCCACCTGACGTCGGCGTGCGCGACAGGATGACCCGCGTCGTGTGGTGTAGACCCGCAAAGCGAGATCGGCGTCCAGCCCGGGGACTCTCGCAGGTCAGTTCCGGTCGCCGACCTCTCGGTGGTTGATCCTCGTCAGACCGCGTTCGCCACCGCACGCACCGGTTGGGGCCTGACGCCTGACCCAGCGGTGTAACTCAGACATGACGACTTGATGCGGCAGGCGGCTTATCGAAGCAGTGGCGTCGACGCCGACGACCCCTAGTGAGTTAGCTGCCAATACTGCGAGAGCACAAATATATGTGTTTCGAATGAGCCGCGGGACAAAACCTTCTGGGCCGGTAGGTTGGACTTTGTAAGCAAGAACGGAAGTTCTGGAATTCGGCACTTCAGTGCCGGATGCGAATACTTCGATTCACACCACTAAGGATGGGAAAAGCAAATGAACGTACGTCA
This sequence comes from Mycobacteriales bacterium, assembly GCA_038244615.1. GTDB lineage: Bacteria > Actinomycetota > Actinomycetes > Mycobacteriales > Mycobacteriaceae > Mycobacterium. Next base: position 87,070 of record JBBRTH010000017.1, on the reverse strand, counting down.
AATCTCAATGGTCTTCGTAATGGGAGCGGCAGCTGCGGCGATCGCCGCGACGCCAATCGCGTCCGCCGCGAATCCGAGCACCACCACGGAATCGGGCACGATCACGACCACGACCAAACAAGGCCACAACGCCATCGCAGTGATGCCGCCCCCAGTGTCATCCCCAAAGGTATACGGCGAGTTTTCCTCACCGTGGCCCTTGATTCTCGATGATTGAGGACCGCGGCGCCAGCGAGCTACAGCTCACCTTTCCAAAAAACCGCGAAGGCCGTGAAGACGATTTACTCAATTGCCTCACGGCCTTTTTTGATTGCGGCGCCCTGCCATTTGGCGGCACCGTTCATTAGTGTCAATATGGGCGAAGCTTGGTGAAATCGAGGCACGATATGAGTTTGGCATGAAGACATTGCGTTCTTGGGCTCTATTGCCATGAATGTGGGTCGGGTGGGGTGTGCTACGTCTCGCGTGGCGTAAAGGATGGGCGCACGGGCAGCCCCATAGGTTCGAAAGCTCCTACACGACCGATCCCAGGACTCCGGACATGTAGTGAGCTATGTCCGGAGTCCTGGATCCAGGAGCCTGCCCGTGCGCGCCACCACGTTACTCAATTGCGTCCTCAACCTGCCGAAGACGGCGGTCCGCGACGTCGAGTTCGGCGACGCGGTGACGGTGTGGGTGCGTCCGCAGCAACGGGTGATGTCCTGTCCGCATTGCGATTTCCGGACTCGGCACCGTTACGACACACGGGCCGTGGACTCGGCGTGGCGGCACCTGGACCTGGGCGGGCGTGTCTGCGTGCTCAAGCTGCGGCGACGCCGGTTGCGCTGCCCCGAGCACGGCGTGCTGGCCGAATCGGTGCCGTTCGCGCGGCCCGGATCGGGGTTCACCCGCGACTTCGAGGAGCTCGTCGTCTGGCTGGCAACCAAGTGTGACAAGAAGATCGTGTCGGTGTTCTGCCGTGTCGCCTGGCGCACCGTCGGGACGATGTGCGCGCGGATCGTGGCCGAGAGGCTCGACGACGACCGCCTGGCGAGCCTGGTCGACATCGGCGTCGACGAGATCTCCTGGCGCAAGCATCACAAGTACCTGACGCTGGTCTCCGACCACGCGACCGGCAAGATCGTGTGGGGCGCGCCCGGCAAGAACGCCGCCACCCTCGACAAGTTCTTTACCAGCGCCCTGCCTGCCGGGGCCGTCGCACGGATCGAGGCGGTGTCGATGGACCTCGGCCCGGCATTCGCGAAATCCGTTCGGACACATGCCCCGCAGGCGGTGATCTGCTTCGATCCGTTCCATGTCGTGAAACTTGCCACTGACGCCCTCGACGACGTCCGCCGCCAGGTCTGGCAGTCCGCCCGCAAGCTGTCGAACAAGCAGATCGCCCGCACCTATAAAGGCGCCCGCTGGGCGCTGCTGAAGAACCCCGAAAAGCTCACCGACACCCAGAAAGCCACCCTCGCCCAGCTCAAACGCGAGGGCGGCGCCCTGGTCCGGGCCTACGACATGAAGGAGTCATTGCGCGCGGTGTTTGCCGGCGACCTAGACCGTATGGGGGCTGGGGCCTCCTCGCGCATGTGATCGTGGGTTGCCGACAGGAATCAGGTCCTGGCAGGTAGAGCCACAGAATTGGCGGTTGTAGGAGGCCCCAGTGAAGGTTCAGCGTACGAGCATTGGTTTGGATGTGCACGCGCGATCGGTGGTGGCGTGCGCATTGGATGGCGACACCGGTGAGGTGTTCGGGCGCCGGTTGTGTCCGGATCACCGCGAGATCCTGGAGTGGATCAGAGGGTTGCCCGCTCCGGCGGCGGTGACCTATGAGGCGGGCCCCACGGGGTTCGGGCTGGCTCGGGCGTTGAGTGCGGCAGGTATCGATTGCCGGGTGGCGGCGCCGTCGAAGTTGCAGCGCCCTGCTGGGGATCGGGTCAAAACTGATGCCCGCGATGCCGCGCATCTGGCCCGGTTGTTGCACTTGGGTCAGATCGTGGAGGTCGCGGTGCCCAGCGTGGTCCAGGAGGCGGCCCGCGATGTGGTGCGGGCCCGCGATGATTGCCGCTCAGATCTAATGACCGCGCGGCATCGGATCTCTAAACTGCTTCTGCGCCAGGGGATCGTCTATTACGGAGGGCAGGCCTGGACGGGTAGGCACGAACTGTGGCTGCGTGGCCAGCACTTCGACGATCCGTCCTTGACACTGACCTATGAGACTGCGCTCGACGCGATGGTCGCCTGCGTGCATCGCCGCGACCGCCTCGATAAGGCAATCACCGAGATGGCCGCCAATAGCCCATTCACCCCGGTCGTGCGGCGGCTGTCATGTCTGCGTGGGGTCTCGACCCTGACCGCGTTCGGGTTGGCCACCGAGATCGGTGACTGGCACCGACTCACGGGGCGTTCGATCGGTGCCTATCTGGGTTTGGTGCCGTGCGAGTACTCCTCGGGTGCCACCCGCAGCCAGGGTGGGGTGACCAAGACCGGCAACGGCCATGCCCGCCGCCTGCTGGTGGAGGCGGCCTGGCATCACCGCGCCCCGTATCGGCCCAGCCGTGATCTACGCCAACGTTGGACCGCTGCACCGCAGGTTGCCCAGGCCCGTGGGCATGCCGCCAATCACCGCCTGCACACCCGCTGGGCGGGGTTCGATCACCGCAAGAAACGCCCGGTGGTCGCCAACGCCGCGATCGCGCGGGAGCTGGCCGGCTGGTGCTGGTCGTTGGCCGTCCTCGACGACTGACACCCCCACAATTGTCCGGATGGTCCGCCCACGGTGTCGGCAAGCGTCTTGGAGTGACCCGCGCCAGTTCTATAAGCAAACACGTTGCCCCGCAACGTGTTCACGCTCGATCCTAGACACGCTGCCAACTCCGACTCGAAACCACGGTCCTGCGGTAACCAACCCGCGCTTATCAGACTTGACCACGCGTCGACATCGACACGCTCGACACCACCGAACAGGCATCCGGTCAACGAAGCGGCGGGCCGCGACGACGGTTACGGCCCGCCGCTTCACCCTGCCCCCTTGACAAAACACCCCCCATATCAGGCGCTCCCACGGGGGTTGGTCGCAGTCTCAGCAAAAGATCAACGCCGCACGGCAGCGATGAACCCGGTCTGGATCGACGGACGAGTCAATTGATCCACCACCCAACCGTCTTCCGGCATCGGGCCCGGAATCCTCCCCCGCACCGTCCGGTCCGGACCGGCGAATGCGGCGGGATCGAATACGGCGGGTTGCGGGGTCACTGGGGTGTTCCCACCGACGCGACGTCGGTGAGTACGGGCCGACACCAAAGCACGCAGGGCATCATCTTCGACGTCGACGTGGCAGTAGGTGTCGGGCGTGGTGGAGATCGACGCATGGCCCAGTAGCTTCTGCACGATCTCCCGGGCAACACCGCACCGCAGCAGATCGGTGGCGTAGCCGTGCCGGAAGTGGTGCGGCGCAAACTCGATCCCGGTTCGCGCCCGCAAGCGCCGCACCAGCCGATGCCCCGGCATAGCTCATCGGCTCGCCGCGAGGGTCGCCCCACAGGTTCACGAACACGTAGTCGCTGTCCAGCGCCCTGTGCTCCTCATGCAGGTAGTCGCTGTAACAGCGGATCAACCCCGCGGTGACCGGAACCTCGCGGAACCGTGTCTTGGCGCGAGCGTGATTAGCGTTGGCGCGCAACTGAACTACCACCATCTGCCGCCGGGCATCGATATCTTCGTGCCGCAGCCCAAGCGCCTCGCCGATCCGCAGGCCAGTTCCGGCGAGCAGAGTGAGCAGGAATCGATCACGCAGCCGGTCACACGCATCGGTGAGAATCTTCCCGTGAGACGGGCTCAAGGATCGCGGAGCTCGTTGCTCTGCACGCAGCCCGATCGTGCGCTGCCGCTCCGGGCGGTTGCCGAGGTGAGCCAAGAATGGCTGCCACGAACCGCCACGCCTGCCCAGGCGCCACCGGGTCAACAACTCGCCCACGTCGACACCGTGCCGGTGATGGAACTCGTAGAACGACGCGAACGCCGACAGCTTCCGGTTCACCGTCGCCGCCGACACCGTGCCCTCCACCCACGGCAACGAGCTGACCCGGTCACTGCCGCGAGCTTTGTCCGGTAGACGCAACCAGGCTACGACCCTGCCCACGTCTTCGAGAACCACACCGCTCCACTCGATATCACGTAATCGCAAGTATGCGAGGAAGTCTCGCAAGTCATGGGCGTAGGCCCGCACTGTGTTTGGTGAGCGTTCGATGGCAGTCAGATGCGCGAGGAACCGCTCCGCCGGTTCGACAACCCCACCCTCGCACACCAACGTCGCCGACTCGGTCCCGCACGGCATCAACAACCGCCTGCACGCGCATCCCGATCTCCTGTCGTAGACAGGCCGACGTTTGGTGTTCAGCACACCGAGACCCGGGAGCCACGCCGGGTCAGTTAGACGTCGTGGACAGTGTCGATGAACGTCCGCCAGCCCGGCTACCCCCACTCCCAGCAGCGTCCCACCATGGGGAATTACATGACGGCAGCCCCTGGGGAATTACGTGACCGCGGACACTCTTTGGCATCGCGACTGTAACGGATGAGCGATATCCAAACACTTGGTTTGTACCAGCCTCGATCCACCCTATGGAAAGCCATGACATGAAGAATCGAACCATCACCGCCATCACTGCCGGTGCGCTGTCCATTGCCGCCGCCGTCAGCCTGGGCGGTGTCTCAAACGCCGCTCCTTCCAACGCGATGAGCACACTCAGCGATCTGCAGAGCAAGGGCTACATAGTCTTCATCAACAAGATGGGTGGCGTCGCGCCGCTGGCGGAGTGCACCGTCGTCAATGTCCGGCCCGGCCAGATGGTTACCCGCATGGACTCCGGTTCCGGCGCACCAGGGTCCAGTAGCGACATCGTCACCACCGTTGAAGTAATGACTGTCTACGTCGACGTGCAGTGCTGACCCTGTGACACTGACGTTGTGACAAGAGTGCCGGAACCCCGCGCAAAGTGACGATGGTGTCGGGTGGGGTTCGCCGTCGCGTCCTCCGTCACCGAAACGGCTACCGCAGCCAGCTCGCGCTCCACGCTAGCGCCGCAGAACGGTGCTACACCCGAGTGGACGCTTGCTGGGACCACTGGCAACGTCTGCACCTCGACAAGGATTGCGACGTGATCAGCGAACTGACCCGACGGTCGACCCATCGCCTAACCGTCCCGCAAGCGTGACGTTGCTCTGACACGACCGCCGCCTTGCAGTGGCTCGTCGACGGCTACAACATCCCGTTCGCCGCATTGACTGTGGCCCGGAGCCTCTCCGATCGCTTCGGACGATGCTCCGCCCTGTTGATCGGGGCTCAAACAGGCTCACCTGCATCATCAGCAGTCTGCTCAACCGCCAACTGCAACGCGACACGAGGAGGCCATATCGTCGCGAACTAATTGGCGGTTGCCAGCATCACTGCGCCGGAAACAGTAAGACCGGACAAACTTAAGCATGTTCCGAGTCGCGTGGAATTTGGGTGATGATCCATTGGTGAAATCTAGGCGGCGGCGCTGACAGGTTCGGCGTCGAACATCGAGGCCATCACCGCCATTCCAGCGGCCACGCTCATCGCCAGCCGAACCTCCTTCGGCAGATCGGGCAGTACGGCGGCGTCAGTCGTGTCAGCGAGGCGAACAGTAGGTACGGTCTTCATGGCGGTCCCTTGCTCCTTCTTCGAGGTGTACTTGGTGGTTCACCCGAGGACCTACCATCCGGCAGGCCTCAGGTGACCGACCGCCACCTCAAGTTCCACGAAGACCGGGACAACCTCCTTCCACAGTGAGCGCCTGTTAGCACAGGGCCCGCTCCAGGAACTTGTTTACTAGGCTCGATGCGGCTCAAGGGCTTCTCAAGAATTGCGGTTCAACGCCTAGGAGAAAGAGGTAGTAGATGGGTGCTGAGGATTCCGCCGCGTCGCCGCGTCGTCGGCGACGGCTACGCTCACTGTTCGCGCGGAGCCGACCACTGGTGTGCCAGGAGGTGGTCGAACTGATCACCGCGTACCTCGACGGAGCATTAGACCCGTCGATGCGGTCCCGGTTCGAGGAGCACCTAAAGAGCTGCGACGGCTGCGCGACGTATCTGGAGGAACTTCGCGTCACGGTAGCCACTCTGGGCACCCTTCGCGATGAACACCTTGACCCGGTGTTCCGGGCGCGGTTGATGAACGCGTTCAGCGACCTGCCGATGACGGCACCGGTGAACGACGAATCGCCCCTGATCGCCGCCCTCCGTCGTGGTGACCGGGACGCGTTCGCCCAGGTCGTCGACAAACACACTCCGGCCCTGCTGCGCGTGGCCCGCGGATATGTCCCCAGCCACGCGATAGCCGAAGAAGTCGTCCAGGACACGTGGATTGCCCTGGTAAAGGGAATCGACAACTTCGAAGGCCGATCATCGTTGCAGACATGGCTTTTCGCGGTGATGTGCAACATCGCCAAGACGCGTGGCGTCAGGGAACGCCGCGATCGCGATGCGCTGCTGGCCGCGACGGGCGCCACCGTCGACCCCACGCGCTTTCACGGTCCCACCGACCCCGGCGCCGGTTCTTGGAAGGAGCCGCCGACGGCGTTCCCGGACACCCCGGAAGGATCAGTCCTGGGTCAAGAGCTCCGCGCGGTCGCTCAGACCGAGCTCGACAAGCTGCCCGGGCAGCAAGGGGCCGTCGTCACCTTGCGCGATCTTCTCGGCTTCGACTCCGCCGACGTGTGCCGACTGCTGGACCTCAGCGTCGCAAACCAACGCGTTCTGCTGCACCGCGGCCGCGCAGCCATCCGGCATGTCCTCGAGGACTACCTCACCAGCGGGTCCACCCCCTGACTGCCGCGTAGCCTGCGGTGGTGGCGTGCGCATACGAGGCCGGGCCTCGTCGATGACAAGCCAAGGCGAACAGGAAGACACCTAGTGGTGAGTCCTGGATTTAGCTGACTTTTTCGAGGGCGATGCAGGCCACCATCGGGCGACCTTGGCACGGATGGATTCTGCGGTCGCTGTCCACACGTAGGGCTGTGGAGCATCGTTGTGTGAGTCGATGTATTTCTGAATCGAGGCAATCAGATCGGCAACCGAATGCAATACCCGCCGCAACGCTTTGTCGGACAACTCGCGGAACCAGCGTTCCACCAGGTTCAACCACGACGAGGACGTCGGGGTGAAATGCAGATCGACCCGCGGATGCTTGTCCAGCCACGTGACGACGTCTTGATGTTTGGTGAGTAGCTGCACCGAGGACTTCTCGTCGGCGCACAACACGACCGCCTTCTCCGGCGGATTCACATACAGCCCAACGACATCGACCAGTTTCGCCTCGAAACGCGAATCGTTGGACAATTTGAGCGTCGCGACCCGATGCGGTTTGAGCCCCCGCGCGTGCCACACCAGCTGCACCGTCGACTTCGACACCCCGCCACCTCAGGCATCGTCCGACAGCTCCAATGGGCTTCGCCCGCCGGTCGGTCAAGGTCAGCTCGACGATCTCCTCGATCTTCGATTGCGGGATCGAGGGCCTGCGGCCACGACCCTTCTCTCGGCCTCGACTTGGACGTCGACCGTCATTGTGACGACGGTCAGACCGTGACGACCTCGACCAGGTCGTCGAGCCCCTCGAAGTCGTCAGCGTTACGGGTGTAGAGCCGCGCGGAATGCGCACGTGCGGTCGCCGCGATCAGGAGGTCCATCGATCGCACATGTGCTACTGCGTTGTGAGATCACGCCCCTGGGTCGTTGCGTCGGGAGATGACGACGTCCCCGGTGGCGATCTGGTGTCCCTAGCCCTCAGCCCAGACGGCACCCGCGTCTATGTCGCCAACTTCAACAGCGGCACGGTCGGGGTTGAGTACTTCGCAGGACCAGGCTTGACGGTGCCGCGGACCACCTGGACGGCGTGTCGCAGCGTGTGGCATCGAGTGATCCTGGACCGTCTTCGTCGGTAATCGGAATAGCGTTGGCGCAAAGCGAACGGCTGGGGGTTCCGGCGCATCGCCACCCTGATGGGCCGGTCCGAATCGACGGTGCGGCGCTGGCTGCGCCGCGCCACCGACACACACCTGACTGTGCATGCCAACAGGGCACGACCCGGCTGATCCAACTTGCCCCTGGGGCGTTCCCCGAGATCCGCTACGCCGGCAACCAACTGCGGCACACCCTGACCATGCTCGGCGCGGCCGCCTACCGGGATCGCCGCCGTTGTGGGTTCCAGGAACCACCGTGGACGCTAATCGGCATGTACACCCGCAGCCGACTCCTAACCGCGCAGCGGCTGACATCGAGTCCACCCGGCGCGCGCCCCTGCTCGCGCCATGGCGCCACTACGCCGCCGACCGACCACCACCACCATGCCGACGATTCCGTCACCGCACCGATCACCCCGGCAGCCTGCCGACCAACGCCCCAACCCAACAGTGGCGTCGACGAACTGCCGTCAAACCTCCGTGATGTGATGGACCCCGGATGGTCTTGATGGGTCGGCTGCTCGTTCGATATTCCGTTTGAGCACCGCCAACATACGTGCCTGCATGATCCAGGTAACGGGAACGTAGAACCAGTAGAAGACGAAACGTCCAAGCCAACGTGGTCGGATGGCTTGGTAGCCCCCGATGATCAGGCGGGTGCGCCCGCCAGGCAGCTCGTTCAACAGAAAGCCCCAGAGTCCTTCCACGTAGGCCGATGGCCGAGGCCGCTTCGGATCAAGGTTGCGGCCTCGCAGGTCGGACAATCCGCGCAGTCCAAGGAAGTGATTCTGCTCCAGGGCTGCGACCTCCCAAGCGTCCACCGGACCACTCCGTGTCCAATATTTCACGCGATCGCCGAGGGCCAGGCCTTGCCACTCGGGGTGGACCTCCTGGGCGCTGGACCGACCGCCGTTGTCAAGGCGGTCCCAGGAGTACCAACCGCCGCGATCACCGCCCATCTGGACAAGCCACGGCCAGACCTGCTCCTGCGGCGCCCGGATCGTGACGGCCATCGTCGCCGCCCTCTCGCCGCCGGGGACCAGGTCGCCGCCGGGATAAGGCCTGGCCACCTCCTCATCGGTTGCGCCCCAGCGCCAGAGCCGAGGTCGCACCCACGCTGCGTAGACGATTGCCGCCATGGAGCCCGCACGAGCGGCCCTGCGTCCGAATGTCATAGGGCAAGCATCGAAGCCTGGAGGGGGCGTGACTAGGGCCGAACGTCGTGGCATACCGTGACGATTTTCGGCTCAGTCAATGTCGACCCGAGCTTCGGCAGGCCGTCCGCGCAGCGGTTTGGGTTGCGAGGATTGAGTGCCCACACGGGACCAACGCATGGCTGGGGATGACCTTGGGCTCTATCAGGTGACACGTGGGCCGTCGACGCTGGAGCGATGACCCCACAGGTTTCGTCTCGCCTCGCCACAATGCCGCGTGCCGATGTACGGGTGGCCATCACCCAAGCGCTGCACTTGCCCCGACACACCATGCTCTACCCGCAGAAGCACGCATAGCAGCCAGGACTGAAACATGACCTCCTCGACGGTGCCACGAGCGGCACGTCCGGTTCGGCAGGAGTGGGACCGATTGTGTGCCGACGGGCCGCCTGCGGAGCCGTTCGACCAAGGGATGGTAAGGGGCCTGCCCGAGCCGGCGCAGCGCTGGCTGACCCGGGTGATCGCTGTGGGCACGCCGTTGTGGCGGTCGGTGGAGTTGGTGATGCACGGCGAGATCCGTCTTGGCAGCTGGAACAGCTTCACCGCGACCCAGGTGGCTGCGCCGCCCGCCGGCTACATCTGGGCCGCACGAGCGTCGGTCTTCGGGGTGCCCGTGGTCGGCTACGACCGGTTGAGCTCGGGCAATGCGCAGATGCGCTGGCGGCTGCTCGGCCTGATCCCGGTGATGACCGCCCAGGGACCTGACATCACCCGCAGCGCCGCCGGCCGGTTGGCCAGCGAGTTCGTCATGGTGCCCACGACGTTCCGGGCCGCGACGTGGCGGCTGGGCGACCGACCGGACACCGCGGTGGCAACCTGGCGAATCGGCGCCGAACAGGTCGACGTCGAGGTGCACGTCGGCCCGGACGGTCAGCTGCTCGACGTGCTCCTGCAGCGCTGGAGCAACGCCGATGGTGAGCCGTTCGGCTATCACCCGTTCGGGGTCACCGTCGAGGCGGAGCGCACCTTCGCCGGCATAACCGTCCCCTCGACCGTTCTGGCCGGGTGGTGGTGGGGCACCGACCGGCAGGACGAGGGCGAGTTCTTCCGCGCCCGCTTCACCAACGCGACCTTCCACCCGTGAACCGCTGGGCCGCCGGAACGCTGGTCGCGGCCGGGACCGGGCTCGTCGCCCGCCGGCGGTATCTGCGATGGGGCGCCACCGGCGAGGAGGTGCGCACCGCGCTGCCCGGTGACCAGCTGGTGGCCGAGGCGCACCTGACCGCGACACGGGCGATCACGATCCGGACGACAGCGATGCACGTGTGGCCGTGGCTTGCTCAGCTTGGGCAGGGCCGGGGCGGCTTCTACAGCTACGACCGGCTGGAGAACCTCATCGGCTGCGACATGCACAGCGCCGACCACATCGCTCCGCAGTGGCAGTCCATCGTGGTCGGCGACGACGTCCGCCTCCACCCAGACGTGGGGCTCGTCGTCGCCGAGGTGGAGCCTGGGCGAGTACTGGTTCTGCGCGGTGGGGTGCCGATAGGCGGAGCGTCGGCCCCGTACGACTTCACGTGGGCCTTCGTCCTGCGCGAAGGGCCAGACGAGACGACCCGGCTGCTTGTGCGGGAGCGATACAGCTACTCGCGCTGGTGGTCCGGGCTGCTCGTCGAACCGGTCGAGCTGGTCAGCGCCGTGATGAGCCAACGGATGCTGCGCGGCATCCGTGATCGAGCCGTGGGTGCGCGCTCGACCCAGTCTGGAGCGGTTTGATGCCGACACCGACACCGACACCGACACCGTCCGGCGCTGGCCCGGGTCCCATCCGGGAGCGCGGCATCACGGTCCGGCCGTTCCCGCCCAATCGCCGGCTGGTCACTGCGGCGCGTGCCGGGCGGCGCATCGCGCCGATGCACGGGTTGTTCGACGTCGACATCACCGCAGCCCGGCATCTGCTCGCCGAGAATGATCCCCCGCTGTCGCTGACTGCGTTCGTCGTCGCATTGGTTGGTAGGGCGGCGCCACGATGGCTCCCGCCGCGGGGCGGATTCCGGGCCTGTACCGGGCGATGTTCGCGGTGATGCGCCGTTCCCGCCAGGTCCACCTCGCCACCGGCACGGTGGTGGTGACCGCGGTCGGCATGTTCGCCGACGGCGGCGGGTTCGCCATCTCTCCGCCGACCCTGCCGGGACCAGCCGTCGTGCGCCGGCTCGCAACCGTGACCGCACCCCAGTTGGGATTTGAAGCGCCTTCAAGCTCGGAAATGCGACGGAGTCGAATATGGCGGGTTACCGGTAAGCCTTCCCGCATATTGCATCAGATGTATCAAGCCGGAGTTGCCCCCGGCCCAGTGGAGATGGTGAGGTGTTGCGGCGGCCGAGGGATCCGAGCAGGACTGCATACCAAGCGCCGCCGGACATTGCGGCACCGTGTGGCATAATGATGGCATGAATCGCATACGGCTGAGCACGACTGTCGATGCCGAGCTGCTGAGCAGCGCACGCAGCGTGCGGTCAGGCGTCAACGACGCAGCGCTAGTCGATGAGGCGCTCGGGGCGTTACTCGCTCGCCATCGCGCGGCCGAGGTTGACGCGAGCTACGCCGTCTACGACGACCACCCGGCTGATGAACCCGACGAGTGGGGCGACCTGGCGTCGTGGCGGCGGGCGGCTGGCGCCTTGTGAGTGCGCTTCCGGCACGCGGAGAGGTGTGGTGGTGCGAGATGCCCGAGATTGGCCGCCGCCCAGTCGTTGTGCTCTCGCGCGACGCGGCGATCCCTCGGCTTCGGCGCGCACTCGTCGCACCGTGTACCACTACCATCCGGGGACTGGCCAGCGAAGTTGTCCTCGAACCCAGTTCCGACCCGATCCCCCGCCGTTCGGCGGTGAATCTCGATTCAGTCGAAAGTGTCCCGGTCGCAGCGTTGGTCAGTCGACTTGGGCGGCTTGCCGATAGCCAGATGCACTCCATCTGCGCAGCCCTAGAGGTCGCGGTCGACTGCTCTCGATAACAAACTCATCGGTGCGGCGCAGGCCAGATATGAAGTGTTCTTGCGGTCCAAGGCCGGACAGCCGCAGCTCTGCGTCGGCTATCTTGAGCTGCTCGAATTACACGACGACGGGGAGCACCGTATGACAGTGGCGCCGCAGTCGATGGTCCTTCGCGCCGAGCGACGCAGCCTGCACACCTAAATTTTCACGATGCTCGGCCGTAAACCTATTCCATATTGGGCTGTGCCCCAGCAGTTTTCACGGATCGTTGATGATGCGGTTCACGTGCCTCATTGTTGTGGCGCTTAGAGGTCCAAGACGATCCGCATCGCCGCGTCAACGCGGCGCAGCTCGTCGAAACTCAGGAACCCGATGCTTGCGCCGAGCCTCCCCGGGTCAACCGCTGCGGTCTGCTCGGCCAGCACCCTGGTCATTGTTCCTGCGATGTCGACCTCGGGGCGAAAGCTCGCGGCCCTAGCTGAGGTCGACGTCGGTGCCACGAGCCAGGTCGACAGCGGCAACTGATCTGACTGCACGATGACGGCGTAGCGGGAGCCGGACTGTTCGTGGCTGCGGCTTCCCCGCGGGGCCTGCAACAGAAAGACCTCACCACGCACGCAGCGTCTCCATATCGCGGAGCACCTGCATGGCCTCGGCACGGTCGTCCTCATCTTCGGCGAGCCTCTCCGCCTCGGCTCGAATCGTTGAGGCGGCCTTCAGCCGCGCGGCTGCAATAAGAGCTGTTCGGACGGCCACGGACACCGGCGTCCCATCCTTGGTCAAGGCCGCCAGCGCCTTCGAAGCATCCTCGTCGGGCCGGAATGTAATCGTGTCAGCCATGGAATCAATTGTACGACGTTTTGTAAGACGACAGCTGGCTGCAGGTTGACGATTCGCTAGTGGCCCGCTGCGCCGCCAGGAGTAGCGTCGACACATTTTCGTCACTTATCGATGGCATCGACCGGCGTAACGTCAGACGCAAAGGTCGTCTTTCGACGATAGGGGTTGGCCATGGTCGCACTGAGTCCCAGAACCAGGTGTCTGGCGGTGGCCGGGCTCTTGACTTCGGCACTGACCGTCGTATTCGCCCCCGCGATCACCAACGCACTCGTACCCGCATCCATCGCCGTCGCGTCGGGATCCGATTGTGTCGATGGAGTGGTCCCGCTCAATCCGTATGTCGTCAACTGCAACCTGCCGCCCCGCGGGAATCAAATCGTAGGGGCGGCGCCGGACGCTGGGGCGATAATCGCCTGCAGACACTCCCCGACGTGCCTCTCCTACTATGTGAACTATCCCGGCACCCTGGTCGTGCCCGGATACCGCCCGTGAGCTTGGCGAGTATCCTGATCTGACCACTGGTCGACCTACGTCCGAACGTGTTGACCGGGTCGAATCGCGCGCCTTCCTTCTTGCCGTCAACATCACCATCGGAACTGACCCGGAGTTAGGCGGTGGGCGCAGCGCGGCCGGTCGAGTCGGCGATCGTCGTGCGCGCACCGACTTGCCAAGCATTAGACCCGAGACGGTTGACCCCCTGTGTGAGACCGGTTCGGGCCGAATACGTTTGGTTCGCGTGGGCGGCCCGGGTCGCCTTCCCGTTCGAAAATAGGCGTTGCAGCCGTGAGGATTTCGATGGTCTGTTTCAGTTCGGCGTTGCGACGCCTAAACGCACAACTCTCGCCCGAAGCCCCGCTGGAGTCGCCGTCACTCTCGCCATCGTTGATCTGCTGCTGACGGATGCGGTTCGGCAGTGTCTCGGCGTTCATCCCCGACCGGTTGTACACCGCCGCGATCGCCGCCCACTCACGCGGATGGGCGCGACGACGGCAATGATGTAGTTGAAGACCAATCGGCAAGGAGGGTAGGTGGATCGACGGAAGTTCGCCCTCGTCGCGGCACTCTGCGCACTCATCGTCGTCGTCGGCGGACTGGCCTTGGTGCGGACGAGTTCACCAGACCCAGCGCCGACCGTGGCCGGTGTGTCGATGTGTCCACTGGCCACTCTGCCCCCCGAGGTGGCCGACACGGTGCGGGCCATCCAAAACGACGGCCCGTTTCCCTTTCCCCGCAACGAAGGGGTGGTATTTTGCAACCGCGAGGGCCATCTGCCCGACCAGTCCAGCGGCTATTACCACGAGTACGCCGTGATCACGCCGAGCGCCCGAAATCGCTCGACGAGGCGAATCATCACCGGCGGATCTCCGTTGACCAATCAGCCCCAGTACTCTTACACCGGCGATCATTACGAAGTCTGTCTGGTCGCAGACGTGACGAGGCGGGGATGACACCGCAGCCCGGCTGAGACCTACCAGTGGTCTTCCGAATCGACGGTCGAAAGATCAAGTCGGTCAAGGACTTCTATCGTGAAATCGGGTTCTCGGTCAACGGCCCCGATGGGTACTTCGGGCAGAATCTCGATGCGCTAGCCGATTGCCTGCGGGGCGGATTCGGCACCCCGGAGAATCGCCCGTACGAATTCGAATGGGAGCACAGCGCGTTATCGCGGCGTTGTCTGAAAGACGGGCCGCGAGGTCGGCGCTCATTCTTCGATGCAGTGCAGGACGTCTTCATCGATGCTGGAGTCACGCTGAATCTCAGGTGAGTTCGTGACGGCTGTAGCGTGGCGACCGTGAACTCATCTCGTACTTCTGCCTCCGCCGCGTTGGTGGCTTGTGCCGCGCCGCTCGTCATGATGCTCGCCGGGTGCGGCTCCGACGCTGACGCCGAACCGGGCGCGTCCTCCTCAGTCGCGGCCAGCAGCTCGTCCGTCGTCGCCGCACCGAGCCCGGCCCCCGCCGCCGAAACGGCGTCGTGCCCCACGGCAGCGCCGGGCAACGGTGGCACACCCGAATGGACGCTGCCCGGGACCACTGGCAACCTAGCGGTGACCGGATCGACGGATGCACTGGCGCCGGAGGTCAAGGTGGACGGGCCGTTCAGCGTCGCCGAGACCCAGGTCCACACCCTGCAAGCCGGCAACGGGCCGGTCGTCGCGGACACGGCGACGGTTTCGGTTTGCTACATGGGCGTCAACGGACGTGATGGGACGGTGTTCGACAGCAGCTACGAACGGGGCGAGCCTGCGGAATTCCCGCTCGACGGTGTGGTGCCGGGCTTCCAGAAGGCGATCGCCGGACAGAATGTCGGGTCGACCGTCGCCGTCGCCATGGCCCCTGCCGATGGATACCCCGACGGTCAGCCCAGCGCCGGAATTCAGAAGGGCGACTCGCTGATCTTTGCGATCAAGATCCTCGGCGTCACCGGTTAGTCGGTCGCCGATTGCACCACCGGCTTCGGTCGCAGTGTCAGTTGCCCTCCGCGGCAAGGTCGTTCGTACGGGCGGGGTCCGGGGTGAAGAGCGACCAGCACCATCCAGGAAGAAGCGGCGGGATGAAGTTGGGCGGAGGTGGCGGCGGGGGTTGACCCCCTCTAACGGCGCCGTTGTGGGAAGTACACAATCGCCGGCGTACTACCGACCCCCATGAGGCATCTGGGGTTAACCTGTCCCCCATGAGTGGCCAGCAAGTTCCCGGCGGTGTTGTTCACGCGCTGCCCGCTGACCTGCGCACGGCGCTGATCTCCGACGACACGGCGCTCGAGGCCTGGAAGGACATCACACCGTTGGCGCGCAACGAGTTCATTTGTTGGGTCGAGGACGCCAAGCAGGAGAAGACCAGGGAGCGCCGCATACGTCGGACTCGGGAGGAGCTCGAGGAAGGCCAACGCCGACCATGCTGCTGGCCGGGGTGCAAGCATCGCAAGACCACTGGCTGAACCGTCACGCGGGAAAATCGTTGGTGCCATGAGGAATTGATGCGCAACGCTGTGCGTGGGCGGTCATGCGGCGGCCCACACTCGAGGTCTGGCTCCGGTTGAGACGCCATACCCGCCAGCCCAAGACCGAGTACGTCTACGGCTGGCATCGTATGGCGCCGCTGAGCTTCTACCCCGGAGGGGGCGGCACGATCGGCGCCGGTGCGACGTCTCCGGGCGGCGGCGGGCCGTTGAGCGGGTAGTACCCGGGCGGCAGGGCCGGTCCGCCGGTGTTGGGGGCCGCTTGCGTCGCGGCAGTGTTGGACTCGGGGTAGTTCAACGACACGAAACCGGGCGGCAGTGGCGGCGGCGGGCCGGCACCCGGCGGCGACGGGGCCCCGGCTGGCATTCCGTCGGGCGAATCTGCGACGCCGTACGGGTCCTTGGCCTGATTCCAAGCATCCCTGATGAAACCCAGCGGCCCGGAGCCCGACCCGTATTTCTGGTTGGCGACCTCGGGCACCATTGGCGCGCCATTGGGCGGTGGCGCGGGTGCGGCCATCGGGGCGTCTCCCCCCGCTACGACTTGCTGGGCGGGAGCTGGCGGCGCGTCGGGAGCCCCTGGTACCGGCGTGTAGGGCGCTTCCGGATCTGCTGCGGCCTGACCGGCCATGGCCAGTGCGCCGCCGGTGATCATCACGCCTGCGAACAAGATCTTCGCGGCGTCGACGGCTGTGACGCGTCGTCCTTCAGTCATGAAACCCAGGTGTCCTCTCTGATGGCGCACGGTCATCGTCCCACACATCGACTTTGCGCGACTCGACATCGTTGCTGAGATCTACCAACCCCTGTCTCGCACGCCATTTGTCCAGCGCACGACGGTCCCGCTTCGTCGGTCGACCGGCGCCCCGATCGCGGAACGCCACCGGGATGGAGACCGTCGGAGGCGGCGCGGGCGTTCGATCGAGGAAGCACGTGACGGCATCGGCGGCGCCCACCCGCTTATGGATGACCCGCACTACCTCGACGATCCGCGTCGTCTCCCCCACCCGTGCCCGTACCTCGTCACCGGGGGACACGGTCGTCGACGGCTTGGCCGGGCGATCGTTGATTCGCACGTGTCCGCCCCGGCAGGCCGCGGCGGCGTCTGGCCGGGTCTTCGTCAGCCGGACCGCCCACAACCAGCGATCCACGCGGGTCGACTCCACGCCATCCATCATGAACTGCCGGTCGCTCACCGGTGTCTGGCCAGCCAGTCTCGCTGTCGGCGCACGAACCCGGCATCGACCATGGCGCCGTGGCCCGGCACGTACACCGCGTCGGGGCCACCGAGTTCCAGCACCCCGTCCAGCGCTCGGGGCCACGCGAGCACGTCGGAGTCGTCGTTGATGGCAGGGTCGGCCGACTCCTCGACGAGGTCCCCGCAGAACACCACGGTGCGATGCGTCGGCGTCATCGGCGAGACGACGACGATCAGGTCGTGGTCGGTGTGGCCGCGCCCCGGATGCCGAACGTGGACTACCCGGTCACCCAGGTCGAGGTCGGCTCGCACGAGCAGGTGGTCCGGCGTCCTTACCGCGGCGATCGCCCTATCCAGTTCGGCTGGGTCGGCCCCGTAGCCGATGGCGTGGGTGCGAACCTTCTCCAGCCTGCTGGTCAGTGCCTCGCCAACTGCGGGGGCGCCATAGAGCTCCGCATCTGCGAACCCCGCCGATCCGAGGATGTGATCGAAGTGGTCATGGGTCATCACGAGGTGGGTGACGGCTCCCCAGTGAGGGCCTTCACGTCCTCGGCGATGGCCGATGCTTCGAAAAGTGTTGTGCCGCAATCGATGAATAGGTTTCCCGGGCTCCCACGGATCAGGCCCACGGTGACGTCGAGGAACGGTAGACGGCATCGGTATACGCCGTCGGACGGTGTTTCCCAGGCGTAGTGCATCACAGTCGCGCGAAGCAGGCGTTGGCGTCGTCTCGTGGAATCGAGGCGTTCTGCGTCGAGAACTTCCCGACGACTCCCGTGGCGGTCACCTCCACGCTGTCGGCGTGAATGCCGAGCGGATACTGCGCATTCAGCTTCGCGGTGAGCCCGTCGAGTGCTGTCTGCACGGTGTCCTTCGCCAGGGGGCCGGCGACGTCGACGACCTGCAGGGCGAGGTCGCCATCGGTCACCACCGGTTTCGCTGTGACGGTGATGCTTCCGGCCTCCAGGTTGAGCGTGCCCGCCGCTGCGTCGGTCGTCACCCCGGTGACCAGGCTGCCCACTCCGGGAAGGTTGGCAGCGACGGTGTCCTTGATGCCTGCGGCCGTCCACGTCAACGTGGCGTCGAGAGAACCGATGGTTCCCTTCGAGTCCGACGTGCCTTGCAACCGAACATCCGAAACGGACACGTCGGCCTTCATGCCCTTGGCGTCCTGCACCTGGTTGCCGTCGGTCGACACCGAGATGTTCGTGTAGTGGCCGGTGACGTGCTGCCACAGGAAGGGCGGATTGACGCCGAACGAGACGGATGCCCCGTCCTTGACGACGCACTCGGCGACCTCGACCAGGATGCCGTCCACGCGGTGCCGTGCGTACAGTTCCGCTCCGGCGAGCCCGCCGACGACGAGTGACACGACGATGATCGCGATGAGGGAAAGCGACAGCGGGTCCCTCCACCACGAACGACGCTTCTCCCCTGCCGGCAGTTGGGGGTCCTGACCCGTGCGTGTGGGCGGACCGAGCTGGGGCGGTGGACCAACGGGTCGGTGCGGCAGCTGAATCCGCTCGGTGGGGACGGCGTCGCTCGGGCGACGGAGCCGCTCGGTGGGTGCTGAATCGCTCGGGCGTTGCCGCGATCTGAACTGCTGCGTCGGAGGTTCCGGGCGCGGAATCCGCCGCGTTGGAGCGTCAGTGCGGATTGGTTCGCCGCGCTCACCCGGTCGATGCGGACCCTGCGGCGGTGTCGTCACCACAGTGATTCTGCCTCAACGGCGCAATGCCAGGCCCCCACTTACGTCCGAGGCTCGAGGGAGATCACGCTGATGTCCGGCGGCGCGCCGATCCGCACCGGCGGTCCCCAGAACCCTGCACCTCGCGAAACGTAGAGCTGCGTGTCGTGCACTGCGGACAGTCCGGCGAGCGATGGTTGGGCCGCGCGGACGGCGTAGTGACAGGGCCACATCCGGCCTCCGTGGGTATGCCCGGACAACTGCAGGTCGACGGCGCGTGCGGCGGCCTGAGCCACCTGCACCGGTTGGTGAGCGAGCAGAACCGTCGGCCGCGACGAGTCACGTCCAGACAGGGCGCGGTCGAAGTCGGGTGGATCTGACCTCGAAGCGCCGGCGACGTCGTTCACCCCGGCGACGTCGAACGTCGCGGTGCCGCGTCGAATCACTGTGTTCTCGTTGCGCAGCGCCTGGACGCCAAGCCTCTCGAGCTCACGTAGCCACGAGGTCGGATCGCCGCCGAAGTACTCGTGGTTGCCGGTGACGAAGAACGAGCCTTCCCGGACTCCAAGTCTCGCAACGGCCGGTTCACGGTCGGCGGTCCGACGGGTGCGGTGTCGACAGCCGGGTCGATGGCGTCTCCGGCTCGAGCACGAGCAGCGTCAAGAACAGAAAGGCGACCAGGGCAAACCATAGGTAGCCCTCGCCAGGCGAACCACCCCGACGAGCTCACCCCGACGACGCTCGGCATCGTCAACGCCGCGATCAGCAGCGCCGCGAGGGCGGTGAGCATGCCCCCGAGGATCCACCGGGTGCGTCGGGAGAGGGTCGTGTCCTTGATCAGCCGTTCCACACGTACAGGTGCACGAGCCGAGGATCGCGCTCAGGATGACGATGAACATGCACGTCCCTTACCCAATCGAGTCAGCGAACCCGCACGCTGAGGCATGTGACGCAGCCCTCGAGCTTCTCGTACTCCGAGACGCCCACGGGTTCCAGTCGGTAACCACGGTCTGCCAACAACGCCGCCGTCTGGGGGGCCGCAGAGCTCATCAGCAGCAGGTCGTCATCGAGGATGACCACGTGTGCGCCCTGTTCCTCGGGTACGGCGAGGAAGGACGGGAACAGGCCCGGATCGTCCACGACGGGCTCGTACCCGATCACGGTGCCGTCGGGCAGTGCCGTGATCGCACTCTTCAAGTGCAGCGCCTTCGTCTGCGGCACGGCGGTGACGATGTACCCGCGGGGAGCGAGGATCCGCGCCAGCTGCTCGATCGCCGACGCATTGGTGGTGCCGCTGAGGCCGACGAACACCTGGGATCCCACCTTGAGCACGTCACCGCCATCCAGAGTTCCCTCGGTGATCGCCGTCGCCTCAAGTCCAAGTTCGTCGATCGTTCGTTGCACCGCAACGACTTCCGGATTGCGGGTCGGCTGACGCGGATTCGTGATGACTGCCAGATCGCCGAACATCACCACCGCGTCCTCGACGAAGACGCAGTCCGGCATGGCGTCGTCGCCGTCGATCGTCACGGTCGGCCATCCGTTACGGTGAAGCGCCGCGACGTAGCCGTCCCATTGCTGCTTGGCAAGCTCGAGGTCCAGTTGCTGACGCTCGATGAACGTCACGATGCCGTCGGCCAGGGTTTCTGCTGGCCGACGGACCAGTGCATATGGACGATCGGGCATTCTGCGTCACCACGGCTTCCGAATTCGTTTGGGGCGCGGTTGTTCCCGCTCCGGCCATCGTCCCTACTCGAAACCCGGCCCGTCAACCGCGCTGCGCCACCGACGGGAGAAGATCGGACGGTGAACGAGACACGTCCGACGATCCCAGCACTCCTCGAGCGCAGCGTGCGCGAGTTCGGCGACCACACCTACGTGGTCACGCCGACTGATCGGCTCACCTACCAGGAGGCCGAACGACGCTCGGCAACCATCGCACGTCAGTTGCTTCGACGGGGCGTCGGAAAGGGCAGCCGCGTCGGATTGTTCGTCCCCAACGGCGTGGACTGGATCGTGTGGTGGCTCGCCGCCTCGAGGATCGGCGCTTTGGTAGTGCCCCTGAGCACCCTCTACGCCCGCTGAAATCGCGAAGGTGCTCCGGCAGTCCGACATCGGGATACTCGTCTGTCCCCGTCGGGTGCTCGACGTCGACGTTGCGCAGCGGTTCGAAGCGGCACTCCCCGGGCTGTCCCGCCAGTCCGACGAGCGGCTCGCCCTCACCGCTGCGCCCTACCTGAGGTCCATCGTGATCGTCGGCGCCTCTGACCCCTGTTGGGCGACGTACTGGGACGACGCGGACGCCGGCGTGCCAGAGGAGTTGCTGACCGCCCTCGGAGGCCGAGGTCTCCCCCGCCGACGTCGCCATCATGGTGCACACGTCGGGGTCGACCGCAGACCCGAAGGGCGTCCAGCACACCCACGGGGCCGATGGCCATCCGCGCGGTGACGGGTGAAGAAGGCCCAGCCCGGATCCTGTGCGCGATGCCCTTCTCCTGGATTGGTGGACTGCTCGCCGTGACCGGGGCCCTGCACGAACCGATCACCCTGCTCCGTGCGCCGATGCTGCGCGAGGGACCGCTGGACATCGCGATGACGAACGTCCCCGACGGATTCCCCGCGCACCGCACCATGTCCGAAACCGCAGGTGGCTTCGCCCTCACCGACATCGCGATCGTGGCCGAGGACGGCGAACCCGTACCCGACGGCGCCACCGGCGAGCTACTCATCCGCGGCGTCGGAGTGATGGCGGGCGGTCGTCACGATCGACCAGATCCCGACCCTGCCCAGCGGGAAATTCAACCGGAAGGCACTTCGAGCGCTCGTCGGCGAGGGCGCGATACCGAGCCATCGACCCCGAGACGTTGGTGCGGGTGTGCGGCCGGAAGCACCGCGAGAAGCGTCGTCGGGTTAAGCTGACCCGGGTCGGACGAGTGGTTTGGAGCCAAATGATCAACGTGAAGCGCAGGATGATGGTCCTCGGCTGTGCCGCCGCGTTCGCCGCGGCGCCCCTGATCGCCGCGTCGCCGGCTACTGCCAAGGACTGCCCGTACGGCACGGTTCCCACCAAGTTCGAAGGTGTGTGCGTCCAGGGTCAGGCGGGCGGGTTCGGGGCTCCTGGCGTCGTCGTGCCGCCGCAAGCGTCGGCGCCCGGCGCCGTCGTGGACCCCAACTTCAACGGCTACGGCTCGGTGAACGGCATCCCATGCACCCCCGGCAACGTTGGCAAGTGCATCGCTCTGCAGCAGAGCCAGGGTTGATTCCCACGCGCCTGCGGCTTCGGGAATTGTTCCCGGTAGTCGAACCCGACGGCTGCCAGCAGCCAGAACTCTGCGATCTTGCCGTCACGCAGGTGGTAGAAGTACGCGACGTGTGAATGGTGTTCGACACCGTTTCGATCAGCTTTGCCGAATAATGGAATCGGAGCGCGAACTGGTCCTCCCCGGGATGAGATCGGCGATTCGATAGCTGGGATATGCGAAGTGCGCACGGTCCCAATCCAATCGGTGCACGACGTCGTCATATCCGAGTTCCACTGAGCCGTGTGGACTCTCGTGATGGCCGACGACGCCGGGCAGGTATAACTGCGCCACGTCGCTCGAATCGAGACGCATCCAGACCCGTTCCATCAATCGGTTCGCGATGCCCGGATCTCCTCGCCATTCATCCTTCAGAGTGGACCCGCCGAGGACCCCACCCTCATTCAGGTGGCCGGCGACAGATCTAGGACCTGATCGATCGGCGCACAAGCACGCGCACCACCGTAGTAACATGGGCCCCATCTGTCACGCTAGTTGCGGAGGGGTCATGCGGAGCGGTTGGAAGAGCGGAGCCGGCGCCATCGCGATCGGCACGGCGGTGGCAATGGGCGGGGTCGTGCCCCTCGCGCAGGCAGCGCCGCCACCGCCTGCCGTCAAGGACTTCTCGAAGCCGGCCATCGTCATCCTCGGCTACGGTCTCAACCCGAATGGCACGATGCGGACGATTCTCAGGCGTCGGGTTCTCACGGGCCTCGCGGTCGCACAATTCTTCCCACAGT
Organism: Mycobacteriales bacterium; assembly: GCA_038244615.1. Lineage (GTDB taxonomy): Bacteria > Actinomycetota > Actinomycetes > Mycobacteriales > Mycobacteriaceae > Mycobacterium. The sequence continues at coordinate 64,234 of JBBRTH010000017.1, read as the reverse complement.
CGCCGGTGATCGTGACCGGAGGCAACCCGCGGAGCGGCAATACCGAAGCCGGGCAGATGCGAAAGATGTTGCTGTTGCTCGGCATTTCCGACAACAGAATCATCGTCGAAGACAGGGCCGACAGCACCGTTCAGAATGCCCAGTTCTCGGTGCCCTTGGCGAAGCAGGCGGGTACCTCGGGAATCGTCCTGGTGACGTCCACGACCCATCAAGGGCGGGCAGACGGAGACTTCGCCGACGCGGGTGGCAACCTCCTCGCCACGGTGAGTTACCCGGACGGAGATCCTGCCGTCAACATCGCGCAGTTCGCGCGTGATGCGATGAGTCCGTTCATCAGTTTCGGTTAGTCGGCCCAGGCGCCATCGAGGTATTCGGCCCGGCAGGCCCGGCGGGCAAGCTTGCCACTCGTCGTGCGCGGGATGGCGCCGGCGGGTAGCACCTTCACGTCGTGGACCGTGAGGTCGTGGTGTCGCGAGACTTCGGCTCGGATGGCGTCGAGCGCGGCAGCTGGGTCGGCGCGGTTGGTGCCCGCCGCACGCTCGGCGATGATCACCAGACGCTCGCCGCCGACGCCGCCCTCTGGATCCCGAACGCCGTCCGCGGGGATCGAGAACGCCACCACGTAACCCCGCCGCACGATCGGTGAGGCGTCCGCGGTGGTGGCTTCGATGTCCTGCGGATATAAGTTGTGGCCGTCGATCACCACGCGATCGGCGATTCGACCGGTGATGTACAGCTCCCCGTCGAGATGGACCCCCAAGTCACCCGTGCGCAGCCAGTCCCCCCCGGGCGGTACCCCTTCCGCGTGGCTGCCCGCCTCCAGTCGGGACGCCAGCCTGGCGCCGAAGGTTCGACGGGTCTCGTCGGGCAGGCCCCAATAGCCGCGCCCAATGTTATTGCCGTGCAACCACATTTCGCCGACCCGCCCGTCGGGCAGCTCGTCACCGGTCTCGGGGTCGACCACCGCTGCCCACTCGCTGCGAGCGACCTGACCCGACGACACCTGCGCCACCGCGTACGGAGCGTCGGGCGCGACGCGAACCGCATGACCGGCGGCGAGCTGGTCGCGATCGAAGTACACGACCGTCGGCTCGGCCGTGGGGGCGGTGGTGGAGACGAACAGCGTCGCCTCGGCGATGCCATAGGACGGTTTGATCGCCGTCGCTGGTAGCCCGTACGGCGCGAACGCCTCGTTGAACATGGTGATCGCGTCGATGCTGACCGGCTCGGAACCGATGATGAGCACCACGTTGCTCAAGTCGACGTCGTCCCCGGGTGCGGGTAGTCCTCGCTGTGCCGTCCACTCATAGGCGAAGTTGGGCGCCGCGGTGACCACGTGGCCGTCCCGCGACCCCTCGGACAGTGCGCGAATCCATCGCAGCGGCCTGCGGATGAACGCCGTGGGCGACATCAGCGTGGAGTGTCCACCGTAGACCGCGGGAAAGCCGATCATCGACAGGCCCATATCGTGGTAGAGCGGTAACCAACTGACGCCGTGGGTGTTTCGGTTGAGTAGGTCGATCGACAGAATCATCTGAATCAGATTGGTGCCGACCGCCCGATGGGTGATCTCGACGCCGACGGGTGGGCGCGTCGACCCCGACGTGTATTGCAGGTGGGAAATGTCGTCCACGTCCACCTCGACCGGAACGAAGGCAGTTCCCTCCGAGTCCGGGATCCGGTCGATGATCGCGACCCGTGGCCTGTGCGCGCTCGGAAGCTTGTTCAGAAACGACTCGACGGCCTCGGTCGCCGCCTCCGTCGTGAGCACGACGGTCGGCCGCGAATCCCGAAGTGCCGTGTCGAGACGCTCGGCGTGCCCCGGCAGTTCAGGCGCGAAGAGTGGCACGGCGATATTCCCGGCCTTGATCGATGCGAAGAATCCGGCGACGTAGTCGATGCCCTGAGGCGCGAGGATCGCGACCCGGTCCTCCCTGGACGTGATTCCTTGCAGGTGCGCACCGATTGCGCGCATACGGGTGCCCAACTCGGCCCAGGTCATCTCGAAGGCATGGCCCGCGTCGGAGCGGGTGAAGTCGAGGTAGCGATAGGCCACCGCATCCGCGACGTGCGCGATGTTGCGATCGATCAACGAGGGCAACGTCACGCCCGGCGGCAGCGCGACACCACCTTCGGGGGTGAGGCAGTCCTCGATGCGCAGTAGCCCACGGGGGGCGATGAACTGCTGCTGAGAACCGCGAGCCATGCCGTCATTCTAAGCGGCTCAAGGGATTGCGAAGCTCGATGACTTCCGCAACGTTGGCCTCAGGCCGGAGTGGGCTCGCGACCTTGACCAGCATCTTGCCGATGTTGGCGCCGGTGAACAGCCCGTTGAGCGCATCGACGCACGACTCGAGGCCCCCGTAGATGGTTTCACGGTGGACGAGTAGGCCCTGCTGTTCCCAGCGGCGTAGCGCGGCGAAGGCCTCGTCGAAACGGCCCCACTCGTCGAGCGCGTTGAAACCGTGCATCGACGCGGTCTTGGCAAGGATGTTGACGTAGTTGGCTGGGCCCGGATGCTCACCGGTCAGGTAGCTGGAGATCACACCGCACAGCACGACCCTGGCCTTGGCTGCCAGGCGTCCCAGAACGGCGTCGAGGATCGGCCCGCCGACGTTGTCGAAGTACACGTTGACCCCCCGCGGGCAGTGCTGCTTGAGCGCCGCAGCCAGATTGCCCTCGCGGTAGTCGATGCAGGCGTCGAAGCCGAAGTCCTCGACGACCGCTCGGCACTTGTCCGGACCACCGGCGATGCCCACGACCCGGGCCCCGGCGATCTTGGCGATCTGTCCGGCGACCGACCCGGTGGCGCCGGCCGCGGCCGAGACCACCACCGTGTCCCCTGCCTGTGGTCGACCGATGTCGTTCATGCCGAAGTAGGCGGTGGCGCCCGTCGGCCCGTAGATCGACATCACCGCAATTTGATCGACGTCGTCCATGCCGGCTACGGGCGTGCAGAAGATGTCGTCGCGGACGATGACGTACTCCTGAAAGCCCGAAAGCGTGGTGACCACGTCGCCGACGGAATAGGCGTCGCAGCGTGACTCCACGACTTCCCCTATCCCAGCGGCCCGGATGACTTCGCCCAATTGGACGGGAGGAAGGTAGCCCGGTTGGTCGTTGAGCCATGTCCGCGCGGCGGCATCGATGCCCACGTACGTCGTCCGGACGAGTGCTTCACCCTCGGAAGGCCGGGGCGCAGGGGACGTGATCAGTTCGGTGTCGGCCGGGTCGACCAGACCCTTCGGCCGATGACGCAACACGATCTGGCGGTTCGTCGGGTCAGGCACGATGGTGAAACTACCGAACGTTCGAGGCTCGCCGGGCGAGAAGCCGGAACCTCGCCGAGACGTAATGCGTAGCACTCTGCTACCGGGTGTAGTATTCTGTAACAGGAGGTTGTGCCATGTCTGAAGTCGCTGATCGCGTTACCCGTTTCGCTGCCGACCTGGTGGATAGCGCCGAAGCCGAGGGCGTACGCCAAAGCCGATCGGCCAAGCAGCAGCTCGACCACTGGGTACGGGTGGGGCGTGCCGTGTCGAGCCAGCAGACGGCCTCGCGCCGACGGGTTGTGGCTGCCATGGCCGGCCTGTTGCCGCTCAGGGAGTTGAGTGTCGAGGAGGGCGTGGTCTTCAACGCAGAGATCTCGGCTGGCATCGAAGAGAGCCTGGCCCGCACCGACTATGGGCGCGTCCTCGCGGCCCGCGGGGTCTCGACCGTCGCGCTCAACGATGACGGCGACATCGTCGAACACCGTCCGGACGGAACATCGGTCGTGCTGACCGGAACCCCGTGACAGCGGTGTGAATCGTCTCGATCTGGTCGTCGGCCCCAACGGCGCAGGCAAGTCGACCTTCGTGGAGCTCACCCTTGCTCCGCTGCTTCCAGGAAGTGTCTTCGTCAACGCCGACGAGATCGCCAAGCAACGCTGGCCCGACGCCGCGGCGTCGCATGCCTACGACGCCGCGAGGATCGCCGCCGATACCCGGGCGACGCTGATCGAACGGCAACTGTCGTTCATCGCTGAGACCGTGTTCTCGCATCCCTCGAAGCTCGAGCTCGTCGCTGCGGCCAAGGCCGCCGGCCACACTGTCGTGTTGCACGTGTTGATGATCCCCGAGGATCTCGCCGTCGAACGTGTTCTGCACCGCGTCCAGGCGGGCGGGCACGCCGTGCCACCGGACAAGATCAGGGAGCGACACCGTCGGTTATGGTCGCTGGTCGCCGAGGCGGTCCTTCGGTGCGACAGCGTCATCGTCTACGACGGCAGCGGTCGCCGAGGACCACGTATCGTCGCCCAGATCAGCGGCGGGGACGTGATCGGCTCACCGTCGTGGCCCGCATGGACGTCGCGGGATCTGGCGTCGCGTTGGTCCGACTGACCAGGCCAGTTACGCGATGATGCGGCCCAGGTATGGCGTCATGTCGTTGGTGCGGACCGGCGAGACGGTGACGCCGGAATCGCTGGTCTCCAGCATCTGGCCGTTCCCCAGGAACAACGCAACGCTCTGCGTGCCGTCGGGACCGAAGAAGATCAAGTCACCGGGAAGCGCATCGCTGGGAGCGACCTTCTGCGCGACCTTGTACTGCTCGCCGGAGGAGCGTGGCAGCTTGATTCCGGCTCCTGCGAAGGCATAGACGACGATGCCCGAAGCGTCGAAGCCGACGACGCTCGGCACTGCGGTCGGGGTCGCGCCGAGGATGGTCGACCCGGGGACGGTGCCGAAGATGCTGCCCGGATTGGTGCCCGGGGTGTTGGCACGTTGTTCGGTCGCGAGCACGTCGGGTCTGGAGTCACTACCAAGAGTCGGACCGGTGGCGTCGCCGCCGCCGTACGAGAACGGGACGCCCCGCTGCGAGAGCGCGCGCGCGATGACGAGGTCGACGGCCTGCTGATTGCGTGCGGGCCGCGTGTAGGGGTCAGCGGTCGCGAGTCCAGGCGTCACCGCCAGAAGCGCCAGGCTGATCATGAAGGCGTAAATGCGTCTCATCGGAATTCCATCTCTCTGCGACGTCGGGGCCGACACGTTCTGGTCGTCCCGTCGATCGTCGGCACTCTATGAATCAACTTCTACTACGTCTTACGCCCAATAGCCCAATTGCAGAGTGGCCCAACGCCAATGAGCCGCCATACCGTGACCGAACGGTGACGACCGAGAGTGAATCTCACGACGCCAGCCGCGGCGAGAGCGTCGTCAGATTCACAGCCGGCGGCGAGGACTTCGCGGCCGCCGTAGCTCAGGTGTTGGACCTGACCGACCGGATCGGTCTGGTGCTGAACCCGAGCGAGGAGGCCGTCGCCCGCTCCCACTCCGTCACGACGGCACACTACGAGTGGATGTTCTTCGACGCCGCATACCGCCGCGAGGACTGGCCCGTCTGAGCCCGACGGTGACGATCTTCGGGTTCGGCTGACTCCGGTCGCCGGGCGGAGGACCATGCAAAGAGGAGTCCACCGGGCCCCGTAACCGACATGATCTAGGAGATCGGCTTCATGACACGCACACGACTCGGCTCGCTCGCCGAGGGCGGGCTGAACTGGGACAGCCTGCCGCTGAAACTCTTCGCCGGCGGTAACGCCAAGTTCTGGAATCCCGCCGACATCGACTTCTCACGGGATCGCGAGGATTGGCAGTCGTTGTCGGACCTCGAACGCGACTGGGCCACTCGCCTGTGCGCCGAGTTCATCGCCGGTGAGGAGGCGGTCACTGAGGACATTCAACCGTTCATGACGGCGATGCGGGCCGAGGGGCGCCTCGGCGACGAAATGTATCTGACCCAGTTCGCCTTCGAGGAGGCCAAACACACCCAGGTGTTCCGGTTGTGGCTCGATGCCGTGGGAATCACCGAGGACCTGCACCATTACCTCGACGACCTCCCGGCCTACCGAAAGATCTTCTACGAGGAGCTTCCCGAGTCACTCGCCACGTTGTCGACGGACCCGTCTCCGGCCGCCCAGGTGCGCGCGTCTGCGACGTACAATCACGTCATCGAGGGCATGATGGCGTTGACGGGATACTATGCGTGGCACAAGATCTGCGTGACCCGCGACATTCTTCCCGGCATGCAGGAACTGGTCCGGCGCATCGGTGATGACGAGCGACGCCACATGGCGTGGGGCACCTTCACGTGCCGGCGCCACGTCGCCGCCGACGACTCCAACTGGTCGGTGTTCGAGACGAGGATGAACGAACTGATTCCGTTGGCGTTGAGCAACACCCAGGAGGCGTTCGCCCTCTACGACGAGGTCCCGTTCAACCTCGAGATGGACGAGTTCATGCAGTACGCCACCGACAAGGGGATGCGACGGTTCGGGACCATCAGCAGCGCCAGAGGACGGCCACTGGCGGAAATCGACCTCGACTACTCGCCTCTTCAACTCGAGGAGACGTTTGCCGACGAGGACGAGAAGTCACTGGCGTCGGTCTGAACGTCCCACCCACTAGCTCAAGGCAGCAAGCGCCGCATCGTAGTTCGGCTCCTCGGCGATCTCGGGCACCAGTTCGGAATACGTCACGTTTCCGTCCGCACCGATCACCACGACGGCGCGACCGAGCAGGCCGGCGAAGGGTCCGTCGGCGATGGTGATCCCGTAGTCCCGGCCGAAGTCGTCACGGAACCCCGACGCCGTCGTGACGTTCTCGATGCCCTCGGCGCCACAGAATCGGCTCTGCGCGAACGGTAGGTCGTTCGACACGCACAGCACCGCGATTCCGCTCGCGGCGGCCCGCTCGTTGAACGTGCGCACACTCATGGCGCACACCGGAGTGTCCACCGACGGAAAGATGTTCAGCAGCACGCTCCTACCGCTGAACTGTGCACTGGTGACGGCACTCAGGTCGGTGCCGGTGAGGGTGAACGCCGGTGCCGGTGCTCCGACGGCGGGCAGCTCCCCGACCGTGTTGATGGGACTTCCACTCAAGGTTATCTGTGCCATGGGCACAGTCTGCCAAGCCCGGTGAGGAGTCGTTGGGTCGGGTTGGTGTGCTAAGGACTGGAGGTCCACGTCGCGTGTGGGCTGGGTGTCGGTCCCTGCGCTATCTGTTCTTCCGCTAGGCCGATGCACTCATTGGAATTCTCGCCGGTGCACGGAACGCCGTCGATCTCCGGTTGACCGCCGAATCCCTGGGTTGTCATCTCGATGATCGAGGGCGGCAACTTCGGAAGGCAGACACCCGTGAAGAGGTCCTCGACCTCACCTGCGGGACACTTGATGGACATCGTCGTCACTGGATCGCCCGTGGCGAACAGGTTGAGGAAGAGCGCCAACGATAACGCCGCCAGACCAGTTCCGAGTAATGAGCGACGAGATCGGCCCAATGCCGATGCGGTCAGCGTGCCGACTTTGGTTGGCATTCTTAATGTTTCGCCCATGGTCCATCCCTAGTAAGTAGGTCACTTCGCGGTCAACCACGGTTCGACGACAGGATCGTAGCGGTCAGTATGCCAGCTGGTTGACCGCGGAGGCGAACACCGCCGGCAGGGCGGTGGCAGCAGGGACGATCCGGGCCCGAATCCGGGCATGGACGCCGGCCTTCACCAGTGCGGCCGTCAGCACCCGATAGCGCCGGGTCTCCCGGCGCCATTGACCGTCATAGTCGTCGGGTCGGTTGGCGACCACGCAGTTCACCAGCAGCTTAGCGCCGCCGAACGCCAGTCCCATTCCCTCGCCCGTCAACGCGTCGATGTAGCCGGCGGCGTCGCCGACCAGCATCACCCGGCCGACCGTCCGGCTGCGTGCCCTTTGCCAGAGCGGACCGGCGGCCCGGTCGGGTCCGTGCGTGTGCCCGTTCACCCGTTCCGCCAGTGCCGGGAATTCGTCGAGGTGGCTGTCGAAGCCACCGCGCGTCGAGCTGAGAATGGCAATGCCAACGCAGTCGTCGGCGACCGGCGTTACATACGCTTCGGCACTGGGTGCCCAATGCACTTCGACGGAGTCCGTCCACGGCGCGATGTGGATGTGGCGGCGGATACCCCACCGGCGCGGGCCGGGGCTTGGCTGCTCGAGGCCGAGAGATCGGCGAAGCGGCGAGTGGAGCCCGTCGGCGGCCGCCAGATATCTGGCCCGCAGGTCCCCCGCGCGCACCGACGACGAGTCCTGAGACACCTGGCCGACGTCGCCGTGCACGAAATGCACGCCCGCGGCGCCGGCGGTGTCGCGCAGCGCCGTGTGCAGCACCGTCCTTCGCACCCCGAGGCCGGTGCCGGCCCGGAACGTGGCGTCGACCCGCCGATTTCCGTCGAGGTAGCTGATCCCGTGCAGCGGCCTGCCCTCGACGATGACACCGAGATGTGCCAGGTGCGCGAGGGTGTGCGGCATCATTCCCTCACCGCACGCCTTGTCGAGTGTCCCGTGGCGTCGTTCGACGACTGTCACCCCGAGGCCCGGCCTGCGCGCCGTAGAGCGCGGTGGCAAGCCCTGCCGGGCCACCTCCGGCGACCAGTAGATCGATCACGTCAGGCTCGCCAGCGCGGTGTTCTCCACCTTGATCCGCGTCCGCAGCAGGGCCGCGTTGAGGGCCGTGAAGGTCAGTGCGGTAATCCAGGACGTGTGCACCAGCGGTAGTGCGACACCCTCGATCACGACCGCGACGTAGTTCGGATGTGGCATCAGGCGATAGGGGCCGCCGGTGATGCGGTCTGCTCCGGGGACGACGATCACCCTGGTGTTCCACTGCGGTCCGAGGGTGGTGATGCACCACCAGCGCAGGACTTGGGCGCCGACCACGATGGCCAGCATCGGCCAGCCCAGCGCGGGGATGAACGGCCGGTGCAGGACGATCGGCTCGACCAGACACCCGACGAGCAATCCGACGTGCAGCACGACCATCGTGGGATAGTGCGCAGCTCCGAACTCGGTGCCGCCGCGCTCGCGACTCCACGTCCAGTTGCGTTTGGAGACAACGAGTTCGGCCAGACGTTCGACGGCGATGGCGGCGATGAGAAGGACGTACCAGATCACCTGATCAGCCCGCCCTCAGCGCCAGCGCAGCAGGACGAGCTCCGAGCAGAAGCCTGGGCCCATCGCCATCATCAGACCGGGAGTCCCTGCCTCGGGTCGTTTGGCGATGGCGTCGCGCAGCACGTGCAGGACCGAGGCCGACGACATGTTGCCTACCTCGGCGAGCGAACGCCACGTGAGCTCGAGAGCGTCATCCGGTAGGCCGAGCGTGGCGGTGATGGCTTCGATGACCTTGGGCCCTCCGGGATGACTGACCCAGGTGCCCACGTCCTCGATGCCCATGTCGTGAGCGGCGAGGAAGTTCGTGACGTCGTCGCCCAGGTACTGCTCGACCACCTTGGGCACGTCGGGTGAGAGCACCAACCGGAAGCCGGTCGAGTCGATGTCCCAGCCCATCGTGCGCTGCGAGTCCGGGTACAGATGGCTTCGCGAATCGAGCACGTCCGGACCGGCAGCGCCGATCTCCTCGGCGCGCCGGTCGCCGACGGCCACCACGGCCGCGGCCCCGTCACCGAACAGACTGCTGCCGACTACGGTGGCGATCGACGGATCGCGCTTGGGTATCAGCGAGCACAGTTCCACGGCCACCAGTACGGCGACACCGTCGGGTGCACCACGCAGGTAGTCGTTGAGCCGGGCCACTCCGGCGGCTCCGGCCACGCAGCCCAACCCGAACATCGGCACCCGTCGCACGTCGGGCCGCAAGCCGATCTTCGTGGCGATCCTGGCGTCCAGCGTAGGTACCGCCAAGCCGGTCACCGTCGTCGAGAAGATCACGTCGACGTCGGAGGGCTGCAGACCGGCTTCTTCCAGCGCCCCCGACACGGCAGCGCATCCGAGTTCGACGGCGTGTTCGATGAAGACGTCGTTGGATTGGCCGAAGTCGTCCAGCGCGGCGTAATCCTCGAGCCGTAGCACCATGTGCCGGCTGTCCACCTTCGCGCTGAGATGCAACTTCCTGATGGGATCGGCGTACTCCGCGTAACCGGGGATGCTGAGCAGCGCTTCTGTCACCTCGGCTTGGGTGTAGCGGTTGGCGGGAAGTTCTCCTCGTACGGCGGCGATCACGCTCATGGCACCCTCCTTATTACTAGAACGACCTCCGCGACGATTTAGTTCACGGTACCGATACTCGGAGAGTGTGCTGGTTGGTCGCTCGGGCCCGGGCCGCTGAACGATCCGGTCCAGGAGCGCGCTTCGCGCCGCGAGGGCCGAGGCGCTAAGCCGTTCGCCATGATGGAACGGCGAAACCCCCCGAGGCAGGGGCACGATCGCCTCGAGGTGTTTGCGTATGTCGCGGATGCGGTGTTGGTTAGCCAGCGTTGGCGCAGAAGTTCGGAACGCAGAAGCTCGCGCCACCGGGTCCCGCAGTGGCGCTGCCGCCAGCAAAAAAGGCGCCTGCGCCGTCGGGTCCGGCGTTGACGCCGGCTCCGGGGACCGTGGCCGCCGCGCCGCCAGGACCCGCCCGCGCGGGGCACGACGGCTCCCGCGCCGCCAGGACCCGCCGTGACCACCGGCTCTACTCCTCGAAACATCTGGATCCGCGTAAGTTTGCCCGCATGGCCGTCACCGAGTCCCGCGAAGTCGTCATCGAGGCGACGCCCGGTGAAATCATGAACGTCCTGTCTGATCTGGAATCGCTCACCGAGTGGTCGTCAGCGCACCGGGAGGTCGAGATCCTCGAGCGTGACGAGGAGGGGCGGCCGAGAAGATCCAGGCAGGTCGTCAAGATCGTTGGCATCAACGATGAGCAGGAACTCGCCTACTCGTTTCACGCGGACGGCGTGAGTTGGTCGTTGGTCAGGGGTACCCAGCAGCGCGCCCAGAATGCGCGATACACGCTGACGCCCCAAGGCGATTCCACCCGCGTTCGCTTCGAGCTCACGGTAGATCTGTTGGTGCCGCTGCCGGGCTTCTTGATCAAGCGCGGTGCCAAGGGTCTGATGGAAACGGCGACCGACGGGCTCCGCAAGCGCGTGCTGCAACTCAAGAAGAAGTAGAGACGGACGAGTCCGCTCCTCGGTACCCGCGACGAGTCGAAACCCCCGGTGCCCGGAGCATGATCCGCCCGACCTCGTGATCAGGCTGGCGGGCCGTCCGGCGACTGAGATGCGCGGTACGTCACCATCTCGCGGGACAGGATCCGGCGTATCCGAGGTTCACGGCTGCAGGTGACCGCGAAGACGGTAAGCAGCACCCAGCTGGTGATCGCGCTGCCCAGCACCAGCAGGAAGGCCGCCCACGCGCCGCCGGCCAGCTCGGTCGATGCCGTCTGACGCGACCAAAGACGCCAGAAGATCATCAGGTTCACGGTCAGGCCCACGCCGTAGGACAGGGCAAACGAGAACAGGAACGGCTTCCACGTGCCGTCATGCAGGCGTGCCAAAAACGGTTCGTGCCGAATCGGATACAGCACCGAAAGCACGTTTCCGACGCCAAGCCAGATGAACACCATCGTGATCAGCTGGTCCACCAACGCGATCGGGTTGCCCTCGTTGACGACGGTCAGGAATCCGATCACCGGAAGCGCGGCGACGGTGACCATCGCCGCCATGGCGAGGTTCTTGGCCACCAGGATCTGCCAGATCCGTTCACCGCGAGACACCGCGTCGCGGACCCGCTGCGCTTCGAAGCACAGTGCGTTGGTGCACACCACGCTGCCGACCACGCCTGAGAACAGGTAGAGCGAGAGCCGGCTGACGTCGTCGTACCGCGTCCAACCGCTGAAGTGGTAGACGCTCACCAGCGACAGGCTGATGCCCAAGGTGATCAGCAGCCGGATGAGGATGTCCCTTGGCCTGTCGGCGATGACGTGACGCACTTCGTCGACGATGCGCCTCCCCACTCCGGACATCGGCGCGACGCGAAGTACGGCGATGCGTTTCGTGGTGCCGACCTCTCCGACGTCTGCGCTGCGCGCCCGCGCGACGGCGAGGATGGCCTCGGCAATGGCTGCCCTGGCGAGTGCCACCGCAACGACGGCATTCGCGCTGGCCTGTTCGGGCTGTACCACCAATCCCCGGGTGTGCGCCGCATCCTGGGCGTAATCGGCGGCGCGCCCGCGCCAGGGGGCGGACGCGGCCGCCGCAGCGATGTCGCCGTCGATTGCGTCCTGCACCGACGTCAGCTCCGCTTGGGCATCTGCGACCACCCCGGCAAGGGCGTCGTCGTCCCATTGCGCCGCGGCGGTTGCGGCGTCGACACGTCGCAGGCAGTCGGCGAGGAACCGCAACTCGTCCACGGCCGCGATGTCGGGAGCGGAATCGGCTTCCGAGGTCATGGCGCTAACTGAACCATCCCGCGACTCCGGGGGCGACGTCTGGATCTGGGGAACTCTGGGGACGCGATAATCTGTTGTCAGAGTGACGGGAGTGATGATTGGGTATATGGTTGGAGATTTTCCGACCCATCCCCTTCAGGTCAAGGAGCGGCCTTGAACATCTCAGGGAGTAGTTCGCGGCTGAAACGCGTGTTGACTGCCGCCGGCACGTTCCTCGCGCTGGCCGCCACGATGCTGGCCGGTGCGCCGATGCCGTCGGCGTCGGCCGCCGACTGTCCAGACATCGAGGTGGTGTTCGCCCGCGGAACCGACGAGCCACCCGGCATCGGCGTCGTCGGCCAGGCTTTGGTGGATTCGCTGAAGCCGCTGGTCAAGGGCATGTCAATTCGCCCCTATGCCGTCAAGTACCCGGCGTCATACGACTTCCTGGGCGTCGCAGCCGGGGCCAACGATGCCAGCGCCCGCGTGCAGGCGACCGCGAAGAACTGCCCCAAGACCAAGATCATCCTGGGCGGCTACTCACAGGGCGCCGCGGTCATGGACGTCGTTACCACGTCCCCTATCTCCGGGCTGGGGTTCAGAACCCCGATGCCGCCCACGATGGCCGATCACGTCAGCGCCGTCGCCGTCTTCGGCAACCCCTCGGCGCGGGTCGGCCAGCCTCTGACGACGCTCAGCTCCCTCTACGGACCCAAGACCGCCGACATGTGCAACACCAACGACCCGATTTGCTCACTGGGCAAGGACTTCAACTCGCATGTGCAGTACCCGCAGTCGGGCCTGGTCAAGCGGGCCGCCCAGTGGATCGCGGACAATCACCTCTAGGCCGTCGGTCACGCGGCAGCTCGCACCGACTGGAGCCGCTGACGCCACCAGCCGACCCTGTCGACGTCGGTCAGCGCGTAGCGCCGAATGAGGTCCGGTGCCGGCGCCGCAGGCATTGGCGCGACGGGTAGGTGGCCGTCCACGGGACGTAGGGAGCGGCGCTCCACCACGACGTCGCCGGCGAGCAACGAGATGGTGCCGAGCGCACACGCGAACGGCAGTTCTGGAAGCGCACCCGCCAGCGCAAGACCGGCCGTCAGTCCGATGCTGGTCTCGTTGGACGAGGACACCACGCACGGTAGCTCGAGCCGCTCCGCCAGACGCAGCGCGCGTCGTACCCCGCCGAGCGGGCCGTTCCGCAGAATCGCGACGTCCGCGGCCTCGGCCAATGCGACACTCGTGGCAATTCGGGTGTCGACCTTCCCACGGACGGTGGCCGTCTCGCCGACGGTACTGCAGGGCTGTTCGACGAACTCGAGTTCGCCCGCCGCCTTCGCGAGGATCGCGATCGCCCGAACGGCGTCGTCGACGTCCCACATTCCGTTGGCATTGAGGCGAATTCGCCCATCGCGACCAAGCGCATCACGAACCGCCTCGACGCGAGCGACGTCATCGGCAAGGCAATCCGGGTGGGCGGCGACGGTCACGTCGGCCGTCAGGCAGCCCGAGTCCTCGACGATGCGGTGCGCCAGCGCGGGATCGACCGCGGCCACGGTGACGGCGATCGGTATGCGTCCCCGCACCGGGTCCGGCCACCCGACGGTGCCCCCCTCGATCGCCGCGGTCAGCCACCGCGCAGTCTCGCGGTCATCGCAGTCGAGTGGCGGGCTGAACTCACCCCACCCCTGCGGACCGTCGACCAACATGCCCTCGCGGACGCTCTTTCCGTCGATCGCGGGGATGCCGAAGACCGGCGCGGCGTCGAAGTCGATCATTGCCTTCATGAGCAGCCAAGCTAGCGAAGCGTCATCGGCGAGGAGCGAGGTATGCCTGCACGCTAGGGGCGGCGAGCTCGAATCCGGCCCTGCGGTACACGCGGCCGGCAGGGTTGACCGCTTCGGTCACGATGACCCACTGCGTGCATCCGCGCGACGAGGCCCAGCTGGCGGCCACACCCAGCAGATGTGACGCGATCCCCCGGCCCCGATGTTCAGACGCGGTGCCGACGTTCTGGTAGCGCGCCGTGCCGCGGCAGTCGACGATTCCCAGCTCGGCGATCAGCCGATCCTCGAAGAACGCGCCGACGAACTGGGCGACCCCGCGCTCGACGAGGTCGCGCTGAGATCGTGCGCGAGCCTGGGCGAAGCGCTCGTGCGATCGGGCTTCGTACTCGGCAGTCTCGTCGTTCTCTGTCATCGCACGCACGACCACCTGCTCCCAGTCCTCGCCGGTGAGGGCGCGGACGTCATATCCGACGGGAGGTGCGGTCTGCCTCGGCAGAGTCGCCGTGGCGAGGACGTCGTCCAACTCCAGTTCGAGCCCGCTCGTCGCCCACTCCTCCGTGCTCGCAGGCATGCGAGCGAGGCCGACCGCGACCCAGCCGGCACCCGGCACGGCTTGATGGAACGTCTTCACCCACCGTTCCGCATCGTCGACGGCACCGGGATCGGTGACGAATATGCAATTGCCCCAATGGAAGTCGGGGTTCTGAGGCGTGCGGACGACGAAGTGATCACCAAGATCCTCGACTGTCGAACCCATGTGCTCCAGCACTGCCAGATCCGTGGCCCAGCCGAGCGGGAGGATGCGGGTCACCCCTTCGTCAACCGAAGAACCCGTGACTGCCGGATTCCCCGGGCGTCGCCCGACCCTTGTCCGTGTTTCGCGGCGGTGGCGTCGCACTCAGGGGCGCCCGCGTCACGTTCGTCTGCAGCTTCTTCGGTTGGTCGGGTGTCTGATAACGCGGCGTGTACTGGCGTGTGACGACCGGTGGGATGAGTTCTTCGGCCGAAGGCGGCGGCGGCGGTCCCGGTGGCGGCAGCGGGACGTTCGAGGACAGGGCGGGCGCCGAGGTCGTCGGCGGCCACGGGGCGGCGGACTCACTCGGTGCCACCGGTGTCGACTCTTCTACGGCGGGGGCGGGACTGCGCAGGAGCAGGACGATTCCGACGATGCCCAACACGCCCGCGATGATCGCGGCAGCCATCAAGACGGCCCTCGATCGGTCCCGATTGCCGCCTGACGTCGCCGTGAAATCCCAGCCACTGCTTTCGGACAGCCGGGATTCCCATGCCGAGGAAGCAGACGCATTGACGAAGCCGTTGCGCCTCGTCGGCACCACGTTCAGCGTCGCCGCCACGGACTCGGACGCCGGGCGGTCGTCGACGACGACACGCGGTGGGTCTTCGAGTTCGGCGGGAGTGGCAAGAATCATGTCCTGCACGAACCACCGGTCGGTGTCCTCGGACGGGTCCTCGTAGTGGTCCGACGCATCGCCGTGCCCGGATCCTTGGCTCGCGTCGTCTGTCCAGTGGTCGCGGGCGGGTTCCTCGGCGGGGCGCGCGAGGGTGACGTCGGCTGGCCGAGCCATGCCGAACCACCCGTCATCGGGGTCGTCGAACGCGTATTCGACGTCCTCGTCCCGAACCGTCACACGTCGATGCTAGCGCGCGTGACATGCCCAAAGGGCACCAGTGGAATCGCGACGACGCTCACCATGATCATGTTCAGCACGCCGGCCGTGCTGATCATGCCGCCATGGAAGACGGCCAGACCGAGCGTCATGGGTAGGACGGGCGCCGTGCTCGCAGGAAGCAGGCGATCGCTGCGGGTCGATCGCGTTGAACGCGTGCGAGGTCACTACGTCGCGGAACCTTTCCGCTGTCACCCGACGTGTCCCTCGCGAAGTCTTGACTGATTCCAGAAAAGAGCGGCATAGTGGTACACGTGACATCGTCGCCGGACTACGCGGAGCAGCTGCGCCTTGCAGACCTCCGCGTGACGCGGCCACGTGTCGCGGTCCTCGGGGCCGTGTGCGAGCACCCACATGCCGATACGGAGACGATCTTCGATTCGGTGCGGACCGGTCTGCCGGAGGTATCGCGACAGGCCGTGTACGACGTGTTGGCAGCCCTGGCGACAGTCGGATTGGTTCGCCGGATTCAGCCATCCGGTTCCGTCTCCCGCTATGAGTCACGGGTCGGCGACAACCATCACCACGTCGTGTGTCGATCTTGCGGCGTGATCGCCGACGTCGACTGTGCCGTCGGTGAAGCACCCTGTCTGACCCCGTTCGACGGCGGCGGTCTTCTCGATGGCTTTTCCATCGATGAGGCCGAGGTCATCTACTGGGGCCTGTGCCCCGCCTGCTCCACCGTTCGAAGTGATTGATCACGCAACAACGCTCAACCGAACAGCCCCGGAAAGGATCTCCCATGGCCGAAGGCAAGACTCCGAACGCAGAAGTCGGAGAAATGAATGAGTCGAGCATCGAGGGCGGCTGCCCCGTCCGCGCTCCTTACCCCACCGAGAGCGCCCGCACCAACGAAAGTTGGTGGCCCAAGAAGCTCAACCTGAAGATCCTCGCCAAGAACCCCGTCGAGGTCGACCCCTTCGGTGGCGAATTCGACTACGCCGCGGCGTTCAGCACCCTCGACCTCCCCGCCGTCAAGCGTGACATCGAAGAGGTCCTGACCACGTCGCAGGACTGGTGGCCCGCCGACTACGGCCACTACGGGCCGCTCATGATTCGGATGGCGTGGCACAGCGCCGGCACCTACAGAGTCAGCGACGGCCGCGGTGGTGCAGGCGCCGGTCAGCAGCGCTTCGCCCCACTGAACAGCTGGCCCGACAACGGCAACCTCGACAAGGCCCGTCGCCTGCTGTGGCCCGTCAAGAAGAAGTACGGCAAGAGCCTGTCGTGGGCCGACCTGTTGGTGCTGACCGGCAACGTGGCGCTGGAGTCGATGGGCTTCAAGACCTTTGGCTTCGCCGGTGGCCGCACCGACGTGTGGGAGCCCGAGGACGACGTCTACTGGGGTCCCGAGACCGAGTGGCTGGGCGACGCGCGCTACACCGGCAAGCGGGATCTGGAGGATCCCCTCGGTGCCGTGCAAATGGGCCTGATCTACGTCAATCCTGAGGGCCCGAACGGCCAGCCGGATCCGCTGGCCTCGGCCGTCGACATCCGCGAGACGTTCGGCCGGATGGCGATGAACGACGAGGAGACCGTCGCGCTGATCGCCGGTGGCCACACCTTCGGCAAGACCCACGGTGCCGGGGATCCCGACGCGAACGTCGGGCCGGAGCCAGAGGGCGCCCCGCTGGAACAGCAGGGCCTCGGTTGGAAGCAATCGTTCGGCAGCGGCAAGGGCCGCGACGCGATCACCAGCGGACTCGAGGTCATCTGGACCCAGAAGCCGACGGAGTGGACCAACCTCTACTTCGACAACCTGTTCAAGTACGAATGGGAGTTGGAGAAGAGCCCCGCGGGCGCCAATCAGTGGGTCGCCAAGGATGCCCCCGAGTCGGAGTACGTGCCCGATCCCGAGGACCCGTCATTGAAGCGCAAGCCGACGATGCTGACGACGGACCTCGCGCTGCGGCTCGACCCTATCTACGCGCCGATCTCGAAGCGGTTCCACGAGAACCCGGATCAGCTGGCCGACGCGTTCGCCCGCGCCTGGTACAAGCTGACCCACCGCGACATGGGGCCGATCCAGCGTTACCTCGGCCCCGAGGTGCCTGCCGAGACCCTGGATTGGCAGGACCCGGTGCCGGCGGGCCAGAGTCAGCTCTCCCCCGATGACGTCGCCAAGCTCAAGGGCGACATCCTGGCGTCGGGTCTGACCGTCGCTCAACTGGTTTCGACCGCATGGGCGTCGGCGTCGACCTTCCGTGGCAGTGACAAGCGCGGCGGCGCCAACGGTGGCCGCATCCGGCTGCAGCCGCAGTCGTCGTGGGAGGTCAACAACCCCGATGAGCTTGCCCAGGTGATCCGCGTGCTGGAGGGCATCCAGAAGTCGTTCGGCGCCGATGAGGTGTCGTTCGCCGATCTCGTCGTGCTCGGCGGCGTCGCTGCGGTCGAGAAGGCCGCCAAGGACGGCGGCTTCGCCGTACCGGTGCCATTCACGCCGGGCCGTGGTGACGCGACCCAGGAGTGGACGGACGAGGAGTCGTTCGCTTACCTCGAGCCGAAGACGGACGGGTTCCGCAACTACCTCGGCAAGGGCAACCTGCCTGCCGAGTACCTGTTGGTCGACCGGGCGAACCTGCTCACCCTGACCGCGCCGGAGCTGACGGTCCTCGTCGGCGGACTGCGCGTGCTGGGCGCCAACTGGGACGGCTCGGCACACGGGGTGTTCACCGACACGGTGGGGACGTTGACAGGAGACTTCTTCACCAACCTGCTCGACATCGGCATCACCTGGTCGGCGACCGACGACTCGTCGGACACCTTCGAGGCTCGCGACGGGTCGGGCAACGTCAAGTACACCGGCACCCGGGCCGATCTTGTGTTCGGCTCGAACTCCGAGTTGCGGGCGATCGCCGAGGTGTACGCAAGTGATGACGCGAAGGAGAAGTTCGTCACGGACTTCGTCGCCGCGTGGGCCAAGGTCATGGACCTCGACCGGTACGACCTCACCTAGTCGTTCTACAGCCCCGCCGAGCACCCCGCGAGCCGTCACCGGTCCGCGGGGTGGTTCGCGTCCTACTGCGATGATGGCGTGAATGGGTACCCGATGGCAGCACTCGGACGCGCCGCGCGGCGAGGACTACGACGCGAGGTGGGCGGGACTCGCCGCGTCCGGCGCGAGCATCCACGGCGAGGCCGACCTCGTCGACGATCTGCTGCGAGAAACGGGCGGCGGGCGTGTCCTCGACGCCGGCTGCGGTACAGGCCGGATCGGCATCGAACTGACCCGTCGCGGGCATTCGGTGGTGGGCGTCGACGCGGACGCCGCAATGCTCGATGCCGCCCGGGGCAAGGGTCCCGACGACTACTGGATTCTGGCCGACCTCGCAGACCTGCCGGATCCCAGCGGGTCTCCCCTCGACGGCCCGTTCGACCTCGTCTTGCTGGCAGGCACCGTGATGATCTTTCTCTCGCCGGGAACGGAGGGCCTCGTCGTGCATGAGCTGGCCGACCGCCTCGCTCCAGTGGGACTTCTGGTGGCCGGCTTCTCGATCACGCCGGACCGATTGCCGCTCGAGGAGTACGACCGGCTCGTCGATGCGGCCGGGCTGGACCCCGTCGCTCGCTGGGCGACGTGGGATCGCGAGCCGTACGTCGGCGGTGACTACGCGGTTTCGGTGCACCGTCGGGCCGGTGTGACGGGGTCGTCGTCGACGTGACCCCGGCGCCACGGCAACAGTACGGCGTCGCACCGGCCCAGGTGGATATGCTGGCGCGTCTGCGGGGACTAACCGGCCGGACGACCTACCAGCGAGGAGCGACCATGGTTGCCGAAGCCATTGGCGAACCCGTGGCCGCGTCGTCGCCTGCGGTGTCGAAGTCCGCCGCCGGACACATCCGACTGACCTCCCACAGCGGCGGCGTCGGCGCACTCCAGATCAACTGGGACGCGCCGACGGCGACCGAGCGCGGGCCGGTGATCGGCACCACCACCAAGCGCGCCCACCGCAACGTGATCGGTACGCACAGCGGCTCCTACAGCGTGTACCGCGCGCTTGCCGTCGCAGCGGGCACGCTGTCCCGGGAACACAAGGCCGACCTCACGAATACCGCACCCACCGACGTCATCGGGCCGTACCCGCAATGGAGCGAACCGGGCAAGATCGTCAGCCTGGATCCGTGGGGCGCGATGGTCGCCGAGGTGTTCGCCGGCGAACTTGCGGCGGGGCACGACATGCGCCCGTCGATCGCCGTCACCAAGGCACACGTGATCCTGCCCGAGATCGTCGAGGCCGTGCAGAAGGGCAGGCTCGTCCCCGACGGACACGTCCTGCTGCCCAGCGGCGCGGCACTCGTCACCAAGGCGGCGATCGAGCCGGTCTGGTACCTGCCCGGCGTGGCGCAGCGCTTCGCGTGCAGCGAGACCGATCTGCGCCGCGTGCTGTTCGAGGAGACCGGTGGCATGTATCCCGAGCTCGTCACCCGCTCGGATCTCGAAGTGTTCCTCCCGCCGATCGGCGGCCAGACCGTGTACATCTTCGGAGAGGCCGGTGATCTGGCCGATCCCTCAGTCGAGCTGACGGCGCGGGTGCACGACGAATGCAATGGCTCGGACGTCTTTGGCTCCGACATCTGCACGTGCAGGCCCTATCTCACGCACGCGATCGAGGAGTGCATCCTCGGCGTCCAGCGCGGCGGCGTGGGGCTGGTCTCCTACTCCCGCAAGGAGGGCCGCGCGCTCGGCGAGGTCACGAAGTTCCTGGTCTACAACGCCCGCAAGCGACAGGTCGGCGGCGACACGGCAGATCAGTACTTCGTGCGCACGGAATGCGTTGCGGGAGTGCAGGACATGCGCTTCCAGGAACTGATGCCCGACGTGCTGCACTGGCTCGGCGTTCGCAAGATCCACCGTCTGGTGTCGATGAGCAACATGAAGTACGACGCCATCACGGGATCGGGCATCGAGGTCGGCGAGCGCGTGAACATCCCCGAAGAACTGGTACCGGCCGACGCGCGCGTCGAGATCGACGCCAAGGTGGCCGCCGGCTACTTCACCCCGGGACCGGCACCCGGTGACGAAGAGCTGAAGACGACGAAGGGGCGCGGGTTGGGCGGATGAGCCTGGGCACCTCTCTTGATCTGGACACCGAGAAGGCCGACGGCGCGGTGGCCCTGCTGCGCACCACCATCGCCGTGCGCGAACGCGCCACTCACCTGTTGGCGCGGGCACGCGCCGGCGAGTCCGCGTGGTTCGACGTCGACGACTCATCGGTGCCGATCGCGGTGGCCGAGGTCGTCGACGTCACGCGAGACCGCTACCCCGATCTGCACATCCCGTTCCACACCCGCTGGCGGCACTTCGAGGCGGGCGGCGTCGACCGCAAGGCCGAACTCGATGCGCGGCTGACGGCTCTGGATGCGGCTGCACGGGCTCGCGCCATGATCGACCTCACGGTGGTCAGCGTGTTGCTCGACGCAGGCGCCGGTCCCGACTGGCGCTACGACGAAGCGGTGAGTGGACAGCGGTTCGACCGGTCCGAGGGGCTCGGCGTCGCAACGTGGAACGCGTTCATGGATGGCCTGTTCTCCGGCGACGCCGCGGCGCCGTTGCGGGCCGACGCACAGGGCCTACTTGGCGTGACCTCCGCGCGGCTCGCCGAGGCGTTCCAGGCCGGATCCGACAATCCCCTGGTCGGCATCGACGGCCGGGTGCAGCTGCTGCACCGGCTGGGCGAGGCACTGGCCGCGCAGCCCGAGACATTCGGCCCGCTGGGTCGCCCGGGCGGGTTGTTCGACCGGCTGCTCCCCCAACGGGGTCCCGCGACGATCTCCGCGCACGACATCCTGTCGCAGCTGCTGGTCTCGCTATCGGGAATCTGGCTGGCGGACAACGCGATCGGTGAGCAGAGGCTGGGTGACTGTTGGCGCCACGAGGCAGTGCCCGGACCCGGCCTCACCCGGGGCTGGATGCCCTTCCACAAGCTGTCGCAGTGGCTGACGTACTCGTTGCTCGAGCCGTTCGAATGGGCGGGCGTCCGCGTGCTGGGCCTCGACGCCTTGACCGCGCTCCCCGAATATCGTAACGGCGGACTGCTGCTGGACACCGGCATGCTCCGGATGCGTGACCCGTTATGGCTCAGGAACGCTTGGGCCGTCGACGACGAGATGGTGGTCGAATGGCGGGCATTGACGGTAGCCCTGCTCGACGAACTGGCTCCGCTGGTCCGCGCCGAGCTCGGGGTAGATGCGACGCGAATGCCGTTGGCGGGTGTGCTCGAAGGTGGCACCTGGGCCGCGGGGCGGGTGCTGGCGCAGCGCCTCCGAGACGGCCTGCCACCGTTCGTCATCGTCAGCGACGGCACGGTCTTCTAGAAGGATGGCTTGAACGTGGGAATGGGCTTGGAAATGAGCACGGTACACCTGATCGATCACCCCCTGGTGCAGCACAAGCTGACCCTCCTGCGCCGAAAGGAGGCTTCCACCAAAAGTTTTCGGCAACTGGTCAACGAGATCGCGGCATTGGTGGCCTACGAGGTGCTCCGCGACATCCCGCTGCACGAGATCGAGATCGAGACACCGCTGGAGACGATGACCGGCCGGGTGATCGACGGCAAGAAACTGGTGTTCGTCTCGATTCTGCGGGCGGGCACCGGCATCCTCGACGGCATGCTGGACGTGGTTCCGGGTGCGCGGGTCGGCCACATCGGTCTGTACCGAGACCCCAAGACGCTCGTCGCCGTCGAGTACTACTTCAAGATGCCCGGCGACCTGCACGAGCGCGACGTGGTGATCGTCGACCCCATGCTCGCTACGGGGAATTCCGCGGTCGCTGCAGTGGATCGGCTCAAGGAGTGCAGTCCGAAGTCGATCAAATTCGTTTGCCTACTCACGTGCCCCGAGGGGTTGGCGGCCATGCAGAAGGCTCATCCGGACGTGCCGATCTACACGGCGGCCGTCGATCGCCAACTCGACGAGCACGGCTACATCCTGCCGGGGCTCGGAGACGCCGGCGACCGGATCTTCGGCACCAAGTAGTCAGATGCGGCGCGGAAGCTGGTCGCCGATGAGCGGTGCGATCGTGTCGCCCATGTAGGCGTGGCCGGCGTCCGTCGGGTGCACTCCGTCAGGACCGATCAGGTCGGGCCTGTTCATGAACCAACCCGCAGCGATCGGATCGATGAACGTGGCCCCCGCCAGCATGGCCTGGAACGCGAGGATGTCGCGAACCTGCAGCACGGTGGACGGCACGTCGGCGGTCGGCCATGGCGGCCCGATGACCAGCAGCCGCGCGGTCGGCGCAATGCCGTGCGCCTGGGCGAATGCGTTGAAGATCTGGCCGCTGAGGACGTTCGGATCGACGCCCTGGTCATTGCGGGAGCCGTAGAACACCACCAACGCATCGTCGGGTTTGACGGCTCGCGGCGTCAGATCACCGAACAGGTTGCCCTGGTCGCCGCGCACCCCGTATCCCGCCCCGCCCTCGGCGGCCACGTCGGCGACCACCTGTACCCCTTGGCGTGCCAGTGTCCTCCAGGCGCGCACGGGCCAGGCGTTCGCGCCCTGTCCGCCGATAGGGGTGCCGTTCGTGTAGGAGTCGCCGACGATGGCGACCCGGCTCACCGGTGTGCCTGCGGTCAGAGCGTGGTAGGGCGTCGTCCGTACCGACGGCGCGTTCAGCACCCATCCGACGAGCAGGACCACCGAGATGGCGATCGTGGCGAAGCGACTACAGATCGTGCGCATCAACCTGCTCGCGCCCGTAGGGTCTTTGGCCGTTCCCCACGCGGAGCGTGGATCGGTGACGGAGCGCCGGTGGCCGGTTCGTCCTCGGGTTTGGTTCCGGTTCCGGTTCCCGCTCCTGTGCGTGCTCCACCTCCACGGGCGTCCGGCGTTCACCGACCATCCGGCGCATCCACATCCGCGCAGGTTCCTCCACGAAGTGGAACAAGAGGATCGCGAGGACGATGGCGACGGCGATCAGTCCCATGAAGATGAGTTTCGCTCCGATGCTCGGCGCCATGCTGATCTGGTACTGCGCCATGATCCACAGCCAGGCGGTGTGGACCAGTTCGTGCACCATGTAGAGCCCGAACGAGATCTGCCCGCCGTACACCAGCAGCCTGGTCGACAAGAGGGCGGGTAGCGTGCCCGCGCCGATCGCCAGCGCGACGACCAGCGGCAAGAACAGCACGTCCACGAGGCCGAAATCGTCGCGGATGGTGGGTATCGGGTGGGCGTCGAACCAATAGAGAGCGCCGACGATCACGGCGAGCAAGGACACCGAGACGTACCCGGCGCCACGGCGGGCGCGGTCGGTGGGCCTCAGCTTCCGCACGGCGGCACATGCCAGCGCGCCCGCGGTGAACTGCAAGACGATGCGGGGTAGCCAACTCCACGGCGTGTAGAACAGTCCCCCCGACGCCACCAGCAGCAGCACCGGAGGCAGTGACGCCGCGAAGGCCAACAGCAGGAGGCCCCTCGCACGCGTCGCACGCTCGATCCGGAAGACCACCAGCACCAGCAACCCGAACAGGAGGTATGCCAGCCACTCCGCGCTGATGGACCACGCCGGGCCGTCCCAGGTCGACAAGTCGAAGAACGGCTGGAACCACAGCTGCACCATGACGAGCTGACGGATGTAACTCATGGCCGTGAGCGTGGTCGCCTCGGGCGATGGAAAGTCCCCGACGTTGAGCGTGAAGATGATCCACAGCGCGGCCAGGTGCATGGTGAACAGGTACAGCGGCCATACTCTGGCCAGTCGAAGCCACAGGAAGTGCAGCGTGGCCTTCGTGGACCACGAATCGCCCATCCGGTCCAGATAGTTCCAGGTCAGGACGAATCCACTGAGGATGAAGAAGAGGTCGACGCCCTGCGCGCCGCAGTCGAGGATCGGCTTCAGCGAGTCGTACAGGGGCGGCGACGCCATCTGCAGCAGGGGCCGGAAGTGAAACATGACCACCCAGAGTGCGGCAACGATGCGCAGGCCGGACAGGGCCCTGATCTCTCCGGTGCGCACAACACTCTTTCCGTGGCTCAAACTGTTCGTTTCGCGCGTGCATTCCGCGCCGTTGCGTCCGCTGGCCGTGCGGTCGGCGACCTGCCACCGGCTCATGGCAGGGTAACAGCGCCGCTGTGGCCGTGGCACGTCCGCAACGCTGTGCGTGTCCTGGACACGCCCAATTCGCCACTGTGCGAGCCGGTCTCGGGCAACGCGCCCTCTGCGCGAGATTTCCACGCAATCTGCACTGCCAGAGGGCACAATTCGTTCATGACCCTGCGCAGCCCGCACGGTCGCTCAGCCCACGGCCGTAAGGAACCCCCGCCCCATGCTCGAAGAGATTCGTTCGCCGCGCAGAGCGGTCATCGCCGGCGCAGGACTCGGCGCACTCGCCACCGTCGTGGCGGCATGCAGCGCCTCCAGTAAGACCCCGGAGGCGGGTTCGGAGACGGCGAGCTCGGCATCCGCCTCCACCGCAACGTCGGGCGCGCCGGCATCCGTTGCGCTCACCAAGGCCGCCGACGTGCCCGTCGGGTCGGGTGTCATCATCGAGGAGACCGTCATCACCCAGCCGACGGCGGGTGTCTTCAAGGGCTTCTCCACGGTCTGTCCGCATGCCGGTTGCAATGTCTCTGAGATCACCGACGGGAAGATCATCTGCCCGTGTCACAACAGCGAGTTCAACCTCGACGGAACCGTTGCCCAGGGGCCGGCCAAAATGCCACTGAAAGCGAAGGCCGTTTCCGTGCAGGGTGATTCGATCGTCGCGGACTGACCCGGCATCATCCGTCCGCGTTGGGCCTCAGCGGTGGGCATCTGCCCTGGGCATCGACGGCGAGTTCGAAGTGCCAGTCCTCGTTGGCATAGATCTGGCACAACCCGAACCTCGCACCGTTGCGGATCATCCACTCGTCCGCATTGACGGGTCCGACGTCCACCGCCCTGCCGACGACGTGCATCGACTCATCCGGTGACGCCACGAACTGGCTCGCGACCTCGAGGCTGCCGTAGGTGGCCACCGCCCCGTCGAAGAGCTGCCTCTGGAAGCCCTTCGACCGCCAGCCCGACGTCAACCTCACGTCGATGCCTTCGGTGGCCGCGGCCTGGGCGGCGTCCTGAATTGCCCTGAGCAACAAGGGATCGAGGAAGCCGACCACGGGGTTCTTGACGTCGAACGGCGAGGCCGTCTGGCCGTCGGGAATCGATCCGCCCGTCGTGTCGACGGCACCGGAACCGATCGTCAGCGGTTCGACTGCGACAGTGGGGCCGGTGGACAGCGTGGGGGCCTGCGCCGCCGGGCCACATCCCATCAGGATTGCGCTCAGCCCGAGGGCCGTCGCGACCGATCCATTCACCCCCTGACGCATGGGGTGAGCGTATTCGCCGTCGACGATGCCCCGTGCCCCGGAGCGGGTGGCAGGCTCAGCCGTCGTGGACCTTCCGCGCCCCGATCCCGGTCTTCCCCATCTCGCCGACGTGGTGCCCTCGGTGCTGGCAGCGCTGGGCGCACCCGACTTCGAGCGTCGAATCCCCCTGCGCGATGGCATCGCCGGCGCGGGAGTGTTGCTGATCGACGGCCTCGGAGCCGAACTGCTCGACACCTACGCCGACGACGCACCCGTACTGGCCGGACTATTCGGGCAGACACTGAGCGTCGGCTTCCCCTCCACCACGGCCGCCGGGTTGGCGGCCGTCGGCACAGGATGTCGCAGCGGTGAACACGGCATGGTCGGCGTCGGTGACGTGGACCGGGTGGACCTCGACCAGAGCGCCGCCCTGCTCGACGGGGTGAGTGCGATCGGCGGTGAGGCCCGAGCCCGACACGTCTACACCGACGACGGCGCCGCGGCGGCGGTGCTCCAAACCTGGCGGGAGACTCTCGGCGATCGTGCGTGGGTGGTGTCACGCGACGAGGCCATCGCCGCAGGCTGGTTCGGTGAGCGGATCGCCGACAGCGTTCGGCAGCGAATCGGTGACGTCGTGGCGGCTGGCCGCGACTCGACGGTGATGGTGCGACGCACGGTGGAGCCCGTCGAATCGGGGCTCGTCGGACACCACGGTTCGCTCACCGCCGCGGAGCAGTATGTCCCACTGCTACTGGCCTACGGATAACCTCGTCGCCGTGATCGTGCTGCTGCCGCCGTCGGAGACCAAACGTGATGGCGGCGATGGGCCGCCGCTGCGTCTGGAGGCCCTGAGCTCACCGGAGCTGGGGCCGCTGCGCGCCGCGCTCGTCGACGAACTGGTCGCCTTGGCCGCTGACCGACCCGCTGCACGGCGCGCGCTGGGCATCTCCGCGTCGCAGGATGGTGAGATCGACCGCAACTCAGCCCTGCTTGCCGCACCGACCATGTCCGCGATCGAGCGGTACACGGGCGTCCTGTACGACGCCCTGGACGTCGAGTCGCTGCGTGGCGCCGCGGCGTCGCGCGCCCGGTCGCGACTTGCCGTCGGCTCCGCATTATTCGGGCTACTGCGCGCCGACGACCCCGTCCCCGCTTATCGCCTGTCGGCCGGTTCGAAGTTGCCGGGTGGCGCAACGCTGGCCGCCAGATGGCGTCCCGTCCTGGAACCCGTGCTGGCGCGTCTGGCAGACGACGAGCTGATCGTCGACCTGAGGTCCGGTTCATATGCGGCGCTGGGCAGGCTGCCGGGCGCGGTCGACGTCGATGTCGTCGCCGAACGTGCCGACGGCCGGCGGACCGTCGTCAACCACTTCAACAAGGCGCACAAGGGCAGGCTGGCGCGGGTGCTGGCGTCCAGCAGAGCAGAGCCCAACGATGCGTCGGCGGTGGCCGTGCTGGCGCGGCGCGCCGGGATGCGCGTCGAGCGCACGGACAACGAGCTGATCGTGGTGGTGCCGGCCTGAGTTCTCTTCGTCGGGCCGGCGCCGGGCGCCGGGGTCAACACCACGGGGACTTCGTAGATGCCACCGACGTTGTGACCGACAGTGGCTTCGGTGAGCTTCTTGCGAAACGCCTCGATGGTGTCGACGCGGATGGTCGTGGCGAACATCGACCTACAACGTCCCGAACAGCTCGATGGAGTTGCCGTCGGGATCGGCGATGAACATCCAGCCCATCCCGGGGACCGGCGCGAACTCGGTGGGCGGTTCGACGATCGGGTAGCCCGCGGCCTCAACCTTGGCGGCGACGTCGTGAAGGTTCCGCACGCCGATGGTGAAGTACCTCAGCCCGGCTTGCGCGCGCCCACCGCCGGGAGACGGCGGCAGCGGTGGTGGCGTCGTATACGTGACGAGTTTCAGCACGCTGCCCCCGAGGGTGTACCGCCGCTGAGATCCGTCGGCGAACTCGATTTCGCCCTGCGGTTCGAGCCCGAGGAAGCCTTCGTAGAACTCGACCATCGCCACAACGTTGGTCGTCACCAGACCGATCTCGATGCTGGGGCTCAGCAAGTCCAGGATCACGGTTTCCTACCTCGAATCGCCGTCGGTGCGTGCCGGTCGGAGCCCATCCGCTCCCGACGGGTGCGGCCCAGCTCACAATATGCTTACCGCGAACGGCTGACCCCGGAGGGAGATCGAAGGATGGCGACGTTCTGGCGTTACGTCCGCCTCCAACTCTTCGTCTGCGGCTGGAGCAATTGAAGTCGGCCCGACATTCCTGGACGATTACTCTGCCGCGCAACCACAACCGGACCTGAAGTGGATCTACTGGGCCGGCCGCTTCGTCACCGCGGCGGACGTGTTGATCGCTCTCGCCATCACGAATTCGTCCGACCACGTCGACGAGATGCTCACGGAGTCGCGGTAGCTCGATCAATATGGCTGATTTCCCGTCGGAGCGGTCGTCTGACACACTGGACGCCGGGGGGAGTATTCCTTCGCCATGGTGTCGTCATCACGTTGTCCAATGTTGGGCAGCCGGTGCCGTGGATCGCACGTGGTGCGATGGTAGAGACCTCGGCCGTATATTTATGCCCGGAGGCATTGCCAGCCATGCAAGTCACTCAGATCGAATGGATCGTCACGCTCGGCGTGACCCTGGCCGTTCTTCTGTTCGACATCGTCTTCATCGCCCGCAGACCGCACGAGCCGACATTCCGTGAGTGCGCGATCGCGCTGTCGTTCTACGTCGGACTGGCCGTCGCCTTCGGTATCTGGGTCTGGTACTCGCACGGCAGCCAGTACGGCGTCGAGTTCTACGCGGGTTGGTTGACCGAGTACAGCCTGTCCATCGACAACCTGTTCATCTTCCTGATCATCATGGCGAGCTTCAACGTGCCCAGGAAGTACCAGCAGGAGGCGTTGCTGATCGGCATCATCCTGGCACTGATCTTCCGCGGCATCTTCATCGCGCTCGGCGCGGTGGCGATCAACCAGTTCTCCTGGATCTTCTACGTCTTCGGCGCGTTCCTGGTGTTCACCGCGATCAAGCTCGCCCGCGACACCGAGCACGACGACGACGCCGAGAACGGCGTGGTGAAGTTCGCGCGCAGGCACCTGACCCTCACCGACAAGTGGGACGGGCTCAAGCTGTGGATCAAGGAGGACGGCAAGCGTGTGATGACGCCGATGTTCCTCGTGATCGTCGCGCTGGGTACCACCGACCTGCTATTCGCGCTCGACTCGATTCCCGCCATCTACGGGCTCACCAAGGAGCCCTACATCGTGTTCACCGCCAACGTGTTTGCGCTCATGGGCCTGCGGCAGCTGTACTTCCTGTTCGGCGACCTGCTCAAACGCCTGGTCTACCTGTCACAGGGGTTGGCGTTCATCCTGCTCTTCATCGGCGTGAAGTTGGTGCTGCACGCACTTCACGAGAACGAGCTGCCGTTCATCAACGGCGGCGAGAACGTTCCCGTCCCGGAGATCCCGACGTTGCTGAGCCTGGGCGTCATCGTCGCCACCCTGGTCATCACGACTGTCGCGAGCCTGTACAAGACCAGGGTCTTGGACAAGCGCACGGAATCGGTCCAAGACCCCAGCTGACAACTGTCGAGTTGCCGATTGCGATGCCAGGCTCCAAGATCCGAGCCAATGGACTCCCAACAGGCTCGCGAGCTGGCTTCCGTCGATGCGATCGGACAGGCAGGGCTCGTCGCGTCGGGTGAAGTGACGGCCGTCGAACTTCTCGACGCCGCCATCACCCGGCTCGACGCGGCCCGCCAACTCAACGCGGTCATCACCGAACTGTTCGATCGCGGTCGGCAACAGGCTGAGGCGCTCGACGGGTCCGGCGCGCTGCGCACGGGCGAGGCAGGCCCGTTGGCAGGTGTTCCCTTCCTGCTCAAGGACCTGGGGTCGGCGCTGGCGGGGACACCGGAGGCGATGGGTTCGCGGGCGCTGCGTTCATACGTCGCGACCGAGTCGGCGTGGACCGTCGAACGCTATTTGGACGCCGGCCTGGTCGTGTTCGGGAAGACCAACACTCCCGAGTGGGGCAACCACTGCACCACCGAGCCGTTCCTATTCGGTCCGACGGCGAATCCGTGGTCGCCCGACATCACCCCTGGCGGATCGAGTGGTGGATCGGCGGCTGCGGTGGCGGCGGGCGTGGTGCCTGCCGCGTCCGGCGGCGACGGCACCGGCTCGATCAGGGTGCCCGCCGCGTGCTGCGGGCTGGTGGGTCTGAAGCCGCGTCGCGGGCGCAGCTCGTTCGCACCGGACGGCGGGCAGGGCATGGAGGGTCTGGTCAACGGTCACGCACTCACGCGGACGGTTCGCGACAGCGCTGCCCTCCTCGACGTCATCAGCGGATCCGCCGTCGGTGATCCGCACACCGTGCCACTTCCGGACACTCCATTCCTGACGGCGATCGCGCAACAACCTGCCGCGACGCGGATCCTCGCCACGACGGACTCGCCGTTCCCCAGCGCGCCGACGCATCCAGAGGTCGTCGCCGCCGTGGAGTCGGCGGCCCGCGTGCTGGCCGATCTCGGGCACGTCGTGGACGCCGGCGCCCCGAGCTTCGATCCCGATGCGGTCGCCGACGCGATCGCCGTCCTGCACACCGTCAGCAACGCTCAGCTGCACGCCTTCGGCAAGCAGGTACTCGGCCGCGAGCCCGAGGAGGACGACTTCGAGCCGAGCAGCTGGGTGATGATGCGGGAGGGCTTCACCACGACGGGCGTCGCCTATGCGGAGGCGATCGGCGCCGTGCACGCCCAGACCCGCAGGTTCGCCGCGGGCATGGCCGCACACGACGTGTTGCTGGTGCCGACGCTGGTCACTCCCCCGCCGCCCTACGGCCTGCTGAATCAGCCGCGCGGCACCACCCGCGCGTTCTTCGACGTCGAGCTCGCCACGACGGGCTGGACGACGATGGCGAATGTGACTGGCTGGGCGGCGATTTCGCTTCCCCTAGGGGTCACGTCCACGGGCCTGCCGATCGGCGTTCAGTTGATGGCACCCGACGAGGCAATCCTGCTCCAGCTTGCCGCTCAGCTCGAGGCGGTGCTGCCGTGGTCAGGCAGGCTGCCCGCCGCATGGATCGGCTAGCGCAGTCCGCGGGATCCGCGCCGTCAACGTCGTCCCCTCCCCGGGCGGGCTCGATACGGCGAGACGGCCCGACACCGCCTCCACTCTGTCCCTGAGGCCGACGAGGCCGGACCCTCCGCCCGCCGAGGTGGCGCCGCCCACGCCGTCATCGGCGACCTCGATCTCGAGCGCATCGGCCGCCAGGGTCACGCGGATGGTGGCCCCCGAGGCCTGAGAGTGCTTCGCGGCGTTCGTCAGAGCTTCGGCGACGACGTAGTAGGCGGCGACTTCAACGGATTCGGAAAGCCGACCGTCTACGTCGACGTGGACGCTGACCGGCACCACCGAACGCCGCGCGAGTGCCCTGAGTGCCGGTCCGAGACCGCCCCTCGACAGGATCGCCGGATGAATTCCACGGGACAGTTCCTGCAGGTTCGTATAGAGATCAGCCAAGCCGTTGATGACGTTGTCCAGTTGCTTGCGCACGGCCAGGTCCTCGGGCGCTACCGACGCCTCGATGGTGCGAAGTCCGAGCCCCAGTGCCACGATGCGCTGCTGCGCGCCGTCGTGAAGGTCGCGCTCGAACCCCCTCCTGGCCTGATCAGAGGCGGCCACGATGCGCGCCCGTGACGCCTTGAGCTCTGCCCGCGTCTCCGAATTGGCGATCGCGGTGGCGACCAGATCAGCGAAATCGCCTATGCGCGCTTCGGTTTCGCGCGGCATCGGCGGAGTACGGACCGAGCCGGCAATCAGCGCACCTCGCGGTTCGTCGTCGACCGTGACGGGTGCGCCGACGCCGGAACGGAGACCGATTCCTCGCAATCGGGCGGCGATCGTGCCCGTCATCTTCGCGTAGTCGTCGATCCTGGCCGGCTTGCCGGTCCGTTGAATCGAACCACTGAGGTTGTCATCGTCGAGTGAAAGGTGTTCTCCCGCATGCAGAGTGTCCCTATCGGCACGATCGTGCGCCGCCAACACCGTGCATTTCTGGTCCTCGTCGAAGCGCACCAGCGTCACGTGCTCGACGCATAGCCCGCGAGCCAACTCGGTGACGGTGGTGGGATACACGTCGGCGGGATCGGCGCCGCGCGCCACCAGCGTGGCGACGCGGCGCAGCGCAGTCTGCTGCCTGGCCAGCGCCTCGGCCTCCCGACGACGTCGCTCGGCCTCGGCAGCACGTAGCCGTGCCTGACCGGCCAGCAGGTTGGCGAGCAGCGCCAGTGGCAGGAAGACGAACAGGGCGGCGGCGACGTCGTCGAGGTGGAAGTAGAGGTAGACCAGGGTGCTGGCGATCGTGGTCGCGATCGCCAGACCGATGTTCCAGCCTGCGGATACGACCAGCACGCCGAGAAGGAAGATGGCGCCGAAGGCGTTCTCTGGAGCGACCCGCGCCAGGTAGAGCACGACGAGCGTCTCGGCGACGATGAAGCCCACGGCGACCACGACGCCCCAGCCGAGCGGGCGTGCCGTCGGCCGCAGCAGCATTGCCAACATGCGGTTGCGCAGCCTTACCCAGCCGGTCTGGGTTGTCTCGTCGGCTGACGTCACTGGTTCGGTCATCGCACCGGATGCTAGTTGGTGTCGCGGGGAATCTTCCGGCTAGCAGCAATGCCCGCAGTTGGACCGTCTGCCAAGCTCGGTGGGTGTGGTTCTCCGAATGTGTCCCGTGCGCTGTTTGATCGTCGACGACAGCGCCGACTTCCGCAACGCCGCGACCGACATGCTCGAGCGCGCGGGAATCGACGTCGTCGGTGTCGCATGCAGTGCGGAGGAGGCGTTGACCCGTCACGCCGCGCTACGCCCGGACGTCACCCTGGTGGACGTCGAACTCGGCGCCGAGAGTGGATTCGACGTCGTCGAGCAGCTGCATCGGGCGGATACCCCGGCGCCATCGGTCATCCTGATCTCCACGCACTCCGAACAGGACTACACGGAGATGATCGCCGCCAGCCCGGCCCTCGGCTTCCTGGCCAAGTTCGTGCTGTCGCCGGCGGCGATCAGGGGCATGGTCGACGCGCGTCGGTAGCCGCGCTCACAATGAGTCGAGGTACATGATCACGGCCCGGACCCGGCGATGTTCGTCATGGGTCTCGGGAAGGTTCAGCTTCGTCAGGATGCTGCGCACGTGCTTCTCGACGGTCCCCTCGGTGACCCAGATCCTTCCGGCGATGCCCGAGTTCGACAGGCCCTCGGCCATCAGCGTCAGGACCTCGCGCTCACGCGTGCTCAGGGCCTCGAGTGGGTCATTGCGTCGACGGGCCGACACCAGTTCCCGAACGAGGGCCGGGTCGACGACGGAGGCGCCGCCTGCGATTCGCATCGCAGTCTCGACGAAGTCGTCGACGTTGGTGATTCGGCTCTTGAGCAGATAACCGATCGAGTGGCCGCCCGCCAGCAATTCCATGGCGTGTTCGACGTCGACGTGTGCCGACAGCACCAGGATGGCGATGTCCGGCCACTGTTGCCTGATGGCCTTGGCCGCGTCGAGCCCCTCCGTATCGTGCGACGGCGGCATTCGGATGTCGGTCAACACCAACCCCGGCTCACGCTCGCGGACCATGTCGAGCAAGTCGACGGCATCACCCGCCTGCCCGACGACCTCGAAACCCGATCGGTCGAGAAGGCTGGCCAAGCCCTCACGAAGGAGGACGTCGTCATCGGCGACGACCACGCGGACGGCATTCATCGGGAGGATTCTCGCATCCGTCGCGAGCCTGCGCAGTCGTCATCGCGCGTGGGTGCCCGAGCGATGGCGCCAAGCGTGGCTTCTGCGCGAAACCCGCGTGCGACACTTTCGGGATGCTCATCCCCATCGAACGTCCCCGGCTAGAAGGCAATGTCGCCGTCGGGGGCGACCGTCAGATCGGTTTCGCCGAGTTCGGCGACCCCAGGGGCCGCGCCGTGTTCTGGCTGCACGGCACCCCCGGCGCCCGCAGGCAGATCCCCGTGGAGGCCAGGCTCTACGCCGAACGCAAGCACATCCGGCTCATCGGCGTCGACCGGCCCGGCATCGGTTCGTCCACGCCGTTCCAATACCGGAACGTGCTCGCCTTCGCCGAGGACCTGCGCACGATTGCCGACGTGCTCGGCATCGACGAGATGGCCGTCATCGGGCTCTCCGGTGGCGGGCCCTACGCGCTCGCCTGCGCGGCGGCGATGCCGGAACGGGTCGTGGTGACCGGCGTCCTCGGCGGGGTCGCACCAACGATCGGACCGGATGCCATCAGCGGTGGGCTGATGTCGCTGGGCTCGGCCCTGGCACCCCTGATGCCGATCATCGGGCTCCCGCTGCGACTCGCGGCGGTCAGTCTGATCCAGATGATCCGGCCGCTGGGCTCCCGCGCGGTGGACATGTACGGACGGGTATCACCCGAGGGCGATCGCCGGCTCATGGCACGACCGGAGTTCAAGGCCATGTTCCTCGACGACCTGCTCAACGGCAGTCGCAAGCAGATGGCGGCACCGTTCGCCGACGTCGTGGCCTTCGCGAAGGACTGGGGCTTCCGCCTCGACGAGGTCAAGGTGCCCGTGCGCTGGTGGCACGGCGACAAGGACCACATCATCCCCTTCGCGCACGGACAGCACGTGGTCTCGCGGCTACCCGACGCAGAGCTGTACGCGCTGCCCGGAGAGAGTCACCTCGCCGGACTCGGCTACGCCAAGGACATCCTGGACAACCTGATGGCGCTGTGGGACGACCTCGAGCCGGCCATCTGAGGCCGTGTATCCCCACGTGTATCCCGCACCGCCACGAAAGGCGCCCGTCTCGACGGCCGACCTGACCGTGTCCATCATCGCGCTGGTACTGACGGCCTTCGCCGGCGCGGGCGCCGCGATGATGGGATTCTTCCTGCTCGCCTTCCTCGATCACTGCCCGCCGGAGACGTGCAGCGCCGAAGGGGCCGTCACGGCCGTGGGCGCAGCCCTGGTGATCGCACTCGCCGTCGGGATCGTCGGAGCCGTGGTCACCATCGTTCAGCTGGTCCGTCGCAAGCCGGCGTGGCCCTTCGCGATCGGCACGCTCCTCCTGTGCGGAGTGATCTGCCTCTTCGGTACGGCGGGCTACTTCTCCGCCGTCGGCGGCTGAGCACGTCCCAGAATCCGGTCCAGCCAGTCGAACGCATAGCCCTCGAACAGGGTGCTGCCGAGACCTTCGCAGTGCCCGCCCGCACCCTCCGCTTCGCTGAACGTCGTCAGACGCCGCTCACACTTCAGATTCTCGAACAGCAGTTCGCCCTGTGCTGCGAAGTCGCCCTCACCCTCGGTGAGCAGTGTCGGACAGCGGATGTCTGCGGCGATGCCGTCCAGCGAGAAGGTCAGCTGCTTGCGCAGGAAGTCGCCGACGCCGGTGGTGCCCATCGCGGCCATGCGCGACCCGTACCACTCGATGTTGCGCGGACCGCTGAGCGCGCTCTGCAGTTCGGCGTCGAGGTCCCGGTCTTCGGCGAGCAGCCGCGCCACGAAAAACGCGTCGGGATCGTCGTAACCCAGACTCTTGGTGAGCATCCCGATCCGGGACGCGAAGTCGTACTGGCCTGGATCGGCGACGAGCGCGGCCACCCGCGACTCGAACGCTGCCGCCCGCGGTCCCAGATATCCGCCGAACGATCGGCCCATCACGATCACCGCGTGCGGGTGGACGCCGTCCTGGTCGAGCAGCCATCGGAACGCCTCGGTGAACGGAACCTCGAAGTCGGGCCGAAGGGTGCGCCGGTGTTCGAACAGCATGCCACCCTGCCCGGGGCCCTCGAAGACGAAGAAGTTGTACCCGCGGGGCAGAGCCATGTAACCGGTGGCGACGTATCCCGCCTCCGCGGTCGAGTCCATTCCACAGGGGGCCAGGATCGTTGGCCGCGGGGTGTCGGCGTCCGCAGGCCGAAACAGGTAGCCGGTCATCGACACGCCGTCGTACGGGATCTCGGCGGTCACGGCATGGCAGTCGAGCAATGGCAACGCGGCCCGGAACGCGAGGCGGTGCTGGCTCCACGCGTGCTGCAGTCGCTCGTCGTCGATGTCGTGGCGGATGAAGAAGAACGACTGCCGCCAGTACTCCGAAGCGCGCAGGAAGGCCTTGCGCGCCGTCACTACGTGACCGCCGCGAAGCGCATCCTCGGCGAGTGCCTGAGCCACCTCGGCGGTAGCGGACCATTCGGTGAACCAGGAGTCGTAGTCACCATCTGTCACGCGGGCCGCCGTCGTCATGACCTCCCCCAGGTCGGCGGCTTCGGCCGACACGGCGATCAGGGTCCGGCCGAGTTGGGCGTCCATCTCCATGTCGTCGAGCAGTATCTTCATGAGCCGCCTGTTCCCATCGGAGGATTTCGACCAGGGTCACCCACGCGGCGAGCATCCGCCAACATCGGTGCGCCGGGCGCGATCACTCGCGGAAGCCTATCGCCAGTATGGGTGCTGGGGACGCTCATCGGTCAGCGGATTCTCGTGTTGGTGGGGTCGTAGATCGCCTTGAGTGACACGGTAACTGGATGCAGGGCCCCGCCGACGTTCACCGCGTAGTCCCCCGCGCCGATCCACGTGGCGTCCACCTTCTCGTGGTCGGTGGATCGGACATAGGCCAGGCCGACGCATGCTCCCCGGGTCTCCGCCCACGCCGCAGACGTGACCTGGCCGGCGACTTCGCCGTTGCGCAAGATGAGCTCGCCGCCCCATAGCATCGCGTCCGCTGAGTCGACCGAGAACCCGACGACGCGGCGACGAGGCCCTTCGGCCCTGGCCTTCTCGACGGCGGCGCGGCCGAGGAAGTCGACGTCGGTCTTGAGCTTGCAGGCGAACAGCAACCCGGCCTCTACCGGATTGTCGTCCGGCGTCAGCTCGCGCCCGAAGGCCCGGTAGCCCTTCTCCAGCCGCAACGACTCGATCGCGTAGTAGCCACCCCGGTGGACACCGTACTCGGCGCCCGCGGCCATCAGGTCCTCGTAGACGCCGACGGCGAACTCGGTCGGAACGTAGAGCTCCCAACCGAGCTCGCCCACGTAGGTGATGCGGGTGGCGCGAACCGTCGAGTATCCCAGGGAGATTCGCTGACTGGTGCCGAACGGGAAGGCGTCGTCACCCAGGTCGGCATCGGTCAGAGTGCCGAGCAGGTCCCGGGATCGGGGACCCATCACCCCGAACACCGCGAGTGCCGACGTCACGTCGACGAGTTGCGCCTGCGTTCCGGCGGGAAGATTCTTGACGATGTGGTCCTTGTCCCGCTCGGTGGTGGCCGCGCTGCTCACCAGCAGGAACTCGTCGTCGGCAGTGCGGGTCACGGTGACGTCCGACTCGTAGCACCCCCGTTCGTTGAGCATCCCCGTATAGACGCACGAGCCGACGTCGACGGCCATGTCCGCGGTGCACAGCCACTGCAACGCCGCTTCCGCGTCAGGGCCCACGAGGAGGTACTTCGAGAACGAGGTCTGGTCGAACACGGTGACCGCGGTGCGTGTGCTGACCTGCTCGGCCGCCGACCAGGGTAGCCAATTCTGTTTGCCCCAGGAGTATTCGATGGCCGGCTCGACTCCGGCCGGCGCAAAGAAGTTGGCGCGTTCCCACCCCATCCGGCTGCCGAAGTTGGCATTGGCCGCGACGAGCAGATGGTGCACCGGCGAGCGGCGGAAGGGTCGTGCGGTCGTCATTTCCCGGTTGGGCCATGGTATTTCGTAATGCAGCCCGAGAACTTCGGAAACCCGGTCGTGCAACCACCTGTTGTTTCCGTTGAACGGCGCGAAGCGCCGGATGTCGACACTGGTGAGGTCCGTCGTGGGTGAACCGTTTGTGATCCATTCGGCCAGAGCGCGTCCAGCACCACCGGCGGAGGCGATGCCGACCGAGTTGAAGCCAGCGGCGACGAAGAAGTTCGTGACTTCGGGCGCCTCGCCCAGGATGAACTGGTTGTCGGGGGTGAAGCTCTCCGGCCCGTTGTACAGCTTCTTGAGCCCGGTCTCCTCGAGCACGGGGATGCGCAGCAGAGCGCTGTCCATCAGGATCTGAAAGTGATCCCAGTCCTCTTCCAGCAGTTGAAATTCGAAGGGGTACGGGATGGCGTCCGGGCTGACCCACGGCTTGGCCTCCGGTTCGAAGCCGCCGATGACGAGCCCGCCGACCTCTTCCTTGAAGTACGTGTAGCCGTCCGGGTCGCGCAGGATCGGCATGTCGGGGTGCACGCCGACGATCGGCTCGGTGACGACGTAGAAGTGTTCGGCCGAGTGCAGCGGGACGTTGACGCCCGCCATCGAACCAACCTGCTTGGCCCACTGGCCCGCGCAGTTGACGACGATCTCGGCCTCGACGTCGCCGAGGTCGGTGCGTACGCCGGTGACTCGGCCGGACTCGATGATCACCCCGATGACCCTGGTGCGCTCCATGACTCGGGCACCCCGTAGCCGGGCCCCCTTGGCCAGGGCCAGCGTGAGGTCTGAGGGGTTGGCCTTGCCGTCGGCGGGCAACCAGATGCCTCCGACGAGGTCGTCGATGCGAATCACCGGATAGTGCGCGAGCGCCTCCCGTGGGGTGAGCAGCTCACACTCGAGGTCGAACGCCGCCGCGTTGGCCGCCGTTCGGCGTAGCTGAATCATCCGATCCTCGGTCCGTGCGACGGTCACGCCACCGCACTGCTTGTAGCCTGCGGTAAGGCCCGTCTCGGCCTCGAGTTCGGTGTACAGCTCTCCTGAGTACTGGACCAGACGGGTGCCGCTCTCCGAGGCGCGTAGCTGACCCACGAGGCCCGCGGCGTGCCAGGTGGTTCCCGAGGACAGCTGGCCCTGCTCGAGTAGCAGAACGTCGGTGAGGCCGAGCTTGGTCAGGTGATAGGCGACGCTGGTGCCGATGACGCCGCCGCCGATGATGACGACTTGGGCGCGGGTGGGCAGCGCCCGGGTGGGAGGTCGCCGGTCGGAAACGGTTGTGGGGCTCATGAATTCGTCTCTCGCGGTGGTTTCGTCGGTGTCATCGTGC
The DNA here is from genome assembly GCA_038244615.1 of Mycobacteriales bacterium. Taxonomy (GTDB): domain Bacteria; phylum Actinomycetota; class Actinomycetes; order Mycobacteriales; family Mycobacteriaceae; genus Mycobacterium. The sequence goes on along the minus strand of JBBRTH010000017.1, from coordinate 25,199 downwards.
TCTCAGTCCGGGGCGTGGAGGTCGTCGAGTAGTCGAGCGAAGGCGGGTCCCCTGAACTCCTCGACGGCATTCTCGTAGCGCTCCATGCCCCACTCCCAGAAGTCGAAGTCCAGCGCGCTCGCCGAATTCTGAATGCAGCCCCACAACGTCCAGCCGTACTGCGACACGGTGCCCTGAAGGCGCGCCCTGGCGAGTTCGTGGCGGGTGGAGCGGCCGTAGTACGCGGCGACCAACTCCTCGAGCTGCTCGAGCGTCAACCGGTTGTCCCGCCAGACGTTCCCGAGCTCGAAGCACGGGTCGTTGTTGCCCGAGTACTCGTAGTCGATCAGCCAGATCTTGTCGCCATTCTCGACGAAGTTGGCCGCCAACAGGTCATTGTTGCATGGCACCGTCGTCTGGTCCTGGCGTAGCAGCGCCCGCCGGATCGACTCGAACTGATCCTCGAAGTCGAGGTAGTCGTCGGGTATCCGGAATCCGCTCTGCCGAGCGATCTTCAGGTAGGACGACTGAAGCGCGAACATGTTGAAGTCGTTGCGGAATCGCGGGCCGCCGTGCAGTGCTCGGCAGGCCTGCGCCGCCTTGGCGATGACGCCCGGCCGGGAGAAGTCCTCCTTGGTCAGGGTGACGCCGTCGAGATAGCCGATGAGCAGGATGCCGAGATCGGGGCGGTAGTCGATAACGGGGGCTCCGACACCTGCTCGTTCGGCGGCCCGGGAGTTGAAGTGCTCGTTGTCGCGATCGATGGCGAGCAGGGTGGACGAACTACCCGAGCAGCGGGCTACGTAGACCGCATCGGACGTGGTGATCTTGACGTTGCGGTTGGTCAGACCACCGGCGAGATCCTCGATCCGACGCGCCCGGCCCGCTAGTGCGGGTAACTGGTCGAGTAACTCGTTGAGCTGAGAATCACTGAGCGAGAGGTACATTGGTGCTCAGCTGGCGTCGGCGGATGGGCTCAGGATTCGCCGTAGCAGGTGCATGGCGACGGTGGTGGATCGCTCGCGGACGTCGGATCTGTTGCCCGGCAGCAGGAGTGTCCGGGTCAGCGTGGGGCCGTCGGCGAGCCGGACGCTGAAACACACTGTCCCGACCGGTTTCTCGACGCTGCCTCCACCGGGGCCCGCGATGCCGGTGATCGCCACCGCGGTGTCGGCGCCGAACCGCCGCAACGCACCAGCCGCCATGGCCTCGGCCACGGGCTCAGATACCGCGCCGTGCTCTGCCAAGAGCTTCGGATCGACACCGAGCAGTTCCATCTTAGCCTCGTTGGAGTAGCTGACGACACCACCCGCAACGTAGTCCGAGGATCCCGGCCGGTCGGTGAGCCTCGCGGCGACCAGTCCCGCGGTGCAGGATTCGGCCGTCGCGATCAGCCGGCCCGCCAACAGCTCTGCCACCTGGTCGTCCACCAGCGACCCGTCCGCGGAGAAGAGCTGCTGTCCGTGGCGCTCGCGCAGCAGCGCGACGAGATCGGCGTACACCGGGGCGGCGTCGGGCTCGTAGCGCGTGACGATCTCCAGCTCGCCCCGCCGCAGACAGGTGGTGATCTCGAGTCGATCGAAGTCGGCGACGCGGCCTTCGCCGTCGCGCAGGGTCTCGGCGAGGCCGGACTCGGGGAGCCCGAACATGCGGATGGTGTCCTGCACGTATTCGGTGCGGCCGGCGATCGCCTCCTGCACGCCCGTGGTCTTCACCGCCTTGTCCCACATCGGTTGCAGCTCGCGGGGCGGGCCAGGCAGTACCACGACGGTCGGCTTGCCCGCCACGACGACGCCGGGGGCAGTGCCGACGGGACCGAGGACGTCCGCGCCGGCAGGCACCATGGCCTGCTTTCGGTTCGCGGCCATCACGGCCTTGAAGTCAACACCGCCGGAGGTCTGAGACCGTCCCCACATCCCCCTGAGGATGTCGGCGATGGTGTCCTCGAGCGCTGAGTCCAACACCAGCTCCCGTCCGCAGAACCGTGCCACGGTCGCGACCGTCGTGTCGTCGGCGGTGGGGCCGAGCCCACCACTGGTGAGGATGAGGTCGACGCCCTCAGCGGCCAGAAACCGGAGCTGAGCCTCGATGTCGGAGGGTCGGTCGCCGCAGATCGTGATGTGCGCCAGTTCCACCCCGAGTTCGAGCAGACGATCGGCGAGCCACGGACCATTGCGGTCCTGCACGCGGCCGGTCAGTACCTCGGTTCCGGTGACGACGATTCCCGCGCGCGCACTCACGAGGTATGACACTACGACCCCTGGCGGACCCCGGGCGGCGTCGGGTTCGGGGGCGGTCCGGGTGAATGTCGAGTGTCGTTTGCCGTGCCGCAATGTCTGCCGACTACGTTCGGCGGCCGTGACGACCTCCGTTGTGGCGTTGCCCGCCATGATGGACCCGATGTACTGGCTGGGCCATGGCGGCGTGTTCGGCGCGGGGGTGTTGCCCGGCGTCATGCTGATCGTCTTCATCGAGACCGGGCTGTTGTTCCCCTTCTTGCCCGGGGACACGCTGCTGCTCACCTCGGGTCTGATCGCCGCGCAGGACGACGCGCCCGTCGGGATCTGGACGTTGGCGCCCTGTGCCGCGCTGGCCGCCGTCGCGGGCGGCCAGGTCGGGTACTTCATCGGGTGGCGCCTTGGCCTGTCGTTGTTCACGAAGGAGGACGCGCGAATCTTCAAGAAGCACTATCTGATCTCGTCGCGCGAGTTCTTCGCCAACCACGGCCGAAAGACGATCGTGATCGGGCACTTCATCGGCGTCGTGCGTACGTTCATGCCCGTCATCGCAGGCGCGTCCGGGATGCGCTACCGCGTGTTCCTGGCCTACGACGTGGTGGGTGCAACCGCCTGGGGTGTGGGGCTCACGGTGGTGGGGTTCCACCTCGGAACTGTGTCGTTCGTCAACACGCACCTCGAGCTGATGGTCCTGCTGATCGCGGTCCTGTCCACGCTGCCGGTGGCAACGTCGGTGCTCCGCGCCGCCTTCGCACGGCGGAGGGCCGCGAAGGAAGTGGCTACCTGGCCAGCCAGCCCTTCACGGTGTCCAGATCCCGCGAGTACGTCTCCAGATTGTCGTCCTGAAAGCGGGATCCGCCGCTGATCGCATCGTTGCCGCGCCAGATGACCCGGACGCGCGTCTGGCCACGCAGGTAGATGTCCACGCGGTCGTCGATCCGGCGGTCCCAGCCCGCGGCGCTGGTGACCTCGGCGAGTTCCGACCGCACGTCAGTCGTGGTCATCGCTGGCTCCTCTCTGGATGAGCTCATGTGGCCATCCTCCCGGTAGCTCCTCGGTCCCCTGCGGCCGCCCCGGCTTTCAGGGAACCGTCCAGGGGCCTCCGTAACTTCGCGTTGATGTCTATCAAGGCGGACGGGTGGGTACGCGTCTATGGGCCGGTCGTGCTCCTCATGGCACTCATCGCGTACGTGGGAATGTACGTGCCGTGGCCAAACCTCGCCGGTCAGGACGACGTCGCGCGGATAACCAGCAATCCCGTGGCGGACGCCAGCCTCCGGGGTCTCTTCGTTCGCATGCACGGCGTCGGCGTCTCGACGAGCGCCGCGACCGCGCTCCTGGCCGTCGTGGCGTTGGCGGTGGCGATCGTGGGGATGACCTCGGCCCCGTTGTCGCCGTTCGGTTGGAGCCACCACTGGGTTTGGGTCGTGCCTCTGATGGTCCATCGCGAGCATCGCGCCTACGTTCTGGGCAGTCACTCGTCGATGGCGGCGTTGTGGGTGTTCTGGGCCACGTTCGCGGGGTGGATCGAGTCGAGCCGGGGCGACACGCCGGAGACGGGGCTGCTGTCCGTGCGCCACGGCGGGGCATGGGACGTCGTGATTCCCGCGATCTGCCTGGCCGGATTCGCAATCGTTCTGGTCGGCACCGCGGGTGGCTGCGCGGGCGCCCGGGCTACGAGACGGGCACCACGACCGGTGAGGTGTTGTACCCGGTGACGCGCACCCAGTTGGCCCACGCGGAGCGATTCGGCACCGTGGCGCGTACGTCGACGGTCTCGCCGGGGAACACCGTCACGTAGTTGTCGTCGTACTCGATGGGCAGGATTTCGTCACCGTCCTGGGTCGAGGTCACCTCGGCGCGTTCGAAGAACGCGATCTGCCCGGTCGGGTTGCGCAGCGAGATCGTCACGCCGGCCTTGCCGTCCTCGCCGTTGGCGGTTCGCTTTGCCGAGACCTCAAGCGGCACCTTGGTCATGAAGTTCAGCGGGGACATGTCTGCCCAGCTGTCCTGGTGTAGTTCGAAGGCGAAGTCGCCGTTGGGATCTCCGACGTTGTCGTTGCGTTGCGACTGCCAGTACACGTTCTCGTCGACGACCTTGCCCGACGCGTCGAGCACTTCGCAACGCACAAAGAACACCCGCGAGTCGCGGGCCTCTCGAGGCAGTGTCATGGCCGGCGCGGTGCCACCGGACGGCACGTCGAGGGTTCCGCTGGTCTGGTCGTCGCGCAGCCTGCCCTGAAGGTCGTAGACCCTGACCCGGACCCGGGCGCCCTTGACGTCACCTGAGGTCTGGTTGACCAGGGTGACCTTGGCTTGGCTGCGGTCCCCCGTCGCGTAGGAGTCGAAGACCGCGGACAATGGTCGCAGTCCCTTCTTGGCGCCGTAGTAGGCGCCGCCAGGGCGCAGGTAGTAGTCGAAGATGTTGCCGAAGAACGACGGCCAGTGGTTGTTGAGCATCCAGTAGATGGTCATCTTGTGGCCGGCCCATCCGAGGGCGGCGTACGACTCGAACTGGGCGCGGGTGGACTCGTAGTGCGCGAGTTGGGCCTTGCGCGCGAACTCGTAAGCCCCGTTCGACGGGCCGTAGCGTCGATTGATGGCCAGTTGAATGCTGGTCAGCGCGGCGTTGCCGGGGTTGGAACCGGCGTGAAAGGTCCAGTAGTCGTTGATCGGCCACAGCTTGTCCGGCGGGATGAACTCCTGCAGGCTCGCAAATGGCGGGATGTGTTCGTTGTCGCCCTGTTCGGCCGAGGCGCCTCTGGCGGCGCGGTATCGTCCGCTGAACCAGTACGCCGGCGGACGCCAGGTGTACGGACCCGCCATCTGGATGCCGTCCCACAATCGTTCGCCCTCGGCGTTCGTGGTGTAGGACGACACGGTGTCGACGACGGCGTTCTGCCAGTGCAGGTCTCGCAGAACCTGGTGATAGTCGTCCCGCACCTCGTCCGGCGGTCGGCCGTCGCTGGCGTTGGCCCACACGAATGCCGAGGCATGCGAACGCAGCATGGTTATCTGAGACCGCAGGCTGTCCCTGGCGACGCGGTTGTCCTCCTCGTCCCATTGCGGCCACTTCTCCCACTGGTTGCAACACATCCAGCCGACCATCAGCGGGATGCCGAGTTCGTCGGCGGCTTCGATGAAGCGTTCGTCGGGGATCTTCGACTCCAGCCGCAGCATGTTGAGGCCCAGGTCGCGCACGTACGAGAGGATGGCGTCCTCGCGATTGGGGTCATACGCGTACAACAGGTCTGGAGTGTAGGTCGCGCCGCGCACCAGGAAGTCACGGCCGTTGACCTTCAGATAGAAGCTGCCCCCAACACCCAACTCGGGGAACCGCTCGTCGTCGTCGCGGAATTGGGAGATGGTCCGCACGCCGAATCGTTGGTGGGTCCCGTCGACCGGACTGCCGAACTGCCGAAACTCCAGGCGCAGGTCGTACATATTGGGATCGCCCATGGTGTACGGCCACCACAGGTCCGGGTGCTCAAGGATGAGCTGACCGAAATCCGTTGCGGTGAAGCTCACTTCGCGTTGCTCGCCGGGGGCCAAGCTGACCGACCGTTCTACCTGGACGTCCGGCTTGCCAGGTCGGCTGATGGTGGCACGTACGACACCCCGCATGCGGTCGGTCGAGAAGTTTCGCACGTTGGTGAAGATGGACAGACGGGCGGAATCGGTATTCGGCAGGGGCAGTTCGGTGTTCACCGTCGCGGCGGCGATCGCGACCGCGCCCGACATCCGAAGCGTCACGGGCTTCCAGATCCCCGCGTTGCGGTCGGCGACGAATGAGTTGCCGTTGCCGGGGTTCTTGTCCGGACCCTGATAGCCCAGATAGTTCCAGTTGATCCAGTCGAACCAGCTGTCGGCCAACTCGACGCCGTCGACGTCCTGCAACGACCGCTCGGGCGTCACCTTGACCGCCAGGGTGTTGGCCTGACCCGACCGGATCCACCGCGTCACGTCAAGGTCGTGGTCGACGTACATGCCGACGATCTGCCTGGCATCGGCAATGAGGTGGCCGTTGAGCCACATCTCGGCGCGGTAGTTGATGCCGGGAAAGTTCAATTGGTAGGTGGTGTGACCGGCCGGGGCGTCGAACGTCGTGCGGTACCACCAGTCCTGGTTCCAGAGGTCCTGCGGCACCTCGTCGAGGAGGTTCTTGCCATAGAAGAGGTTCGGGTAGGTCCCGTCGTCCTCAAGGGCCTGCAGGACGGTAGCGGGCATGCGTCGAACGTCGTGCCAGTTGGGCCTCTGATATCCGTCGAGTGAGATGGCCGAGCCGTCGTCCATCACGTCCCGGGCCGATGCCAGCTGCCAGCCGTCGGACAATTGAACCTCGTGGGCCGGCGGCTCCGGCCTGGCGAAGCGTGGCAGGTCCCCGGCACTGACCAGCAGGAGGACGAGGAGAACCACGAAGCCCAGGACTGCGGTGCGGCGCATCTCGGGCGCGATGGTGCCACTCCTTCCTGACCTGGGGGCGCGTCCTGCGAGACGCGGGGGGCCTTCATTGTGCCTGCCGATCGGCGGGCAGGCGTTACCCGCCCGCGATGCCGCTGATCAGGCGATCGCAGACCGCGCACATCTGCTCGAGCGCGGAGCCGGGCTCGTCGGCGAGGGAGATGAACAGCGCCGCCTCGTCGAGTGCGCCCAGCAGGATGTGCGCCGTCGGGCGGAGCGGCTGCTCGGGGATGACCCTTGCGGACATCGCCGCGGCCAGCATGGCCTCGATCACTCCGAGGCCGTACTTCATGCCCACTTCGCGCCATCGGGCCCAACCGAGAACGGCGGGCGCATCGATCAACCCGATCCGCTGCACGTCAGGCCTCGAGCATTCCTCCAGGAACAATCGGGCACCAATCCGCATGGCGGCCAACGGGTCCGCGGGCGCGGCCGTGACGATTCTGGTGGTGATGTTGCTGACGAGCTCGGCCTCGACCTCTTCGTACACCGCGGCGAAGAGCCCTTTCTTGTCCCCGAAGTGGTGATAAAGCGCGCCCCGCGTCACTCCGGCTGCATCGACGATCGCCCGTGTCGAGACGGCGGCGAAACCATCGCTGGCGAACAACTGCCTGCCTGCCGCGAGCAGGCGGGTGCGGGTCGCCGCGGTGCGCTCCGCCTGGCTGCGGCGCACGGGTGACGTATCACGGTTGACTTTCATACAGTCTGTACGTAACTTTCATACGGAGTGTTCGTAACTTGTGATCAGGAGGTTAGTCGACATGCCGCAGGTGATGTTGCAACGAGCGACGATCGACTACCGCGTGTTGGGTCCCGACGACTCGCCCCATCCCCCGGTGCTCTTCCTCCACGGCATCCTGGTCGATCACCGGCTCTGGATGAAGGTTGCAGAAAAGTTGGCGCACAACGGCTTTCGATGCATACTTCCGGACCTGCCGCTGGGCTCGCACACCCTCCCCGTCGACGAGTCGGTGCCACTGACCCCAGGTACGGTCGCGGAGATGGTTCACGAGTTGATCGAGGTGCTCGATCTGCATGACGTCACGCTGGTGGGCAACGACACGGGGGGCGGCATCTGCCAGCTACTCGTCGACGCTCATCCCGAGGATGTCGGACGCCTCGTGCTGACCAACTGCGATGCCTTCGAGAAGTTCCCACCGTTCCCGTTCAACGTCGTCTTCGCGACGATGCGTGGGCCGAGGTCGATCCGGCTGCTGTGCACGCTGATGAGGATCACCGCGGTCAGGCACTCACCACTGGGTTATGGGCTGCTGCTGGCGAAGAACGAAGCGTTGACGGCGTCGTGGGTCGAGCCGATGAGCACCGATCCGCGGATCGCCCGGAACCTCGCCACGCTACTGCGCGCCGTCGGGGCCACGGACCTGACCGACGTCGCGACCCGCCTGCCCCGCTTCGCCAAGCCGGTCACCATCGTGTGGGGCATGGCTGACCGGTGCTTCACGCCGACGCTGGGCAGGCGTCTAGCGGCATTGTTCCCGAACGCGGTGATGGTCGAGGTGCCCGGTGCGCGGACGTTCGTGGCACTCGACGACCCAGCGGCCGTCGTCGAGGCGATCGTGACGGTCGGCGCCCGCGCCTAGAAGGCATCGCTGCTATAAGAGATCCTTGTGCGGCACGTCGGTGACCAGGCCGCCATCGACGACGAACTCCGCGCCCGTGGAGAACGATGACTCGTCGCTGGCCAGGAAGACGACGAACGTCGCCACCTCGTCACACTCGCCCGGGCGACCAAGGGGCGCGGTCACCATGTCTTCGGGGAAGTGCTTGGTCATCGGCGTGCGGATGAAGCCGGGGTGCAACGAGTTGACCCGGATCTTGTGCTTGCCCAGCTCGATTGCCGCCGACTTGGCCAGCCCGCGCACCGCCCATTTAGACGCCACGTAGGGGTGCACCATCGGGGCGCCACGCAGACCCTCGATCGACGACACGTTGATGATCGATCCGCCGCCCGCGGCCTTCATCGCCTCGACCGAGGCCTGCATGCCGAGGAAGGTGCCGGTGAGGTTGACGTCGATGACCTTCTGCCACTTGGCCATGTCGAAGCTGCCGATCTTGCCCAGCGCCACGATGCCCGCATTGTTGACCAGAACGTTGAGCTTCCCGAACTCAGCCAGCGCGGCGGCGACGGCGGCGTCCCACTGGTCGGCCTCGGTGACGTCGAGGTGGACGTAGCGCGCGGACTCCCCGATCTCGTCGGCCAGGGCCTTGCCCTCGTCATCGAGGATGTCGCCGATGACCACTTTTGCGCCCTCGGCGACGAGCATCCGTGCGTGCGCGGCGCCCATCCCCCGCGCCCCGCCGCTGATCAGTGCAACTTTTTCATCCACGCGTCCCATGACGGGTCAGGCTACCGCATACGGTCTTCGAACTAGAACCTGTTCCAATTCGGGGTCTCGGCCCGCATACTTCATCGCACCCATCGTGAGGAGAAATTTATGGCGATCCGCGTCGCGCTCATCGGCACCGGCAACTGCGGCAGCATCGCACTCAAGCAGCTGATCAACGACCGGCGCTTCGATCTGACCGGAGTGTGGGTCTCGTCCGACGCCAAGGTCGGCAGGGACGTCGGCGAGCTCGCCGGCCTCGACGTGTCCACGGGCGTCGTGGCGACCAACGATCTCGACGCGATCGTCGCCGCCAAACCGGAGTGCGTCGTCTACTGCGCGATGGGTGACGTCCGACTGGTCGAGGCGATGGCCGACGTCCGCCTGTTCCTCGCTGCGGGCATCAATGTGGTGGGCTCGGCGCCTGGTGTCCTGCAGTACCCGTGGCAGGTCATCCCCGACAAATACATCCGGCGCGTCGAAGATGCTGCCCAAGAGGGCGATTCGAGCGTCTTCATCACCGGTGTCGATCCCGGTTTCGCCACCGACCTGCTGCCGTTCGCCCTCGCCGGAACCTGTCAGAGCATTCAGAATATCCGCACCATGGAGATCGCCGACTACGCGACCTATGACGGCATGACGGTGATGTTCGACGTCATGGGGTTCGGCAATGCGATCGGGGACTTCCCCATGCTCTTCCAGCCCGGTGTCCTGAGTATCGCCTGGGGTACTGCGATCAGGCAGCTCGCGGCAGGTCTCGGCGTCCAGGTCGACGAGATCAGGGACTCGGTGGAGCAGGAGCCCGCGCCCGAGGACCTGGAGGTGGCGGCCGGTCACATCGCCAAGGGAACGGTTGCGGCACTTCGCTTTCAGATAGAGGGCATGGTCAAGGGTCAGCCCGTCATCGTGGTCGAACACGTCACGCGCCTTCGGGCCGACCTGCGGCCCGACTGGGCTCAACCCGCGCACCCCGGCGGTTCGTACCGGGTCGAGATCACTGGTGAGCCGTCGTACGTCGTCGACATCATCCCCACCAGCCGCCATGGCGGTGCGCCGTATGCGGCCATCCTCGCCGCCGCCGCCAGAATCGTGAACTCGATTCCCGACGTGGTGGCCGCCGCCCCCGGTATCCGGACGACGCTGGACCTGCCGCTGGTCACGGGACGGGGTGTCGTCTCGGTCCGTTAGGGGGCGGTCGTTTCTCGAGGGCGACCCTCGTCAGCGTTTGCGGACGCCCGTCCACACCAGCCGCACGGTGGTGCCGTAGGTGGACGTCTTGATCGATGCACGATCAGACAATGCTTGCATCAGCGCAATGCCTCGGCCGCGGGTCCGGTCACCGGGGGTCGGGGTCGCCGTCCGCCACAGTCCCCGGTCCGCGACGGTGACCGAGAGAGTCGATTCGATGGGGTCGTACGACGCCCGGATGGACATGGTCCCCGTCAGCCCCATGGAGACATACGCGAATTCGACTGCGTTGGCGAGGGCCTCATAGGTCGCAAGCGCCAGATCGCCGGAACGGCACGGATCCAGAACGAATCCGCTCCCCAGCCACCTCGTGAACTCGTCGCGGGTCTGCGCTGCATGCCGCGGGTCTGCCGGAACGCCGACGCGCTCGAAGCGCTCGAAGTGGGAAGGGTCGGCCTTGGACATTGAATCGATCACTACTGCGAAGAGGTACCCAGTCGGGCGACCGACTATGCGCAACTACACGGAAAGAGCCGCGAGTGCCTCGTCGAGGGTTGGGTGCAGCGGCACGATGTCGGCGATGCCGATCAGTTTGAGAGGCCGGCTGGTGGCCGGTCCCTCGGCGACGATGTGGATGCTGACGCCTTCTGGCGCCGCGTCGTGTGCCGCGACGATTACTCCCATGCCGGCCGACGCCAGGAACTCGACGTCGCTGAAGTCCACGACGATGCCCGTGGGTGACTTGGCGAGGGAGGCCTCGATCGCTTTCTCGAGCTGGGGTGCGGTGATCATGTCGACGACGCCGGAAGTGGCGATGACGACGACCTGCCCGATCCAACGTTCGCTGACTTCGCAGGTCGATCCGGATGCCGTCGGAGTGCCGTCGGTCGATTCCCGTTGTTCGTTCAAAGCCCGTCTTTCGTGTCCGACCGCATTGCTGCGATACGTGTCGCCGAGATTCTCTTCCGCCTCAGGGCTCTCGCTGAACCTCGCGCGAATGTGAAACCGCCGAGGTCGAACCTATCCGATGGGGACGCCATTACGCCCATCAGCCGGGTGGTTGACCCTCCTAGGATGTCATCTACCGGTAACACCGCCAGCGCCGCGGTTCATTGACAGTGGTGCTGCAATGGGGTCTCGAAGGAGTCTCGAGGCGTACCGCCGCCGCCACCAGCGTCACCAGGAGTGAAATGAACCCGGATGCGCCCGAGGCGCGCCAACTCGAGGAGATCACGTCAGGTCCGGAGGGCCGGCACGTCGGTGCCTTCTTCGATCTGGACGGCACGCTGGTCTCGGGCTTCACGGCGACCGCCCACGCCGGACACCGGATCCACGCCCGTCAGGCCAGCATCGGCGAGGTCATCGGGGTTCTCGAGGCCTCGCTGCGGTACCGGCTGGGTCGGATGGAGTTCGAACGCCTCGTCGTGCGGGCGGCGGGTTACCTGCGCGGCGACTCACTCGATGAGCTCGACGCGCTTGGCGACTACCTCTTCCACCGCCACATCGAGACCCGGGTGTTCGCGCAGATGCACGACGTCGTGCGTGCCCATCAGGATCGGGGCCACACCGTGGTGCTCAGTTCCTCGGCGTTGACGATCCACGCCGAGCCGGTGGCGCGATTCCTGGGCATCGACGCCGTGATCTGCAATCAGTTCGAGGTGGACGGCGCACGGCGGCTGACCGGCGGCATCGTCGCACCGATCATTTGGGGCCCCAGCAAGGCCAAGGCGGTCACGCGGTTCGCCGATGAATCTTGGGTAGACCTGCGCGGCAGTTACTTCTATGCCGACGGCGATGAGGACGCCGCCCTGATGCGCGTGATCGGCCATCCCCGGCCGGTGAATCCACGGGCCGGCCTGGCAGCTGAGGCGCTGCGCAGCGGTTGGCCCGTGCTGAAGGTCAGCGCCGCTCCCGCGCGTCGGGGACCTGCAGCGGCGCTTCGGCGGCTCGGCGGGAGTCGATGATGGCCCGCACGGTGCGGCGGCAGCGTCCGCATTCACTGCCCGCTCCGCACGCCTGGGCGACCTCCTTGGAAGTCTTCGCACCCGCGGCCACAGCGTTGGAGACTGTCTGATTGGTGACGCCGGCGCAGAGGCAGACGTACATCAGCGATCGTCCGTAAGGGCGGAGCCCTGGGCCTCGTCGATGCGGAGCATGCTCTGGAATCGGCCGACGAACACCGGTGGGTATGCGCCGATTCCGGCCTTGGTCAGCCATTCAGCGGCCAGTTCGGAGTCGTTCAGCCAGTGTTGCGCGTGGTCCTCGTCGTCGATCTGCAGCAGCATCATCACTTCGAGCGGATTGTCGAATGCGCTGAAGATCGTGAGTTTTCGAACGCCGGCATTGCGCATGCCGTCGCTGGTGTTCCGGACGTGACTGCGTAGCGTCGCGAGGTCGTCGACCGGCATCACCACCGACACCACGACCTCGGGGACGGTGGTCGCCGACTCGGGGGTGAGTTCCAGTCGCTCGAGGAGCTCGCCCGCGAAGACCGCGGGGATGTCCTCGACGCCCACCGCGTCGAACCACTCGAAGAAGACGCGTGACCGCAGGAGGTCGAGCACCGGTTCGCGAGCGTGGACGGCGATCATGACGAGCACGCGCTCGGGGTCGGTGGTCGAGGTGTAGACCAGCACGTGATGCGCCCCGAGATCGACGAGGGCGTCCTGCCTGCGCTCGAGCAGGGGTCCGACGCGCTCGGGGGTCGACACCCGATAGTCGGATGCGAGGACGAGCGAATGGTTGAGCCAGTGCGTCACGGCGGTGTCCTCCGGCGACACGATCGGGTGTGTAAAGGGCGTTCCCGAAAAACGGGAATGGCGTTCTCTGCGATTGTCGAGTGCGGGATGATCGTACGGAATGTGCCCGGTGGCCAACGCCGCTCGACGGAAGTACTAAACTAGAACATGTTCCAGTTCGCCTTCTGGTTCGTCAAGGCCCCACTTCGAGGAGCAACCCGGTATGCACACTCCCCTCTGTGACCAGCTCGGCATCGAGTTCCCGATCTTCGCGTTCACCCACTGTCGCGACGTGGTGGTCGCCGTCAGCAAGGCGGGTGGCTTCGGAGTGCTCGGTGCGGTGGGCTTCACGCCCGAGCAACTCGAGATCGAACTCAACTGGATCGACGATCACATCGGCGACCACACCTATGGCGTGGACATCGTGATCCCCAACAAATACGAGGGCATGGACTCGAACCTGTCCGCCGATGAACTGGCGAAGATGCTGGTCGACATGGTGCCCCAGGAGCATCTCGACTTCGCCCGCAAGATCCTCACCGATCACGGCGTGCCGCTGACGGCGGAGGACAACGAGAGCACCCTTCAGTTGCTCGGCTGGACCGAGGCCACGGCCACACCGCAGGTCGAGGTGGCGCTCAAGCATCTGAAGATGACGCTGATCGCCAACGCGCTCGGGACCCCGCCAAGGGACATGATCGAGCACATCCATGCCGAGGGTCGGACGGTTGCCGCGCTGTGCGGATCGCCGAGCCAGGCCCGCAAGCATGCCGACGCTGGCGTCGACATCATCATCGCCCAGGGTGGCGAAGCGGGCGGCCACTCGGGCGAGATCGGGTCTATCGTGCTGTGGCCGCAGGTGGTGAAGGAGGTGGCGCCCGTGCCGGTACTCGCGGCGGGTGGCATCGGCAGCGGCCAGCAGATCGCCGCGGCACTGGCGCTGGGCGCTCAGGGTGCGTGGACCGGCTCGCAGTGGCTGATGGTCGAGGAGGCCGAGAACACCCCGGTTCAGCAGGCGGCCTACGTGAAGGCGGGCAGCCGCGACACCGTCCGCAGCCGCTCGTTCACCGGCAAGCCGGCGCGGATGCTGCGCAACGACTGGACCGACGCGTGGGAGAACCCGGACAACCCCAAGCCGCTCGGGATGCCGTTGCAGTTCATGGTGTCCGGACTCGCCGTGGCCGCCACGAGCAAGTACCCCAATGAGACCGTCGACGTCGCATTCAACCCGGTGGGCCAGGTGGTCGGCCAGTTCGAGAAGGTCGAGAAGACCTCGGCCGTCATCGAGCGGTGGGTTCAGGAATACCTCGAGGCCACCGGCACGCTGAACTCGCTCAATGAGGCCGCCGGCGTCTGACGCCTTCGCTTCGCTCCTTTTCATACCGCGAGTTCTGCGGGGTGGTCGTGACGTCTCTTCGGCGACGACCCATGCGCAGAAGTCGGCAGCGGACGACGTCGGCTCTATGTATGATGCTCTACATAGTCGTGCAGAAGGGATGTGATGGCGTGGTCTCCCCTCGCGATCGGATGGTCGCCTCTGCCGCCGTGCTCATCCGCGAGCGCGGTGCCCATTCGACGGCGATCTCGGACGTCCTGGAACACAGCGGCGCTCCTCGCGGCTCGGCCTACCACTACTTCCCCGGCGGACGTGCCCAACTGCTGTGCGAGGCCGTCGACTTCGCCAGCGATCACATGGCAGCCCAGATATCAAGCGCCACTACCAGTGTGGAAGTACTCGACGCGATCGTCGCAGGCTTTCGGAAGCAGTTGACCAAGACCGAGTTCCGCGCGGGTTGCCCGGTGGTGGCCGTTGCCGTAGAGGCAGGAGATCCCGCCAAGGACGAGAACGCCGCAGTGCTCGAGCGGGCCGGAGCGGCATTCGTGCGCTGGACCGATCTGATCGCCCAGCAGCTCGTCGACGACGGCACCGCCGACGATCGCGCGAAGGATCTCGCGGTGTTCCTCACCGCGGCAATCGAAGGCGCGATCGTGATCGCAAGGGCGACCCGTGACGTGGGACCACTGGATTCGACGCACCGCCAACTGCGGTCGCTTCTGCAGGCCGAACGAGGGAGTGCCCGAGATGACCGATGAATGGCAGCCGACCGCCTGCATTCTGTGCGAGTGCAACTGCGGCGTCGTCGTGCAGGTCGACGACCGCAAGCTGGTCAAGATACGCGGTGACAAGGAGCATCCCGCGTCGCAGGGCTACACCTGCAACAAGGCGCTCCGGCTCGATCATTACCAGAACAGCCGCAACCGACTGACCGCACCGCTGCGCAGGCGCACCGACGGAAGCTACGAGGAGATCGACTGGGACACCGCGATCACCGAGATCGCGGCAGGTTTCGCGAAGGTCCGCGACGAGCACGGCGGCGACAAGGTCTTCTACTACGGCGGTGGCGGCCAGGGTAATCACCTCGGCGGCGCCTACAGCGGTGCGTTCCTCAAGGCGATCGGTTCGCGATACCGGTCGAATGCCCTGGCGCAGGAGAAGACGGGCGAGCACTGGGTCGACGCCCACTTCTACGGCGGTCACACCCGTGGCGAGTTCGAGCACGCCGAGGTGTCGGTGTTCATCGGAAAGAACCCCTGGATGTCGCAGAGTTTCCCGCGGGCACGCGTGGTGCTCAAGGAGATCGCCAAGGACCCGGCACGGTCGATGATCGTCATCGATCCGGTCATTACCGACACCGCCAGGCTGGCCGACTTCCATCTGCGCGTGCAGCCCGGCACCGATGCTTGGTGCCTGGGGGCGCTGGCAGCGGTGCTGGTGCAGGAGAAGCTCTGCGACGAGACGTTTCTGGCCGATCACGTCAACGGCGTGGAGGCGGTCCGCGCGGCGCTGCTCGACGTGCCGATCGGCGACTACGCGCAGCGCTGCGGTGTCGACGAGGGACTGCTGCGCGCCGCCGTTCGCCGGATCGCCGCGGCCGACAGTGTGTCCGTCTTCGAGGACCTCGGCATTCAGCAGGCACCGAACAGTACACTCTGCTCCTACCTGAACAAGCTGCTGTGGATCCTCACCGGTAACTTCGCCAAACGTGGTGGCCAGCATCTGCATTCGTCGTTCGCGCCGCTCTTCGGTGTCGGAGGGGTGGGTCGTACGCCGGTCACCGGAGCTCCGGTCATCGCGGGACTGGTGCCGAGCAACGTCGTGCCGCAGGAGATTCTGACCGACCATCCGGACCGCTTCCGCGCCATGATCGTCGAGAGCAGCAACCCGGCGCACTCGGTCGCGGACTCCGCTGCGGTGTGCAAGGCGCTCGAGTCGCTGGAGCTGCTCGTCGTCATCGACGTCGCCATGACCGAGACGGCCCGGCTCGCCGATTACGTCCTGCCCGCAGCCAGCCAGTTCGAGAAGCCCGAGGCGACGTTCTTCAATCTCGAGTTCCCGCACAACACCTTTCACCTTCGTCACCCTGTGATGGAGCCGCTGCCCGACACCTTGGCCGAGCCGGAGATCTGGGCTCGGCTGGTGCGGGCCCTCGATGTCGTCGACGATGCCGAACTGGCACCGCTTCGCCGTGCCGCCGCCGAGGGGTTGGATGCCTATGCGCAGGCGTTCCTGCTCGCCGTCAGCGCCAACCCCGGGCTGGGCCGAGTGCTGCCGTACGTGTTGTACGAGACGCTGGGTCCGGCGTTGCCGGAGGGACTCGCCGGTGCCGCCGCGCTGTGGGGTTTGGCGCAGAAGACCGCCATGACCTACCCGGAGGCAGTTCAACGCGCCGGTCACGCCGACGGCAATGCGTTGTTCGAGGCAATCCTGTCCGGCCGGTCGGGAGTGACGTTCACCGTGCACGAATACGCCGACGACTTCGCACTCATCACCCATCCAGACCGCAGGATCGCCGTCGAGATGCCGGAAATGCTCGATGACATCCGTGCTTTGCAGTCGGCACCCACCGCGCTCACCAGCGTCGAGTTTCCGATGGTGCTCTCCGCCGGGGAGCGCCGCGCGTACACCGCGAATGACATTCTGCGTGATCCGAGTTGGCGCAAGCGTGACGTGGACGGAGCGCTGAGGATCAGCCCGCAGGATGCGACCGAGATCGGGCTCTCCGACGGCGGCCGGGCCCGAATCACGACCGCGGCGGGTACGGCGGAGGCCACCGTGGAGATCAGTGACGCGATGCTGGCAGGCCACGTGTCGCTGCCCAACGGCTATGGCGTCGACTACGTGGAGGCGGACGGGTCGTCGACGACGCCTGGCGTCGCGCCGAACGCGTTGACCTCGACCGAGTGGCGCGACGCCTACGCTGGCACGCCGTGGCACAAGCACGTGCCAGCGCGGATCGAGGCGGTCGCCCTCAGCGGCTGACGTCGCGTCCCGCGCCCCGGTCCCGGGTCGCGCGATTTGCACCCGGCGTGACGTTGCGGCTTACATGGTCGTCATGCCTGAGATGGATCGTCGCCGATTGATGCTGATGACGGGGATCGGCCTGCTGGGCGCTGCGGTCGCCATTCCCGAAGCCACCGCGTACGCGTCACGAGGTGATGCGCCTGCCGCTCCCCCGCCTGCGGCGCCGCCCTCCGGAGTCAAGTACCTGTTCAGGGACGAATTCGACGGTCCGGCGGGTTCGGCGCCCGATGCCTCCAAGTGGGAGGTGGCGCTGGCCCGCGAGGACATGGAGGAACCGACCTATTGGGAGCTACCCGGGAACGTCGGGCAGTACCGCGACGATCGCCGGAACGTGTACCTCGACGGCAAGTCCAACCTCGTCTTCCACGCGGCGAAGGACGGCAACACCTTCTACAGCGGAAAGCTATTCGGTAGGTACCGGGGACCGATCGGAACCACGTGGGAAGCGCGGATAAAGCTGAACTGCCTCACTCCCGGCGCGTGGCCGGCCTGGTACCTGGCCAACAACAGCCCGATCAACGGTGGCGAAGTAGACATCATGGAGTGGTACGGCAACGGGAGCTGGGCGCCGGGAACCACCGTCCACGCCAAACTCAACGGCGGAGAGCACTCGAGCCAGACCATCGCAGTCGACAGTGCCTGGCACACCTGGCGTACCCAGTGGGATGCCAACGGCATTCGCTTCTGGAAGGACTACGTCGACGGTGCGCAACCGTACTTCGACGTGCCGGCCACGGCGCTCCCGGACTGGCCGTTCAACACCCCGGGTTACACGCTCTTTCCGATCCTGAATCTCGCCGTCGCGGGTTCCGGCGGCGGCGATCCCTCGGGCGGCACTTACCCGGCCGACATGCTCGTCGACTACGTACGCGTCTGGTAGCCGTTCACCTGAAGAGCAATGCGGTCGCGAGCCGAAGTATCTGTTCGCGGGTGCGCCCGTCGTGGTCGGCCGCCACGAAGTGGTTGCCGATCGCCAGTGAGAATGCCAGCAGTGCAAGCGGTTCCACGTCGGCGGAGTCCTCGTGGAACGTAACGATCTGCGAGCGCAGATAGTCCATTCTGCTGTTGTCGACGCGCTTCAGTCGCTCGGCCACATCGGCATCCCGGCGTGCCCAGTCCCGCACTGCGAGGTCGACGGGCAGCAGCGCAGCCGAGAACGTCAGCATGCCCGCCCTGCCCACCTTGGTGCGCGCGTCACCGCCTTCGCTCTCGACCCTGTCCAGGACCTCGTCGGTGCTCCGGCGTTCCCAGGTGTCGAGTAGCTCCTCGAGAAAGGCTGGCCTGCTGTCGAATTGGTGGTAGAAGCCGCCACGTGACACTGCGAGGGTCTGCGCGAGGACGTCGACCCGGACCGCGTCCGGACCGCCGTCTGCCAGTGCAATCAGGCCGGCGTCGATCCACGCCTCCCTGGACGTACGCGTGGGTGCCGGCATCAGCGTCGCTCGTATCGCGTTGACATGCAACAAGACTAAAGCATACAATTGTGTATGGTTACCACGAAGGCGAGACTACTACGCGAGGCGCACATCTCGCGGGCGTGGCGCATCCACCAGATCGCGCCCGAGTTCGACGTGCTGGACGTCTGGGCATTGCCGACGCCGGGCGGGCCAGACGACTTCTCCCGCCTGGTCGCCGTGATGCGTTCGATCGACGCGGAACGCTCCTCGCTCGTGGTGCACGCGCTGTTCACCATTCGGTGGGCGCTGGGCCGACTGTTCGGGTGGGACGGGCCGACGGATGGAATCGATTCGCGCGTCTCGAGTTTGCGTGAACGGGTGCCCTTCGGGTGCGGTGCGGGTGGGAGCATTGCGGACTTGGCGGACTCCTCCCCCGATGGCGCGTCGACCGGGCGGTTCGAGGCACTGTATGTCACCGACGACGAGGCAGCACTGGAGATCGCCAACCGCACCGTGCACGGCGTTGTTCATCTGGGCTGGGTACCGGACGACGCCGGCGGCTACCGCGGGCAGATGGCGATTCTCGTCAAGCCCAACGGACTGCTTGGGGACGTCTACCTGGCGGCGATCGCACCGTTTCGCCACCTGGTCGTCTATCCGACGATGCTGCGCACCATTGAGCGGGCCTGGCTCGATCACGTCCCGGCCGGAGAGAGGGTCAGGCAGATCGATCCACCGCAGGACATACGAGATTTGAGCACTCTGCCCAGGGTCGACTACGCGGACGCATTCGTCGTCGAGAGCGCGGCAGCCCCGGGCTGGACGGCCGAGGGATGGGCCAGAGCGGTGCTGGAGGAGGCGCCAATCGAGATGCGGGCCAAGCTGACGTCAGGCTGGATGGCGCTCGGGTTGAAGAGCGCGACATCGGACCGATCGATCTTGGGCTGGGCAATCCTGCACCGAAGCGCAGACACCCTGCTGCTCGGAAGGGAGTCCCGGATCGGGATGTCGGGCGAGCTGCTGTTCACCCGTCGTGCGGAGGGGTTGCTCTTCGCGACGTTCATTCATCACCACACGGCGGCAACCCGTCCAATGTGGAAGGCGGTGGAGCCCACACACGTCCGCACGGTGCGGGCTCTGCTCCAGCGGCCAGCGGGCCGCCCGGCAGGTAGCGGCCGATGATGTCAGGGAGTCGGCGGGAGGGGGCTGACCGGTGGGGCTGGCGGCGGAGGCGCGAGTGCGGGGTCGGCCGGCGTAATCGGCACGTTCGGGCCTGGGGCCTGATCGGGGATCGGCGTGTTCATCCCGCGTTGGGCCACTCCCATGATCAACGCCTCCTTGCCGCTGATCTCGTGGTTCTGCACCGCCTGCCACAAGTCCTTCAGGTAGCTCACATTCGGTGAGTCCCTGTCTTGTGGATCCATCGTCGATCCCGGCGGCAGGGCATCGGGGCTCGCGAGATGCGGTACGCCGTCCGGCAGTAGCAGTGAAGCGTCCGGGCTCGCGGCCTGGACGATTGCGTCCGGTCCCGGCGCTTGTCCTGGCGCGGGCACGGCGATGAGTGGCGCCGGGGGTGGCGGGGGGACCAATGGGTCCGCGCCCGCTGGTGAGGCCAGGCCCACGATGGCCAGGAAGAGACCCGAGGTGCAGCTTGCTACTGCTGCTGCGCCCTTGACGGTGTTCGTCGCCTTCATCTGCTCACCCTTCTCGTGTGGCCTCAGGGACTCGTGTTGTTAATGAGTCCATCCAGAATCGCTCGATTTTCGTTACAGGGCAATCCCAGAGCGGATGATTAACGAAGGTCTAATGATCGGCGGTAACACGTTCTACTCGTGAGTTTGGGAAACCCGCCTCGGCGCCCCCGATCTGTGGTGTAGCAATGCCCTATCCCACTAGACCGCGTCGTCACTGAGGAGCGCCTGAGACATGCCGGATACCGCGACCAGTCCGAATCTCCCGTCGGGATTCGACTTCACCGATCCCGACATCTATGCCGAGCGCTTGCCGATCGAGGAACTGGCCGAGATGCGCGAGGTTGCTCCAATTTGGTGGAACGCGCAACCAGACGGGGTCGGCGGCTTCGGCGACGGCGGCTACTGGGTTGTCACCAAGCACAAGGACGTCAAGGAGGTGTCGCGGCGCAGCGACGTCTTCTCGAGCCTGGAGAAGACGGCATTGCCGCGGTACGCGGACGGCACCGTTGCGGCGCAGATCGACACCGGCAAGTTCGTGCTTCTCAACATGGACGCTCCGCACCACACCCATCTGCGCAAGATCATCTCGCGGGCCTTCACGCCCCGCGCCGTGGAGCAACTGCGGGCGGATCTCGCCGAGCGCGCACGCGACATCGCGAACAAGGCCGCAGCGTCGGGCACCGGTGACTTCGTGGAGCAGGTGTCCTGCGAGCTTCCATTGCAAGCCATCGCCGGCCTGATGGGCGTGCCGCAGGAAGACCGGATGAAGCTGTTTCACTGGTCCAATCAGATGGTCGGCGACATGGATCCCGAGTTCGCAGGCAACGACGCGATCAGCGCCTCGGTCGAACTCATCACGTACGGAATGCAATTGGCCGCCGAGCGGGCGGACAAGCCCGGCGAGGATCTGGTCACCAAGCTGGTTCAGGCCGACGTCGAGGGTCACAAGCTGTCCGACGACGAACTCGGGTTCTTCGTGATCCTGCTCGCGGTGGCCGGCAACGAGACCACCCGCAATTCGATCACCCAGGGCATGATGGCGTTCACCGACTTTCCCGACCAGTGGGAGCTGTTCAAACGGGAACGTCCAGGCACCACCGCCGACGAGATCGTCCGGTGGGCCACCCCCGTCACCTCGTTCCAGCGCACCGCACTGGAGGACACCGAACTGGCCGGCGTGCACATCAAGAAGGGTCAGCGGGTGGTGATGATGTACCGCTCCGCCAACTTCGACGAGGACGTGTTCGACGACCCTTACAACTTCAACATCCTGCGAGACCCCAACCCCCACGTAGGGTTTGGCGGCACCGGGGCGCACTACTGCATCGGCACCAACCTGGCCCGGATGACCATCGACCTGATGTTCAACGCGATCGCCGATGCCATGCCGGACATCACCTCCCTGGCCAAACCCGAACGTTTGCGGTCGGGCTGGCTCAATGGCATCAAGCACTGGCAGGTCGACTACACGGGAGCTTCGGCGGCCAAATAGGCTTCGGCATCGTCGACTCCTCTCATCGCGCCGTCACCCTCCACGGTGCGGGTGAGAGGTAACTCCCGCAATTACCTCCGACGTAGTGGATCGCGATGCGGCAGCAGGTCAGACTGGGCACGTGACGACGGCTCAGGTGGCAGACTCCCGTTCGGAACGTTGATGCGTCAGTGGCGCCAACGCCGCCGCGCAGCCAGCTCGACCTGGCGATCGAGGCCGACGTCGTCACGCCAGCTTCATGGAGTCCGGACGGTCCGCGCATCCGCTATCTAGGACAGTGGCGCCACCACGTGGTCGGCCGACTGCGCCGCGAGGTGGCGGTCAGCGGCTCGGCGGCGTTGGCCGAACTACTGGTCGAGATCGATTCCTATCCAGGCGGGTTCGACGACACGCACGATTTGGCGGGGCGGTGGTCCCGCTGCAGTTGGAGCGACCCGACGGCTCGCTCCTGACCTTCCTGAGTACGGTAACGACATTCGGCACGGCGCTGGACCTGACCGCCGCGTCTGCGGTCCTCAGGCGGCTACGCCTGGACGATGATCGGATCGCCGATGCCGACCTGGTCGTAATACCAGGCGGCGTTGTCGGGACTCAGGTTGATGCAACCGTGGCTGACGTTGGAATTGCCCTGTGACGCCACCGACCACGGAGCGCCGTGCACGTAGACACCGCCCCAGGTGACTCGAACCGCGTTGTACACGGTCAGCTTGTAGCCCTCGGGATCGCTCAGCGGGATGCCGATGGTGCGGGAATCCATGATGACCGGCGACTGCTTCTCCAGCGCGGTGAACGAGCCAACTGGCGTAGGGTGCTTGGGCTTGCCCATCGAGGCAGGCATCTCGCGTGCCACCTGGCCGTCGATGCTGACGGTGAACGTGTGCGCACTCAGATCAGCGACACCGACGACCGAAGCCCCCGCTTCGAAGCTGGTCTTGGCGACACCCACCGACAGCGCGATCGTCGAATGCGCCGACCAGTAAGTGCTCGGGTTCCACTGCACCACATCGTTCTTCAGCCACTCGAAGGTGCCCTGCGGGGCGTTCGGCGTGGAAATGCTGAACGAACGCTCGGCGGCGGCCCGGTCCGCGACGGGCTCGGCGAACGTCACCGTCACCGGCATCGCCACGCCGACGACCTGGCCCGGTGCCGGAGAGATGTTCGCGACGGCAACCGGCCCGGGGGCGGCGGCGAGGCCGGTACCCATCGAACCGCTCAGCAGAAGGGTGGTGATTCCCGCCACCGACAACACATATCGCGGAGCTATACGCAACTGACCAACCTCCGACCGAAGGGATTTCCTAGATGATAGTTCGGTTTGCGAGCGCTAAGCGTTAGCCAACCGCGGGCGAGCCACTGCCAGAAGGAGGTAGCCCAGGCCGAGAAACCCTGCGGCGAGCACCGTGACGTTCACCGTGACGGCGACCAACCCGACACTGCCGGGATCGAGGAAGTAGTACGGCGCGCGCCGGCCCATCCGATTCAGGACGGCCAGTGCCAACCCCAGGTAGGCGGCCGGATAGGCCAGCCATGCGAACGGCTGCCACCACTTGGCGGAGCCTGCCTCACGACCGATGAGGATCCAATCCGCCACGGCGAGTATCGGGACGACGACGTGCAGCAGGAAGTTGACAGGCGTGTAGCCCATGCTGCGGCCGGTCAGCAGCAGATTCCAGACCGCCCCCGCAACGACGACGTAGAGCACGACCGCGCCCCGAAGCCCGGTGCGGGCGTCG
Source organism: Mycobacteriales bacterium (assembly GCA_038244615.1). Lineage (GTDB taxonomy): Bacteria > Actinomycetota > Actinomycetes > Mycobacteriales > Mycobacteriaceae > Mycobacterium. Next base: position 1,572 of record JBBRTH010000017.1, on the reverse strand, counting down.
GCCCGACGAGAGAAGAGCGTCCATGCGTAGTAGGCAGCGGCGAGGATGTTGGCCTGGTAGGTGAAGGTGATCAGTCGCCAACCCACGCCCGATCTCGAGGTGAATTCGACGATGAGCAAGGCGATTGCGACGGCGAGCACGATCGTCGCGCGAATCGACACGCGCAGAACGGCACGGTTCGTCGGGAAGTGAGGGGTCGTCAAGCTAGCCGGGCCCGGGCGTCAGCTTCTCTTTGATGCGCGTCAGGATGCCCGGTTTCTTCGTCGGGATCGGCTGGACCGGCGCGGGTGCGACATAGGGCGGGAGCGGCGTCCCGGCCATCGGCGGCGCGAGTGCAGGGTCGACCGGCGGTGCGAGTCCGGGATCCACCGGTACCGCGTCGACCGGGTACTGCGGTTCGGCGGCGGGAGCCTGATCGACGTAAGGCGCTTCGGCCGGGCTGTCGACGACTGCGACCGGCGGCTCGTCGGACACGGGCGGCAGAGCCTCCGGCGCAGGTGGTGGCGGCGCGGCCGCGCCGACCGGCGGGGCCGCGACCGGTGGTGGCATCGCCGGGGGTACGGCCTTGACCGCCTCGGGCGTCTCCACCCTCGCCGCCGGGACGGGACTATTGGGCTGGTCCGCGCGGGACGGTGACAGCTGCAGGCTGACCGCGATCGACACCGATACGACGAAGGTCACGACGCCCGCGGCCAGCATCGCGACCGGGCCGACGCGGGACAACGTTCGTCGGTTCAGCTGTCCAGAGGTGCGGTGCCGACTCGGGTCATTGCGAGCCTTGACGACGAAGCCGTCGTCGTCGAAAAGGCCTAGTGGCATCTCGGTGCTTTGAGCCGACGCCAGGGCCGCACCGCGAGCGAGTGCCAGCTTCGCTTCCTCCGGCGCGAAGACCGGTACCGACAGCGCGTCCTCGAGTCGGTGCAGGATCGGCTCCATGTCGCCGGCCGAACCCACCACGACCAGTGCCTCGGGCGCCCAGTCGGCGCGGGTGAAGACGGTGCTCAGCCAGCTGATCAGGGCGTCGTCGGAGTCGATGGTGTGGTTGAACGCCGTCTGTACCGCGCCATCGCTGGTGTTGACGATCAGCGAGATCACCGACTCGGTTTCGATGACGCACACCGCCGTGGTCGTGTATCCGAGCACCTCGGCGATGCCGCGCGCCAGCGCTTCGGTGGCTTCCGGCATGCGGATCGCCACCACGTTGTCGAATCCAGACTCCGACAGCGACTCCATCAGCATCGACGCCTGGAGGTCGGCGTCTTCACTCCAGGTCACGCCGATGGAGTGCAGTCGCAGGCCGCGGGTCGCGGCCATCGCCTCGGTCCGCAGGACAGCGGCCGTTGCCTGCTCAGAGGTGTTGCGTCCGTCGTCGGCGACCGCGAAGGAATCGCGATCCATCGTCGCGCCGTCGGCGTCTTGTCCCTCCACGAGAACCAGACCGACGGACGTCGGAGTCATCGACAAACCGAGGACCGCGTCCACATGTACCCCTTCGGAGCCACGAGGCGGCCACTTTCGGGCAGCACCAGCGTGGAGGACCATTCCGGGCGACACTACCCGTTCGTCCGACGG
>JBBRTH010000016.1:0-90195 GCA_038244615.1 Mycobacteriales bacterium | reverse complement strand
GATCGACGCCGCCGAAGCCAGCGGTGAACTGAGGGCCGGCGGCACGATCGTCGAACCGACCTCCGGCAATACGGGTGTGGGTCTGGCCCTGGTGGCGCAGCAGCGTGGCTACAAGTGCATCTTCGTCTGCCCCGACAAGGTCAGCGAGGACAAGCAGAACGTGTTGCGTGCGTACGGCGCGGACGTAGTGGTGTCCCCGACGGCGGTACCGCCCGATCACCCCGACAGCTACTACAGTGTGTCCGATCGGTTGGTTCGTGAGATCGATGGCGCCTGGAAGCCGGACCAGTACTCCAACCCGAACGGCCCTGCGAGCCACTACGAAACGACTGGTCCGGAGATTTGGGCCGACACCGACGGCAAGGTCACGCACTTCGTCGCCGGCGTGGGCACGGGCGGGACGATCACCGGAGCGGGGCGCTACCTCAAGGAAGTGTCGGGCGGGGCGGTGAAGATCATCGGCGCCGACCCCGAGGGATCGGTGTACTCCGGCGGCACCGGGCGGCCGTATCTCGTCGAGGGGGTCGGGGAGGACTTCTGGCCGTCGGCCTACGACCCGACCATCACCGACGAGATCATCGCGGTGTCCGACGCCGACTCGTTCGACATGACGCGACGTCTGGCCCGTGAGGAGGCCCTCCTGGTCGGCGGTTCGTGCGGCATGGCTGCGGTGGCCGCGATTCGCGTCGCGAAGCGGGCTGGGCCGGACGCCGTCGTGGTGGTCCTTCTCCCTGACGGTGGAAGAGGCTATCTCTCAAAGGTTTTCAATGACGCCTGGATGTCTTCCTACGGTTTTCTGCGCGGCAGGCTCGACGGCTCGATCGAGCAGTCCACGGTCGGAGACGTGTTGCGCCGCAAGTCTGGTGCGCTGCCCGACCTCGTCCATACTCACCCTTCGGAGACAGTGCGCGATGCCATCGGGATCCTGCGCGAGTACGGCGTCTCGCAGATGCCGGTGGTCGGCGCGGAGCCTCCGGTGATGGCCGGTGAAGTGGCGGGCAGCGTTTCGGAACGTGAACTTCTGTCGGCGGTGTTCGAGGGTCGGGCAAAGCTCGCCGATGCCGTTTCGCAGCACATGAGCCCGTCGCTGCCGCTCATCGGGGCCGGCGAACTCGTCAGTGCAGCGGCGAAGGAGTTGCGTGACATCGACGCCGTGATGGTGGTCGAAGAGGGCAAACCCGTGGGTGTGCTCACCCGCCACGACTTGCTGGGATTCCTGTCGGACGGAAATTCGCGCCGGTAGGCGCGCTGGTAGGCGAACGGGTGACCTGTCGCGATCGTCGAAAACCGTTAGCGTAGGCAAGGGTTACAGGTTTGACGGGGTGGGGTGACTGGGTACTCCAGTTGACTTTTTGGCCGCCTCTGCGTGCAACTTCTCGGGTATGGTAACAGCGCTCAGACCCAGCAAATTGATCATTGGAAGGCGTCCATGACCGAGTATCCGCCGCCCCCGCCTGGTAATTACCCTCCACCTCCGCCTGGTAGTTACCCGCCACCTCCCGGACCCGGTGGTCCCGGTGGCTATGGCGGTGCGCCCACGAGTCAGCCCGACAACAACTTGGTCTGGGGAATCCTGGTCACGGTGCTCTGCTGCCTTCCCCTGGGAATCGTGTCGATCGTCAAGGCCACCCAGGTTTCTGGGCTGTGGGGACAGGGTCGCTACGCCGAGGCGCAGCAGGCCGCTGACGACGCCAAGAAATTCGCCATGTGGGGCGCCATCGCCGGCGTCGTCGTCGGCGTCATCTACCTGATCTTCACCCTGGTCGTCGGCGCTAGCTCCTTCTCGTATTCGTAGCAGCGAATCGATGCTGGATACGCGCCGATCGTTGCCACTCACACCACTTGGCGCCCCGTTCGGTGTAGTGGTGGTGGCCGGGATGGTTTGCGGCGCCGTATGGTTGGGCGATCCGATGTCGGCTGGCGGACCGCTCCCGGAGTGTCCGACGAAGGCGTTGTTGGGCATCGACTGTCCGGGGTGCGGAAGTCTGCGCATGATCTACTGTCTCCTGCACGGGGACTTTCTTGGCGCGGCCCGCTTCAACGCGCTCGGACTCGTGTCGGTGTTGTTCCTTCTTTGGGCTTTTGGCGCGTGGACTTACGGCCGGATCGTCGATCGACGGATCGGCAGCTGGCAGCATCATCGGTGGTCCGCCGTCGTGGCCCTGGTGCTGGTGTCCGTGTGGTTCATCGTCCGCAATCTGCCGATTGCGCCGTTCACTGCGTTATATGTCTAGCTACCAACGGGATCCCGATCAGCGAGCCCGGACCGAAATCAGCCGAAAGGTGAGACAACCGTGACCAACCCGCCGCAGCCGCCCGAGGGGGGCGACTACCCACCTTCGCCGCAGGGCAGCTATCCACCACCGACTCCGCCACCGCCGCAAGGTGGCTACCAGCCCCCGCCAGCGAGTGGCTACCCACCTCCACCGCAGGGCGGCTATCCACCTTCGCCACCGCAGGGCGGCTATCCACCTTCGCCACCGCAGGGCGGCTATCCACCTTCGCCACCGCAGGGCGGTTATGGGGCCCCGCCTCCGCAAGGTGGTTATCCGCCGCAGGGCGGCTATCCGCCCCCGCCTCCGCAGGGCGGCTACGGGGCACCGCCTCCGCCCCAAGGGCCTTACGGACCGCCCCAGACCGGTTACCCGCCGCAGGGTGGTTACGCCCCGCAAGGCGGTTACCCCCCGCAGGGCGGTTACCCGCCGGTGGGCGGCCCGGGCTTCGGCGGCGGTCAAGAGGTCAACATCGGCGAGGCGTTCTCGTGGGCATGGAACAAGTTCAGCAAGAACGCCGCCGCGCTCATCGTGCCGACGCTGGTCTACGCCGTGGTCGTCGCCGTGGTCTACGGGGTCTTCTACGGTCTGGCAATCGCCTTGGCACCCGATCCGGTCAGCTACTACGACTCGTCCGGCAGCGGCTTCAGCTACTCGTTCAGCTCCGGCTTGGGTGCGGCAAGTATTGCGATGATCTTCCTGGGCGGCCTGGTGACATTCGTGGTCGTCGGCGCGGTCTCGTCGGCGTACTACTCCGGCTTGCTGGACATCGCCAATGGGCAGCCGGTGACGATCGGTTCCTTCTTCAAGCCGCGCAACGTCGGCAGTGTGCTCGTCGCAAGCCTCATCATCGGTGTCTTGACGTCGATCGGTCAGGCCTTGTGCGTCATTCCGGGCCTGCTGGTCTCGTTGTTCACGATTTTCGCGTTGGTCATGATCGTCGACCGAAACCTACCGCCGATCGATGCGATCAAGGCGAGCTTCGAGATGGTCAAGTCGAATTTCGTTCAGGTACTGCTTGCCTGGCTGATCATCGGCGTCATCGTGACCGTCGGTGCGCTGCTGTGCGGTATCGGCATCATCGTCGCCTTGCCGGTGGCAGCGCTATTCCTGGTGCACACGTACCGGAAATTGGGCGCGGGCGCCATCGCACCCCTCACCCCGTAGCCGCGCAGAAGGGGTTCAGCAAACCATGGAGTAGCCGTCCGCCGTCCCCTTAAGCTCCCGTCAACTGCACTCGAACCCACCTAAGGACGAACGATGACCAACCCGCCGCCCCCTCCGGGGAACTACCCGCCTCCGCCTCCTGGCGATGGCAACTATCCGCCGCCCGAGGGTGGTGGATACCCGCCGCCACCGCCACTCGGCGATGGATACCCGCCGCCTCAGCCTCCGGGCGGGGGATACGCGCCGACGCCTTCTGGTGGCGCCTACCCACCGCCTCCTCAGCAAGGTGGCTACGCACCCGCCCCCGCTGGCGCATACGGAGCGGGCCCCGAGCAGTACACGCCGTGGCTCACGCGAGTGCTCGCGTGGCTCATCGACTGGGTTCCCGTCCTCATCCTGTCCGGTATCGGCTCGATTTTCCTCGTCACCATGCAGAAGGTCGAAACCGTCTGCATCACCGATGATTCCGAGTACCAGCTCGGCGACTTCTGCGCCACGGGCAACAACGGCCCGAGTGGGTTGGCGTGGACTATCTTCATCGTGCTCGAGCTCATCGCGCTGGCCTACATCGTCTGGAACCTCGGCCTCAAGCAGGGCAAGACGGGCTCCAGCATCGGCAAGGGCATCATGAAGTTCAAAGTCGTGGGTGAGGAGACGGGCCAGCCGATCGGTTTCGGCAAATCCGTTCTGCGTGAACTCATCTACCTGGTGGCCTACGGCCTTTGCGGCATCGTCTGGATCGTCGCCGTGCTGTTCCCGCTGTGGGATCCCAAGCGTCAGTCACTGGTCGACAAGCTCGTCAAGACGGTCTGCATCCCGCTGTAATCACCTCGAAGACGCCGCCTGCCTGCCACGAGCGGGCAGGCGGCGCCTTCGTTCGGTGGCGTGACGTGAAACGGCGAGCACGGGAGGAGAAGTCGACATGACGACGCCGTCCGATGCGCACCCTGGCCGCAGGGGGTCGCGGCGACCGCGGTCGACTGGCTCCCCATCGTGACGCTGGCCCTGCTGGCCATCGCTCTCGTCCGGCTGACGCGGAACCGGTTCTGCCACGGCGACCCCTCCATTCGCGATCTCGGGGCGCAATGTGGTGACTCGGGCGCCAGCACCTTGGGCGGTCGTGCTTCCTCGGCTGCTGGATGGCGAGCATCGGCTACGCCGTCTTTAACAAACTTCGTTCTGCGCCAGGGGCGCACGGGTTCGATCGTCGGCAAGTCCCTGCTCAGCATCCGGGTGGTCGACGCGACGGCCCATCAGCCGATGGGCTTTTGGCGCTCGGTGATTCGGCAACTCACGCACGTCCTTGACGCCATGACACTGGGCGTGGGTTACCTGTGGCCACTGTGGGACCGCAGGCATCAGACGTTCGCGGACAAACTGCCGTCGACGGTGTGCGTCAGCGAAACGCGCTGACGCCCGTCAACGCCTCGCCGATCACCAACTGATGCACCTCCGAGGTGCCCTCGTAGGTCAACACCGACTCCAGGTTGTTGGCGTGCCGGATCACCGGGTATTCCAGGGTGATCCCGTTGGCGCCCAACAGTGTCCGGCACTGACGGGCGATCTTGATCGCCTCCCGTACGTTGTTGAGCTTGCCGACGCTGACCTGCTCGGGCTTGATCCTTCCGTCATCCTTGAGCTTGCCGAGATGGAGGGCCAGGAGTTGTGCCTTGCCCAGTTCGACTGCCATGTCGGCGATCTTGGCCTGGGTCAGCTGATATCCGGACAGCGGCTTGTCGAAGACCCGACGCGTGCCGACGTAGTCCAGCGTGGTCTCCAAGCAGTCGCGCGCCGCCCCGACGGATCCGAAGACGATGCCGAACCGCGCCTCGGAAAGGCATGCCAGCGGGCCCGACAATCCGCGTGCCCCAGGGAGTTTCGCGTCATCGGGCAGGCGGACGTCGTCGAGGCTGAACTCCGAGGTCACCGAGGCCCGCAGCGACATCTTGTGCGTCATCTCGCGCGCGCTGAACCCTGGTGTCGACGTCGGTACCGCGAACCCGACGATCCCTTCGTCGGCTCGGGCCCACACGATCGCCACGTCGGCGATCGACGCATTGGTGATCCACATCTTCGACCCGTTGAGGATCCAGTCGGACCCATCGCGCCGGGCCGTCGTCCGCATGCCGCCGGGGTTGGAGCCGAAGTCCGGTTCCGTGAGCCCGAAGCAGCCGATCAACTCGCCGGCGGCCATCCCCGGCAGCCACTGCTCGCGCTGCTCCTCGCTGCCCCAGTGGTGGATGGCGAACATCGCGAGCGACCCCTGCACCGACACCAAGCTGCGCAGGCCGCTGTCGACGGCTTCGAGTTCCTGGCACACCAGGCCGTACGCAGTGGAGGTCGACCCGCTGCAGCCGTACCCCTGCAGATGCATGCCGAGTAGGCCGAGCTTGCCGATCTCGACGGCCAGATCGCGGACGGGGACCTCGCCCTTCTCGAACCAGTCGGCGATGTAGGGACGCAGCCGTTGCTCGCCGAACTGCCGGACCATCGTGCGCAGCTCGAGGTCCTCGGGCGTCAACAATGAGTCAAGGTCGAGGAGACTTTCGATCGTGGTGGACATGCTAATTGTTCTACACCGGCTCTCGTTCGGATCCGACACCGTTACCCTGATCGACGATGAGTGAGCAGCGTTCCAAGGCAGACGCGTACCGCGCCTACGGCCCAGCGACCAGGGCCATCCACGCCGGCTACCGCCCCGACCCGGCCACCGGTGCGGTCAACGCGCCCATTTACGCGAGTTCCACGTTCGCGCAGGACGGCGTCGGTGGTCTGCGTGGCGGTTTCGAGTATGCCCGCACCGGCAACCCGACCCGCTCGGCGCTCGAGGCGGCGCTGGCCGCCGTCGAAGGCGCCACCTTCGGGCGCGCGTTCAGTTCGGGCATGGCCGCCACGGACTGCGCGTTGCGGGCCCTGCTGCGCCCTGGCGACCACGTCGTCATCCCCGACGATGCGTACGGGGGCACGTTCCGGCTGATCGACAAGGTGTTCACTCAGTGGGGCGTCACCCACACCCCGGTCGCGCTCTCCGATCTCGACGTGGTGCGCGCGGCGATCACGCCCACGACCCGGCTGCTCTGGGTCGAGACCCCGACGAACCCGCTCCTGTCGATCGCCGACATCGCCGGAATAGTGCAACTGGCGTCGGCCTCCGGAGCGAAGGTCCTGGTGGACAACACCTTCGCCTCACCGGCGCTGCAGCAGCCGCTGGCGCTGGGCGCCGACATCGTCCTGCACTCGACGACGAAGTACATCGGCGGGCACTCCGACGTCGTCGGCGGTGCGCTGCTGACCAACGACGAGGCACTCGACGACGCCTTCGCCTTCCTGCAGAACGGTGCGGGCGCCGTTCCGGGTCCGTTCGACGCCTACCTGACCATGCGCGGGCTGAAGACCCTCCCGCTGCGCATGCAGCGGCATAGCGAGAACGCGGCGCAGGTGGCCGAGTTCCTCGCCGAACACCCTGCGGTCGAGACCGTGCTCTATCCCGGCCTGCGCAACCACCCCAACCACGACGTCGCGGCGCGCCAGATGTCCGGCTTCGGCGGCATGGTGTCCATCCGGGTGAAGGGCGGCCGGGACGCTGCACAACGACTGTGCGCACGAACCGAGATCTTCATCCTCGCCGAATCGCTCGGCGGCGTGGAGTCGCTGATCGAGCACCCCGGCGCGATGACCCACGCCTCAACGGCAGGATCGCAACTCGAGGTGCCCGACGACCTGGTCCGGCTGTCCGTCGGCATCGAGGACGCCGCCGATCTGCTGGGCGACCTCGAACAGGCGCTACGCCAGGGTTGAGCGCAGCACCCACGCCGTGACCGCCAGATTGATCTCGGGCAGCGCCGTCGGACATTCGTCGACCCAGCTGCCGCTGGCGATCTCGGTGGCCCGGGAGTGCACCCACCGCCAACCGCGGTCGTTGAGGCTCAGAAGTGCGCCGAGGCCATCCGCGGCATGCAACACGGTGACGATTGCCGCTGTTGCAGGCGTTGGCGGACGCCGGTCGAAGAGGGCCGACAACAGATCTGTGCGCGCCATGGCCACCCGATGGCGATGGGTGAACGGCCATGCGTAGAGCGGATGGAACCGGCTGGACGGAACCCGTACCCGCCTGATTTGACCCAGCCGCTCCAGGTGCAGGGACAGGTTCTCCTGGACGTCGATGCTCACCTTGGCGACGGCGCGGAACGGGGTCAACGGCTGCCTCTGCAGAAGCTGGAACGCGGGTTCGACGACGGGATCCGTCGTTCCTACGGTCCGTAGCGCGACCAGCCTGCCCGCTTCGACGGCATCGCCGGGGACGGAGGGGCGCACGCGGCAGGCGTACGCCAGATCCAACAGCACACCGGCCGCGAGCACCCGTTCGCGCCGCCCACGCTCCAAGCCAGGTTGAGCCGTCGCGTTGTCCAGCAGCAGAAGGAAGAGGTCTTCGGCGATCTGCGCCATGCACGGACCGTAGAGCACTCGGCCGTCGGCGGGAGGATCAGGCTACGAGTGGTAGGGCTCCGCGCTGATGAGCTCGACCTCGACGGTGTTCCCGTTGGGCACCACGTAGCTGCGCTTGTCGCCGACCTTGGCGTCGATGATCGCGCCGCCGAGCGGCGACTTCGGCGAGTACACCTCCAGCTTGCCGTCGGTCACGCCCTCCTGGCGCGTCCCAATCAGGAACGTCTCGGTGTCTCCGCCGTCGATGAACTTCACCTTGACGACCGAGCCGGGTAACGCGACGCCGGACTGCTTCGGGGCCTCGCCCACCTTGGCGTTGTTCAGCAACTCCTGAAGCTGGCGGATCCGGGCCTCTTGCTGACCCTGATCCTCGCGAGCCTGGTGGTAGCCGCCGTTCTCGCGGAGGTCGCCCTCTTCGCGGCGATCGTTGATCTCGGCGGCGATGATTGGTCGATTCGTGATGAGCTGGTCGAGCTCGGCCTTCAGCCGGTCGAATGCCTCTTCGGTCAGCCAGGTGACCTGGGTGTCGGTCATGTCGTCGCGCTCCTGTCTTCGTCTCGCGCTGTCAGCGTGGACAGTTCTGGGTATTGCCGCGATCGCAGGCGCTGAGGAGCGCAATAAAGCAGCAATACACGGCTCCATCAGGAACCGTGTACTCACCCACCCTAGCACCGTCAGGACAGCCGTTTTTCACGTAATGGCTGTTCGACGTTCGTCAGATGGTTGCCCGACGCGCCCTCGGGTCAAACGTCGTCAGGGCGCCACCAGGTAGCTCGGGACGTCGGTTCCGCAGCCGTAGACGTCGCCGACGACTGCCTGACGCGTCGACTTGACCAAGGCCGTGACCTGCATCGTCGTCTGCGTCGACGGCGGGACGAGAATTTCGCGCCGTCCCGTCTCGGCACCGTCGATCGACCTGGCGCGGATGATGCACACCGCGGGGCGCGACGGGTCCTCGCGGGTGACGCTGATCGTGACTTGCACCGTCTCTCCGTCGATTAGTTGGTAGCCCCCGAGTTCGCCCTTGACCTCGTTCGTGCCCAGCCGTTGGTAGGCCGCGAGCGCGAGCGCCACCCCCGCCGCGACGATGACCAGGGAGAGGATCACAACCACCCGCCGGCGGGAGCGACGGTTCAGCCTTTGCCGGCCGTAGCGGGCGGCGGGGCGCTCGATCACGAGAAGAGTGAACTCCCTCCGGTCTGCGTGGGTACGAAGGTCTGCGTGGGGTCTGAGTTCGGATGGTTCGGCTAGGACTGGAACTATAGGGGCATCCGAAGTGGTTGAACCGTGACGACCATGGCAAGCGATCAGGTAAGGCACACGTGAGCGAACTGCGTTTGATGGCGGTCCACGCCCACCCCGACGACGAGTCGAGCAAGGGCGCGGCCACGATGGCCCGGTACGCCGACGAGGGCGTCCGCGTGAAGGTGGTGACGCTGACCGGTGGCGAGCGGGGTGACATCCTCAACCCGGCCATGGACCTGCCCGAGGTGCACGGTCGGATCCACGAGATCCGGATCGACGAGATGGCCAGGGCCGCCGAGGTCCTCGGCGTCGAGCACGAATGGCTCGGGTACGTCGACTCCGGGCTTCCCGAGGGTGACCCGCTGCCTCCGCTGCCAGAAGGGTGCTTCGCGCTGGTGCCGCTGGCCGAGTCCGCCGAACGACTGGTCCGCGTGATCCGCGAGTTCAAGCCGCACGTGCTGAGCACCTATGACGAGAACGGCGGCTACCCACACCCCGACCACATCCGCTGCCACGAGGTCTCGGTGGAGGCGTACGAAACAGCCGGCGACTACCGGCTCTACCCGGACGCGGGTCCGCCGTGGAGCGTCTCGAAGCTGTACTACAACCACGGTTTCCTGCGAAAGCGGATGCAGCTGTTCCAGGACGAGTTCGCGAAGAACGGCGCGGTGGGCCCGTTCGAGAAGTGGCTCAAGGACTGGGATCCCGAGCTGGACGTCACGGCCACCCGGATCACGACGAGCATTGAGTGCGCAAAGTATTTTGCCCAGCGCGACGACGCCCTGCGCGCGCACGCGACCCAGATCGACCCCAAGAGCTTCTTCTTCACCACGCCCATGGAGTGGCAGCAGCGACTGTGGCCCACCGAGGAGTACGAACTTGCGCGTTCCCGGGTTCCCGTGACAGTGCCCGAGGATGACCTCTTCGCCGGGATCGACCCGTGACCTACACGCTCGTGATGATCGCCGGCCTGCTCGCCGACGAGACGCCGCGTGACACGGGACCGGACTTCGGCAAGGCCAGCCCGTTCGGCCTCGTCGTCGTCGTGATCCTGCTCATCGGCACGTTCCTGCTGGTGTGGTCGATGAACAAGCACCTCAAGCGATTGCCTGAGTCGTTCGACCCTCAGCACCCCGAACCGGACCAAGCCGTCGACGAGGGAACGGTTGGTCAGCCCGGCGATCCCGGCGTCGGCCAGGGCGGGCGTCCGGACGGTGGGGGGTAACACCCTCGGGGCGGCCACCAGCCCCTACCTGCGTCAGCACGCCGACAACCCCGTGCACTGGCGGCAGTGGACGCCGGAGGCGCTCGCCGAGGCCGCGACCCGCGACGTGCCGATCCTTCTGTCGGTGGGCTACGCGGCGTGCCACTGGTGCCACGTGATGGCGCACGAGTCCTTTGAGGACGACGACGTCGCCGCGGTGATGAACGCGGGTTTCGTCTGCATCAAGGTGGATCGCGAGGAGCGGCCCGATCTCGATGCCGTCTACATGAATGCGACCGTCGCGCTGACCGGTCAGGGCGGCTGGCCGATGACGTGCTTCCTGACGCCGGACGGGCGGCCGTTCTTCTGCGGGACGTACTACCCGAAGGCCAGTTTCCTGCAACTGTTGGACGCCATCGTCGACACGTGGTGCCACCGTCGCGCCGAGGTGGAACAGGCGTCCGACGACATCGCAGGCGAGCTGACGGCGATGGCGTCGGGACTGTCCGGCGGGGGACCGGTACTCGCACCCGAGGTATGCGACAGGGCCGTCGAGGGAGTGCTCCGTGACGAGGACGTCGTCCGCGGCGGGTTCTCGACCAATCAGACTGGCGCACCAAAGTTCCCGCCGTCGGCGCTGCTGGAGGCGCTGCTGCGGAATTACGAACGGACCGGCGAGGCCGGGGTGCTCGCCACCGTCGAGCGGACGTGTGATGCCATGGCTCGCGGGGGGATCTACGACCAACTCGCGGGCGGCTTCGCCCGCTACAGCGTCGACGCGTCGTGGGTGGTGCCGCACTTCGAGAAGATGCTCTACGACAATGCACTGCTGCTGCGGGTCTACGCGCACTGGGCGCGACGCTCGGGAAAACCGCTGGCGCGCAGGGTAACCGATGAGACGGCAAGGTTCTTGGTCCGCGACCTCGGTGCCGGCGGCATGTTCACCTCGTCCCTGGATGCCGACACCGACGGTGTGGAGGGCCTCACCTACGCGTGGACACCCGGGCAGTTGCGCGACGTGCTCGGTGACGATGACGGGGATTGGGCCGCGGAGCTGTTCGAGGTCACCGACGCCGGGACGTTCGAACACGGCACGTCAGTAATGCAGCTGCCCGGCGACCCCGACTCGCAGATGCGCTTCGGCCGTGTGCGTACGGCGCTGTTCGCCGCCAGGCTCGGTCGTCCGCAGCCCGGGCGTGACGACAAGGTCGTGACGGTATGGAACGGGTTTGCCATCACCGCACTCGCCGAAGCGTCGGTCGCACTTGGCCGACCCGAGTTTCTGCGCGCCGCAACACAGTGCGCACGTTCGATCGTCGATCTGCACGTCGTCGACGGCAGGCTCAGGCGAGCAAGTCTCGGTGGCCGGGTGGGCGAGAGTGCGGCCGTCCTGGAGGACTACGCGGGGCTGGCCACCGCACTGTTGACGCTGTACCAGCTGACCGGTGACGGCGACTGGCTTACGACGGCTACCGATCTTCTCGACGTCGCACTCGAGCACTTCGCCGATCCCGATCGCGACGGGCGCTGGTTCGACACCGCAGACGACGCCGAGCAGCTTGTCGTGCGTCCGTCGGATCCGATCGACGGCGCCACACCGTCGGGAGCATCACTGATCACCGAGGCACTCCACCTCGCGGCGCACCTGGTTCCGGCCGTTCGCGCCGAAGGGTATTCCTCGGCTGCTGCGGCGTCACTCGCCGTGGCGGCACCGATCCTGCTCAAGCAGCCACGGTCGGGCGGACATTGGCTGGCCGTCGCCGAAGCCGCCGCCCGCGGGCCGATCCAGGTCGCCGTGTCCTGCGCGGGCCTGGCCTCCGAACTGCTCGCGGCGGCCAGGGCTCTCGCGCCGGGTGGGGCGATCGTCGTCGGGGGAGCAGTGGATTCATCCGAGTTGCTGCGCGGCCGTGACCGAATCGGTGGCCGCGACGCCGCGTACGTGTGCCGTGGCCACGCGTGCGATCTGCCCGTCACGACGGCCGGAGATCTCGCTGCCGCGTTGAGTGCTTCCGTGTAGCGTGCCGCACATGCCGCAACCGAATAGGCCACGGGGGCCCGTAGCCGAGCTGATCACGCAGACCGTCAACCGCTATCTGGAACTCGTCGCCGAGGCCCGTGTCGACGACATCGCCGAGCTGTACGCCGACGACGCGACCGTCGAGGATCCGGTCGGCGGTGAGGTTCACATCGGGCGCCAGGCCATTCGCGGCTTCTACGCCAGCGTCCTGGGCGCCAAGGCCGAAACCGACGTGGTGACGCTGCGGGCGCTCGGCCACGAGGCGGCGTTCCTCTGGGGTTCGACGATGGATCTCGGCGAGGGCGGCAAGATTCGCGTCGAGATCATCAGCACCATGGCGTTCGACGCGGAGGGACGGATCGCGTCGATGAAGGCCTACTGGGGCCCGGAGAACATCACCCAGCTCTGACCACCTCTGGCGATTTGGGTGCGCAGTCGCTCCGCGACAATTAGCGCGCCAACATCGCTAGAAGACGGCGAACCACATCGCGATGTAGTGGCAGATCGCCGCCACCGCCGTGCACGCATGGAAGAACTCGTGATGGCCGAACGTCGTTGGCCACGGGTTTGGCCACTTGAGCCCGTACAACACTCCGCCGACGCTGTAAAGCGCGCCGCCGACGATCAGCAGCACCAACGCCGCGACGCCCGCGCCGTTCATGATCGGCACGATGAAGAAGGCGGCCACCCAGCCGAGCAGAAGGTATAGCGGAACGCCGACCCAGGCCGGCGCCGACGGCCAGCACATCTTCAAGAGCACGCCCGCGATCGCGCCTGCCCAGACGATCCAGAACAGCACCATTCCCTGGCTCGACGGCAGTGCCAACAGGGCGAACGGCGTATAGCTGCCCGCGATGAACACGAAGATCATCGAGTGATCCAGGCGCTTCATCCACTTGCGCTTGTTCGGCGACACCCAGGTCACCCGGTGGTAGGTGGCACTGACTGCGAACATCGCGACGATCGTGAACGTATACAGCAGCGTGGCGAGGCCGGCGCGCGTTCCTTCCAGCGCCCACGACACCGACACCAGCGCGGTGCCTGCGATGAAGGCGACAATGGCCGAATAGAGGTGAATCCACCCGCGGGCGCGCGGCTTGCCGAGGATCTGAGCGACGCCGTCGGCGAATGCCTCCGGTAGATCCTCCGCCTCTCGACGTGCGGCGCCCGGCGGATCTGAGTCGGTTGTGTTGATCGAGCGAGCCATGTCGCCTCCGCTATCTGGCATGGGTGTACCCGAGTGCAACAGTAGTCTTGATCCTCGTGGAACTCATTCCCCCGCGACTCAAGGAACCGGCCTACCGGGTCTACGAGGCGCGGCTGCGTCACCAGTTGGCGCGATCCAAATCCCAACTGCCCAGGCACATCGCGGTGCTGTGCGACGGCAACCGGCGCTGGGCCCGTGACGAGGGTCACGAGGACGTGAGCTACGGCTACCGCATGGGCGCCGCGAAGATCGCCGAGATGCTCCGCTGGTGCCAGGAGGCCGGCGTCGAGATGGCGACGGTGTATCTGCTGTCGACCGAGAATCTGCAGCGGGACCCCGCCGAGCTGGCCTCGCTCATCGGCATCATCACCGACGTCGTCGAGGAGATCTGCGCGCCCATCAACCACTGGAGCGTGCGCACCGTCGGCGATCTAGAACTGCTCGGGCAAGAGTGGGCACGACGCCTGCGCGACGCCGTGGAAAGCACGGTCGGCACGACACCTGCGGGAGCCTTCCACGTCAACGTCGCGGTCGGATATGGCGGACGGCAGGAGATCGCCGACGCGGTGCGCGCCCTGCTGAGCAAGGAGCTCGCCAACGGGGCGACGGCCGAGCGGCTCATCGAATCGGTCACGGTCGACGCCATCTCCGAGAACCTCTACACGTCCGGTCAGCCCGACCCCGATCTGGTGATCAGGACCTCCGGCGAACAGCGGCTTTCGGGATTCCTGCTGTGGCAGAGCGCGTATTCGGAGATGTGGTTCACCGAGGCGCACTGGCCCGCGTTCCGGCACGTCGATTTCCTGCGCGCGCTGCGCGACTACACGCTTCGACACCGGCGCCACGGCCACTAGTCCACGTGTCACACTGAACCCGTGGCTGCGATGTCCGCAGTGGTGTTCGCCCTGAGCTGGTGCCTCGGGCTGTACCTCTTGGCGCGCGATCCCCGCAAGCCCGTGTTGCTCCTCGCCGCGATCGGACTGACTAGTTTCGCGGTCGTAGTGGCGTTGGACGCCGTCCGCCAGCTGGCCACCTCGCTGACCGACGTGCTCAGCCACGTCGAGGTCTACCTCGTCGTCGTGCCGGGAGTGGCGTGGTTTGCGGTACTCCTGGAACTGTCGCGGCCCGGCGAGACGTGGCGCACCCGGGTGGGTGAGCTACTGATGGTCGCGGCGGTCGCGGCCCTTGCCCTGGCCGGCGCCGCGACGGCGGGCTCAGTCGACGGCCCGCTACGCACCGGGCACTGGGTGATGTTCGCCGTGATCTCGCTGGCCACCCTCGGTGCCATGGGCAAGGCGCTGGTGCGCGGTGGCAGACCACGCTCGGTGACCGGTGTGGCCGTGGTCGCCACGCTGTTCTTCGCGTTGGGCAACGCCATCCTGGTGATTCCGCTGGGCCTGGTGCCGAAGTGGCTGGCGTTGGCGTCAACTGGTTTCGACGTACTCCTGCTCGGTGTCGCGGTCGCCATTTGGGACTCGTTCGACGAGGGTCAGGCGCTGCGGGCCGACATGCTGCGATCGTTCACCGGCAGCGTCGTCGTCGCCGTCCTCTTCGGCGGACAGGTGCTCGTCGGCATGGCGGTCACCGAGGAACACGCTGCGTTGTCCGTGCTGTTGTTCACCAGCCTCGCCATTGCGATCGGGATCAACGTCATGGCAGACCCGTTGGCGGGGGTGTTGGACAAGCTCGCATTCTCCAGATCGCCTGCCCTGCGGGCCGACCGTGCGACCCTGCGTCGCACCGAAGCCGCGCTGCCGCTGCGATCGGACAACCCCCTCGACGACGTCGACGACGAGACCTTCGTCCGGCTGACGCGCCGGGCGCTCGGGCACTACGCAGACCTGTCGAAACTCGTCGCCAGCCCGCTGACCGCGCTGCGGATCGTCGACGAGCGACTGGCCCGCCGCGGGGCGCCAGACCAGCCGCTGGAGCGGGCCAACGAGCTTCGGGCGCTACTCGCCGACCGCATCACCGCGTTGAAGCCGCGCGACGGCGGTGACTTCGGCATCACCGAGCAGTGGCGCCACTACAACTCGCTGTACTTCCCCTACGTCGTCGGCGTGCGCGCTTACGCACAGAACGCGACGGCCGCCGGACTCGATCCCGTCGCCCGGCAGGCGTGGCAGTGGTTCGTCACCGAGGTGCCGCAGCGCTCGCTGCACAACTGGCAGAACGCGGCTGCCCGCGTCATCGCCGCCGACCTGCGGGGCACGCCCGTGACGGCAGCCAACCAGTCGTCATGAAACAGCCGCTGATCTGCGGCTGGCAGTGATTGGCAGCAATCCGCGTCGATCTGGCAGCGCTTTGTAGGCATCGTCAGTGGTGTCCACCACCCCTCAACGTCGAGGAGCACCTCATGACTGCCACGATCACCACCCGACCACTGTCCGACGGCGCCGATGCACTGCTGCGGCTCGCGATGCGATTGGACGCCACCATCTCGGCCGTCCTCGGGTTGCTGGTCGTGATGACTGCCGAACCGCTGGGACGACTGACGGGGCTGAGCCCGACCGCGGAGTGGATCGTCGGGGCGAGCTTCATCGCCATCAGCGCTGCGGTGTACGCGCTGGCATCGCTGCCGAACATCCGCCTCGCTGGAACCGTCTTGATGATTGGCAACCTCGCGTTCACGGTGGTGCTGGTGGCGACGGTGCTGGCCAGGTGGCTGCCGTTGACGGAGTTCGGCGTGATGGTGACCCTCGCGACCGGGCTCTACACCCTGGCTATCGGCTCGGTGCAATACCTCGGAGTACGCCGTCTGGCGTGACTCCCTGGAGAACCGGTGCGCGGCCGCCCGTCGCAAGAGGTTACGACGTGCGGCCCGCACCGGCCTCCCGAAGACCTCGAAACCCAACCAGGAAGGAAGATTCATGACCACTGTCACCGCCCCCACCACCACCAAGGACGCATTCCTGCGGTTCGCCATGCGACTCGACGCCGTAGTCAGCGGTCTCGTCGGCATCGCGACCGTCGCACTGGCACCCCGAATCGCCGAGTTGTCGGGCACCACCCCCGCGCTTGAGTACTCGATGGGTGCCTTCTTCATCGCCTACGGGATCGTCGTGTTTGCGCTGTCGCGCCTGACGCACGTCCGGACGCCCGGCGTCGTCCTGGCCCTAGGCAACGCCACCTTTACGGTCGCGGCGATCGCCGTCGTCCTTGCCGGGGTCTGGCCGCTCACGACCATGGGCATCGTGCTGACGCTGAGTAGTGGCGTCTTCACGCTGGTGATGGCCGACCTGCAGTACCTCGGCCTGCGGCGCATGCGCGCCTGACCCGTCGATTTCGGCGCGGATGAGGGGTTACAGCTTGCGCAGGCGCAGTCGGTTGATGGCGTGGTCGGCGTCCTTGCGGAGCACCAGCGTGGCGCGCGGTCGGGTCGGCAGAATGTTGTCGATCAGGTTGGGCCGGTTGATCGAATGCCAGATGTCGCGGGCCGCGAACACCGCCTGCTCGTCGGTCAGCGTCGAGTAGTGGTGGAAGTGCGACTGCGGGTCGGCGAACGCGCCCGCCCGCATTGCCAGGAACCGCGAGACGTACCACCCTTCGATGTCCTCGATGCGGGCGTCGACGTAGACCGAGAAGTCGAAGAGATCGGACACCATCAGCGCCGGGCCGGTCTGCAGCACGTTCAATCCCTCTAAAATGAGAATGTCAGGATGTCGAATGGCCATCTTCTCGCCAGGGACGATGTCGTAGAGCAGATGCGAGTACACCGGCGCGCAGACCTGGTCGGCGCCCGACTTGACCGCCGTGACGAACCGCATCAGTCCGCGACGGTCATAGCTCTCGGGAAAACCCTTGCGATGCATCAGGTTTCGGCGCAATAGCTCGGCGTTCGGGTAGAGGAAGCCATCCGTGGTGACGAGGTCGACGCGGGGATGGTGCTCCCAGCGCGCCAAGAGTGCCTGCAGCACGCGTGCGGTGGTGGACTTTCCGACCGCCACGCTGCCCGCCACCCCGATGACGAACGGCACCGGGCGGTCGGGGTTCTGCTGCGGCTCACCGAGGAACTCGGCCGTCGTCGCAAAGAGTCTCTGCCGGGCGGCCACCTGCAGATGGATCAGCCGGGCCAGCGGCAGATAGACCTCTTCGACCTCCAGTAGGTCCAGTTGTTCGCCGAGGCCGCGAAGCCCGAGGACTTCACCCTCCGTCAGCTTCAACGGGGTCGACATTCGCAGCGAACGCCATTGACTCCGGTCGAACTCGACGTACGGACTCGGCTCGCTCGTCCGCGCCATGCGCACAGTGTTGCATTTACGGTTGGGGGCATGGCTAACGGGATGGACTCAAGCACCGTGATTCGCGAGTACCTGCTTCTCGGTCTGAGGTTCGACCGCGTCGAGGAGGGCTACGTCGACTCGTTCACCGGCGATCCCGCGCTGCGTGCCGTCGTCGGGTCCGAGCCGCCGCCGGACCCGGCCGACCTCGCGCGCCAGGCGGAGCGGCTGATCGCCGAACTGCCCGGCGCCGACGGCCTCGACGCCCAACGGTCGGACTACGTCGCGGCGCATCTGCGGGCGCTGGCGTGTGCGGGACGCAAGTTCGCCGGTGAGGACGTCGGCTTCGTTCAGGAAGTCCACGACTACTTCGACGTCGACATCGTCAAGGGTGATCCCGACATCTACCGCGAGGCGCATCGCAAGCTCGACGAGGCGCTCGGCGGAACGGGCAGTCTTGCCGACCGGATGCAGGCCTATCGCACCGGTGAGGAGATACCGCCCGAGCGGCTCGAGGCGTGCATCCACGCGTTCTCCAGCGCTCTGCGCGACCGGGTCCGCGCCGACTTCCCGCTGCCGGAGTCCGAGACGATCGTCTACGAGATCGTCACCGACAAACCGTGGTCAGGATTCAACTACTACGAGGGCGACTTCCGGTCCACGGTCGCCGTGAACGCCGATCTCAAACAGCAGATGTCTGGCCTGCCGAGGCTGGTCGCCCACGAGTCCTATCCCGGTCACCACACCGAGCACTGCCGCAAAGAATCAGGGCTGGTGGCCGGGCAAAATCAGACCGAGCAGACGATCTTCCTGGTGAACACCCCGCAGTGTCTGATGGCCGAGGGGCTGGCCGACCTGGCGCTGTACGCCGCCATCGGCGATGGGGCGAGCGGAGCGACCGGGGAAGGCCAGCACTGGGGTGCCTGGGCGGCCGAGATCTACGCCGATCTCGGCCTGCGCTTCGACGGCGAGCGCGCGGTGGCCGTCGCGCAGGCCTCCGCGGCACTGGCCGACGTCCGCCAGGACGCCGCGCTGATGCTGCACGACGAGCACCGCGACGTCGACGACGTCGTCGCGTTTCTGCAGCAGTGGCAGCTCACCAGCGAGGTGCGGGCCCGGCAGTCGCTGCGGTTCCTGTCGTCGCCGCTGTGGCGGGCCTACACCAGCACCTACGTCGAGGGTTACCGACTGCTGCGCGCGTGGCTCGACGCGCGCCCGGCGGAGGTCTCGCTGACCGAACGGTTCGGACGGCTGCTCGACGAGCCGCTGGTCCCGTCGGCATTGCGCTCGGTTTAGGCTGGTGGGCATGACTTCCGTTTCAGGGATCTCCGTGACCACACCTACTCCAGTGCTCGGCGCCGAGTACGCCGCGACCGCGAGCGTCGCCTATGCCGCCGCCCTGAAGGTCATCGAATCCGTCGAACCGCGCATCTCCTACGCGACGCGCAAAGAGCTTGCCGACCAGCGTGATTCGCTCAAACTGATCGCCAGCGAGAACTACGCGTCACCCGCCGTGTTGCTAACGATGGGGACGTGGTTCTCCGACAAGTACGCCGAGGGCACCATCGGCCACCGCTTCTACGCCGCGTGCCAGAACGTCGACACCGTCGAGTCGCTGGCCGCCGAACACGCCCGCGAACTGTTCGGCGCCCCGTATGCCTACGCGCAGCCGCACTCCGGCATCGATGCCAACCTCGTGGCTTTCTGGGCGATCCTCGCCACCCGCATCGAAGCGCCGGAGCTGGCGGAGCTCGGCGCCAAGAACGTCAACGACCTGTCGGAGGCGGACTGGGAGAAGTTGCGCGCCAAGCTCGGCAACCAGCGGTTGATGGGCATGTCGCTCGACGCGGGCGGCCACCTCACGCACGGCTTCCGGCCCAACATCTCCGGCAAGATGTTCCACCAGCGCAGCTACGGCACCGACCCCGAGACCGGGCTGCTCGACTACGCCAAGGTCGCCGCTGCCGCGCGCGAGTTCAAGCCGCTGGTACTGGTCGCCGGTTACTCCGCATACCCGCGGCGGGTGAACTTCGCGAAGATGCGCGAGATCGCCGACGAGGTCGGCGCCACCTTCATGGTCGACATGGCCCACTTCGCGGGTCTGGTGGCGGGCAAGGTGTTCACCGGCGACGAGGATCCGGTGCCGCACGCGCACGTCACCACGACGACGACGCACAAGTCGCTTCGCGGCCCGCGCGGCGGCCTGGTGCTGGCTACCGAGGAGTACTCCGGCGCCGTCGACAAGGGCTGCCCGATGGTGCTTGGCGGCCCGATGGCACACGTCATGGCCGCCAAGGCGGTCGCGTTCGCCGAGGCGCGGCAGCCGTCGTTCCAGGAGTACGCGCAGCGCATCGCCGACAACGCCAAGGCGCTGGCCGACGGCTTCCTCAAGCGTGGCGCCCGCTTGGTCACCGGCGGCACCGACAACCACATCGTGCTGCTCGACGTGACGTCGTTCGGGCTCACGGGACGCCAGGCCGAGTCGGCGCTGCTGGACTCCGGCGTCGTCACCAACCGCAACTCGATTCCGGCCGACCCCAACGGGGCCTGGTACACGAGCGGCATCCGGTTCGGTACGCCGGCCCTGACCTCGCGTGGATTCGGCGCCGACGACTTCGACCGCGTGGCCGAGATGGTGGTCGAGGTGCTGAAGAACACTCAGCCCGACGGTTCGTCCAAGGCCAAGTACGTTCTGGCCGACGGCACCGCCGACCGTGTGCACGCGGCTGCGTCCGAGCTACTCGCCGCCAACCCGCTGTATCCAGGCCTGACCTTGTAGCCTGTCGCGATTTGTGCACGCCAACCCGCGCTCACCGCGGCTGTGCGTGCACAAATCGCGCTGAGAAGAGGACACGCCGCCCCCGATTTCAAGGAACGTGTGTCCACGGGTTACAGTTAGTTTCATGGCAGACAAGCCCGTAGCCAACGCGCTGACCCTGGAACTGCAACCGGTCGTCGAGGAGAACCTGTCGCGCCACGTCGCGACCGAGGAACTCTGGTACGCCCACGATTACGTGCCCTTCGACCAGGGCGAGAACTTCGCCTTCCTCGGCGGCAAGGACTGGGATGAGTCGTCGGTGACGTTGCCCAAGCACGTCACCGATGCGCTGGAGATCCTGCTCATCATCAAGGACAACCTGGCCGGGTATCACCGCGAACTCGTCGAGCACTTCATCCTCGACGACAAGTGGGGCCGCTGGCTGGGTAGGTGGACGGCCGAGGAGCATCTGCACGCCGTCGCGCTGCGCAATTACCTGGTGGTGACACGCGAGATCGATCCCAGCGCCAACGAGGACGTCCGCGTCGAACACGTGACGAAGGGTTACCGCGCCGACTCGTACACTCAGATCGAGACGCTGGCCTTCATGGCGCTGCTCGAGCGGGCGCACGCGGTGTTCGCTCGTAATCTGCAGGCTGAGATTGCCGAACCGGTGCTGCAGAGCATGGTCGGCCGGATCGCCAGGGACGAGGAGCGTCACGAGGAGTTCTTCGCCAACCTCGTCGCACACTGCCTGACCACCCAGCGGGACGAGACGATCGCGGCGATCGCCAGCCGCGCCGCGGCCTTGGAACCCATCGGCGCCGACATCGACGCCTACCGGGACAAGGTGCGCGTCGTGGCCGAGGCGGGCATCTTCGACGACGCCGCGCTGCGGAAGGTGATCTCCGATCGCGTCACCGCGTGGGGTGTCGCGGACGATCCCGCGCTGGCGGCATTCGTCACGCGGTAGTTAACGGACTGGTCACGTTTCGGCCACGGCGCGCCTGCGCGGCGCAATCCTCGCGACGGGGGTAGCGTCATTTTCGATGGCTGACATGCTCTGCTGTCCGGGCGGTATCCGTCGTTTCGACGAAGACGGGACCGGCCCCGGTCCTGGTACCGCGGTATTCCGCCGAGGGAGTTCGTGCGGTGCCGCACGGACCTAGGAGCGCCACGTGACTGATTCGGCCGGCTGGACCCCAGTTCGAACCTATGTGCTCGACACCTCTGTGCTGCTGTCCGATCCCTGGGCGTGCAGCCGCTTCGCCGAACACGAAGTGGTCGTCCCGCTCGTGGTCATCAGCGAACTGGAAGCCAAACGCCATCACCACGAACTGGGTTGGTTCGCGCGCCAGGCGCTACGGATGTTCGATGATCTGCGACTCGAACACGGACGCCTCGATCAGCCCATTCCCATTGGCACCCAAGGCGGCACGCTACAGATCGAGCTCAATCACAGCGATCCGACGGTGCTTCCCGCCGGCTTCCGCACCGGCACCAACGACGCGCGGATCCTCACCTGCGCCGCCAACCTCGCCGCCGAGGGCAAGCTCGTGACGCTGGTCAGCAAAGACATCCCGCTGCGCGTCAAGGCGGGTGCCGTCGGCCTGCCCGCCGACGAGTACCACGCCCAGGACGTCATCACGTCCGGTTGGACGGGCATGGCTGAGGTCGACGTCGCCGCCGACGAGATCAACGCGTTGTTCAACGATGGCGAGATCGACTTGGAGGAGGCTCGAAACCTCCCCTGCCACACGGGTGTTCGCCTGCTCGGTGGAAACTCCCACGCCTTGGGCAGAGTGAACGCCGAGAAGCGGGTGCAGTTGGTCCGAGGTGACCGCGAGGTGTTCGGGCTGCGCGGGCGTTCGGCCGAACAGCGGGTCGCGTTGGATCTGCTGCTCGACGAGTCGGTCGGCATCGTCTCGCTTGGCGGCAAGGCGGGTACCGGCAAGTCGGCACTGGCGCTGTGTGCGGGCCTGGAGGCCGTGCTGGAGCGCCGCACGCAGCGAAAGGTCGTCGTCTTCCGGCCGCTGTACGCCGTCGGCGGCCAGGATCTCGGCTATCTGCCGGGCAGCGAGAGCGAGAAGATGGGCCCGTGGGCGCAAGCCGTCTTCGACACCTTGGAGGGGCTCGCCAGCCCCGCCGTGCTCGAAGAGGTCCATGCCCGCGGCATGCTCGAGGTGCTCCCGCTGACCCACATTCGCGGTCGCTCACTGCACGACTCGTTCGTGATCGTCGACGAGGCACAGTCGCTGGAGCGGAACGTCCTGCTGACCGTGCTGTCCCGACTCGGTGCGGGCTCTCGGGTGGTGCTCACCCATGACGTCGCTCAGCGCGACAACCTTCGGGTGGGCAGACACGACGGTGTCGCGGCCGTCATCGAGAAGCTCAAGGGACATCCGCTGTTCGCCCATATCACGCTGCTGCGTAGCGAGCGGTCGCCGATCGCCGCGCTAGTGACCGAGATGCTGGAGGAGTTCAGCCCCGGCGCCCTGCCGTGATCCCTCGCTGCGGCTTGTGCACGCGGACCCGCGGTGAGCGCGGGCGAGCGTGCACGAGTCGCAAGTCGGTAGGCTGCCAGCGTGCGTAAGCGGCCCGACTCGTCCTGGACGTACTGGCGGGTGGTGATCGGCGTCTGCGCGGGAGTGGTGATCGTGGTCGTCGGCGGCCTGACCGGACACGTGCGGATCGCCACCCCCGCCGAAGCGGCCGACGAGGTCGACTGCTCGGTGGTCAAGTGCATCGCGCTCACGTTCGACGACGGTCCGAGCCCCTACACCGACCGGTTGCTGCAGATCCTGAAGGACAACGACGCCAAGGCGACGTTCTTCGAGATCGGCAACAAGGTGGCCGCCAACCCCGAGGGGGCCAAGCGCGTCGTCGAGGCGGGCATGGAGCTGGGCAGCCACACCTGGGAACACCCGAACATGACGACGATCCCGCCGGAGGACGTCCCCGCGCAGTTCAGCAAGGCCAGTGACGCGATCGAGGCGGCGACCGGCCGGCGTCCCAAGCTGGTTCGCACGGCCGGCGGACTGGTCGACGACCAGGTGCTGGCAGAGGCGGGCAAGCAGGGCCTGGCCGACATCAATTGGGACGTGATCCCGTTCGATTGGGCCAACGACGCCAACACGGGTGCCACCCGCTACATCCTGATGACCCAGATCACACCGAATTCGGTGGTGCTGTTCCACGACACCTACTCGTCGACCGTCGACCTGGTGCAGCAGTTCCTGCCGGTGCTCAAGGCCAACGGCTACCACATGGTGACCGTCACCCAGATGCTCGGAGCGCGGGCGCCGGGCACCAGCTACGGCAGTCGCGACAACGGCGCCCCCGTCAACGAACTCGTCGACATCCCACCCGGCGAGATCCCGTCGCTGCCGAACACGCCGTCGCCCGCACCGATGCCGAACATCCCGATCACCGACATCCCTGGCGCGAATTCCGGCGGCGCCAACAACGGCGCCTGACCACGCTCGATGCACTCCAACGCCGCGATCGTCCTGACCGTTCTGGTGTTGTGCTACGCCGTTGTCTCGGGCGTGGTGAAGCGGTGGTACCTTGCGCCCGCACTGATCTTCGTTCTGCTCGGAATCATGCTGGGGCCCTTCGTCTTCAACGTGATCGACATCGGGGTTGACGCCTCCAGCTTCACCGTCATCGCCCAGTTGGCGCTAACGGTGATCCTGTTCAACCAGGCCGCCCAGCTGGATCTCTCGGTGGTGTTCCGGCGGGGCGAGGTCACCTTCCGCCTGCTCGTGATCGGCATCCCGCTGGCTCTCACCCTCGGCACGCTGGCCACCCTCCTGGTGCTGCCGGTGATGCCACTCTGGGAGGCCGGTGTGCCTCGCCGCGATCGTCGCGCCGACGGAGGTAGCGCTCATCGATGCGCTGCTCGAGGACAAGCGCATCCCGGAGCGGGTCCGCCACGCACTCTCGACGGAGAGCGGCTTCTACGACGGGTTCGCCCTGGCCGCCATGCTCGCCGCGCTGGCGCTGGCCTCCGAGCAGACCGATCACGACTCGAGCCGCTGGACGCTGTTCCTCGTCCGCACCGAGGTGGTGTCGGTGGTGGTCGGCCTGGCTGTCGGCGGAATCGGAGGCCTGGTGATCGCCCGGGCGCAGAATCGCGAATGGATGAGCGACACCTGGGCGCAACTGGCCACCCTCGCCGTCGCGCTGGTCTGCTTCCAGGTGGGTGAGGGGCTGCATGGCAGCGGCTTCGTCGCCGCCTTCGCCGGTGGCCTGGCCTTCGCGTTCATGGCGAAGCGCACCGACGTGACGCCGGAGATGCAGGTGTCCGAAGCGGCCGGTCAACTGCTGGAACTGATGGTGTTCGTGATGTTCGGCAGCTACGCGGTGATCACCGGTTGGCGCGACGCCGGCTGGCGCGTCGTGGTCTTCATCGGATGGTGGCGCTGTTCGCGGTGCGCATGGTCTCGGTGGGCGTGGCGCTGATCAGTACTGACCTGCCCGCACGCAACCGACTCTTCATCGGATGGTTCGGCCCCCGCGGCATCGGCACCTTGGTGTTGGGCGTGCTGATCATCAATCGGGGCGAGATCGAGCAGGAGGAGTTGATCACTCAGGTGGTGGTCGTGACGGTCTCGCTGAGCTTGGTGGTGCACAGCCTCACGGCATGGCCGGGGATCAAGTGGCTAGCGGCGACGCCAGAGCAGACTCCGGCGCAAACCCCTCCGTGATCACCCGGCGATGCGCGAACCGCCAGCCGTCGCCAACCTCGACCAACGTCGAGTGTGAACGTCACGACGAATTCGGCGGCGAGAAGGTGTCGTCACTTTCACACTCGACGAGTCGACAGTCCTGATCGCTAGTCGCCGTTCTTGACCTTGGCCATCTTCAGGACGTCGAGGCGCTTGTCGAGTTCCTCTTCCGAGAGCTTGTCGCCGATCAGGCCGCGGTCGATGACCGTCTGCCGGATCGTCTTGCGCTCCTTGAGGGCCTCCTTGGCGACCTTGGCCGCCTCCTCGTAGCCGATCGCGGAGTTCAGCGGCGTCACGATCGACGGGGACGACTCGGCCAGCTCGCGCAGATGCTGCTCGTTGGCGATGAGGCCGTCAATGCACTTGTCGGCGAACAGCTTCGACACGTTGGCCAGCAGCGTGAACGACTCGAGCACGTTGCGCGCCATCATCGGGATGTAGACGTTCAGCTCGAAGGCTCCCGACAGGCCGCCCACGGTGACCGCTGCGTCGTTTCCGATGACCTGCGCGGCCACCTGCGTCACGGCTTCGGGCAGAACCGGGTTGACCTTGCCCGGCATGATCGAGCTACCCGGCTGCAGATCGGGGAGCTTGAGTTCGCCGAGCCCGGTGAGAGGCCCGGAGCCCATCCAGCGCACGTCGTTGGCGATCTTGGTGAGCGACACGGCGATCGTCTTCAGCGCGCCCGACGCCTCGACGAGACCGTCGCGCGCCGCCTGGGCTTCGAAGGAGTCGACGGCCGTGCGCAATTCGGCGATCCCGGTCTGGTCGACCAGCACGTCAACGACCTTGGCGCCGAACCCGTCGGGCGCATTCAGTCCAGTACCGACGGCGGTCCCACCGATGGCCAGCTCGCCGAGGCGGGGGAGACACCCGCGCACTCTTTCGATGCCGGCCTCGATCTGGCGGGCGTAGCCGCCGAACTCCTGGCCCAACGTCACCGGCACCGCGTCCATCAGGTGCGTGCGACCGGACTTGACGACGGTGCGCCACTGTCGGGCCTTGTTGCCCAGCGACTCGTGAAGCACCTCGAGGGCCGGAATCAGATGCCGCACAGCGGCTTCCGTGGCGGCGATATGAGTGGCCGTCGGGAAGGTGTCGTTGGAGCTCTGTGACATGTTGACGTCGTCGTTCGGGTGCACGACAACCGGAGGGGTCGCCGTCGCGGCGATACCCGCGATCACCTCGTTGGCGTTCATGTTCGAGCTGGTGCCCGAACCCGTCTGGAAGACGTCGATCGGGAACTGGTCGTCGTGGTGGCCGTCGGCGATCTCACTGGCGGCCGCGATGATCGCATCGGCCTTAGGCGGCGCCAGCAGGCCGAGGTCCTTGTTCACCTGTGCGCAGGCGCCCTTCAACAGACCGAGCGCGCGGATCTGGGTGCGCTCGAGGCCGCGGCCCGAGATCGGGAAGTTCTCGACGGCCCGTTGGGTCTGCGCACGCCACAGCGCGGCGATGGGTACGCGTACCTCGCCCATCGTGTCGTGCTCTATGCGGAATTCGGTCTCGGCGGCCTTGTCGACTGCGCTGTCGGCGGACATCTGCTCCCTGTTCGTCGGTGATGTGAGGGTGAAGTGGTGTTACGGCAGTGGGTAAGCGGCGGTCTTGTCGCCCGTGAAGTCGACCGCCGAGTACTCGTTGAGCTTGGACAGGCGGTGGTAGGCCTCGATCATCCGGACGGTGCCGGACTTGCTGCGCATGACGATCGACTGGGTGGTGCACCCGCCGCCGAAGTAGCGCACGCCCTGCAGCAAGTCGCCGTCGGTGACTCCGGTGGCGGAGAAGAAGACGTTCTCGCCGGACACCAGGTCCTCGGTGTGCAGCACCTTGCCGAGGTCGTGACCGGCGTCGAGTGCCTTCTGCCGTTCGGCGTCGTCGGTGGGCGCGAGCACGGCCTGGATGGCGCCGCCCATGCAGCGGATCGCCGCCGCGGTGATGATGCCCTCCGGGGTGCCGCCGATGCCCGCGAGCATGTCGGTGCCGGACCCGGGCCGGCACGCCGCGATGGCGCCCGCCACGTCGCCGTCGGAGATCAACCGGATCCGGGCGCCGGCGTCACGCACTTCGGCCACCAGCTTGTCGTGGCGCGGCCGGTCCAGTACGCAGACGGTGATGTCGGCGACCGTCGACTTGCGGACCTTGGCGACGCGACGGATGTTCTCACCGATCGGTGCCGTGATGTCGATGACGTCGACGGCGTCCGGTCCGACGGCGATCTTGTTCATGTAGAACACCGCCGACGGATCGAACATGGCGCCGCGTTCGGCGACCGCGAGCACCGCGATGGCGTTTGGCATGCCCTTGGCCATCAGTGTGGTGCCGTCGACCGGGTCGACGGCGAAGTCGCAGGCAGGCCCGTCGCCGTTGCCGACCTCTTCGCCGTTGTACAGCATCGGCGCGTTGTCCTTCTCGCCCTCGCCGATGACCACGACGCCGCGCATCGAGACGGAGTTCACCAACTCGCGCATGGCGTCGACGGCAGCACCGTCGCCACCCTCCTTGTCGCCACGGCCCACCCAGCGACCCGCCGCCATCGCGCCCGCCTCGGTGACGCGCACCAACTCGAGGGCGAGGTTGCGATCGGGGGCTTCGCGTCGAGGCGTCATGGCTGCAGATTGTCCCATTAGTGGTTCGGAGTTTGGGAGCTGGGATACTGGCAGGGTGACCACACCCCAGGCGGCTCCGGAGCCGAAGCCGGCCAAGGCGCGGCTGTTGCAGGACGGCCGCGACATGTTCTGGTCGATGGCGCCGCTGGTGCTGGCGTGCGTCGTGCTGGCCGGAGTGCTCGGAATGTGCTCGTTCGCGCCCAACGGCCCAGGTCCGGGGCCTGTCATGCCCTATGACACGGCTGCGGCGCTGAAGGCGGACGCCGAGACGCTCAAGATCCCGATCCGGTTGCCTGCGCTGCCCGACGGCTGGCGCGCCAACTCGGGATCGCGCGGCAGCATCGACGGCGGTCGAACGGATGTGGCGGGCAAGCCGGCGCGGGCCGTCATTTCACGCACCGGCTTCTTGGCGCCCACCGGCATGTTCATCAGCTTGACGCAGAGCGACGCCGACGAGCAGAGCCTCGTCAGGTCCATCGACACCGACGTCGTACCGACGGGTGCGCAGGCCGTCAACGGCGTGAAGTGGATCGTCTACGAGGGCGGTGAGGACTCGCGTCCGATTTGGACGACGCGGCTGAAGGGACCGACGGGTCCGGCGCAGATCGCCGTGACGGGACCCGCGGGTACGGACGAGTACCGTACGCTGGCGGCCGCGACGCAGTCGCAACCGCCGCTGTCCGTCAGCTAGGAGCGCCACATGTCCTCACCCAAACCGGATGTCGCCGCCGGGGCGGCTCCGGAGGCCGACCTCACCGGATGGACGGCCGCGCCGTTCACCGCCGCGGGCTTCACCCACGACGTCTACCGCAAGGGTGAGGGCCCGGGGGTGGTGCTGATCCCCGAGATGCCCGGCCTGCACCCAGGAGTGCTAGCGCTCGGTAATCATCTGGTGGACAACGGGTTCACCGTGGCGGCACCGTCATTGTTCGGCACGCCGGGGGAGCCCGCCGTGCGTCCTGGCATGGTCCCGGTCCTGCTGAAGGGCTGCGTGACGAAGGAGTTCGCGGCGTTCGCGACCAACGCCGACAGGCCGGTCGCACACTACCTCCGTGCGTTGGCGCGTGATCTCAACGAGAAGACTCCCGGCAAGGGCGTCGGCGTAATCGGCCAATGCTTCACCGGTGGGTTCGCCCTCGCCGCCGCCGTCGACGACAGCGTGTTGGCGCCGGTGATGAGCCAGCCGTCGCTGCCCATGCCGCTGACGCCGAAACAGCGCAGGGATCCCGGGCTTTCGGAGGGCGAGCTGAAGGTGATCGAGCGGCGCGCCGCAGAGGACGGCCTGTGCGCGATGGGCCTGCGGTTCAGCGAGGACGCCATGTCGCCCGGCGATCGCTTCACGACGCTCAAGGCCAGGCTCGGTGACGCCTTCGAGGTCATCGAAATCGACTCGTCCAAGGGCAATCCGAACGGGATCAGCCGGATGGCGCATTCGGTGCTCACCGACCAGGTCCGCGAGGTCGACGGCAACCCCGCCTACGAAGCACGCAAGCGGGTTGTCGCGTTCCTCAAGGAGCGGCTGTTCGCGGCGTAACCTGCTGAGCGGCCTCGCGTTTGGCCTCGTTCACTCGTCGCGCGCGCACACGTGCCGTGGCCTTCCCCAGCAGAACGCTCAGGCGTCCCGGCTGCTTCGGTTCGTCGTCGGGGTCGGGGTCGTCGAGCGGGACTCCCTTGTAGACCCATAGGTAGACGCTGATCGTGGTGACGATGACGATCATCAGCACCGGGCCGATGATGATTCCCAGGAAGCCGAACATGGTGATGCCCGCGAAGACGGCCAGCAGCATGAGTGCGGAATCCAGGCGCGCCTGGCGGGGGACCAGGATCGGACGCAGGACGTTGTCGATGTTGGTGACGACGATGAGGTGCCACGCGATGACGAAGATTCCGCCGAAAACGTTGCCGAACAGGATCATTCCGATTCCGAACGGGATGCTGACGATGCCGCCGCCCAAGGGGATCACCGAGAGCACGGTCAGCAAGATCGCGAAGATGAAGAAGCCTTGGTGGAAGCCGGCGACGTAGATCGACGCGGCGCCCGCGAGACCCTGTGCGAGCGCGATGACGAACTGGCCGCGCACGGTGCCCTGCACCATGGCGCCCATCTTGTCGAGGTACAGGTCGGTGACCTCTTCCCCCAGCGGATTGAGCCTGCGGATCAGCGTCTGCACCTGCTCGCGGTTGGAGAGCAGTGAGACGAGCACGTAGATGAAGAGCACGGCCGCCGTCACCGTGCCCGCGAGGCCGCCGGCCGCATTCTGCAGAAAACCCAGCGCGTACTCGCCGGCGTGTTGGGCGAGAGTGCCCATCCGCTCCTGGAGCAGTTCCGGAGTTACCCGAAAGCCTTGCAGGAACGGGACCTTGCCGAGCGCGCCGTTGACCAGTTCCAGTGTCTTGTCGCCGAGGGAGCTCAGGTCGGTGCGCGACACCCATGCGGAGATGCTGCGGACCATCGCCGAGATCTGCACGAAGGCCAGCAGCACCAGCAGGCCCAGCGGGATGATGACCGCACAGAGCGCGGACAGCACGGTGAAGGTCACCGAAAGGCTCTTGCCGAAACGCCTTTGGAACCAGTCGAAGAGCGGGTTGAACAGGTAGGCCGTGACCGCGGCCACCACGATGAGGATGAAGTAGCCGCGCAGGAAGTACGCGCCGAAAGCCAGCGCGGCGATGGTCGTGATGGCGAGCGCACGCTTCTGCGGAGCGGTGAACTCCGTCGTCATGGGCACGGGGTGAGCCTACTGCGACGTCAGTCTCGTCACGTGGCTGATGATGTCGGGATAACGCTTCATGTGGGCGCCGCCATTGAGGTCGAGCACCTCGCCGGTGAGCCACGGCGCCTTGGTGAGGAACAGCACGGCTTCGGCGATGTCCTCCGGGGTGCCCGCCCGACCGAGTGGTGTGTTCTCGACGTACTCCTCGACGACGCCGGGAACCATGGCGGCGCCCTCGGTGAGCGGGGTGTGCACGAATCCAGGCGCTACGGCGTTGACCCGGATGCCGCGCGGCGCGAGTTCGAGGGCGGCGACCTGGGTGAGCATTGACAGGCCGGCCTTGGCGGAGCAGTAGGCGGCCATGCCGATGGCTGGCTGGCGACCGTTGAGCGAGGAGATCGACACCAGCGATCCGCCGTCGGTGAGGTGGCGGCCCGCGTACTTGGCGACGATGAAGGCGCCCGTCAGACAGACGTCGATCACCGACCGGAACTGTTCGACCGCCAGGTCGACGATCAGGCCGATGGTCGAGAACCCCGCGCAGCTGACGACCGCATCGACGGAACCGGTCTGCTCGAAGAGCGTGGCGACGGAGTCCTCGTCGCCGACGTCGACGAACTCCCCGCGGTGCGGGTCGCCCAGTTCTGCCGCGCGGTTCCTGGCGCCCTCGAGGTTGAGATCGGCGATGACGACCCGGTACCCGTCGGCGGCGAGCGCCTGCGCAGACGCCCAGCCGATGCCCGACGCCCCTCCGACGACGATTGCGGTGCTCACGGCGTGCTGTCGTCGGGTCGTGGATTGGCCCACTTCTCGGCGATCGCCCCCCACGGGTCGGCGTGAGGCTCGGTGCGGCCGCGGTAGTCGGCACGGCGGGTGAAGATCGCCTTCGTCAGCGGAGCGGCGACGCGCAGCACGTGGCGCCTGATGCCTGCCTTGTTGGCCGTTTCGATGAGCATCTCCGGCCACGAATGGTGCTGGTGGCCAAGCAGTTCCTGAGCACGCGCGGTGTCCATCCAGTCGGTGTTGAACCAGTCGCCGTCGCTGTTCGGGTTGCCCCTCAGCCCGGTGGGCAGTCCGCCGACGAGTCCCATCGCGGCCGCCATGGCCGGGGCGACGTCGCCCTGAATCAGTCGATGCGTGTCATCGCCGCCGATGAGCAAGGTCTCGCCGACCGCATCGGCGGTGGTGGCGGCGGCGAAGGCCCTGGCCACGTCGCGCACGTCGACGGTCTGCAGCCGACCGTCGGTGGGAAGAACGCCCTCGAAGTACAGATTGTCCAACTTCACGTACGCCGCCGGATCGACGGTCAACACGCCGCCGAGTCGCAGGATCACCCAGTCCAGGGACGACGCGCGGACAAGTTTCTCGGCCGCGGCCTTGTGCGCTCCGTAGACGTCGGCCGGGTTGAGCGGGGTCTCCGCGGTCAGCACGTCGGGGTGGGTATGCGGGTTGCGTGCGCCGTACACCGCGATGCTGGACGCCTGCACGAACCGCGGCGGGTCGGGCTGCTTCTCGGCGGCCGCCACCAGGGAGGCCGTGGCGCCGACGTTGACCTTCTCGGCGAGCCGCCTCACGGTGGACGATCCCACCAGCCCGAAGGCGCCCGTCACCAGTACGGCGTCCGTCATGTAACTCCCTCGTCGACTAGAACGTGTTGCAGGCATCATTGCCCAGACGGTCGGTCTTCACCAGAGTTGGCCTGGACTGGGTGGCCTCACGGCGTCCGTATGCAGCGGAACCCGATGTGACTCATCCCGGTGTCGACCATCTGCGGGCGGCGGGCAGCAGGCCGGTAGCGCAGGCAGTAACTGTCCGCGCACAAGAACGATCCACCCTTGACGACCTTGCGGCCGATCTTGAACTGGGGCTGAGTAGAGTCGTAACTGTCTGCTGCACAGCATGATTCGACGGTCCTATCCTCGGCCCACCAGTCGGTGGTCCACTCCCAGGCATTGCCCGCCATGTCGAACAGTCCGTAGCCGTTCGCTGCGAAGCTTCCGACCGGCTGGGTGGTGCCGTAACCGGTGTCGGGTAGATACGGGAACTCGCCGTGCCAGTAGTTGGCCAGCCTCTGGCCGGGTGACTCTGGCTCGTCACCCCAGGTGTACGTCGTGCCGTCGAGGCCACCTCGGGCCGCGACCTCCCACTGCGTCTCCGTCGGCAACGCGAGGTTCGCCCACTCGGCATACGCCGAGGCGTCGTCGAAGGCCACGTGCACGACGGGGTGCTGCTCGCGGCCCCGTACCGACGACCGCGGACCACGGGGATGGTTCCAGCAGGCGCCAGTCGTCCACGACCACCATTGGCTGAGGTGTCGCAGATCGACCGGTCCCGGTGTGCGGTGGAAGAGCATGGACCCGGCCTGCAGGTTCTCCGGCGGTGCGTCCGGGTAGTCGTCCGGGTCGGGTGGCCGCTCGGCGACGGTGACGTAGCCGGTGGTGTCGACGAATAGGGCGAAGTCGGCGTTGGTCACCTGCTGGGTCTGGATCCAGAAGCCGTCGACGGTGACCTTGCGGGTGGGGCCTTCCTCGGCGTAGTGGGCTTCGGAGCCCAGTACGGCGGTCTGCGGCGGGATCCACGCGAATCCGTCAGTCGCGCTCACCCCTTACCCCGTTGAGTGAGAGCTGATGGCGACGAATTGCCAGTGGCCTCGGCCCCCAGTGCTATCTCAACGGAGGGGCAGGGTTGGCGTGCGTCAGCCAAAGACCGTCGTCCAGTCGTCGCGCATGCGAACCACCGTCCAGCCGTCGTGCGCCGCGCGCTCGAGAGCCCGTTCCGCCCCGGCGACGTAATCGAACTCGCGGACCGCGTCGTCGTGCAGAACCATCAGACACAGCGACGGTGACGTGCATGCCCTGGTGAATTCCAGCATCTCGATGTCGCCGTTGGAATTGCCCGCCGCCAGGATGGGTCGCCTGCCGATCCTGCTCCACAGCCGGACCGGTTTCACTGGCCCGTCGTCGAAGAACTCCGGCTGGTCGGTGGTGTGGACGTCGTTGTCGCGATAGACGAGTCCCACCGAGCTGCCGACGACACGCTCAGGCGGGATGCCGTACATCGCCGAGGTGATCGGGCGCATGAAGTCCCGCCCGCCACCGGAGACGATGTAGTTCGTGAAGCCGTTGGCTTCGAGGTGCCGCAGCAATTCGACCATCGGCGTATACCCCACCGATGTGTAGGGCAGGCCGAGAGTCGGGTGCTTGGCCTCGGCGAAGAATGCCCTGACGCGGTCGGCGTGTTCGTCGACCGTGATATCGCTGTGCGCCGAAAGCACCGCTGCCAGCATGGTTTTGAAGCTTGAGTCGTCGCCCTGATAGTGCTTGGTGACGGCGTCGCCGAACCACTTGAGGTCGCCCGTGGCGGCGGCCTTGTACGGCTGTCGATCGGCCAACGCCGGGTCGTCAGCGGCCTGCGCGGCGAACCGGCGGATCAGGAAGTCCAACTGCACGTAGGCCGGCTTCTCGCACCACAGGGTGCCATCGTTGTCGAACACCGCCACTCGCGCCTCGGGGGCGACGAAGTCGGGCCCGTCGGCCGTGACGCGGGCGACGAAGTCGATGATCGCCGTCTTGGTGGGACCCTCGGTCCAGGAGTCGAGCATCAATCCGCCGCCAGCATGGTGAGTTCCCTCGCTCGGGGTGTCGATCAATCGAATCGAACCGTACAAGAAGCAACGTTATGCGGGAGTGATCGGCCCTGTCAGGGCTTGCGGCAACTTCGCAGCCAGACCTACGCCGGCGACGGAACCGGCAACGAAGCGCCCTTCATCGTGGCGTACAGGTCGGTGTAGTACGGCAGGCAGTCGGCCATGGCGGCTTCGGTGGTGTAGAGCGGGCGGTAGCCCAGATCGCGCTCAGCCTTGGCGGTGGAGAAGTAGTTGTCGAAGTACGCCTGGCCGGGTGCCGAACCGCCGGGCACCAGATGCTCACCGGCGAGTATGAAACCGTGAATCAGGTTGTGCACGTAGGAGTTGTCGAGCTTCACGTCTTTGCTCCCGACGAGCACCTTGACGTGGCCCTTCAGATCAGGACGCTCTTGAACAGCGTGCGGAACATGGTCTGATCGCCGCGGCCCCAGATGCCGCTGGGCCGGATGCTGCAGGTGAGCATGCGACCTGTTCCGTTCTGAGACAGCACGAACTTCTCGGCCACCACCTTGGTCTCGGTGTAGACGTCGGCGGCGAAGCTGCGCTCGCGGGCCGGCGCGGAACCGCCGCCCATCAGGTCGATGATCGCGGCGCTCGCGGGCCGGTATCGACGCCCCCGACGGCACGCGCGACGTCGGAGTCGTCGGTGATGTCCCGACGACCGTATGGCGTCCCTCTCGCGGGGAGAGTGGCGACTGCGCCCGGTCGAAGGAACGGACCTGATGGCCGCGGGCGAGCAACTCCGCCACGAGGTTGGTGCCCACGAAGCCGGAACCGCCGGCCACGAGCACGTGGCCGAGGTCGGTGCGGACGCGAGGAGTCAGCGTTGAGTCACCCATGCGGCGAGGATAACTGAAACGAGTTCCAGTTTCGACCCCCGGGGCGTCAACGGGCTTCCGTCTCACGATTCCGCGTCATCCCTGGAGGCCAGCGCCTTCTCGACCTTCTCGCGGGCACCCGCGAGGTGCTGTTCACAACGTTTCACCAGCTCTTCGCCCCTTTCCCAGAGCTTCAGGGAGGCATCGAGGTCCAGCCCGCCCTGCTCGAGTTGGCGTACCACCGCGATGAGCTCGTCGCGGGATTCTTCGTACCCCATCTGACTAATGGGCTTCATCTAACCCCTCGCTGACCGTGTTGATGGCGCCGTCGGCGACGCGGATTCGGAGCCGGGTACCCGCCGGTGCGTCCGCCGTAGACCTGAGGATCGCCATCGAACCCGACGCGACTTGGACTAGGGCGTAGCCCCGTGCCAGGGTCGCCGAAGGTCCCAGTGTGGCGAGCCGTGCCGACAGGTGCCCGACGCTTCGGGTCTCTGCCTCGAGCAGCCGGGTGACGTCGCGGTGAGCGGTATCCCGGGCACGGTGGATCTCCTCGGCGCGGGCGGTGAGCGCCGCCAGTGGTTGGGCCAACACCGGACGGCTCCGCAGTTGACTCAGCGTGTGCTGTTCTCGATGCACCCAGTTGCGCAGGGCCCGCGCGCTGCGGCCGCGCAGATCGGTCACCAGGGCCTGTTCTGCCGCTGCGTCGGGTACCACGCGTTTGGCCGCGTCGGTCGGGGTGGCGGCGCGGACGTCGGCGACCAGGTCGCACAACGGATTGTCGGGTTCGTGGCCGATGGCACTGACGACCGGCGTCGAACACTTGGCGATCTCGCGGCACAGCGTCTCGTCGGAGAAGGGCAGGAGATCCTCGACGCTGCCGCCACCACGGGCGAGCACGATGACGTCGACATCGGGATTGCCGTCGAGATCTCTGAGGGCGTCGACGATCTGAGCCACCGCGCTCGGCCCCTGCACGATCGTGTTGCGCACGGCGAACCGCACTGCGGGCCAACGCGCTTCGGCGACCGACACCACGTCACGCTCGGCCGCGGATGCGCGACCCGTGATCAGACCGACGGTGCTGGGCAGGAACGGAATCGGCCGCTTGAGGCGAGGGTCGAACAGGCCCTCCGCGTCGAGCAGCTTGCGGAGGCGGTCGATGCGGGCCAGCAGCTCGCCGATGCCGACGGCGCGGATCTGGTTGACCCGCAACGAGAACGAGCCGCGGCCGACGAAGAAGGTCGGCCTGCCGTGCATGATCACCTGCGTGCCCTCGGCGAGCTTCACGGGAGCGTTGTGCACCAGGTCCCGTGGGCAGGTGATCTGTAGCGACATGTCGGCAGCCGGATCACGCAGCGTGATGTAGGCGGTACTCGAGTTCGGCCGAACGTTCAGTTGGGCGATCTGCCCCTCGACCCATACCGTGCCGAGCCTGTCGATCCAGTCCTTGACCATCATCGCAACGGAGCGAACCGGCCACGGATTGTCTGGAGACTTGCCTTGGGCGGGTTCGGTCACAGCGGGGCGAACGAAGCGACGTGGGTGATCATTTGGCGGTCGCGCGGGTGATCCTGTTGGCCAGCAGCGTCTGGAACGGCGCGCGCGCGGTGGTCGATTCCTCGAAGGCAAGGAGCGCCTCGAGGTCGGCGACCTTCAGCGACGGTAGCCGGGCTCGCAACTGAGCCAGGGTCAGCGCCTCGTAGTCCAGTTCGGCGACGACGCCCGGCGCAGTCGCTGCGACCTTGCTCACGGGCCGGTCCTCGCGCGTCTCCGGTTCGCCGGTGCTGTAGAGCGCGAATCTGCCCTCGGTCAGGCGTTCGCCGTTGGGTGGGATGTCGTCGTCGAGTTCGTCGCCGGAGCCGGAATCGCCGTCGTCCTCGTCGAACGTGGCCCATTCCGGTTGTTCGTCCTTGGGCGGGAACAGCTGTTCCAGCGTCTCGTCGCCCCTGATCACCAGGTCCGCGACGTCCTGCTGCATCTTCATGACCAGCTGGGCTACCTGGCTGATGACGGTCATCGGGTAGGTGATGATCGTCTGCGGCAGCCTGCGAGTCTCCTCCAGCGCGATCACCGCGGCGCCGACCAGCAGACGGACTCCATAGGGTGCAGTAGCCATGCGTGCAAGAGTACGGGCGGTTGGTCGGGTGATCCCGCAAGTGGTGTTGGGAGACCGCGGGTAAGTACCCTTGGACCCATGCCGGAGACGATCAACATGGGTATGCCGGGCGCGACCCTGTCGGTCGCCGCGCCCGTCGAAGGCAAGCGAGTCTTGCTGGCCGAACCGCGCGGGTACTGCGCAGGCGTCGATCGCGCCGTCGAGACCGTTGAGCTCGCGCTGGAGAAACACGGCGCCCCGGTCTACGTCCGCCACGAGATCGTGCACAACGTGCACGTCGTGGAGACCTTGGCCAAGGCCGGAGCCATCTTCGTCGAGGAAACCAGCGAGGTCCCCCAGGGAGCCATCGTGGTGTTCTCCGCACACGGTGTCGCGCCGACGGTCCACGTGGAGGCAGCTGAGCGCAATCTGCTGACCATCGACGCCACCTGCCCGCTGGTCACCAAGGTGCACAACGAAGTCAAGCGCTTCGCCCGCGACGACTACGACATCCTGCTCGTCGGCCACGAAGGCCACGAGGAGGTCGTCGGCACCGCGGGCGAGGCCCCCGACCACGTCCAACTGGTCGACGGCCCCGACTCGGTGGACACGGTCACCGTGCGGGACGAGAACAAGGTCATCTGGCTCTCGCAGACCACGCTGAGTGTCGACGAGACGATGGAGACCGTTCAGCGGCTGCGCGAGCGCTTCCCCAAACTGCAGGACCCGCCCAGCGACGACATCTGCTACGCGACCCAGAACCGCCAGGTCGCCGTCAAGGTGATGGCCCCGGAGTGTGAGCTGGTGATCGTCGTCGGTTCGCGCAACTCGTCGAACTCGGTGCGGCTGGTCGAGGTGGCCCTCGGCGCCGGTGCGGACGCGTCCTACCTCGTGGACTACGCCGAGGACATCGATCCAGCGTGGCTCGACGGCGTGACCACCGTCGGCGTGACTTCCGGCGCTTCGGTGCCCGAGGTGCTGGTGCGCGGGGTACTGGAACGGTTGGCTGCACACGGCTACGCCACGGTTCAGCCCGTGACGACCGCTAACGAGACGCTGGTGTTCACGCTGCCGCGCGCCATCCGGCCCAAGCGCAACGCTTAGGCGTCGTACTCCCAGGGTTCGGGCGCCGAGTGCCTCGGCCGCCGCGGCTTCGAACGGTGCTCGGTCCGTGACTCACCGTCGTCCGCGCGGCGGTAACGCACCCGCGAGACCGGATGGTGGGTTCCGTTGCTGCCGTTCGGACGGCTGGTCGACGGCGGCTCGTACTGTTCGTTGTCCGCCGCGCGGGGCCGCCGCTGCGGACGTTCTGGCCGTTCCGGTCGCTCGGCCCGTTCGTACGCGTCCGGGCGCTCGCGTCGCTGAGGGCGGTCGTAGCGGTCGCGCGGGTCGCCCGCACGGGGCCGGCGCCGTGGCTCGGCGGGAGGATCGACCGGCGGGGTGTTGCGTTTGCGTGGGCGGCTCGGCACGGGTTCGACGTTCTCGGTCTCGGGCGGGCGGGAGTGCCGCGAACGCCGTGAATCGGTGCCCGCTGCAGCACCAATCGACCGTTGCGAGCCGGTGGCCGCCGTTCTTGGGGTCCGGCGCGGCGTG
This sequence comes from Mycobacteriales bacterium, assembly GCA_038244615.1. Taxonomy (GTDB): domain Bacteria; phylum Actinomycetota; class Actinomycetes; order Mycobacteriales; family Mycobacteriaceae; genus Mycobacterium. The sequence goes on along the minus strand of JBBRTH010000016.1, from coordinate 51,453 downwards.
CGCGGTGTGTGGTCCTCCATGGCTACTGCAGAGGTAGCCGCCGCGGCAGCAGGGCGGGCCGTCGTGCGGCTGCTGCGCCGCGTCTTGGTGCTCGAACTCGCCTGTTTGGTGGTCGCCGCTACCTCTTCTGATTCGTCGACGGCCAGATCGGCGTCCTTCGGTGCGGCCCGTCTGGCCGCCGCGCCCAGGTACCAGCGGACCATGCCGATCATCAGCACGGTCGCGGAGGTGAAGAACATCAGCGGAAACCGCTCGATAAGCGGGTAGCCGCAGTTGATCAAAATGTCTTTGATGCCGGTGAACGTGCTGCCGTGGAAGACGAAGTACGCGAAGGGGACGGCGATGAACAGGATCAGCGGAGGCTGGATCACCGCGGTGAAGACGCCGGACTGACGGACCGCGAGTACCGCAGCGACACAACCGAGGACGTAGCACACCGCGAAGACCGCGCCGAGTGCGTCGGTGCCGCTCCCAGCGTCGAAGGCGACGCCGATGGCGGTGAGGATGGCTGCCAGGATGGCGGCCGCCCACCAAGGGATTCCGGGGACGCGAGGGAGCGCCGATCTCTGGTCTGCGGCCACCGCAGACCGTCCGCGCAGTCCTGACACACGTCGACCGTACCGGCAATCGCGCAAAGAGCGCAGACCGCACGCGCTGGCGTGCCTGTGGATGAGGCCTACACTGTCCAATCCGTGGGCCTCAACCTCGGAATCGTCGGACTACCCAACGTCGGCAAGTCAACGCTCTTCAACGCGTTGACGCGTAATGACGTGCTTGCCGCCAACTACCCCTTCGCCACCATCGAGCCGAACGAAGGCGTGGTCGCGCTGCCCGATCCGCGGCTCGACAAGCTGGCCCAGATCTTCTCGTCGGAGAAGACCGTGCCTGCGCCGGTGACGTTCGTGGACATCGCAGGCATCGTCAAGGGGGCGTCGGAGGGGGCCGGGCTCGGAAACAAGTTCCTGGCCAACATCCGTGAGTGCGACGCCATCTGTCAGGTGGTCCGGGTGTTCGCCGACGAGGACGTCGTGCACGTCGACGGCAAGGTCGACCCAAAGTCCGACATCGAGGTCATCGAGACCGAGCTGATGCTCGCCGATCTTCAGACGCTGGAGAAGGCAGTGCCGCGGCTCGAGAAGGAAGCGCGGAACAACAAGGAACGCAAGCCGATTCACGAAGCGGCCGTGGCCGCGCAGACGACGCTCGAGGGGGGCGCCACGTTGTTCGCCTCATCCTCTCGGGGGGTCGACTACTCACTGCTGCGCGAGCTGAACCTGATGACCACCAAACCGTTCCTGTATGTGTTCAACGCCGACGAATCGGTGCTCACCGACGACGCCCGCAAGGCCGAACTGCGCGAGTTGGTGGCACCTGCCGACGCGGTGTTCCTCGACGCCAAGATCGAAGCCGAGCTGCAGGAGCTCGACGACGAGTCGGCCGCCGAACTGCTGGAGTCGATCGGTCAGGCCGAGAAGGGCCTGGATGCGTTGGCACGAGCCGGCTTTCACACGCTCAAGTTACAGACTTACCTGACCGCCGGGCCCAAGGAGTCACGGGCCTGGACGATCCACCGGGGCGACACCGCCCCCAAGGCCGCAGGCGTCATCCACACGGACTTCGAGAAGGGCTTCATCAAGGCCGAGATCGTCTCCTTCGACGATCTGGTCGCCGCGGGTTCGATGGCTGCGGCAAAGTCGGCGGGCAAGGTGCGCATGGAGGGCAAGGACTACGTGATGGCCGACGGTGATGTGGTCGAATTCCGCTTCAACGTGTAGCCGAGTTCCGTTCAACGCCTGCTCCGAATCGTCGGATGAAGCCCGCTGGGCATGCCTGGAGCCTTGGTGGCATCAATACGTGAATCAATTGATGCGCATGGAGGTCTCGGATGAGGACGACGGTAACCATTGATGACGCCAACTGTCGGGCCGGGGATTGAGCGCAGTCGACGTCACCGTACTCCGATCAGTTGCGCTAGTTTACGGCGCTCGGCTCTGGACGGCGTCAGCGCGTCAAGGCCTGTCAGCTCATGGAAGCGAGTCAGCCGACGGTGACGGCATCGTCATCCAACCGGATGAACTGACGGCCCCGGTACAACTCGACGCACGACGCGCGTCGAACCTTCCCGCTGGTCGTGACCGGAATCGCGCCGCGCTCCACCAGGACCAGATCCGCGGCGTTGAGTCCGTGCTCCTGCGAAACGGCGGACGTGATCTGCAACTTGACGGTTCGGAGTTGGTCCATCGCCACGTCCGCGGGTTGTGCGCGCACCCTGACCTCGACGATCGCCACCAGCTGTTCGGTGCGATCCTGCTCCACCGCGATCGCCGCGACCCGGCCTCCGGTGATCTCTGCGATGGTGGCTTCGATGTCATCGGGATAGTGGTTGCGCCCCCGAACGATCAGTAGATCCTTGATGCGGCCGACGATGAAGAGTTCTCCCTCGGACATGAACCCGAGGTCGCCGGTCCTTAGCCAAGGCCCTTCTGGAGTGTCCGCCGCGGGCGAGACGATGTGCGCCTTGAACGTGTACTCGGTCTGCTCGGCCTTCTGCCAGTACCCCAGGCAGTTGTTGTCGCCGTGAAGCCAGATCTCACCGACCGTGCCATCAGGAGCCTGGGACTTCGTCTCGGGATCGACGATCCGAAGGACCGGTGACTCCAGGTTGCCGTAGCTGACCAACGATGTGCCGGTTCCGTCCTCGCACCGCTCCGCGTGACCGGTCGACAAGTTCTCGGGGTCGAAGCTGACCAGGTGCGGCCCGTCACCGGGCTCGCGGCCCGCGACGAAGAGAGTCGCCTCGGCGAGGCCGTACACCGGCCTCAACGCCCGCTCACGCAGGTTGAAACGAGCGAACCGCTGGACAAAGCGTTTCAGGGTCGCCACGTGGACCCGTTCGCTGCCGCTGAGCACGTTGAGCACGTCGCCGAGGTCCATGTCCGCCATGTCATCATCGGACGTACGGGCCGCCACCAACTCGAACGCGAAGTTGGGCGCCGCCGTCAGCACACGAGGACTGCTGGCCAGCAATTGCATCCACCGCGCCGGTCGGGCCAGGAACGACTGCGGGCTGGTGAACACCGAATGCCATCCGCCGAGGATGGGTCCGCACACGCCCAGGATGAGGCCCATGTCGTGATAGAACGGCAGCCACGACACGGCAGTGGTGCCAGGTGGGGAGACCTTGCCGTAGTCGGGGAACAGCCCGGCGGTTATCTGCTCGAAGTTGCTCGTTAGATTCTTGTTCGACACCATCACGCCAGCCGGCGAGCGCGTCGATCCCGAGGTGTATTGCAGGTAAGCCGTTTCCGGCGGCGTCTCACGGTTGGCGGTGGAGCGTCGCCGGGTGTCCAGATCGAGCGAATCGACCGCGAGAACCGTCGGTGCGGGATGATCGCCCTGTGCCACGGCGTACGAGCCCATCTGGCCTTCGAGTGACGACGCGGTGAGGATGACCGAGGGCGAAGCGTCGCGCAGTACCGCAGTGACACGTTGGTCGTGGATGCCCGGCACTGGCACGGACAGCGGCACCGCGATCACACCCGCATGCATCGATCCGAGAAATGCCACCACGTAATCGAGTCCCTGAGGTGCCAGAACGACGGCCCGGTCGCCGCTCTTGAGCCCCCGCTGTCGGAGCTCGTCTGCCAGGCTCGCCACCCGCCGGTATAGCTGGGCCCACGTCAGGGTGTGGGCAACACCGTCCCAGTCCTGCTCGTAGTCGATGAAGGTGAAGGCAACGTCGGCAGGCTGCAGGCTGGCGCGCTCGCGCAGCATGCCGGCAATGTGAGCGCCCGTCATCGGCTGCCTTTCTAGTCGATCGCACCGGCACGTCGAACGCGCGCGGAATGCGCGGTCCAACTCATGCAACGCGCACGGCAGGTCGTGACCGCCGAGCTGGTATGTAGTGAGCCGACGCCCATCTTGCCATCGAGTGGCCAGCTACTCAGAGGGGGTGTCCGTTGCCACTCGATACACCGAGCCGGGTCCGTTAGCTGAGCCCCGTGAGGGGTGCGGCCCGCCAAGCTATCCCTTCTGGCGGATGAGGCGATGCGGTGGTCGCGCTTCCGCTGAGGGTCTCTCGGCGCGGTCGAGCGGAAGTCGTATCCCTCTGATTCACGCGTTCCCAGTTTGACATCCACGATCGCACCTTCGGATGCCTCCGGGAAGTAGTTGCTGGAGACACTGAACTACGTTGTCAACACTGGGCCAATGCCTTGACCCGCAATGCAATCTCGATCTCGGCATCGTCATCAAGTGGGCGTGCAGCGACGGGCGAACAACCGGGGCGGATATGCCGCGCCCAACTCGCCCCGAACGTGGAGATCCTCGACGAAGCAGTCACGTTCTACCGAACCTGTTCGGCACCAGGTCCGCCAAACTCAAACCCGGTTGTGCGAACTCGCCATCGCCGAGCACCGCTCACGCTCGTCCGGCTCCAAAACGCCGGCCCGGGCGGCACCATCAACGACCTCGGCATCTACGTCGACTTCACCGACACCGTGCTCGCCGAGATCACCGAAGAAGAGATCGGCACCACCTGCTGCCTCGCCACCCGGGACCAGGCTGGGCCGCTGGTCCAGCCGGCGGGACGGGATGGGCGGGACGTGGCCTTGCTTCGTGGTCCGTCAGAACGGCAGGTCCACTTGGCCGTTCGTGGTGTCGACTTCGTCGTGGTTCGAGTCGATGTATCCGAGCCAGACTGGGACCTGAGGCTCAGTGCCGAATGGCACCAGCGGGTCGGTCCCGGCCTCGCCCATCGTGGAAGCGGTCACGACCGTCGCCACTGGTGCGGGAAGGGTTGCGGCGCTGGCGACGGGCGCGAAAGCAACGGCTCCGCCAATCGCGACTGCGGCCAACCCCGACGTGACGTACTTGAACGCTGTCTTCATGATCGTCTCCCTTGCTCTGGCGTCCTTTTGGACACTTCCAATCGTGGTCCTCGGGCAAGGCGGTGTCGTCACTGCTGACACCCATGCCGCCCTCCTGCTAGCTGCAATGTGTCGGCCGGGTGTCACGCGGCGTCGAAGTGAGCCGTTGCTTTAGTCACCGAGGTGTGTCTCGCCCGTGACCTGCCCGCGACCGCGACGCTGGACGCTCATCGTCATGGCCGCAGTCGAGGTGATCTACCTGCTCGCGGCGACGCTGTGGATCGTTGTCGTGTTGGCGGCACTGGGCATCGGTTATCGCTTCATGGTGAAGTTCCGCGCCAAGCGGCGCCGGATCAATCGGATCCTCGACGTGGTGCGGATTCCCGTCAGGCTGTGCACGTCGCAGGGGCCGGAGGCCCGAATCCCTTGGAACATCAATCATCTTCTGGTGAGCGTCTTCGCCGAGGCTCTCGACGTGCCACGAAAGAAGGTCGCGCGCGGGTCACGGCAGGTGCATCGACGGCCGCGCCGCGGTTTCCAAGGTCTACTTCACGGGTTGCTCAGTATCCACGCAGCTACAGAATTAGTCGATGGCGCATGCATGCATTGGCGATATGAGCGATTGCTAGATTTCGTTGCAAAGTACTGGCGCCCGCATCAAATAGGGTCAAATGTGCGTGGACGTCACGGCTGGGGAGCGACTACCACGTCCGCTGCCCAACGGAGTAGCGGAGCCGTTCGACGATGCCCAATCGGGGGCATGGCGTATTGGTCGGCGGCTACGCCCCGGGCTGTGGCGGTGGGCGCCGCCGAGATCCCGTGGTGGACCGATGGCCACCGGTGATCCTCGCATCGAATCGCCGGTCGGCCAAGCCTCCAGGCCGCCTCCGTCGCTGACTTCTGGATCGTCTTCTCGTCGGGTGTTCGGCTCGATGAAGAAGATGATGAAGATCATCGTCAGCAGGTGAAGATCGCGAGCGCGGAGAGCAGATCGCCCCACTGAAACGGGTAGAGCATTCCGTCGATCGAGAGCACCAGCAGGGTTTCGATGACGCCGAAGACGACGAAGAACACGCCAAGGATCAGGCGGGAGAGGGCGCGATGCAGCGCCGTTCTTCGCAGCTCCACCATCAGAGTGAGCAAGAGCAACGGCAGGATCTGCTAGCGCGCGGACGCCGCCGGGTGGTCTCTCCGGACGAGCGGCCGGCCGGTACCAGTTAGCGAGTCACTGCGCGTCGCCGACCGTCTTGTCCCGGTTGGCGTCCTTCGCGCAGAACTCGACGGTGCTCGCCACCCGCGTCATGACGTCGGAGGTGGACGAGTTGAGTCCGTTGCGTTCCTTTAGCAGCCGCGCGACCGCGGCGCCCCGCTCGTCCCGGCTCATGCCGTTGAAGTCCTGGCAGGTGGTGGATCCGTCACCGTTTGCGGCGCATCCGGCGAGCGCGACCCCAATGGCGGCCAATGCCGCGACGGTTCGGTACATGGTTCGACGCTACGGTATGTGCCCGTGCCTCAGAGGACGACGGAAATCTCGTCGCTCAGCCGATAACCCGGCGTGAGGGGGAGGGTGTCGCCACTCCAGAACTTTCCGGGATCGAACCAGTTCGTGTCCTTGTCGCCTACCAGCAGGCCCATCTCCTGGTAGGTCACGGCGACGGTCTCGGCGCAGTACGCGGTCTCGAACCCCACCTTGCGGCGTTCTGCTTGCTTGCGCCGGGTGGCCTTCTTGACCTGGTCGTCCAAGATGGGGATGCCGCGGGTCCAGTCGGCGGCGGTCGGCACCCGGCCGCGGAACCACCGCGCCGTCAGCCTCGCGGTTGCGGGAAACGCGGTGCCGTCCATCCGGGCGATGACCCGCAGCAGGTCGTCCTCCTGCCTTCGGGTGGCGAACGGGGTCATCTGGCGCAGCCAGCAGCGCTGGCCGTAGGTGAGCATCCACCGTTCGACCGCCTGGCGCAGATCGTTGAGCTGGACACCGCGGTGATTGCCGCCGCTCCACAGGCATTCCAGTTTGTCGCCGAGTTCGGCGTGCCAGATCAGTGGTGGCAGATCGTCGATCGCCACCGTCATCCCGACGTGATTGACCGGGGCATTGGTCATCGTCTGAATCGCCCGGTCCGGCCCCGAGTCGCCGCGAAACAGCCAGATGTCGCCGGTCCGGGTTTCGGCTAGCGCGCGTTCGAGCGTCACCATGTTCGCGTTCACCAGGGCAGCTTAGGCAAACTAGGGCGATGCGAGGCATATGGAAGTGGATCGGGCTGGCAGGCGTCGCCGGAGTCGTGGCGGGCGGTGCCTTGGTTGCACGTGACCAGCGCAAGCGAAATGCCTACACGCCCGACGACATCCGGGCCAAGCTGCACCAGCGACTGGCGGAGTCCGGCTCGACCGAATAGGCCGTTCACGGCATCACCGAATACAGCCGGTGACTTCCGCTGAAACCCTTGAGTTCGACGTCGCGGCCGTCGTCGAAGGAGACGTCGGCGTCGGCTGAGTCGTGGCAGGCGTTGCGCACAGACTCGCTGACCAGGATCTCGCCGCCGTCGGCCGCCCCGGCGACCCGCGCCGCCATCGCCACGTTGCGGCCGAAGAGATCGTCCCCACGTCGTACGGACTTGCCCGCATGGATGCCGATGCGAACCCGAATCCCGTTGGGCCGCTTGGCCAGTTCTCGCTGGACGTCGACGCTGCAGAGGACGGCCTGCTCCGGCTGCGCGAAGGCGATCATGAACCCGTCGCCCTGGCTCTTGACGACGTACCCGGCGTGGCGTTTGACGTGCCGGGCAACCATTTTTCCGTGCCGGTCGATCAGTCGGACCCAGGCGCGGTCGCCGATGCGTTCGTTGAGGGCGGTCGACTCCTCGATGTCGGAGAACATGATCGCGACCCGCCCGTTCGGTGCCAGCGTTGCCAGGTCGGGGCGTTCGACGGTCGCCCAGTCGGCGAGGTCCTCGATGTTGGATCTGACGGCCGCGCCGAGGCCCTCCCTGCGCAGGATGTTTGCGGTCTGCCAGACGGTCTTGACGGCCTCGCGCCCGCCCGAGAGCAGGTTGGCGCGGGTCGAGCCTGCGCTGGAGTTCGGCCAGTTCCTCGTCGCGCCTGGCGAACCTCCGCCGCAGCACGACGATCGCGACGGCTTCGACGACGGCGAGCCCGATCAGCGCGTAGATCGCGACCGTGGTTACCGACACGGCTCCAGTATCGAGTGCAGACCCGCTGGGCGGTGGGATCTCTCGGGAGACACCCCGGTGTGCCCACCTTCGAGCGAAAGTGCATTCGCTATGGGGAGGGTAATAACGGTCATGACCGCGACGAAGTCCGCATCCCGAGCAGAGGTGAACGCCCGCGCGTCCTCGATCGAGCGAGTACTGTCGATTTCGACACCGTTGGGGTCTACCAACTCTGTGCACACGAAAACCAATCGCCAACGGCCCGTTGCGATTAGCGCATGTGGCGCCGCGGCAACCATGGCGCTTGATTTACTGCCCGCAGCTAACAGGGAGGCGCTTCAATGACCGTGAGGTTTGTGTCAGTGAAAGCGATGGAGATTCTCGATTCCCGCGGTCGACCGACGGTTTCCGTGCAAGCCACCTCTCGGATGGGCGGCACCGGCTCGAATTGGCGATGAAATTCGCTTGCCGCCCCTGATCAATCATTCGGACTGACCGCCGCGCATCGGTGATCTGCCTTGGCCGGGCCCTACGGAGAATTCGCCATGACCGACGACCACCCCGACGAACGCCACCGCCTCGACGGCCCACCCCCTCGCGTCCAACCGACGACGTCCCTAGTCGTCGGATGGAACGGGCAACCGCCCAGCATCGCAGCCGTCCTGTTCGCGATCACGCTGGCCCAGCAGCTCACCGCACACCTGCACATCGTGCACATCGTCGACTTCGATGATCTCCCGATCGACCCCGACGGCAATGACTTCGAGGACGACCTCGCTGCCACCGTCGACGCAAGCGCACGTCGAGCGCGTCGACTTCTCGACCCCGTGCTAACCGGCTGGACCTACCATGCCGCACACGGTTCACCGGCTGACCTGCTCGACGCCGTCGCCGAGGAGAACGACGCGCTCATGGTCATCGTCGGTAGCCCTCGCGGCGGCATCTTGTCGTTCCTGCAACGGCTCGATGGCAGCTCGGTCTCACACCGATTGATAGGTGAACACCGTCGACCTCTGCTCCTCGTCCCCGAGGTTCGGCACTGAAGGAGGCGTTCCAGTGCCCATCACCGGCGAGGCGACCTCGCGGCGGTTCTTGAGTCGCATGACGTTGAAACGGCCCCGAGTGCGCCGCCACGTCACGCGTGCCCGCTGAGATAGATCAAGACCTCGGCCGTTGACACGGGGTTCGGTGATGTGCATTTCCACCCGACTGAAGCGGCTAACCGATGCGCGAACCATGCATACGCGGGCGGTCGCCGAGCGGCGAATCGGTGACGGCGGCGACTCGACAATGTGCGCCATCACGCGGATCGGCACACCGGCGTTCGGCGATGTCGCTCTCGAGACGTCCACATCCTCTGTCAGCGCCGCCAGATGATCGTTGGTCGCCGTCCGCGAGGACGGTCGTGAGCGATCGGTCCAAGCCCTCCTCCGACGGCCACCCGTCCTCGAAGGCGTGACGGTGCGTTCGTTCATCACCAGTTCGCCCCGGACGATCTGCCGGTGCACTGTGAAGTCGATGCCCTCGAAGCCGTCGAGCATCACGGCGAGGAAGTCCTTGATCGCCGCCCGTCCCTCGGCGGGTGGCATCGGAATGTTCTGGTAGACGGCGTCTTCGGTGAAGTAGCTCAGGATCTGTTCGGGATCCGGATTGGCCCACAGGGCACAGAACTCGGTCACCACGGTGTCGGGATCGGTTGTCATGCCTTGATGAAACGGCCCGACGCCACGTAAATCAACCCCGCGATCGCGGCGGACCCGAGGGTGCTGAGGTCGACGCCGTCCGCGATGTCGGCAAGCGGTCCGACGTAGAGCGTGGTGTTGACGGCCAGCAGACCGAATGCGCTGCCCACTGTCCACGCGGCGACCGCCCCCACGTGCCAGCCGCCCGTGAACCAGTACTGCCCCCCGCGACGGCCGTGCGCGAAGGCCTGTAGATCGGTCGGGTCGTACCTGCGAGTGCGCAGCGCGCCGATGGCCAGGATGGCGATCCACGGTGTGATGACGGCGTTGAGCGCGATCGTCATGGCCGTGACCGACTCGACCGCATCGAACACGAACACGCCGACGTACAACAGGACGATCCCGGCCGCGGCGGTGATCACGGTGGTCTGGGTCCGACGCAGGCGCGGGGTCAGCCCTTCGAGGTCCAGGCCGCTGGCGTAGATGCACAGCACGCCCTGGCTGAGTCCGCCGAGCAGTGAGATCACGATGATCGGCAGGACGTACCAGGCGGGGGAGGCGGTCACCAGATCGTCGAGATACGAGTCCGTCGGGTTCGCGAAGGACAGCGCGGTGAAGGCCCCGAAGAGGCTGGGCAGCATGACGCCGATGAACATGCCGCACCCGAGCGCGACGCAGATCTGCTTGTCGCTGAACCGAATCGGTGAAAGGCGACGCGTGTAGTCGCCGATCGTCGGCCCGTAGGAGATCGGGGCGGCGGCGAACAATACGGCCGACAGCGCCCAGGTCTGCCAGAAGCCGCCCAGGGCGTACTCGCCCCCCGATGCCCCCATGTCGACGCTGCCTGCGAACGCGAAGAAGCCGACCACCATCAGCGTGCCGACCACGGGCACCACGATCTTCTGCATCGCCACGATCGTCGCGTGGCCATAGAGCGCCACGCCCACCATGAGCCCGGCGACGACGGCGTAGGCGATGCCGTGGACCGCGTGAGAGTCGGGCGTCCCGAGCAGTCGATGTGCTGCCGCGACGAGAGCGTCGCCGCTCGTCCAGACGGTCACCGCGGCGAAGGCCAACGCGATGGCCAACGCCAACCCGGAGCCGATGAATCGGCCGCGGATGCCGAAGAACGCCCCACTCGACACCGTCATGTTGGTGCCGGTGCGGGGTCCGATCGTTGCGGTCGGCAGGACGGCCAGCGTGCCGACGACAGTGCCGACGACCATCGAGGCAACCGTCTGCCAGAACGACAGGCCGAACAGGATCGCGAACGCACCGAAGACGACGTTGGTCCAGGTGAGGTTGGCTCCGAGGAACACGGCGCCGAGGTTGCGGGGCCGCGAGTCGCGGGCCTCCTCCGGCAGGTACTCGACGCCTGCGGTCTCGATTGCGCCGACGTGGTCGTCGACGGGCGCGGAGTTCAGTTCTTGGAGTGGCGCGATGGCGGTCATGGGTTCTCGATCCGGCTTGTTGATGGGTAGTTCAACAGTGTTGGTGTAGTGTTCAATAAGAATCGAGATCCGTCAAGGGGGGGTGTGCATGACGTTGGCCACGAACGGCACCGACATGCGGGACGCGAAGCGAAAACTACCCGCCGAACGTCGCGGTGAGTTACTGGCCAGGGCCGTCGAGATCAGCCAGGCCGAAGGGCTCTCCGCGGTCACTCTGCGCCGCGTCGCGGCCGATCTCGGAGTGACCCCCGGCCTGGTCAGTCACTACTTCTCGTCGGCGGACCAGCTGATCGCGGCCGCCTTCCGTACGGCCGCCACGGTGGATCTGGACGCCGCGCGGGCGCACGTCGGCGCGGCGCCGACGCCCACCGAGGGGATCGACGCGCTGATGGACTACGTGCTCGGCGACGTCAGTGAGGACGCCAGCGCGCTGTGGCTGGACGCGTGGAGTCTCGGCAGACGGAATCCGACGCTGGCCGCCGAAGTGCCTGCGCTGACCGACGCCTGGTTGGCACTCATCGGCGACCTCATTTTGGCGGGTAGGGAGGCGGGCGAGTTCCACGTCGCGGACGTCGATGCCGCGGCGCGCCGCGTGCTGATCCTCATCGACGGACTGGGCGCGCAGAAGGTGATCCGCGACGCCGCCGACGACGAGATCAAGCACATCGCCCGCTCCTATGTCACGTCCGAGCTCGGACGCGAGACGACTACCAGCCCTCGGTGAGAACCCGATCCAGGGTCGCGACGTAGAAGTCGGCGCCTGCCACGTCGAGGCACAGCGGCGGTTTGGTCTTCAGGATGTTCTGGCGATCGCCGGTCGGCTGAATGATCACGCCGAGTTCGAGCATGCGGTTGCAGATGGCCGCGGTCTCCTCGGTGGCCGGCTCGAGCGTGTCCTGGTCGCGGATCATCTCGACGCCGAGGTAGAGCCCCATCCCGTGCACCGTGCCGATGATCGGGTGCTTCTCGCGAAGCGCCATCAGTGCGGCCTTGAGGTGAGCTCCCACCCGCGCCGCGTTGCCCTGAAGATCTTCGTCACGCAGCACGTCGAGCACCGTGAGGCCGATCGCGCACGACAGCGGACTGCCGCCGGTGGATGAGAAGAAGTACCCCTGCGAACTGAACGCCTCGGCGATCGCACGGCTCGTGATGACGGCGCCGAGCGGATAGCCGTTGCCCGTCGACTTGGCGATCGACACGATGTCGGGCACCACCTGCTGCTGGTCGAATCCCCAGAACCACTCGCCGAGTCGGCCATAACCGACCTGCACCTCGTCGGCGACGGCGAACCCACCCGCCGCGCGCACGGCGGCGTAGACCTGCCGTAGATACCCGTCGGGCAGGGCCATGCCACCGGCGTTGCCGTACACCGACTCGCAGATGAACCCCGCGGGCGGGCGGCCGGCGGCGACGAGTTCGGACACCTTGGCCACCGCGTCGGGCGCATACCGGGCGGCATCGGCGCCGCGGTAGGTGCCACGAAAGCTGTTGGGCGACTCCACCGTATGAATCCAGTCCGGCCTCGTGGTGAGCGCATTCGGATTGTCGGCGGTCGAGGTCGACACCGCATCGGTCGCGTAGGTCCATCCGTGGTACGCCTCGCCGACCGCGATCACGTCGCGGCGACCCGACACCGTGATCGCCAACCGGAGCGCGAGATCGCTTGCCTCCGAACCGGAGTTGACCAGGAACACGGTGTCCAACGGCTCGGGCAGAGTGGCGGCGAGGCGCTCGCTGAACTCCACGACCGCCTCGTAGTTGAACCGGGAGTTGGTGTTCAGCCTGCGTAGCTGGCGCGCGGCGGCATCCGCTATCCGCGGATGAGCGTGCCCGAGGACCGTGACGTTGTTGACCATGTCGAGGTACACCCGACCGGCCGTCGACATCAGGTAATGGCGCCGTCCGCGCTCGATCTGCGGGGGGTCCGCGTAGTAGTGCTCCTGCACCCTGGCGAAGCTCTGATCACGGCGCGCCAACAGGTCTCGCGCCGTGGTGTCGGGTAGCTCAGGCAGGCCGAGCAGCGGCCGCGGGTCACGCGACAATGCCAGCCAGCCCGGCGCGAGCTCAGCCGTCGTGAACGCCGGTGCCACCGGGGCACCCACCGGTCGAACGCTCACCGTGGTCCAATCGCCCGCGGCGGTGGTCGTCAGCGCCGCACCTGCCTCGACGCGATCGGCGGTGGCCTCGCCGGTGACCGTCAACTCGTAATCGACACCCCGCAGGGTGAATTCACCCTCCGAGCCGACGACCTCGCCCGACCACGGGGCCACCAACGTGACGGCTTGGGCCGGCCACAGCGAGAGCCCGGTGGCGACGACGTCCGGTGAGTCCTGGCTCAGCAGGGGCGCACGGGTCAGGTTCGGCTCCCCGAATCGGGTCACGACGAGCGATGCGCCGTCGTCGATCGTAGAGCGGGCCAACACGTCCTGAAACGCCGGCGCGATGACACCTTCGTTCGCGGTGTCGAAGACGTCGGAGACGGCGGACAGGTCGAGTGTCCGCACCGATGGGGCCTCCAGACCCGGGATCAGTACCGCACCGTCGTCGCCGGCGACCGCCTCGGCCGACTCACCCAAGCCGAGTTCAGCCCGGATGACGGCCGTCATCAGGTCCACCGGCACCGACGTGGCCTGTTCGAACATGCGGATCTCGTCGTCGGACTGGTTGGTTAGGTACTCGTTGTCCGGGTCGAGCACGACCTGCTGGGCTCCGCTGACGATGAGAACGGCGGTGCGCAGGACCAGCAGCGGCCAAAGAGCGTCGGCCTCCCCGACGCTCAGCGGACGGACCGCGTGAAATGCCTTGATACCGGGCAGGATCGACGTCGGATCGTTGCCCGCGTGCCCCAGTACCGAGGAGAGCGTGATGGCGGCCTCGGAGACGGCCCAGGTGTCCGACAGGTCGCCGAAGTCGATGATGCCGTCCGGCCGCCGAGCACCACCGTTGATACGCGACGCGACGACATTGGCATCCGTCAGGTCGAGATGCACTGCCTGGCGGGGAAGTTCGTCGATCAGGGGCACGATGCGCGACCAGGCTTCGGTGGCGGCGGTGGTGAGGCGGTCGCGCTGCGACGGGTCATCGACGTGCGGGGCCAGTGCGTGGACGACGTCGTGACCGAATCGAAGATCCCACTGCAGGGCGCGGTCCAGCCCGGGATGACGGAAGTCGGCGAGGGCGCGGCTGACCCGGCCCGCCAGCTCGCCCATGCCTGCGATCACGGCAGGCGCCAGGTGGCCGGCGTCGACCAGCGTCCCGCCCGAAAGGAACCGCAGCAGCCGGACATGGGCCGTGCCGTCGAGGAGATCCGTGACCACCGTGGATACGTCGCCTGCGAGATTCGGAAGCGGCACGGCGACACGCAGCGTCGGCTCCGCCATGGCGATGGCCTCGGCCGCCGCGTCCTGCGCCGCGAGTTCGAGCGCCGTGAACGCAGGATTGGCGACCTTGAGGACGCCGAGGAGCTGATCGGTCGCGTCGAACACCAGAAAGTTCTTGTCCTGATTGCTGCCCAGCGATTCCACCCTCGCACTCAGGCCGTAGTGCGCCGACAGCAGCAGCTCGGCCTGCGCCTCACTCATCTGAGGAGCGGGCAGCTCCGGTTCTTCGAGAAAGTTGAAGCCCACCGTCGCGTGTTCGTCACTCATCTGTGCGGTCTGCTCTTCGCGCAAGCGCTCATCGACTCACGAACTCGACGACGACTTCGCTGAACGCATCGTTGTCATCACCCGCCGCGGTATGGCCCGCCTCGGACAGTTCGACGAACTCCGCATGCGGCACCTTGGTGAGGAAGTCCTGCACGCCCTCGGCGCTCACCACGTCGGACAGCTTCCCGCGAATCAACAGGATCGGTACCTCGAGATTGACTGCGGCCTGCTCGAGCATGTCCATCCGGACGAACGGATCGTCGTCGGGTTTGGTGAGGAACGCCGGATCCCAGTGCCAGTACCAACGACCGTCGCGCGGTCGCAGGTTCTTCTTCAACCCCTCCGGGCTGCGCGGCTTGGTGCGGTGCGGCAGGTAGGCGGCGACGGCGTCCGCCGCCTGTTCGAGGGAGTCGAAGCCATCGACACCACTGAACATGAAGTCACGGATGCGAGCGCTGCCGTGCTTCTCGAATCGCGGCACGACGTCGACCAGCACCAACTTGGTGACCAGTGCGGCGCCGGCCTCGTGCGCGGCGAGTATCCCCGTGAGGCCGCCCATGCTGGCGCCGATCAGTACCGTCGGCTTGCCGATCTGGTGCAGCACCTGCTGGGTGTCGGCACACAGCGACTCCACCGAGTAAGTCGCCGTCGGCGAGCGGTCGCTGTCGCCGTGGCCGCGGCTGTCGAGTGCCACCACGTGGAATCCGCCGTCGGCGAGGATCTGTCCGGTGTTCTTCCACGAGTACCGGTTCTGCCCACCGCCGTGCAGCATCAAGATCGCCGGCCGGTCAGCAGCGGACTCCGCGTCGCGGTTCCACTCGTCGGCGACCAGGGCGAGGTCGTCCATGCCGCGGAACTCAACGGTCTTCGATGCGCTGCTCAAGGTGCTCACGCTGGTCCTCTCCACCGACTTCGGCCTCACGTTACCCAGGTACTCATCGTCGACCGACGTGGGCCTCGTGGCGACGATGAGTTTCGCCGGGGACGTCGGTCTGCATCGATGAACACACCCCGACAGGAGGCCCACGCTCATGGCATCGATCACGCCGTCGCTTTGGTTCGACAACGACCTCGAAGAAGCCGCGGAGTTCTACATCTCGGTGTTCCGCAACTCGTCGATCGAGCGGTTCGATCGCTACACCGACGCAGGGCCGGGAACGCCCGGCGAGGTCGTGTCCGGCGCCTTCGTGCTCGATGGTCAACGCTTCCTGGGCATCAACGGTGGTCCCCAGTTTCCCTTCAGCGAGGCCGTATCGTTCGAAGTGCGCTGCGCCGACCAGGACGAAGTCGACTACTACTGGAGCCGGCTGCTCGACGGGGGCGTCGAGTCGCAGTGCGGCTGGCTCAAGGACCGATTCGGACTCAGCTGGCAGATCGTGCCGCAGCAGCTGTTCGAGCTCATCAACGATTCCGACCCGGCCCGCGCAGCAGCCGCGACCAGGGCGATGCTGGGGATGCACAAGATCGTGGTCGCTGATCTGGAAGCCGCGGCACGCGGCACCTGACGCGCCGTCGACGGGTGCGCTTCGCCGCGGCCGCCGGATGTCTACCAGCCCATGGCACGTACGTTGGACCGGACGAATACGCCCGCACACGGGCCGACCATGCCAGTGGCCCAGAGGAGCAAACATGGCAGACGACGACGCTGCTCTCGGTGAGTCCGACGAACTGGAGTCCACGGCCGTCGAAGTCGACGACCCCGCAGACCTCGACCGGCCTGCAGCCGACGACACGCCCTCGGGTATGTCGCACATCCGGTTGGCGTTCATCGCCGGCCTCGTCGCGGTACTGGTTCTCGGCGGGCTGACCGGATGGCTGGGCTACCGGGCCAACCAGTCGAGGGACCTGGAGCAGCAGCGGCAGACGTTCCTCCAGGTCGGGCGACAGGGCGCGATCAACCTGACCACGCTCGACTACGAACACATCGACGCCGACGTGCAACGCATCCTGGACTCCGCGACCGGGACCTTCTACGACGACTTCCAGCAGCGCGCACCGTCGTTCACCGACGTCGTCAAGCAGGTCAAGTCGAAGTCCGAGGGCACGGTGACGGAGGCGGCACTCGAGGCCGGAGACACCTCGACCCAGGCCGAGGTGCTGGTCGCCGTGATCGTGAAGTCGGTGATCGTCGGGCAACCCGAACAACGACCGCGTGCCTGGCGGATGCGCATACTGGTCCAGAAGATCGACGACAACGCCAAGGTGTCCAACGTGGAGTTCGTGCCGTGACAGATACCCATGACGAGAAGCCGGCCAACGTCGTCGACGACCTCGATGACCTCGACGACGTCGACGACCTCGACGAAGCCGATGACCTCGACGAAGCCGAAGCGACCGAGGCAGTTGACGCCGTCGACGAAGCCGAAGCGACCGGGGAAACGCAGCACCGTGCGGGCATCGACTGGGCCAAGGTCCTGGCCTACGGGGTGATGCCCGGGCTCGCGCTGATCCTTGCGATGGCCTCGGGATTCCTGAAGTACGTGGACAATTCGGTGCGCGACAGTGCCACGGCCCGCACCGAGTCGATGCAGGCGGCCACGGCGGGCTCCATCACGCTCCTGTCGTACACGCCGGACAAGGTCGAGCAGCAACTCAATGACGCAAGCAATCTGCTCACCGGCGGGTTCCGCGATTCCTACACCTCGTTGATCAACGAGGTGGTGATCCCCGGCGCGAAGCAGCAGCAGATCTCCGCGGTGGCAACGGTTCCCCGGGTGGGTTCGGTCTCTGCTGATCCCAGCCGGGCCGTCGTGCTGGTGTTCGTGAACCAGGCGGTGGTGGTCGGATCGAGCGCGCCCACCGACACGGCGTCGAGTGTCCGTGTGACATTGGAGAAGATCGGCGACAAGTGGTTGATCTCCGACTTCACCCCGGTCTAGGAGCGCTTGGTGAGTGAACCCCGCTGGATCGACGTTTCCACCTCCGACGTGCAGCTGCGGGTGCTGTCGTGGGGGGCCGAGGATGCCCCGATCGCGCTGTGTCTGCACGGTTTTCCCGACACCGCCCACGGCTGGCGAAAGGTCGCGCCCCCACTCGTTAACGCGGGCTGGCGCGTCGTCGCGCCGTTCATGCGCGGGTACGCGCCGTCCTCCACGTCCTCCGATGGCAGCTACCACGTCGGTGCCCTGATGGACGACGCGTTGCGCGTTCTCGAGGCGGCAGGCCCCACCGGTCGCGACGTCCTGATCGGACACGACTGGGGTGCGATCGCGGGCTCCGGCCTGGCGGCGATGCCCGACAGCCCGTTCGAGAAGGCCGTCATCATGTCGGTACCGCCCGCCGGCACGTTTCGTCCCCTGGGAAGGATTCCCGACGCCGGGCGGTTGGTCGCCCGACTGCCTCGCCAGCTGCTGCGGAGCTGGTACATCATGTACTTCCAATTGCCAACGCTGCCAGAGCATTCCGCGTCGTGGGTGGTGCCGCGACTATGGCGGCAATGGTCACCGTCCTACGACGCGGCGGAGGACGTGGCACTGGTCCTCGACGCGATCGGCGCGCCGCAGAACTGGCGCGCGGCGCTCGGCTACTACCGGGCGACCGTCCGAAACAGCAAGCCGCCGCCGCGCTATGCCGAGTTGCATGAGCACTGGCTATCACCCCTGGTGCTGCCGACGCTGTACCTGCACGGCGCCGACGATGGCTGCGCCTCAGCGGATTACACGCGGTGGGTGGAGCCTGCGTTGCCGCCGGGCAGCCGCGCCGAGGTCGTCGAACACGCCGGGCACTTCATGCAACTGGACCGGCCCGACGACGTGGCGCGGCGCATCGTCGACTTCATCGGAAGCGGGAGCTAGCCCTTGCGACCTCGGCTGCGCTGATCCACATGGCCTTCGGCAAGGCCGATGCCGGACGAGGCACCGGTGACGAGGACGGTCCCGTCGACACTCGCCGCTGGAAGCATGGCCGCAGCCTAGCCTTGGCCGCATGACCAACCAGCGGATGACGCCGGTCGATGCGCAGACGTACTGGTTGGCCGCGAAGATTCCGAACGACACGTTCCTCCTGTTCGGGTTCGCGGGTGTGCCGACCGACCTGGAGCAGACACTCGACGAGGTCGAGGCCCGCGCTCGCGGTTGTCCCGACCTCTCACTGCGCGTTGACGAGCACGGGACGTGGGGCTACCCGTTCTGGGTGCGTCGCGACGTCGACCGGTCGCAGTTCGTCGTGCACGACCTCGAGGACCGCACGTGGGCCGCGTGCCTGGCCAAGGTCTGCGCGCTGATCGCCGAGCAGTTGGACGCCGCAGACACGGCATGGCGGTTGCACGTGTTCGCCGACGTCGTCGGAGTGCCGGGAGCGGATGGCCCCGGCAGCGTTGCGGTGCTGCAGATCTCGCATGCGCTCGGTGGGGGCGGCCGCACATTCGCGCACGCGGCCATGATGTTGGGCAGGGTCGGTGGTGAGGTGCCCGCTGTCCATCCGCCGTCGGCAGGTCCGCTTGCGTTGCCGCTGGCCGGGTTTCGCGCCGCGAGGGCTCACCGCAGGCTTCTCGTCGACGTCGAGTCCGGAGTCGTGCCCGCGCAGGCGGAGCTTCGGCCGTTGCTGCGGACGAATGCCCGGCCGTCGGGACCGCGGAGTCTGCGTACCGTGGCGCGGAGACGCTCTGAACTATTGGGTGCGACGGTCACGGTCGCGGTGCTGTCGGCCGTGTCGGTGGCGTTGGCCGGCCACCTCGTGGCACTCGGTGACGATCCGTCGACCCTGGGCGCCGAGGTGCCGATGACCAAGCCGCCACCGCGTCTGGCGTACAACCACTTCGGCAACGTCGGCGTCGGCCTCTATCCCGGTTTGGCCGCGCAGGCGCGGAGCGCCCGGATCGCCGACGACCTCGCCGCCAGACGGTTGCGAGCTGGACACCAGGCAATGCGCGCGGCAGACCTGGCCTTCGCCGCGACGCCGGCGCCGTTGTTGCGTTGGGGGATGGAGCGATTCGATCCCGATGTCCGCCCGGCGGCGGTGACGGGCAACACCGTGGTCTCCAGCGTGAACTGCGGTGCCGCCGACTTCGCCTTCGGAGGAGCGCCCGTCGCGATGGCCGCGGCCTTCGCCGGCCTGTCGCCGATGATGGGTCTCACGCACGTGGTCGTCGGTGTCGGCGACACCATGACTCTCGGCGTGCACGCCGCCGAGTCGGCGCTGGGGGGACCGGATGGAATGGACGCGTACGTTGCTCGTCTCGACGCCGCCCTGTCGTGACCTGAGCCCACAGCGCGGCGAGGGCCTACGCCCGCTCCCGGCGGGACGGCCCTCAACCGGGGTGTGGACTGGGCGACGGTTAACAGATGTCCTAGATTCTGTTGCGTGACTGCCTACGATTTCGCTCTTCTCCTGCTGCGCGTGGTGCTCGGCCTGACGATGGCCGCGCATGGCTATAACAAGTTCTTCGGCAAGGGCGGGCTCGCTGGGACTGCGGGGTGGTTCGACAGCATGGGCATGAAGCCGGGCAACTACCACGCCCGCGTAGCGGCATCGACCGAGATGGCGGCGGGCCTGGGGCTCGCGCTGGGCCTGCTCACCCCGGTTCCGGCGGCGGGGTTCGTCGCGCTGATGTTCGTGGCGGCCTGGACGGTTCACCGGCACAACGGCTTCTTCATCGTCAAGGAGGGCTGGGAGTACAACCTGATCCTGGCCGTCGCGGCGGTCGCCCTGGCCGGCACCGGTGCCGGCAAGCTCAGTCTGGATTACGCCCTTTTCCACGGCAGCGCCGTGTACGACTATCTGCATGGCTGGTGCGGACTGCTCATCGCCGTGGTGCTGGGGTTGGCCGGCGGTATCGGCCAGCTGGCGATCTTCTACCGGCCGCCTGCGCCCAAGGAAGCCGCCTAGTCCTCCGCCGAGCAGACGCAAAGGTGCCGCGACACGCCGTGGACCGAGCACATTTGCGTCTGCTCGCGGAGGGGAAATCGGACCAGCCAAACAGGAACACGTTCTAGTCTGACCCGCATGGGATTCCTCAAGCCCGACCTGCCGGTGGTCGACTTCGCCGAATGGAGCAAGGGCACGCGTGCCGAGAGGATCCGACCGCTGGCCGGCCACTGGGCCGAGGTCGGGTTCGGCACACCCGTGGTGCTGCACCTCTTCTACGTCGTGAAGATCCTGCTGTACGTGCTCGGCGGTGCGCTGTTCGCAGCGAGCACCACGGGGCTGGGAGGGCTGGCCGGTTTCGCAGGCGCGGCGACCTGGTACGACGAGCCGATCGTGTTCCAGAAGGTCGTGCTCTACACGATGCTCTTCGAGGTGATCGGACTCGGTTGTGGCTTCGGGCCGCTCAACAACCGCTTCTTCCCGCCGATGGGGTCGATCCTCTATTGGTTGCGGCCGGGAACGATCCGACTGCCACCGTGGCCGGGGCGCATCCCGCTGACCCGAGGTAGTGCCCGCACGCCATTGGACGCCTTGCTCTATGCAGCACTGCTCGTGATCCTGCTGTTCGCTCTCCTATCAGATGGCACCGGACCCATTGCTGCACTCGGCACGACGGTCGGCATCCTGCCGATGTGGCAGATCTGGACGATTCTGGGACTGCTCGCCGTGGCAGGCCTGCGCGACAAGGTGATCTTCCTGGCCGCCCGCGGTGAGGTGTATGCGTCGTTCACGGTGGCCTTCCTGTTCGGCGGTGTCGACATGATCATCGCCGCGAAGCTGGTGTGCCTCGTCATCTGGATCGGGGCGGCTACCTCGAAGCTGAACAAGCACTTCCCCTTCGTCATCTCGACGATGATGTCCAACAGTCCTCTGGTCCGCACCCGCGCGTTCAAGCGGATGTTCTTCGAGAAGTTCCCCGACGACCTGCGGCCTGGTCGGGTGTCCCGGATCGTCGCCCACTTCAGCACCGCCGTCGAGGGGCTGGTGCCGCTGGTGCTGTTCTTCTCCCACGGTGGTTGGCCGACCGTCATCGCGGCGACGGTGATGCTGATCTTCCACTTCGGCATCCTTTCCGCCATCCCGATGGGCGTACCGCTGGAGTGGAACGTCTTCATGATGTTCAGCGTGCTGGCGTTGTTCGTCGGGCATGCAGGCGTCGGCCTCGGTGATCTCACCAGCCCCCTGCCGATCCTGCTGCTCGTCGTCGTCGCGGGCACCGTCGTGCTCGGAAACCTGTTCCCGCGCAAGATCTCCTTTCTTCCTGGCATGCGCTACTACGCGGGCAACTGGGACACCACCCAGTGGTGCATGAAACCGTCGGCCGAGGCGAAGATCAAGGAGGGCCTGGTGGCGATCGCGAGCATGCCGCAGTCTCAGGTGGAGCGCGTCTACGGCAGCCCGGAGCAGGCGCTCGTCATGCTGCACTCGGGCTACGCATTCCGTGCGATGAACACCCACGGTCGAGCGCTGTTCACCCTCGTGCACCGCGCGATGGCGGACGGCAACGAAGATGACTACGTGGTCACCGAGGGCGAGCGACTGTGCAGCACCGCGATCGGCTGGAACTTCGGTGATGGCCACATGCACAACGAGCAGCTGATCGCCGCGATGCAGGAACGCTGCCACTTCGAGCCGCGCGAGGTGCGGGTGGTGCTGCTCGATGCTCAACCCATTCACAAGCAGCAGCAGGAGTACCGGCTGGTCGACGCCGCGACGGGTGAGTTCGAGCGCGGGTTCGTACGGGTTGCCGACATGGTCACTCGCCAGCCGTGGGCCGACGACGTGCCCGTCCACGTCACGTGGTCGGCGAAGACCGCTACTGCATGACGTCGCGGACCTTGACGTCCTCGAAGCCCTTCACCAGCAGGTCGCGCGCCGTGTCGAGGTGCTTGCGCCAGTGCGTCTCCGCGCCCGGGCCGTCACCCGCGCGCAGCAGCGTCATCAGCCGCCGGTAGGACCGCATCAGCTTGTCGAAGTCGGCCTTGGACACCTCGCGGTGCCCCTTGATGGCGAATGCCGTGTGCCGAACCGTGATCTCGTGCAGCATGCCCGCGATGATCGTCAGCGTGGCATTTCCCGACAGCTCCACCATCCGGCGGTGGAACTCGCCGGTCGCCTCGGCCAGCCGACCCGTCTGCGAGCCTGCCGGGATGTCCTCGGCGAGCATCGCCTCCAACTCGTCGAGCGCCTCGGGCGATGCGGTCTCGGCGAGCAGTCGCACGGCGAGCGGCTCGATACCCGATCGCGCGACGAGGACGTCGGCGATCGTGGCACCGGACAGTTCGAGGAGCAGACCCGCAGGACGCGCGACGATCTCCGGGCCGGGCACGCGGACCCGTGCGCCCGTGCGCGAACCGCGCCGCACCTCGACCAGCCGTTCGGATTCGAGAACTCGCACCGCTTCGCGCAACGTGGGTCGGCTGACGCCGAAGTGCGTCATGAGCTCGGCCTCGTTCGGCAGAAAGTCGCCGTCGGTGAGCTGACCGTCGACGACCATGCGACGTAGGGTGCCCGCGACCAGCTCCGCGGTCTTCGGAGAGCGGATCGCCGTGCCACCGCGTTGCGCGACGGCATCCGGGCCCATCATGGGCGCCAACGGCGTAGTGCGAGGCAACGGGTCTCCCGAGCTGGTCTGGCCGGCGCGGCGGGCAGGAGCGGTGCGACAGGGGGTGGTGTCCGGCCGGTTGTACAACTCAGTAAACCATGTAGGCGACGTCGGGAGCCGTCGAAGCTCCGGCATCACCTACCAACCAGTAGGTTGACCTAGTAAACCTACTGTTCTACGTTCGGTGGTAACCACCGTCCGGTTGCCGAGATCACTCGGCGCCAATCAACCCCACCTGAAGGAGACGTCCCATGGCTGAAGCCGTCATCGTAGAGGCAATCCGATCACCAGTCGGCAAGCGCAACGGCGGTCTGTCCGGTGTCCACCCCGGCGACTTGTCGGCGCAGGTGCTCAACGGGCTGGTCGAGCGGGCAGGCGTCGACCCGGTGCTCGTCGACGACGTCATCTGGGGCTGTGTCATGCAGGCCGGCGAGCAGGCTCTCGACATCGCCCGTACCGCCGTGCTGGCGGCGGGTTGGCCCGAGAGCGTGCCCGGTGTGACCGTGGACCGGCAGTGTGGGTCGAGCCAACAGTCGGTCCACTTCGCCGCCGCGGGCGTGGTGGCAGGCCACTACGACGTCGTGGTCGCCGGTGGCGTCGAGTCGATGTCGCGCACCCCGATGGGCGCTTCGCTGGTCAATGGCGGACACCCGTACCCGGAGGCCTTCCGCGCCCGTTACACCCAGACCCCGAACCAGGGCACCGGTGCCGAGATGATCGCCGAGCAGTGGGGCTTCGATCGCACCGCGCTCGACCAGTTCTCCCTCGGCTCGCACGAAAAAGCTGCCGCAGCACAGGATTCCGGCGCGTTCGACGACCAGATCGTCGCAATCAAGGACCAGGACGGAAACCCCGTGCTCAAGGACGAGGGTATCCGTCGCGGCGGCACGGTCGAGAAGATGGCGACGATCAAGCCGGCCTTCAAGGACGACGGCGTCATCCACGCGGGCAACGCCTCGCAGATCTCCGACGGCTCCGCAGCGCTGCTGTTCATGTCGGTAGAGAAGGCAAAGTCGTTGGGCCTCAAGCCACTTGCCCGCCTGCACACCGCAGTGCTGGCCGGTGCGGATCCGGTCATCATGCTGACCGCCCCGATCCCGGCCACGCAGAAGGCGCTCAAGCGCTCGGGTCTCTCGATCGACGAGATCGGTGTGTTCGAGGTGAACGAGGCGTTCGCGCCGGTACCGCTGGCCTGGCTCAAGGACATCGGCGCCGACGAGAAGAAGCTGAACCCCAACGGCGGCGCGATCGCGCTGGGCCACCCACTCGGCGGTTCCGGCGCGCGCATCATGACGACGATGCTATATCACATGCGGGACAAGGGAATTCAGTACGGCCTGCAGACGATGTGCGAGGGCGGCGGCCAAGCCAACGCCACCATCCTCGAACTGCTATGAACAATGTTCCGACTCCTCCTACGTCGTCGTCGAACGTGACGGCCGGAGCCCAGACGGATGCTCCCGCCGCTCTCATCGAGCGGCGGGGCAACGTCCTCCTCATCACGCTGAACCGGCCAGAGGCACGCAACGCCGTCAACGCCGCGGTGAGCATCGGCGTCGGCGATGCGCTTCACGCGGCCCAGAACGACCCCGAGATCCGCGCGGTCGTCATCACCGGTGCGGGTCAATCCTTCTGCGCAGGAGCCGATCTCAAGGCAATTTCGCGACGGGAGAACCTTTACCATCCCGAACACGGGGAATGGGGGTTCGCCGGTTACGTGCAACACGTCATCGACAAGCCCACCATCGCGGCGGTCAACGGCACGGCGCTGGGTGGCGGAACGGAACTGGCGCTGGCCAGCGACCTCGTCGTCGCCGAGGAACGCACCAGCTTCGGCCTACCGGAGGTCAAGCGTGGCCTGATCGCGGCAGCCGGGGGAGTGTTCCGCATCGTCGACCAACTGCCCCGCAAGGTCGCGATGGAACTCCTGTTCACCGGTGAGCCGATGTCATCGGCCGATGCGTTGAAGTGGGGCTTGATCAACCAGGTCGTGCCCGACGGCTCGGTCGTGGACGCCGCGTTGGCCCTAGCCGAACGCATTACGGTCAACGCGCCGTTGGCGGTGTGGGCGAGCAAGCGCGTGGCCGCGGGCGTCGACGACGGCGTCATCACCGGCGACGAAGCAGGTTGGACCAGGACCATGCGCGAAATGGGCGCCGTGTTGCGCTCGGCGGACGCGAAGGAGGGGCCGTTGGCCTTCGCCGAGAAGCGTGAACCCGTGTGGAAAGCACAGTAGGAGAACGAACATGAAGCGACTGGTCTTTGAAGAAGAGCACGAGCAGCTGCGGGAAACCGCACGGCAGTTCCTCGAGAAGGAGTGCGCGCCGTACGCCGAGAAGTGGGAGAGCGATCGCATCGTCGACCGCGAGGCCTACGTCGCTGCGGGCAAGTACGGGCTGATCGGGTTCAACCTGCCCGAGAAGTTCGGCGGGGGCGGCGTCGACGACTTTCGGTTCAACGCCGTCATCGTCGAGGAGTTCACCAAGTACGGAGCCGGATCGCCCGGCCTGAGTCTGCAGAACGATATCGTCGGGCCGTACTTCGCCAACCTGGCCAACGAAGAGCAGCAGGAACGGTGGTTGCCCGGCTACATCACCGGTGAGCTGATCGGCGCGGTCGCCATGACCGAGCCCGGCGCGGGCAGCGACCTCGCGGGCATCAAGACCTCGGCGGTGCAAGACGGCAGCGGAAATGGAGACTGGATCCTCAACGGATCCAAGACGTTCATCTCCGCGGGGATCAACTCCGACCTGGTGGTCGTGGTGGCGCGGACGAATGCCGAAGCGGGGCACAAGGGTTTCTCTCTGCTGGTCGTCGAGCGCGACATGGAGGGCTTCACCCGCGGACGCAAGCTGGACAAGATGGGCCAGCACTTCGCCGACACCGCAGAGCTGCACTTCGAGAACGTCCGCGTGCCGAACGCGAACCTGCTCGGCAAGGAGGGCCGCGGTTTCTACCACCTGATGCAGAATCTGCCCTCGGAGCGGCTCTCCATCGCCATTGCCGCAGTCGCGGGGGCCCGCGCCACGTTCGATGAGACGCTGCAGTACGTGAAGGACCGCAAGGCCTTCGGGCAGCCGATCGGCAGCTTCCAGCACAACCGCTTCGTGATGGCCGAGATGGACACCGAGCTGGAGATCGCCGAACAGTACGTCGACCGCTGCCTGCGGGCGGTGGTGGACGGTGAGCTGACGGCGGTCCAGGCGTCCAAGGCCAAGTGGTGGTGCACCGAACTCGCCAAGCGAGTGGTCGACAACTGTGTGCAACTGCACGGCGGTTACGGCTACATGAACGAGTACAAGGTCGCGCGCGACTACGTCGACGTTCGCATTCAGACGATCTACGGCGGCACGACCGAGATCATGAAGGAGATCATCGGCCGCGACCTCGGCCTATGACCCATCCTCCCAAGCGATTTCGGCGCGCTAACCGTCGCTGAGCGAACGTAAGCGCGCCGAAATCGGCTAGTTGGGGGTCAGCCCGCGGGGGCCGGCGCAGAGGTGGTGCTGGTCGGGGTCAGCGGCTTGCCAGTGCCATTGAAGGACGTCTTCGGGGTGAGCGGCTCCGGCGGCGAATTCGGGTCGAGCACCGTGTCGATGATGTAGATCCTGGCGTTGCTCGCCTGAATGCCGCCGCAGATCACCTTGGCGGTGTCGTTGACCTTGATGTCGCCGTCCTTGCCGGTGACCTTGATCTCCGCGCCCTCCTGCGTGGGTCGCTGACCTGCCACGTCGCCGGGGCCGAGCAGGCCGAGGAACACGTGGTAGTAGTCCAGCTTGCTCAGCGCGGCGGGATCGGTCTTCAGCGTCTCCAGCTCGGCCGGATCCAGCTTGGCGAACGCATCGTTGTTCGGTGCGAAGACCACGTACGGACCGTTCTCGAGAACGGGCACGATGTTGACCGCGGGATTGAGACCACCGTTGATCGCCGAGGTGAAGGTGCTCAGCGACGGAATCTTGGCGAGAACCTGGCCGACGGGCAGCGTGGCCAGGCTGGCCGTCGTGACACTGGCGGGGGCGAGCTCGCTGCGCAGCGGGTCGCAGTTGCCCTGCGGGTCCGGTGGCGGCTTGACCGTGGCCGTCTCAGTCGTTGGCGGGTCCGCCTGGGCGGTAATGGCCAACGGCAACGACACCGCGATCGCGGCGATCGCGGCGGAAACTCCAATGGCTCGACTGGTGCGAGTCTTCACTTTTCGGCTCCTCAACGTTTTTGATCGGGCCGCCGAGAGCCCGACTCTCGTGGCGACACCTGGGGAAAGCGTAAAGGCTCCGATCACGAAACGGCAAAGTCAAGGTCACCGGGCGGCCTGTACTAAGGGGCGCTGACCTGCGCTTTTCGCACCTTCAGACAGAGTATCGCCGCAACGCCGCACAGCCCCGAAGCCAGGTAGAACGCGAGGTTGTAGTTGCCCTGCAGGTCGCGCAACCACCCGGCGCCGCCGGCCGCGACGGCGGCGCCGAGTTGATGCGAGGCGAATACCCAGCCGAACACCACCGGCGTCCGGGCACCGAAGTAACCCCGGCACAACACGATGGTCGGCGGCACGGTGGCCACCCAGTCCAGCCCGTAGAAGATGACGAACACCCAGGTGCTCGGCTCGGCCTGCGGGGACAGCAGGGACGGCATGAGCAGCAGCGAGATCCCTCGACCGGTGTAGTAGACGACGAGCAGCAGTCGTGGATCCAGGCGGTCGGTCAACCATCCGGAGAAGATCGTTCCCGCGACGTCGAGGATGCCGATCGAGGCGAGCAGTCCGGCCGCCACCGTGGTGGGCATGCCGTGGTCATTGGCGGCAGGGATGAAATGGGTGCCGATGAGGCCGTTGGTCGTCATTCCGCAGATCGAGAAGCTGCCCGCGAGCAGCCAGAAGGCCGGCACGCGCACACCGATCCGTAGCCCGTCGAACGCCGCGCGGAAACTGCCTGCGGGCACTTCTTCGCTCGCCGCATCGTCGTCCCCCGTCGCTTCGCTCGCCCCATCGTCGTCCCCCGTCGCTTCGCTCGCCCCATACGCGGTCAGGCCCTTGTCCTGCGGGTAGTTGCGCATGAACACGAGCACCAGGGGGACGACGCTCAGCGCCGCGGCCGCGACGATGAGCGAGGCCCACCGCCAGCCATGGCGCGTCGTGACCTCGGCGATGACCGGCAGGAAGATCAGCTGGCCCGTCGCGCTGGCCGCCGTGAGGACGCCGGTGACCAGGCCGCGTCGCTGCTCGAACCAGCGGGTGGCGATCGTGGCCACGAAGCCCATCGAGATGGACCCCGTCCCGACGCCGACCAGCACGCCCCACAGCAGCACCATCTGCCAACTGGTCGTCATCGTCACGGACAGCGCGGACCCTGCCGAGATCAGGAGCAGCGCCGCCGTCAGCACCGGCCGCACGCCGAAGCGGTCCATCAGGGCGGCGGCGAAGGGGGCCGTGAGCCCGAACAGCGTCATGTTGACCGACATGGCCATCCCGACCGTGCCGTGCGACCAGCCGAACTCGTGGTGCAGCGGAGTCATCATGACGCCGGGCACCGAGCGGAAGCCTGCGGCGGCGAGGATCGCGACGAAGCTGGTGGCGGCGACCACCCAGGCCCAATGGATGCGGGTACGACGCGTGGTGTCGTCTCGGTCCCGGAGATAACCCTCAACCGTCACCCAGACACTGTGCTTACCGCCGCGGCACCACGCCAGTGGCACGAATGCCACCATTCGTCAATAACGTGCCAAGATGGCGGGATGGCTCCCGCACACCGCATCGCCGTTCTGCTACTGCCGCCGGTAGTCGGGTTCGACGCGTCGATCGCTCCCATGCTGTTCGGCGCGGCCGTGGACGATGACGGCGATCCGCTCTACGACGTCGTCGTCTGCGGCCTGGACGATCAACCGGTGGCGACAACCCACGGCTACGCCATGATGCCCGCCGCAGGCCCGGACGTGCTGGCCACGGCCGACACCGTGGTCGTGCCCGGAACGCGCTTCCCCTCGGCGCGAAACGACGGCCTCCTGACGCCGCTCGCCCGCGCCGCGCTCGACACGATCCGTCCGGGTACGCGGCTGGTGTCCATCTGCACAGGCGCGTTCGTGCTTGCCGCGGCAGGCTTGCTCGACGGACGTCCGGCGACCACCCACTGGAAGTTCGCGGAAGCGCTGCGCCGCCTGCACCCGCACGTCGAGGTCGACGAGAACGTGCTCTTCGTCGACGACGGTGACGTGCTGACGTCCGCTGGTCTGGCTGCGGGAATCGACCTGTGCCTGCACGTCATTCGCTCCGACCACGGCACCCAGGTCGCCAACGCGGTGGCCCGCTACTGCGTCGTGCCGCCGTGGAGAGAAGGTGGTCAGGCGCAGTTCATCGACCGCCACCTGCCCGTGCAAGACGACGCGTCCACCGCGGCGACGCGCGAGTGGGCGATGGGGCATCTCGGCGAGGAACTGACCGTCGAGCGGTTGGCCCGGCACGCCCACATGAGCCCGCGGACCTTCAATCGTCGATTCCGCGAGGAGACCGGTCAGGCACCGGGAACGTGGATTCGGAACCGCCGGGTCGACCACGCTCGCGAACTGCTCGAGTCGCGCGATCTGCCCGTCGACGAGGTGGCCCGTCTCGCCGGATTGGGTTCGGCAGGCAACCTGCGTCACCACCTTCGCCGCGGGGTCGGCATGTCGCCGTCGAGTTACCGCAAGGTCTACCAGGGTGCTTGATCGCCGAGGCTAGGATCTCGGCCATGCCAGAGCCGCTCATCCTGTCCATCGACGGTCGCACGCCGCAGCTGCACGCCGAATCGTGGGTGGCGCCCAACGCCACCGTCATCGGTCCCGTGACGCTCGCCGCCAGGGCCAGCGTCTGGTACGGCGCAGTCCTGCGGGCCGAGTTCGTGCCCATCGAGATCGGCGAAGGCTCCAATCTTCAGGACAACGTGACGGTCCACGTCGATCCCGGCTTCCCGGTTTCCATCGGGGCGGGGGTCAGCGTCGGCCACAACGCGGTCCTGCACGGCTGCACCGTCGAGGACGGTTGCCTGATCGGAATGGGTGCCGTCGTCCTCAACGGAGCCCTCATCGGCGCCGGATCGCTAGTCGCCGCGGGTGCCGTCATCGCTCAGGGCGCGGTGATTCCGCCGGGATCGCTGGTGGCGGGCGTGCCCGGCAAGGTCCGACGCGAGCTCAGGCCCGACGAGGTGACCCACAATCGCACCAACGCGAGGGTCTACGAGCACTTGAGTGACGTGCACCGCACCGCGATGGAATAGCATTCGCGCGGGTAGGTACCTACGGTGAAACCCATGCGCACACTCGTGACCGGGGCGACCGGCTACGTCGGCTCCCGGCTCGTCGCTTCCCTACTCGTGGCGGGCCATCAGGTGACCGTGGCCAGCCGAAGCCCCGAGCGGCTCGGTGACTTCGGTTGGATCGACGACGTCACGCCGGTCATGCTCGACGCCGCTGATCCGGAATTGATTTCCAGCGCCTTCGTCGTCGCCGGACCCGTCGACGTCGTCTACTACCTGGTGCACGGCATCGGGCAACCCGGATATCGCGACGCCGACAACGCCGCCGCCGCCAACGTCGCGCACGCCGCCAAGGAAGCAGGGGTCGAGCGCATCGTCTATCTGGGTGGTTTCGTGCCCGAAGGCGACGAGCTGTCCGAGCACCTCACCAGCCGCGCCGAGGTTGCCGACGCGCTGACCATCGACGGGGGACCGGAGGTGGTGTGGCTCGGCGCGGCCATCATCATCGGCGCGGGATCGACGTCGTTCGAGATGCTGCGGGCCGTCGGCGACCGTTTCCTGCTGATCCCCATGCCGCCCTGGGCGCAGAATCCCCTGGACCCGATCTCGATCAGCGACGTGCTCTATTACCTGGTCGCCGCCGCGGACTCGAAGCGGGTCCCGGCCGGGTCCTACGACATCCGCGGTCCCGAGACGACGACCTACGGCGATCTGCTGTTGACCTACGCACGGGTGGCGGGCAAGTGGCGCAGCGTCGTGCCCATGCCCGACGTCAACATGGGCCTGGTGTCACAGGTCGCCGCGTTGTTCGTACCCGTCCCCCACGCTTTGGCAGCCGATCTCGTGGAATCTCTCGACTATCCGATGACGGCCTCCAACGACGGCCTGCGCGGGATGGTGACCGATCCGCCCGGCGGCCCGGTGGGCATCGAAGACGCGATCATGCTGTCCCTGTCCGGTCATCGACGGCTGCCCGTCGATCGACTGGCCGATCCTCACCACCTCGCCGACACCGACCCGGACTGGGCGGGCGGTGACGTCACGCGGATCCGCAACCTGGCGTCGATGGTCACCCCGTCCGTCGCTCAGCCCGCCCTCGGCCTGCTCTGCGCCGTTCCCGGCCCCGTCGCAGGATGGGTGCGAACCGGCCTGGACACGCTGATCGGTCTGGCTCCCAAGGGGATGTCGTGACGGGGCTGTTGGGCGAGATCGGCGCGATCGTCGGCACGCCGCCCGTCTACCACGACGAGCCGCCGTCGCTGGTCCGCAGGCGCCGCATCATCGTGGTCGTGGTGCTGATCCTCGGTGCGACGCTGCTCGGGATCTCGCTGAGGAGTACGCCCGGCGATACGTCGTTCTTCGTGCTGACGCTCGCACTGGCCGCGGTGTGGGCGGTCGGTGCTCGACTCTCCGGCCCATTGCACCTCGGGTGTGTGACGTTCCGCGGCCGCCTACGGCGTCCGGTGCTCACCGGCGCGGGCATCGGCGTACTTCTCGGTGGGGTGTTCATCGTTGGCGGGCTGGTGGCCCGTGAGATCGGTCCGGTGCGCGATTACATCGTCCAGGTACTCGAGTACACCAACTACGGTGCGCCGTGGCTCGTCGTGCTGATCACCGTGATCAACGGTGCCGCGGAGGAGATGTTCTTCCGCGGCGCGCTGTACAGCTCGTTCGGCAGGTTCCATCCCGAGGTGGTGTCGACGATCGTCTACGCCCTGGCGGTGTCGGCGGCGGGCAATCCGATGCTGGGCTTCGCGGGGATCATCCTCGGCGCGGTGTGCGCCTATGAGCGCCGAATCACCGGCGGCGTGCTTGCGCCCATGCTCACCCACTTCTTCTGGGGGCTCGTCATGGTGCTCGCACTACCGCCGATCTTCGGCGTCTGACCCTCTACCGCAACGGGTTCCGGATCTCGTCGCGGGGCATCCGCGCGGCGGTCATCGCGATGGCCGCAAGCAGTACGGGAACCACGCCGGCTGCCAGGAAGATCGTCTCCATGGGCACGACCTTCGACAGCGGACCAACGATCGCGAACGACACCGGCAAGAACACCAGCGAGACGAAGAAGTCCAGGCTCGACACGCGGCCCAGCATCTCCCTCGGTACACGCCGCTGCAGCAGCGTTCCCCAGATCACGCTGCCCGCCCCGTCGGTGACGCCGACGATGAACGTCGCCAACGCCATCAACGGGAACGACGACGTCCGGCCGACGATCACCAGCGGCAACGAGCCGGCGCCCCACATCACCATCATCACCGTCAGGTAGCGACGGGGCAGCCGGCCCGACGAGACCGCCAGCGCGCCGATCGCGCTGCCGATTCCGAAGGCCGCAAGGATGAAGCCGTACATCTGCGCGCCGTCGGCGAATCGGTGCTGTGCGATGAACGGCAGCAGCACCTCGATCGGGCCGAGTACCACCAGCACGAAGATGCTCGCGAACAGCAGCGTCCACAGCAGCCAGGGGGTCCGCACCATGAAGCGGAATCCGTCTCGCATGTCGCGGAGCGCACGGGCACGTTCCGGAGTGTGCTGCACGGCGACCGTTTTCGCGGGCCGAGTGATCACCAGTAGGCCCAGGCCCATTGCGAACAGCGCGGCGACGGCGAACGCGCCGACCGCAGGAAACGTCACACCCACCACTACGCCCGCCACCGCCGGGCCGATCGCGCGCTCGAACACCGGCCGTACGACGCCCTCGACGCCGTTCGCCGCCAGCAGTTGGTCGGCGGGCAGGATCCGCGGCAGCATCGCACTGTACGCGGGGAAGAAGAACGCTGCCGCGATGCCCAGCATGGCGGCCGCCGCGGCCATGTGCCAGATACGCAGCACGCCAAGCGAACTCATGACCGCCACGGCAAGCACGACGAGGACGTTGACCGCCTCGACGGCGATGATGATGGTGCGCTGATCGATCCGGTCGGCCGCGATGCCGCCGACGAGGACGAACGCCACCAGGCCGGTGCCGAGGCAGGCCGCGACCAGCGACAACGACGCCGGGTCGTTGTCGAGTGCGATCACCTGCATCGCCATCACGACGGCCCACATGCCCTCGGCGAAGATCGAGATGGACAGCGCGCCGACCAGCAGGCGGTACTCGCGAAACCGGAAGGGAGCGAGCACGCGCCAGCCACCGGTGACCTCCACCGGTTGCACGACGTCGAATTGCGTACTCACCTAACGATGATCGCTGGTCGCCCCCGTCCGAGTCGAACTATTATTCGGCTCTATCGCCGCTGAGATAGCACTGGCGGCGACGTCCATTCAAACTTTCTCGCCGTGAGCGCTACCTCAAGCGCTGGGGTGGAGCCGGTGGCCGCCCGTTCAGTCGTCGGTGAACACGGCGGTCCGCCGCTGCTGAAACGCCTTGGTGCCCTCCTGGAAGTCATGTGACGACAGCAGTGAGAGCTGCCCGTCGGTCTCGCGATCGAGTGCGTCCTCGAGTTCGGTCAGCGTCGCCGCATTGACGGCATGCTTGGTCTTGCGCAGCGCGATCGCCGGGCCGGACTTCAGCGTTTCGATCACCGCGTTCACCCCGGCTTCAAGGTCGTCGGCCGGATAGACCGCGCTGACCAAGCCTGCGGCCAGAGCGTCAGCGGCAGAAAGCCGTTCGGCCAGCAAGGCCATGCGCATCGCCCTGGTGCGACCGATCGACGCGGCCACGAGAGCAGATGCCCCGCCGTCGGGCATCAGCCCGATCTTGGTGAACGCCAACAGGAAGTAGGCCTTATCGGAGGCCAGGACGATGTCAGCGGAGATCGCCAGCGACACGCCGACGCCCGCAGCCGGGCCCTGCACCACGGACACCACCGGCTTGGGCAGCGCCACGATCGCGCGGACCGCGCGGTTGGCCGCACGCAGCACATCGCCGGGAGCGCCGTTGGCGCCGGGGTTGGCGTGGTCGGCCGCGCCGATGCCGGCACCAGAACTGAAGCCGCGACCCGCACCGCCCATGCGGACCACCCGTACCGCCGAGTCGGCGGCCGCACGCTCCATGACGTCGGCGATGGTCTGAAACATCGGCGCGGTCAGTGAGTTGAGGCTGTCGGGGCGGTTCAGCGTCACCGCGAGCACGCCATCGCTGAGCGATACGGTGACGTCGTCGATGCCTGTGTAGGACTCGGTGGTGATCTCGGAGTTCGTCATGCCTGCCTCTGGTTGGGCGAGCGCGAGGCCCGCGGTCAGTCGACTTGGTTATACAAGTAAGCTATGTCGCGGTCAACTGGGGTCGAACTCGTGGAGGGCGTTCAACGATGGCTGGACCACTGCAGGGATTGAGAGTTGTCGAGCTGGCCGGTATCGGTCCGGGGCCCCACGCGGCGATGATTCTTGGCGATCTCGGCGCCGACGTCGTGCGCGTCGAACGGCCAGGCAAGGGTGGCGGTGTGCCCGTCGGCGTGCGGGACTCGATGCTGCGAAACCGCCGTTCGGTGGCTGCCGATCTCAAGAGCGACGAGGGTCGCGAGCTGGTGCTGCGTCTGATTGCCAAGGCCGACGTGCTGATCGAGGGTTTTCGCCCCGGCGTGACCGAACGCCTAGGCCTGGGGCCGGCGGATTGCGCCAAGGTCAACGAGCGGTTGATCTATGGGCGCATGACGGGCTGGGGTCAGACGGGCCCGCGGTCGCAACAGGCCGGGCACGACATCAACTACATTTCGCTCAACGGCTTGTTGCACGCGGTCGGCCGCAAGGGCGAGCGGCCCGTCCCGCCGTTGAACCTCGCGGGCGACTTCGGCGGCGGTTCGATGTTCCTGCTCGTCGGCATCCTGTCCGCTTTGTGGGAGCGGCACACCTCCGGCAAGGGCCAAGTGGTCGATGCCGCGATGGTCGACGGCTCCAGCGTGCTGGTCCAGATGATGTGGAGTTTCCGCGCCAACGGCATGTGGTCGGACGAGCGTGGCACCAACATGCTCGACACCGGCGCGCCGTACTACGACACCTACGAGACCGCCGACGGCAAGTACGTCGCCGTGGGTGCGATCGAACCGCAGTTCTATGCGCAACTACTGCAGGGGCTCGGCTTCGAAGACGCCGATCTCCCCAGCCAGCACGACGCGGCTCGCGCGGAGGAACTCCGCGCAAGGTTCACCGAGGCGTTCGCCGCCCATGATCGCGATCACTGGGCCAAGGTGTTCAACGGCACTGACGCCTGCGTGACGCCCGTGTTGAGCTTCGCCGAGGTGGAGTCCGAACCGCACATCACCGAGCGCAACACGTTTTGGCGCGACGGCGACAACCTGGAACCCGCACCGGCGCCGAGGTTCTCCCGCAGTGTGCCGCCGGCGCCGACACCGCCGGGGGCGGCCGGCGCCGACACCGAAGCCGTTCTCCGGGACTGGGTATAGTCCCAACGAACCAGGGGGTTGAGCCGGATGGTCAGTGTTCGGCCTTGGCCTGACGACCACCAAGCGACTGCTGGACGCCAGCGCCAGTGTGGTCGTCATCGACCTCAAGGGTGAGGAAGTCGTGGCCGAGTTGGGCGACCGCGCGAAGTTCGTCGCGGCCCCGCTGGCGGGTTTCGACACCGTGGGGCCTTGCGGGACGGTGGCCAGGCCGCGGGCCGGGTGGCCACGGATGCGCCCAGGCCGAGCACCTTCACCTTCGGGTGGGAGGCATCGAGCCCGAGGCTGACGCCGCGTCCGAACTCGTCCGTTGTCGGCGGTGTCGGCGACGTCAAACTGGACACCGTCGATGGCCATGACCCGCAGATCGCCGAGCCAGGCACCGCGGGCCTGGCGCATCGGTGCTGATCGTCCGCACCATCCGGGCCGCAGCCTGCTCGAGCAGACGCATCTCCATCGACAGGCGCAGCCGCACATCCAGATCGTCCGACTCCTCCTACACCACGGAAAACTCGTGTGTCCGATCCAGAATCGACGAGATCTGGCCCATTACAAGCACCTCCGACGCCGTCCAAACCACTTGCCGCCCAAGCACCTCCGACGCCTTCTGAAGCTCTTTGTCCAGGTCACGCATCAATCTGCGGGCCTCAAGGGACTTCGCCGTGCCTCATTGTGCGCCCTGATCAGGCAAATCATGCATGCGTCGAGGGGGTGGTGTGATCGAGCCGTGGCGTCGTCGATACTCCCTGCACGGGGCTGCCACCCCCCTTCGTTTCACAGCGCCGTGTCGGCCTGCCCAATCAATTTTCAGAACCTAATGGGAATCGATCATCCCTCAAACACCTCAAGGATCCTTCACCCCAAACGAGACCGCGCATTTGCTCAGTTCCGACTGCGCTAGTAGGTCCGGTAAACCTAGCCATCCCAATGTAATCCGGCGTGCTTGATGGTCATCTCTCGTAAGCGGAGCAACTGTCGCGACCGAGCGAAATTGGGGCGTGGGCTTGAAACCCACGCCCTACTCCGATAGCACAGACCATCAGATCCGTTGCGGCTCAAGAGCCGCAGCCGGTGCTCATCCGAACGGGCCCTTGATGTTGAAACCGGTCGTCGGCTGAACGACGGACGTCTTGCCGTTCAGATCCGACCGGCCGATGACACCGGCGACCGCAAAGGGACCTGATTTCCCAGCTGTCCCTGCGCTCACGAGGTTCTTGCTGCCGAAGAAGCTGAACGCCGAGTTCAGGCCAGGATTCGTCAGACCTGTTCCTCCGAAGGCTTGGACATTGTTGTCGCTGCCACCGACCTGCGTCGCGGTGTTGGCGACACCTACTGCCTCAACTGTGTTCCCGCTGCCTCCCAAATTCGACGCGGCGTTGAGACCGCCCACAGCGGCTACCGAGTTTTTGTTACCAAGGTTGAGCCCGAGGTTGCCAAATCCCGCCTGAGTCCCCGCCGGAACCGGTAATCCAAGGAATGTGAAAACAGCACCCTGGCCACCCGCAAGGACTGTGCTGTCGTTACCGGCGGTGATGGCGGTGTTGAAGACGTCACCACCCGTTCCGCCCGCAATAGCGGTGGCCTTCGTGCCAGCCGCGACGGCCAAGTTCAGGTTGCCCACCGTGACCGCCCGTGAGTCATTGCCGAGCGCGAGGGAAGTGTTGAAGGCGCCAGACGACGATGCCTGCGCGTTCGTGCCGATCGCCACCGCGTTGTTGAACAGCCCTTGGGCATCGGCTTTCGTACCGTTGCCCAGTCCCACCGCGACGCTGGACACCGAGCTGGTGCAGCCGCTGCCGGCGCTGATGCCGCTGATCGACGCGCAGGTTGCGGCGGCCGTGCCGGCACCACCCATGGCCCCGGCGGCCAGTGCGCTGGACGCCACCGCGCTGAGCAACAGCCCTCCGCTGAGCGTGGACTTCCTCCCCGAACGTGCCCTGTGATTGCTCATTGGTGTTCCTCCCCGTCAAGTACGTGCCTGTGTTGGCAAGGTCAACGTATCCCACAGCAAAGGTTTTCGCGAAGAGAAGACGCAAAATTACTCGAGCGTCAACCTCAGGTTCTTCTCAGCTCTGCGGAAACAGCAATGGATGCGGCAGACAGTACTTCTTGCGACCCTATCCGGCCAGCTCGCGGCGCCGGGAGCGATGCGAGGGCGTGCCGCCTGCCCGTTCCACGGTCGCGCGACCGCCCTCATCGGTGATGACGGTGGTTTCGAAGCGCTGCTCGGCGCCCGGGTTGTCCCGGGGGAGATTGCGCAGATCAGGGCGTCCGGACCAGCACAATCGCAGATCGTTTGTGCGGGCGGTCACTGCCCCTCATTCGCCTCCCGTTCTGGCGTGCTGAAGTCTTCAGCGCTGGTTACGGGGGCTCTCGGCAGCAACGCGTGAGCTAGGTCACAGGATTGCGAACATCAAAGGACGGCGAAGTAATGAGGTCGGACCGCATTATTCGATCGATCTTGAGTGTTTGGCTAATTGTTATTGGAGTCCTAACGTGTTGCACTTTCGGGGTTCGGTTGTCGGGGCAAAGGACTACTTCATGAGCGGGTGGTCGCAGGGCGGTGGCCGGGCAGCGGTTATCTGCTGGCCGAGATGATCGAGCGTGGCGCGACCACCGGGGTCTGGTTGATCAGTTGCAAGCCAATGCACTTGCCGGTGTTCGCGCCGGTGCAGGGGATGCCGTTGATCTTTGGCAGGCTGCCTGGTTTGCCCAAGGCCAAGGGGATGTGGTTGGCCTCTAGCAGACTGCTGTACCCGTACCCAGAATGGCCGACCGGGTTTGCTGGCCCGTTCGTCGCGATCGGGCATTGGTCGGGCGGCTGGTTGGCTGCGGTACTCAGCGCGCAGATCGACGCTGTGGCGGCGTGGGAGGGCTGGGCGGATAGCAGTGCGAGTGCGGCCCCAACCAAGGGGGCGGCCACGAAAAGCCCCATCCCACGGGCGGCGGCAGCCGATGGCGGTCGGTTCGACTTCATTGTTTGACTCCTGTCTGTCGCCGGTCTGTGACCGACACTTACAGGCACTTCGGAGCCGCAACGTGATCAGCTGTCCGCTTCGTTGTGACGTCTTCATGACCAGCGGTGACGCACCCTAGCGCAGTGTCATTCGCCATGACGATGGGACGACTCGTTGGCCAGAGACTAGGGCCACCTCGGTGCGCCACGGCATCAAGGCCCAGAGCTTGGGCGTGGACGGCGTCAGCATCGACGGGTTCGAGTGCGCGTGCCATCCCGGTGAGGACGACGTCCCGCAGCTGGTGTTGATTCCGGCGGCGGCGTTGGCGTTGGGGGCTGATGGCATCAACATGGGCACGCGGTTCATGTGCACGGTGGAGTCTGCATCCATCAGAACGTCAAGGAAGCCATCGTCGCCGGTGATCGAACGTGGGACGGAACTGACCCCCGGCACCTTGCACAACACCGCGCGGGTGGCGAGCAACGTGGTCTCGCGTGAGGTAGTGGAGATCCTCAAGGGCGGCAGGCGGTTCGAGGACGTCAAGGCTCTGGTCGCCGGGGTGAGCGGACGGCGGGTGTTCGACGACGGCGACGTACGCGGGCATCTGGACCGTGGGGACCGTGATGGGCCTCATCGACGACATTCCGACGTGTGAGGAACTGATCTCAAGGATCGTGCGTGACGCAGAGGATCTGATCACCGCGCGCCTCGGTGGCATGGTCTCGGAGACCGCGACCGCATAAGAACGTTCAGCGTGCGCTGAGGGTCGTGGTTCGCATTGGATCACGACCTTCAGCGCGACCTCGAAGCGATGCCCCTTCACAAGAGAAACCGCCGACGGTTTACCGTCGGCGGCTGCTGGTTGCGGACGTGTCGTCGCCACTCCAGGGACACTCGATCAGTCAATCGGGCGACATTGCGCGGGAGAGAACCCGCGGGAGATCAGACCGCTTGAGCGAGGTCGGGGAACTGCTCGGAGCAGTCACCCTCGACCAGGAAGTCCCCGTGGTAGAGGGCCTCGAAGTCAACCTTGATGACATCTGCACTGGTGTCGTCGATCCACATGTACTGAACAGTAACCTCCACCCTTAAGAGATCTTTGAGTCACGCTTCGGAAAACCCTGGCAATTCTTACCTCTGAGTAGGTTTCTCGGCGGCCGGGGTATGCAGGTGCAGCGGGTTGGTGCCGTTCAGCAGCACCCAGGTGGCGACGGCCGCGGCTATCGCCACCAGGAACAACCCGATGGACACGACCCCCGGCCAGCGCGCTCGGCCGAAGACCTTCGCGTCGACCGAATAGCCACCGGCACCCGTGAAGAGCAGTGCCGTCGCGGCAAACGCCACGAGGAACGGCACGTTGAAGGGATCCGACCAGAATGCCGCACCGGAGACACTGACCGCCCAGGCGTCGATCATCGCCGCGATGATGCCGCACGCCGCCAATGGGGTCAGCAACCCCAGGAGCAGGGCGGCGCCGCCCGCGATCTCCGTCGCGGTCACGAGGTAGGCGGCGAACGTGGACATCCGCCAGCCGCCGCTCGCCATGAATTGCGTGGTGGTGCTGAAGTCCAAGGCCTTGACGAGTCCCGCGTGCAGCATCGACGCCGCGACGGCGATCCGGAGGACGAGCAGTCCCAGGTCGTGCAGGGAGGACGAGGCCGAGGTCGATCGCTTCCTCGCGTCCGTGGTCGTCATCGCGACCACCCTCGGCGTTTTCCGTGAACCCGTTATTGCCGTCTGATGCGGCTGAACGATCCGGTTGCCGTGATCGTGGCACTGAATGAGGACCGTTGACGTTTCTGAGTTACCGCTGATAAGTTATCGCCGATCCTGACGGAGGGGTTCACGTGCTGCACCGAATCGCACTGCTCGCGATCGCTGCCCCGCGGCGCATTCTTGCCATCTCGGCGCTGGTCATGGTCGCAGCCGCGGTGTTCGGCATCCCCGTCGCCAAGACCCTTTCGGCAGGCGGCTTCCAGGATCCCGGCTCGGAATCCGCCCAGGCGACCCAGTTACTGACCGACAAGTTCGACCAGGGCGACATGCAGCTGCTCGTGACCGTGACGTCGCCCGACGGCGCCACCAGCCCGAACGCCGCCGCCGTGGCCAACGGCATCGTCGATCACCTCGAGGAGTCGACGCACGTCGCCAACGTCACCTCGGCGTGGACCGTGCCCCCGCAGGCGGCCGCCGAGCTCACCAGCAAGGACGGGAGGTCGGGGCTCATCGTCGCAGGCATCACCGGCGGGGAGAACGACGCGCAGAAGTACGCCAAGGCGCTGTCCGACGAGCTCGTTCACGACCGGGACGGCGTCACGGTGCGGTCGGGGGGAACGGCGATGGTCTACGCGCAGATCAACGAGCAGACCCAACGGGATCTGCTGCTGATGGAGTCGATCGCGATTCCGCTGAGCTTCCTCGTCCTGGTCTGGGTGTTCGGCGGTCTCGTCGCCGCGGCGTTGCCCATGATCGTCGGCGGGCTCGCGATCGTCGGGTCCATGTCGGTGTTGAGGCTCATCACGCTGCAGACCGACGTGTCGATCTTCGCCCTCAACCTGTCCACGGCCATGGGCTTGGCGCTCGCGATCGACTACACCCTCCTCATCATCAGCCGCTATCGCGACGAGCTGACGGACGGCGTACCGAGGGATCAGGCCCTGATGCGCACCATGTCGACCGCGGGGCGCACCGTGCTGTTCTCGGCGACGACGGTGGCGCTGTCGATGGTCGCGATGCTGCTCTTCCCGATGTACTTCTTGAAGTCGTTCGCCTACGCAGGCGTCGCCACGGTCGGCTTCGCCGCGGCCGCCGCGGTGATCGTCACTCCCGCGGCCATCTGGCTGCTCGGTGACCGGCTCGACGGTCTCGACGTCCGCAGATTGCTCCGCCGACTGACCCGCCGCCCCGCACCGGCGCCGAAACCCGTCGAGCAGCTGTTCTGGTATCGCTCGACGAAGGCCATCATGCGCCGGGCCGTTCCGGTCGGGCTCGCCGTAGTGGTGCTGCTGCTGGCTCTGGGCGCCCCGTTCCTGGGTGTCAAGTGGGGATTCCCCGACGAACGAGTGCTGCCGAAGTCGGCGTCGGCACACCAGGTGGGCGACCAACTGCGCGACGACTACGTCGACAACTCCTCCGCGTCGGTGGCTGTCGTGGTGCCGGACGCGAACGGACTATCCGAAACAGAGGTGGAGCGCTACGCCGCCGACCTGTCGCGAGTGCCCGACGTCTCGTCGGTCTCCGCCCCGACGGGTACCTTCGTCGCCGGCAGGGCGGTCGGGCCGCCCTCCGCCGCGACGGGTATCGCCGACGGCAGCGCGCTGCTCACCGTCGGTAGTAGTGCACAACTGTTCTCCGACGCGTCCAAAACACAGCTCGACAGACTGCACGACGTCGCAGGCCCCGACGGTCGCGACGTTCGGTTCGCGGGTATCGCCCAGATCAATCGCGACAGCGTCGAGGCGATCACCACCCGCCTGCCGTGGGTTCTCGGCCTCATCGGCGTCATCACGTTCGGTCTGCTGTTCCTGCTCACCGGCAGTGTCGTGCTACCTCTGAAAGCCGTTGTGCTGAACATCCTTTCGTTGAGTGCAGCGTTCGGGGCCCTGGTGTGGATCTTCCAGGAGGGTCATCTAGGTGCGTTCGGGACCACCTCGACGGGCACGCTGGTCGCCAACATGCCGGTGCTGCTGTTCTGCATCGCGTTCGGTCTGTCGATGGACTACGAGGTGTTCCTGGTGGCCCGCATTCGCGAATTTTGGCTGAGACTGAGGCCGCCCGCAGGCGCCACCCGCGCGGCGCAACGAGCTGCCAACGACGAGAGCGTGGCCCTTGGCTTGGCGCACACCGGCCGGGTCATCACCGCCGCCGCCCTGGTGATGTCGATTTCGTTCGCCGCGTTGATCGCCGCCCAGGTCTCGTTCATGCGCATGTTCGGCGTCGGCCTGACCTTGGCGGTGCTCGTCGACGCGACCCTCGTCCGGATGACGCTGGTGCCTGCCTTCATGCACGTGCTGGGTGGCTGGAACTGGTGGGCGCCCGCCCCGCTCGTCCGACTGCACCAACGGATGGGCATCAGCGAATCCGGACCGGAGGGCGGTGACTCGCCGCGGACGACGTCGAGCCACGGCGCCGTCTCGATGACGGATACCCGACGGTGACGATGCGGCCACCGAAACGCCGCCGTGCAGCGCGAGGTTCGGGTGACCAACTCCATGATGAAATCCTCGATGCCACAACCGATCTGCTGATGGAGACAGGACACGCCAAGGCGGTATCCATCCGTTCCGTGGCAGAACGCGTCGGTGTCACCCCTCCATCGATCTACCTGCACTTCGCCGACAAGAACGCGCTGCTGGATGCGGTGTGCGCCAGATACTTCGAGGCGCTCGACCAGGTGATGCAACAGGTCGAGCGCGATCAACCGTCGACCATCCACCGGCTTCGCGCACAGGGCCTGGCGTATGTCCGCTTCGCGCTGCAGAACCCCGAGCTGTACCGCATCGCCACCATGGGTGAGGGCAGGCCGGGTAGCGACGTCGACGTGACGCTGAACAGTTCGGCGTTCGTGCACATGCGGACCTCCATCGAGTCGCTGATGGAGCAGGCCCTCTATCCGCAGGGCGACGCGACGACGGCCGCGCTGGAACTGTGGACCGTCGCACACGGCGTGGCGGCCCTCCTCATCTCGCGGCCCTACCTCCCGTTCGGCGAGGTCGAGGATTTCGCGGACAGGGTGTTGAGCTCGGCGTGCTGTGGTCAGATCATGACGGGAATGATGGGACGCGACGTGACACCGCGGGAAGCGGTCGCGATGATCAAGGGATTTGCCAATGGCTGATGCGGGCACCGGTGGGCAGGAGCGCAGCGACCGGGGAATGAGCACGGTGGGCAGGAGCCGCAGCGACCGGGGAATGGGCACCGGTGGGCAGGAGCGCAGCGACCGGGGAATGGGCACCGGTGGGCAGGAGCGCAGCGACCGGGGAATGGGCACCGTGGGCAGGAGCGCAGCGACCGGGGAATGGGCACCGTGAACAACCCCTTCTTCGCGCGGCTATGGTCGAGAATGTCGACCCGCGAACCCGAGTCGATCCGCACACTGCGCCGCGAGAATCTGGCCGGGCTGTCCGGTCGGGTGCTCGAAGTCGGTGCAGGAACCGGCACCAACTTCGCCTTCTACCCCGCGACGGTCACCGAGGTGGTCGCGGTCGAGCCCGAGCAGCGGCTCGCCGTCATCGCGCGGCAGGCCGCGGACAAGGCCTCCGTGCCCGTCACGGTCAGTACCGACACCGTGGAGAAGTACCAGGCCGGCCAACCCTTCGATGCGGTCGTCTGCTCGCTGGTGCTGTGCTCGGTCGGCGAGCCCGATAGCGTTCTGCGGCAGCTGTTCTCGACATTGCGACCCGGCGGCGAACTGCGCTACCTCGAACATGTGGCGAGCACCGGTCCGCGGGAGCTGCTACAGAGACTTGCCGACGCGACCCTGTGGCCACGATTGCTGGGCAACTGCCACACCCACCGAGACACCGAACGGTCGATCGTCGATGCCGGCTTCGAGATCAGCGCTGCCCGACGGGAGTGGCTGATGCCCGCGTGGGTGCCGTTGCCCGTCTCGGAGACCGCCATCGGCCGGGCGGTGCGGCCGGCCCCTAATTGATGTCGAGAAGCGCGGGCAGCCGCTGGAGCAGCCCCGGCAGCGCCGTCGCGGCGTTCTCGCGCAGTGAGACCGTCACCCGGTCGGAGAGCGGCGTCTCCTCGGGGTTGATCTCGATGACCGGAATCCCCTCGGCCAGTGCCAGCTCGGGCAGCCCTGCGGCCGGGTAGACGATCGCGGATGTTCCGACCACGATCGCGACGTCGGCCCGAGTGACCGCCTCCACCGAACGGTCCC
Source organism: Mycobacteriales bacterium (assembly GCA_038244615.1). Taxonomy (GTDB): domain Bacteria; phylum Actinomycetota; class Actinomycetes; order Mycobacteriales; family Mycobacteriaceae; genus Mycobacterium. The sequence goes on along the minus strand of JBBRTH010000016.1, from coordinate 6,768 downwards.
ACGCCACGGTGGGCAGCTGCTCGCCGAACCACACCACGTCGGGCCGGATCAGGCCACCGCACCGACACGTCGGCGGCTCGACGGTATCGACGGGCTCCGGCATCGATGGCAACGGGCCGTGATACGCCAAACCGCAACGGTCACAACGGAAACTGAAGAGACTGCCATGCAGGTGATACACCTGTCTGCTGCCAGCGCGCTCGTGAAGATCGTCGACGTTCTGAGTGACGACGTGTACCTCGGCGCCGTCATGCCAGGCGGCCACCGCGCGGTGACCGTCGTTCGGCGCGACGGACTTCATCATGTGGTGCCGCCACAGATACCAGGCCCAGACCTTCTCTGGATGGCGGCGCCAGCCGTCGGAGCTGGAGATCTCGTAGGGGTCGACCTTGGCCCACAGGCCCGTCTCGACGTCGCGGAACGTCGGGACGCCGCTCTCCGCGGACATCCCCGCTCCGCTGAGCAACGTCACTTGCACGCCACCAAACTAGCCGCTTTTTGTGATACTGGACACGTGGCCGATTTGGGGGAGTGGGTTCGCGTCGACTCGGACGGTGCCAGGCCGCTGTTCGATCAACTGCGAACTCAGATCATTGGGGGCGTTCGGGATGGCAGGCTGCCGCCGGGGACCAGGTTGCCGACCGTGCGTGACCTCGCGCAACAGCTGAACATGGCGGTCAACACGGTGGCGCGTGCCTACCGCGAGCTGGAAGCGGCTGGGCTGCTGGAGACGCGGGGCAGGTTCGGCACCTTCGTGGCTCGGGTCGATCCTGCCGACGCCGCGATGGCGACCGCGGCCCACACCTACGCGGCCGCGGCCAAGGCGCTGGGGGTCAGCAAGGCAGACGCATTGAGCTACGTCGAAGAGGCGTTCGTCTAACCGAATTCGAGCAACGTCAGGGCCGGCCGAAGTGGGTCCAGCAACGGAATCCGATGGGCCGCCCACATCAGGGTGTTGAGCACGTGACCGCGGCCTGCGGGGTACGGCAGGTCGTAGACGGTGCGGATTTCCGGCACGACGTCGACCAGCTTGGCCGCTTCGGCGGCAGACAGACTGAACGGCATCGGGGGCACGCGATAGCGCAGCGACGTCCGCATGCCGCGCCGCGCCAGGCCCGCGAACCACGACGGTGGAAGGTCGAACATCATCCGACCGCCGGGGAACCGGCGGGCGCACTCGGTGATCAGCGCAAAAGCGTCGGTGGGCTCCAGATACATCAGCAGGCCCTCGGCGGTGATGAACACGCCGCCGTCGGTGTCGACCCGATCCATCCAGCTGTAGTCCAGCGCCGACTGGGCGCAGACGCTCACCCGGTCCGAGGGCGGTAGCAGTTGCTCGCGCAGTTTCGTGACGGGTGGGAGATCGACGGTCAGCCAATGGAATTGGTCACCGACGCCACTGGCATCGATTCGGTAGAAGCTGGTCTGCAGTCCTTCGGCGAGCGCGACGACCGTTGCGGAGGGGTGGTCGATCAGGTACGTGCGGGTGGCGTCGTCGAACGCCAGTGCCCGTAGCGCCATGTCCTGGCGGCGGGTGTAGCCGAACTTGGCGAAGTCGAACTCGATGGAGTCGACGAGCTGGATTGCCATCGGATCGTCGATGATGGAGTCGGACCTGCGGGCTTCGTGCGCCCGCACCTGCAAGGTCAACAACGCGGTCTCGGAGACGCCGGTCAGAGCGACGTCGATCTTCGGGGTAGAACTCTGGTTGGAACTCACCTCCGCGAATGTACCGAAGTCACTTGGCGGTGCTCTTCTTGATGACCTTCTCGATGGTCCTGAGGTTGCGGGTGGTGGTCGACGACTTGTACCGCTTCTTGCCCATGGTCTTGCCGATGGTGGTGTCGAGGGTGCCGGCGTTGGGCACCTGCCAGTAGACGACGCCGTCGCCGCGCTCGATCTTCTCGTCAGGCCCGGCATCCCCGGCCAGGTTCGCGAGTTCGTCGAGTACGTCGGCGTCGGTGACGAAGGTGACGTAGGAGTGGTGGCCGTCGACCTCGCGCTCGAAGGGAAAACGTTCGGACACGTCGCGCACCGCCTGGGTGTCGTAGGCGAGGACCCAGGCGTCGTAACCGAACGCGTCGCGCAGCGTCTTCTCGGCGTTCGTCCGCACCGTGTCCACCTTGGCGCTGCTGGTCATCAGCACGTTGCCGCTCGCCAGCACGGTCGTCACGTCGGAGAACCCCGCGTCGGTGAGCGCCGAGGCGACGTCGGCCATCTTGAGGCTCACGCCGCCGACGTTGACGCCGCGGAGGAAGGCGACGTACCGCGTCATCCGAACTCCAACACGGTGATGCTGGGCCTGTTGCGGCGCAGTGGGCCGATGCGGTCCCAGGTCGGCGCTGCCGCCAGCTTCCACGGACCCCGACCAGGAGGCATCGCGACGTCCCGCGCCAGACGCACGCCCGGGACCGTGCCCGCCATGGCCAGCGCCTCGTCGGCAGACTGCCCGAAGGGCATCGGTGGCACGAGGTAGCGCGCAGAGAGCTTGAAGCCCTTGAGAGTGCGGTTGCTGAACCACCGCGGTACGGAGTCGAACATCATCTGGCCGCCGGGGAAGCGGGCGGCGCAGTCGGCGATCAGGCCCAGCGCGTCCTCCGGGTCGAGGTACATCAACAAACCCTCGGCGGTGATGAACACGCCGTTCGTCGCATCGACGCGGTCCATCCAACTGCGCTGCAGCGCGGACTGCGCGAGTTCGAGGATGCGGGCGTCGTAGGGCAGCAGCCGTCGTCGCAGATCCATGACGGGCGGCAGATCGATTGAGTACCAAATGGATTCGGCGACCGCTCCGGTTCGATCGAGGCGCCAGAAGCTCGTCTGCAACCCCTCCGCCAGCGCCACTACCGACGCCTTCGGACGGGTCGTCAGATACTGGCGGGTGGCGACGTCGAATGCGACGGCGCGCAGGCCATGGGACTGGTTGGGCTTGCCGAACTTGAGGTAGTCGTAGTCGATCGTGTCGAGCAGGGTGACCGCCCACGGATCACGGATCACCCCATCGGACCGCTTGGCCTCGGTGCCGCGATTGTGCAACGTCCACAGCGTCGTGGCCGAGACACCGTCCAACGCGGTGCCGTCGATCGTGGTCATGAGTTCATGGTAGGGATCCAACCGCGGAATCTCCGCCGTCCGGCCTCGCCACGGTCGTACGCTGGCGTACATGACACGCGACGTGTTCGACGACAAGCTGTTGGCCTTGATCAGCGGCAACTCGCTGGGCGTTCTCGCCACCATCAAACGCGACGGCAGACCACAGCTGTCGAACATCGGTTACCACTTCGATGCGCGTGAGGTGGCCATCCAGGTGTCGATCACCGAGCCGCGAGCCAAGACCCGCAATCTGCGTCGAGACCCCCGCGCGTCGATCCACGTCAGCTCCGACGACGGCTGGGCATATGCGGTAGCGGAGGGTGACGTCGTGCTCACCCCGCCGGCGATGACACCCAACGACGACACCGTGGAGGGGCTGATCGCGTTGCACCGCAACATCGCCGGGGAACACTCCGACTGGGACGACTACCGACGGGCGATGGTCGACGACCGGCGGGTGCTGATGACGATGCCCATCTCTCATCTTTACGGCATGCCGCCGAGCATGCGCTGAGCATCATCACTGGTCAAACGCGACGATCGACAGGCCTGTGCAGGCTAGTCTTGCGGCATGGCCGAGGAACCCGAAGACGAGACCAAGCGCAAGTTCCGCGAAGCGCTGGAACGCAAGAAGGCCACCGCCGGTGGCGGCTCCGAACACAAGGACGGTGGGCGCAAGCACGGTCCGCGCTCGACCGGTCCTGCGGAGGCCCATCGGGAGTTCCGCCGCAAGAGCGGCTAGCCGACCAGACTCCCCGCCTGACTCAGACCTCGACGGCCGACCGTCGTTCCTGAAAGACGATCGCCGCGAGGCAGATCGCTGCGAGCACCGCGGTGGCGACGGCAAAGCTGACCCCGGCGGTGCGTAGCCCTAGGTGTTGGGACGCGAACCCGTCGCCGACCACCGGCACCGCGATCGCGACGTAGGCCACGACGAAGTACGTGGAACTGACCTCGGCGCGGCGGTCGGGCGGTGCGAGTTCGCCGATGGCCGCCAAACCGCGGCTGAAGCTGATGCCCTGGCCGACACCGGCCACGACGGCTGCGACGACCAGCAGCGGCAGCGACGAGAGTTGCAGCGCGACAGCGAGAATCGCCATGCCCACGACGAGGATCCCGCAACCGATCGCGATGGCCCGCCGTGGCGGAATGCGGCGACCCGCCAACTGTGCGATCGCCGAGGCGACGAAGATCGAACTCGCGACGACACCGGCGATGGCGTGGTTGTCGATGCCGATGACCGACTTGACGAACGCCGGCACCACGGCCATGAAGAGCCCCGTCACGGCGAAGCCTGCGAACGCCGCCGTCGCCGCGGTCACGAAGACCGGCCGCACCACGGCGGGCACCGAGAGTCGTTGGAGTCCAATGCGTCCGGCGCGCGCCGACGTCTCGGGCGCCATCAGCACCGCGCCGATGGCCAGCACCACCAGGACGACGTGCACGACGAACGACAGCTGCAGCGGGTGCGGGGCGTACTGGACCAGTACCCCTGCCAGGAGTGGCCCAGCGCCCAACCCGCCGATGTTCGCGACGGTCGCGATCGACGTCGCCCGATCGCGCTGATCGGCGGGTGAGGCCTCGACGATTGCGGCCGTGGCGGTGCCGGTGAAGATGCCTGCCGAGAGCCCTGAGAGCAGTCGGCCCACCAGGAGCAGCGGGACGTCGTCGGCGAACAGGAACACCACGGCGCTGGCCAGCGCGAAGCCCGCCCCGGCGAGCAGAACCGGGCGCCTGCCGACCGCGTCGGACAATCGTCCGAACACCAGCAGTGCGGTCAGGACGCCGACCGCGTAGGTGGAGAAGATGATCGTGGTGGTGAGCACCGCGAAGTGCATGCGGTCGGCGTAGAGCGCGTAGATCGGCGTTGGCATCGTGGTGCCGAGCATGATCGCCGCGAACGCGTACGCCAGCAGCGCGAAACCGAACCGTCGACGGGTGGAGGTCGTCGGCGGTTCGGTCACTCGCGTAATCGTAGGCACGAGGCGGTCAACGCCGGGCAGCCGCCAGAGCTTCCCGGCCTCGAATCAGTGCGCGGCCGCCTTCTCGGCGCCGACACCCGTCAGCGACCGGACCTCCATCTCGGCGTTCAGCGCGGGATCGCCGGTCACCTTCGACGTCAGCGTGCCAACGATGCCCAGGACGAACGCCAGCGGGATCGACACGATGCCCGGGTTGGCGAGCGGGAACCAGGCGAAGTCCACGCTCGGGATCATCGACGTCTTCGCACCCGACACGGCGGGGGAGAAGACGATCAGCACCAGCGTCGAGATCAGCCCGCCGTACATGCTCCACAGCGCGCCGCGGGTGTTGAACCGCTTCCAGTACAGCGAGTACACGATCGTCGGGAGGTTGGCCGCCGCGGCGATCGCGAAGGCCAGCGCCACCAGGAACGCGACGTTCTGGCCGTTCGCCAGGATGCCGAGCCCGATCGCGAAGATGCCGAGGACCACAGCCGTGATCCGCGAGACCCTGACCTGCTCGCTCTCGCTGACCTGGCCCTTCTTCATCACGCTGGCGTAGATGTCATGCGCGAACGACGCCGACGCGGTGATCGTCAGGCCCGCGACGACCGCCAGGATGGTCGCGAACGCGACCGCGGAGATGACGCCGAGCAGGACCACGCCGCCGAGCTCGAACGCCAAAAGCGGTGCCGCGGAGTTGACGCCACCGGCTGCGCTCAGGATGCGGTCGGGCCCGACCAGTGCCGCGGCGCCGTAGCCGAGCACCAGGGTGAAGAGGTAGAACGCACCGATCAAGGCGATCGCCCAGACCACCGAGCGGCGGGCTTCCTTGGCGGTCGGCACCGTGTAGAAGCGCATCAACACGTGAGGTAGGCCTGCGGTACCGAGCACGAGTGCCAGACCCAGCGACAGCAGGTTGATCTTGGACACGGTCGACCCGCCGTACTGCGCACCGGGCGCCAGCACGTCACGCGCCGCGACGGCCTTGTCGGCCGATCCCGCAATGGCCGTCTGCGCCGAGCCGAGGATCTCGGAGAAGTTCAGTCCGAACTTGGCGAGCACCATCACCGTCATCACCGCGGCGCCCACGATCAGCAGGACCGCCTTGATGATCTGCACCCAGGTGGTGCCCTTCATGCCGCCGACGAGGACGTAGACGATCATCAGGATGCCGACGACGGCGATCACGATCGACTGCCCGCCGCGGCTCTTGATGTCGAGCAGCAGCGCGACGAGGCCGCCGGCACCCGCCATCTGCGCCAGCAGGTAGAACAGCGAGACCGTCAGTGTCGACGTGGCGGCGGCCATCCGCACCGGGCGTTGCTTGAGCCGGAAGCTCAGCACGTCCGCCATCGTGAATCTGCCGGTGTTGCGGAGCAATTCGGCGACCAGCAGCAGTGCGACCAGCCAGGCCACCAGGAAGCCGATGGAGTACAGGAAGCCGTCATAGCCGTAGACGGCGATGGCGCCCGCGATCCCGAGGAAGCTGGCTGCCGACAGGTAGTCGCCGGCGATGGCGATGCCGTTCTGCGGGCCGGAGAACGACCGGCCGCCGGTGAAGAACTCGTCGGCGGTCGCGTTCTTCTTGCTGGCCCGGATCACCACGATCATCGTGATGACGACGAAGAGGGCGAAGATGCCGATGTTGGCCACCGGGTTGCCGATGGTTTCGCCTGCTGCGAGGACGCTCATTGCTCGGTGCCTTCCATCT